>NZ_MAXF01000110.1 GCF_001704635.1 Streptomyces sparsogenes | reverse complement strand
TCCCGTCCCGTCTTCGGCGCCAAGCAGATGGGCACCGACACCCACGGGCACGGAAACTACTGGCTGGCCGGTTCGGAGAGCCTGGAGAACCAGGCCAGAGTCGTGGTGGGACGCTATGACGAGGTTCAGTTGAAATAGCGGGGTGGTTTTCGATGTCCGACGCCGATGACCCCGGTCTCGGCTACACGCCCGAGGTGCGGGAGGTCTCCGCGCCCCGCGAGGAGGCCAGGGCGCTCTCCAGCGAGCTGTACGACCTGCTGCGGGTGAAGGGGAAGACGACCGCGCCAGGGCCGGGCGTGGACGTGTGCGGCGAGCTGGACCCCGAGAGGTTCTATGTCATCCGCCATCTGTGGTCGGTGTACGGCGTGCCGGTCGGGGACCTCGAAGCCGCTTGGCAGGGGCTCACGGAGGATCTCCCCCGGCACGGCTGGGAGATCGTCCACGAGGGGCGGGAGCCGACCGTCGCCGCGTCCCCGTACGTGATGGCCGACTCCACCCGGAAGAAGTTCACCCTCAAGGCCACCTTGCTGATCCCGACCGAGCGGGACGCCAAGAGGAGCGGCGCGGAGCCCGGGATCATGTTCCATCTCGTGTCCGCCTGCTTCCGGGTGCCCGAGGGCACCTCGGTGGACGAATACTGAGCCCGGCCACGGGCGCCGAGCCCCGGTGTGGGCCCCGGCCCCGGCCCCGGTCGCCGTGGTCATCCAGGCGACCGGGGTCTGGTCGTCCGGGGCCCGGGGCCGCCGCTTCTCGGGGCCGCCGCTCGGGGCCACCGCTCGGGGCCGCAGCGGCGGCTCGGGCATCATGGGCGTCATGACCACGCAGAGCCCGGCCCCCTGGATCACCGTCGCGGTCTACGAGAACCTGCCCGGCCGCCCGCATCCCCAGGCGGCCACGCGCGCTTGACTGCGCGACCGAGGCATCGACTGGATGCCCTTCCGGCCCGAGGAGGAGATCCGCTGCGACCTCCTGTGCGGCATCGGGCCCGACGGCCACTGGCACGGCTGGATCCAGGTCCACGTACACCCTGACGCGCTGCGCCGCCTCGGACTGCACCCCGACCAGCCGACCGCGCGGGTCGACGGGCCGTCCCCGCCCGGCTGGTGGCACGCCGCCGCCGAGCGCCGCGCCCGCGGGGGCGTCGCCTAGCCACGCCCCAGCCGCCCCCGCGACCCCGGCCCGCGACCTCAGTCCGCGGCCGCCCGCTCGGCGGGGAAGCCGTGGGCGCGGGCGGCGGTCACCACGGCCAGTACGGGCGCCAGGAGCAGCAGGACGCTCCAGGGGAAGGCGCCGGAGCCGAGGAGGTCGAGGAGTATCCCGCCGACGACCCCGCCGCCGGCCATGGCCGCGTTCCACAGGGTGACGAGCATGGCCTGCGCGGAGTCCGCCGCCTCGCCTCCGGCGTCGGCCACGGCCGTCTGCAGGAGCGTGGGGACGCCTCCCCAGCCCAGGCCCCACAGCGCCGCCGCCCCGTAGACCAGGGCGCGGCTTTCGGCCGGCACCGCCAGGACGGCGGCCGCCGCGGCGAACAGGAGGGTGGCGGCGATGGTGAGGCCCCGCAGCCGGCGGTCGATGTGGGCGCCCACGGCCCAGATGCTCACCATGGAGGCGGCGCCGAAGACCAGCAGGACGAGGTCGGTGAAGTCGCCCATGTCGAGCCGGTCGAGGAATGTGGCGATGTACGTGTAGAGGATGGTGTGGGCCAGCACGTAGACCAGGGTGACGAAGAGGACCGGCACCACGCCGGGGGCGGTGAGGGCCCGCAGCATCGGGGCCCGGCCCTCCCGGCGCTGTCCCGGGTAGTCGGGGACCAGCGCGGCGATCCACCCGATCAGGACGACGGCGAGCACGGTGATCACGGAGAACGTCACCCGCCAGCCGAGCAGTTCGCCGAGGAAGGTGCCGGCCGGCACGCCCAGCGACAGGGCGACCGGTATGCCGGTCATAACGATCGCGACCGCCTTGCCCCGCAGGTGGGCGGGCGCCATACGACGGGCGTATCCGGCCAGCAGCGCCCAGGCCAGGCCCGCGGCCACCCCGGCGACGAAGCGGGCCGCCATGGTCAGGGGATAGCTCGCCGAGGCCGCGGTGACCGTGTTGGCGACGGCGAAGCCCGCCATCGCCGTCAGCAGGAGTCGCCCGCGGCGCCATCCGGCGGTGGCGGCGGACAGCGGGATGGCGGTGAGCGCGGTCCCGATCGCGTAGATCGTCACCGACTGGCCCATCGCGGATTCGCCGACGCCCAGGTCGGCGCCCATCGCGGGCAGCACCCCGGCGGGCAGCGTCTCGGTGAGGCTGGTGATGAAGACGGCCGTGGCCAGCGCCAGCAGCGCGGGCAGGGGGAGCTTCCGGTCCTGTTCCTCGGTCCCGGCACGGGACCCGGCTGGGTATGTGGTGTCGTTGCGCACGACGCGTATGCTCGAACCGTCACATTGATGTGAAGGTCAAGCGACCGGGTGCGAGGGGGAACACATGCGCATCGGAGAGCTGTCGGAGCGCACCGGCACGCCCCGCCGACTGCTGCGCTACTACGAGGAGCAGGGGCTGATCGCCGCCGATCGCTGCCCGAACGGCTACCGGGACTACGACGAGCGGTTCGTGGACCGGGTCATGCAGATCAGGGGGCTGCTCGACGCCGGACTGCCGACCCGCATCATCAAGCAGATCCTCCCCTGTCTCGACAAGCCCCGGGTCATCCACTTCTCCGACGCCACACCGGAGATGATCGCCACGCTGGAGCACGAGCGCGACCGGATGACCGAGCGCATCACCTGCCTGGTGCGCAACCGGGACGCCATCGCGGAGTACCTGGAGACGGTGCTGCGCAACCGTTCGGGCGTCGGATGCGGGCAAGATCCTCCAAGAGAGGGCGCCACCCCCTAAGCTGGTCGGCGCAGCTGGTTCGCCCCGTCCGCCAGGCGGGATGCGTCGTAAGAGGGAACCCGGTGGGAATCCGGGACTGCCCCGCAGCGGTGAGCGGGAACGACCGCCGTCATATGCACTGGGCCCGCCGAGGGCCCGGGAAGCGACGGCCAGTAGGTGTCTCGTACGACAGGGACGTGCCCGCGAGTCCGAAGACCTGCCCGTTGCCCGCGCGCGAACGACTCGTACGCGGACATCCCGGTGACCTCGAGGGCGGGTCGGCGTACCAACCGGACGGACGACAGCGCAGTGCCGTGCGAGATCGTCGCCGTCCGGTTCCGTCACCCTTCGCACCCTCGTCCCGTCCCCGGGATCTCAGGGATTCATCTCGCGAAGGAGATCTCCGTGACCACCCGACCCGCAGCCGCGGCAGCACGGGCCACCGTGTACGGCTACCCCCGCCAGGGACCCAACCGGGAACTGAAGAAGGCGATCGAGGGCTATTGGAAGGGCCGCGTCACCGCCGACGCCCTCCAGCGGACCGCCGCTGAACTCCGCGGCGCCAAGTGGCGGCGACTGGCCGACGCCGGTATCGACGAGGTTCCGACGGGCGACTTCTCGTATTACGACCACGTCCTGGACACCACCGTCATGGTTGGCGCGATCCCCCACCGCCATCGGGAAGCCGTCACCGCCGATCCGCTCGACGGGTACTTCGCCATGGCGCGCGGCACCCAGGACGTGGCGCCGCTGGAGATGACCAAGTGGTTCGACACCAACTACCACTACCTGGTCCCGGAGCTGGGGCCCGACACCGTGTTCGCCGCCGACTCGGCCAAGCAGGTCGGTGAGGTGCGGGAAGCCCTCGCGCTGGGCCACACCCCGCGCCCTGTCCTCGTCGGCCCCCTCACCTACCTCCTGCTCGCCAAGCCGGCCCCTGACGCGCCCGCGGATTTCGAGCCGATCACCCTGCTGGACCGGCTGCTGCCGGTGTATGCGGAGATCCTGGCCGACCTGCGAGCGGCGGGCGCCGAGTGGGCGCAGCTCGACGAGCCCGCCCTCGTCCAGGACCGTACGTCGGCCGAGCTGAACGCCGCCGAGCGCGTCTACCGCGAGCTGGGCGCCCTCACCGACCGGCCGAAACTCCTGGTCGCCTCGTACTTCGACCGCCTGGGTGAGGCCCTGCCCGTGCTGGCCAAGTCCCCGGTCGAAGGGCTCGCGCTGGACTTCACGGAGAGCGCGTCCGGCAACCTCGACGCGCTCGCCGCCGTCGGTGGACTGTCCGGCAAGCGCCTGGTCGCCGGTGTTGTCAACGGCCGCAACATCTGGGTCAACGACCTGTCGGCCTCGCTCGCCACCCTCGGCACGCTCCTCGGTCTGGCCGACCAGGTCGATGTCTCGGCCTCCTGCTCCCTTCTCCACGTCCCCCTCGACACCGCCGCCGAACGGGACATCGAACCGCAGGTCCTGCGCTGGCTCGCCTTCGCACGCCAGAAGACCGCCGAAATCGTCACCCTGGCCAAGGGCCTGACGCACGGCACCGACGCGATCGCCGCCGAACTCGCCGCCAACCGGGCCGCCCTCGCCTCCCGTGCGGGCTCGCCGATCACTCACGATTCCGCCATACGGGCCCGCGCCGCCGCCGTCACCGAGGCCGAGGCCCGCCGCTCACAGCCGTACGCCGAACGAGCCGCGGCCCAGCGCGCCCACCTCGGCCTGCCACTGCTGCCGACCACCACCATCGGGTCCTTCCCGCAGACCGGCGAACTGCGCAGCGCCCGCGCCGCCCTCCGCGCGGGTCGGATCGACGCCGCCGGTTACGAGGAGCGGATCAGGGCCGAGATCCAGGAGGTGATCTCCTTCCAGGAGGAGGCGGGGCTGGACGTGCTGGTGCACGGCGAGGCCGAGCGCAACGACATGGTCCAGTACTTCGCCGAACAGCTCATTGGCTACCTGGCCACGCAGCACGGCTGGGTCCAGTCCTACGGCACCCGCTACGTCCGCCCGCCGATCCTCGTCGGCGACATCTCCCGCCCCGAGCCTATGACGGTGCGCTGGGCGACCTACGCCCAGTCCCTCACCTCACGTCCGGTCAAGGGCATGCTCACCGGGCCGGTCACCATGCTCGCCTGGTCCTTCGTCCGCGATGACCAGCCCCTGGGCGAGACCGCCCGGCAGGTCGCCCTCGCCCTGCGCGACGAGGTGGGAGACCTGGAGGCGGCGGACACTTCGGTCATCCAGGTCGACGAGCCCGCCCTTCGCGAGACGCTCCCGCTGCGGTCCGCCGACCGTCCCGCCTACCTGGCGTGGGCCACGGAGGCGTTCCGGCTCACGACGGCCGGGGTCCGCCCGGACACCCAGATCCACACGCATATGTGCTACGCCGAGTTCGGCGACATCGTCCAGGCGATCGACGACCTCGACGCCGACGTCATCAGCCTGGAGGCCGCCCGCTCCCATATGCAGGTCGCCCGGGAGCTGGCCGCCCACGCCTACCCGCGCGAAGCCGGACCCGGCGTGTACGACATCCACTCCCCCCGTGTCCCGAGCGCTGAGGAGGCCGCGGCTCTGCTGCGTACGGGCCTGAAGGCGATCCCCGCCGAACGGCTGTGGGTCAACCCCGACTGCGGCCTGAAGACCCGCGGCTGGCCCGAGACCCGTGCCGCCCTGGAGAACCTGGTCGCCGCCGCCCGCACGGTCCGCTCAGAGCTCTCGGAAGCCTGAGGCGGTGGACGGCCGGGAGGGCGCCGGGGCGCCCTCCCGGCCGTCCTCACCGCGCGTCGAAGCGCACCGGCGCGCGGAACCGCGCCCTGCGTGCGGCGCGCCGGAAGGTGGTGAGCACCGCCGGGCCGGCCAGCAGGATGCAGACGAAATTCGTGACGGCCCGTCCCGTGTCCCAGCCCAGCGACGTCGCGAGGTCGAAGGCGATGTAGCGCTGCCATTGGTCGGTGAAGGGCAGGCCGGGGAGGTAGGCGATGGAGCTGCCCGGGTCCAGGGCGAATGGCCAGAAGGAGAGGTTGAGGAGGAAGCCGAAGAGGTAGCCGGACAGCGTGCCGTAGACGGCCAGCAGCAGCACCTCGCGCCGGCCGTTCGCTGGGGGCAGGAATCCGGCGAGCATCCCGACGAACGCGCAGCCGAACATCTGGTAGGGCATCCACGGGCCGACCCCGCCGGTGATGAGTGCGGAGGCGAACAGAGATGTGCAGCCGAGGGTGAAGCCGAAGCCGGGGCCGTAGACGCGTCCGGCCAGGACCAGGACGAAGAAGACGGTCTCGATGCCGGCGGTCCCGGCGCCCAGCGGGCGCAGGGCCGCGTTGACGGCGGACAGGACGCCCAGCATGGCCAGGGCCTTGGAGTCGATGCCGCCCTCCGCGATCTCCGACAACACCACGCACAGGACGAGGAGCAGCAGTACGCCGAAGATCAGTGGGGGCGCGTAGTTCGAGCCGAACTTCCCGGGGGCGACGACGAACGGCCAGAAGAACGCGACGACTCCGAGGAAGGCGGCCAGCGTCATGACGACGCCGACGCGGGCGGTGAGTCGGATCGCCGCGGCCTCAAGTGATGTCATGGGCCGTCCCTTCACCGCTCGCGGCCGACCGGGCGTCCACGAACTGGGCGACCGTCAGGTACGGCAGCGGGGCGAGGATCTTCGCGGTCTGCGGCGCGAAAACGGGGGAGGAGACGATGACGTCCGCGGTCGGGCCGTCGGCGACGATGTCTCCCTCCGCCATCACGACCACACGGTCGGCGGCCCGTGCGGCGAACTCGACATCGTGAGTGGAGATCACCACCGACCTTCCCTCCGCAGCGAGTGCGTCGACGACGCCGATCAGGGCGGTCTTTGCCCGGTAGTCCAGTCCGCGGGTCGGTTCGTCCAGGAGCAGCACCCGGGGTGCGGCCGCCAGCTGTATGGCCAGGACGAGGGCGAGCTTCTGTCCCTCCGACAGGTCGCGGGGGTGGGTGGCGTCGTCGATGGCGGGCGCGAGCCGGTCCAGGATCGCGCGGGCGCTCTCCGCGGTGCCCGATTCGGCGTCGGCCTGGTCGAGTTCCTGTGCGACGCTCTCCAGATAGAGCAGGTCAGCGGGGGTCTGCGGGACCAGGCCGACGAGCGTTCGGGCGCGGGCGGCGGTCACGGTGTGCGGATCGGTGCCCGCCCGGCCGTGCGGTTCGGTGACCTTCACCGTCCCGGCGCGGCGCGGGCCGGAGCCCTGGAGGGCCCACAGGAGGGAGGACTTGCCGGAGCCGTTGCGGCCCATGAGGGCCGTCACCTCGCCCGCGTGCAGGTCGAGGTCGACTTCCCGGACCGCGGGAACGCTCTTGTAGGTGACGGTTACGCCTCGTGCGGTCAGCAGCCGTGCACGGTCCTCCGCCGGGGCCGGGCGGACGGGGTCCGGCGTGCGGTCGGCCAGCCGGGCGCGAAGGGGTACGGCCGCGCGGCGGGCGTCGCGGATGGACAGCGGGAGTGGGGACCAGTCGGCGGCGCGGCCCAGTTCGACGATCGGTGGCGCGATCGTGGACGTGCGCAGGATGTCGGCGGGTGGACCGATGCGGGCGTGGCCGTCGCCGGGCAGGTGCAGGACGCGGTCGGCGTACTGGACGACGCGTTCGAGGCGGTGCTCGGCCATGAGGACGGTGACGCCGAGGTCGTGGACGAGGCGGGTGACGGCGGCGAGGACTTCCTCGGCGGCCGTCGGATCCAGGGCGGAGGTGGGTTCGTCGAGGACGAGGATGCGGGGGTGGGCGGTGAGGACGGAGCCGATGGCGACGCGCTGCTGCTGGCCGCCGGAGAGTTCGTGCAGGGCTCGGTGGCGCAGGTCGGCCAAGCCGAGCAGGTCGAGGGTCTCCTCGACGCGTTTGCGCATGGTCGCCGGAGGCGTCGCCAGCTGCTCCATGGCGTAGGCGAGTTCTTCCTCGACGGTGTCGGTGACGAAGCCGTCGATCGGGTCCTGGCCGACCACGCCCACGACATCCGCGAGTTCGCGGGGTGGGTGGTGGGCGGTGTCCCGGCCGTCGACGGTGACCCGCCCGTACAGCGTGCCGCCGGTGAAGTGCGGTACGAGTCCGTTGACGGCGCCGAGGAGCGTCGACTTGCCGACGCCCGTGTGCCCGACGACGAGGCAGAGTTCGCCTTCCTCCACCGTGAGGTCGACGTCGCGCAGCGCGGGCTCGGGCGCGTCGTCGTAGTGGATGGTGACCTGGTCGAAGGTGATCACGAGGCGTCGCCTCTCTGGACAGGGCCGGGCGGGGGTGCGACGACCCCGGCCGTTCCGGCCAGGAGGATCGCGGCGGTCGGCACGAGCGGCAGGCCGGGCCAGGTGAGCGGGTAGAAGGTGGAGTTGAGCTGGGCTGGGTCGTAGCCGAGGTTGCTGAAGAGGAGGATCGCGGACAGGACGCCGCTGCCGGCCACGGCCCACTCGGGCAGGCGCCAGGGGTCGGGGCGGTAGGTGGTGCGGGTGACACGTCGGCCGCCCAGGCGCAGGCCCGCCACGCACAGCACCGCCCCCAGCCCCATGGCGGGCAGGCCCAGGAACGCGGGCGCGGTCGCGTCCAACAGCCCGTACGCTCCGGCGCACAGGCCGCACATGCCCAGCAGCATCAGCGCGCCCGTGATCCGGCGGGAGCGGCGGGTGGCCGTGCCCGCCCGGCCGTAGCCACGAGAGTCCATGGCGGCGGCCAGGCGAAGCGACCGCTCCAGGGCGTCCTCCAGCACCGGGACCACGATGCCGCGCAGCGCCCTCATGCCCCGCGTCCGTCCGGCTCGCAGTTTCCGGGCCCGCGCGACGCGTTGCACGCTCTGCACGAGCTGCGGCGCCACGCTGATCGCGACGGTGACGGCGACGCCGAGTTCGTACAGTGCGCCGGGCAGGACGCGCAGCGCGCGCTTGGGGTTGGCGAGGGTGTTGGCCGCGCCGATGCAGCACAGCATGCATGCCAGCCGCAGCCCGTCGGTCGCCGCCGACAGCACCGCTTCCAGGGAGACCGGGCCGCCGATCCTGATGCCCGCGTACCAGTGGGGGGTGGGGATGTGCGGGAGGGAGAAGAGGAAGTGGTCACGGGGCGTGATGCCGGTGGCGAAGACGGCGCGGAAGACGACGCGGATCGCCACGACCGTCAGAGCCAGGTACAGGTAGTACTTGAAGCCGCGCGCCCAGGGCGCCTCCGTGCGCCGGGCAGAGACGACATAGCCGAGCACGGCGAGGACGAGGAACAGCAGGAGCGGGTTGTTGGTGCGGCTGACGGCGGTGGCCAGGGCCAGGGCCCACACCCACCAGGCCACCGGGTGCAGCGTGCGCGGCAGGCGCCGCCCGCCCGCGTCCGGTGACGGGCCGGACCCGGTGGCGGGCGCCGCCACGGTCGTACGGGTCACCGCGGTCACTCGCTACGACGCCGCCGACGGGCCACGACCGCTGCCGCAGCGCCGATCAGGACGGCGAGTGCGGCGCCGGTGACCACGGGCGCGATCGACCCGGCGTCGTGCCGGGCGTCGGCGGCGGGGGCAGCGTCGACCACGCTGGGGCCGGAGGGCGGTGCGGCCGCCGCCGGCGAAGGCGTCGAGCTGGTCGGCGGCCTGGTCGTCGGCCTGGTCGTCGGGCTCGGTGTTGGCGAGTGTGACGCGCTTGGCCTGGCCTTCTCCGGCTTCGGCGAGGTGGTCTCGGGCGGCTTGGTGGCCCGCTTCTCGGGTGCGGGCCCGGTGTCGACGTCGGGCGGCAGCGTGGGTGCCTTGCCGGTGGGGGCGGGCTTGCCCGCGTCGCCCCGCGGGCGGCTGTTGTGGGCGCGCAGCTGGTCGGGGGTGACCTTCGGGCGCCCCTTGGTGCCCTCGATGTCGGTGCCACCGAAGATCCAGAGGTCGACGCTCCCCGGCTTGGGCCTGTAGAGCATGGCGCCGAGCCGACTGTAGGTCCAGTCCGTGTCGTCCGGGTCGGCGTGCCAGTACGACCAGTAGGCGGAGGCGGGCGGGGTGAGGACGCAGTCGTCCTCGGCGGCGGTCGGGTACTGCTTGCCGTTCCGGAACCCGCTGTAGCCGATGCGGCAGATGAACGCCGGGCCATCGTGTCCCGTGCCAGTGGTACGCCAGCCGCCCTGGTTGAGCAGTTCGTAGCCGGTGGTCGGGGTCGTACCGCAGGAGCGGTAGATCGGGCCGCCCCAGCGGCTGAAGTCGACGGCCAGCACCGCGCCGGAGGACGTCGTGCAGCGGCCCATGGGCTGCGGGTCGGCAACGGCCGGGACCGCGGTCCCGGCGAGGGCGGCGACGGTCATTCCGAGCGCCGCCACCGTACGGGCCACCGCCCGCAGGAGACGCGCAGGGCTCATCGTCCGCTCCCCGCGTCCGTCCTGCGGCGGGCCGCGAGGAGCGTGCGCCATCCGGCGAGCACCAGCACCGCGGCGATCGCCGCGAGGGCGCCGACCTGGGCGCCGGTGGAGGCCAGTGCGCCATCTCGGCCGCTGCCGCCGTCGGCGCTGGGTCCGCCGTCGCCGCCGCTCGTGTCACCGGGGGTGACGATGTCGGGCGCGCGGCCGCTCGGGCTCGGCTCGGGCTGCGGCGAGGTCCCGGTCAGGCTCCGCTTCAGCTCGGCGAAGGAGATGCCGGTCGAGCCGCCGACCGCCTGGGTGGAGGCCCGCAGGTCGGAGCCGCGCTGCCCCTCCTTGGCCACGTTGAAGCCGCCGTCGGAGTTCTGCTGCGAGGCCAGGAACTTCCGGGCCTTGCCGATCTCGTCGGCGTACGTGGGGGCGTCCAGCGACAGTCCCTGGACGGCGAGGGCGGCCGAGTTGACGGAGTCGCCCGCCGCGCCCGGGAAGCCGCCGTCGGGCAGCTGCTTGCCGGCGAGCCAGGCGAGGGCCTTGTCCACAGCCTTGTCCGCCTTGTCGCCACCGGCCAGGTCGAGGGCCATGGCGGCGATGGCGGTGGAGTCGACGTCGGAGTCGTCCGTGGCCGGGATCAGGCTCGGCCAGGCACCGCTGTCCTGCTGGAGGCTCTCCAGATACGCGATCGGCCGCTCGGCCGCCGCCGTCTCGCCCGCGCGCAACTGCGCTATGACCGCCAGGGACTGGGCGAACACGGACGGGGCGTAGGTGTAGGCGCCCTTCGCCGCGCAGGAGCGGTCGGGCGCGGTGCTCGGCTTCGCACAAACAGCCTTGCCGAGGGCGGCGATGAGGTCGTGGCCCGCGAAGTCGCGTGGGTCGCGGCCGACGGCTTCGGCGAGCAGCGCGGTCTTGCCGAGGGAGCCACCGGCCGCGTAGCGGGTGCCGATACCGGTCCAGTCGTTGACGGTACGGCCCTCGCCGTCCTTGCCGCCGTGGTCGAGGAAGTCGACGACGCCACGCAGCTTGGCGTTGTTCAGGCCGGTGGCGGCGAGTGCGTAGGCGCCGTCGATGGTCAGGCCGAAGTCGGCGCGGGACGTCCCGGGCCCGGTGGTGTAGTACCGGCCCTGTTTGAGGTTGGCGGCGTTCGTGAGGTAGGCCACGCCCTTCTTCAGGTCGGGGCCGTCGCCCGGGGCCGGCGTGCCGGGTTCCGTCGTCGGGGGCTCGGTGGCCGGCGGGTCGGTCGGCTCAGTCTCCGTCGTGGTCAGGGCGGCGAGGTTGGTGTGCGCGCCCGCGAGGACGGCGGCCGGCGTCGGGTGGACCGCCGGATCGGTGGCGCCCTCCTCGAAGCCGAAACCACCGCCGTCGAGCTGCTGCCGCGACAGCCAGCCCACGGCCGCGTCCGCTCGGTCGGTGTCCCCGAGGGCGCACAGGGCCTGGGCCGCGTAGGCCGTCGCGTACACGCTGCCGGTGGTGGCGCCGGTGGAGCCGGGGAACGCGCCGTCCTGGCGCTGGGACTTGGTCAGGTACGTACGGGCCTTCGCCACGGCGTCGTCGTGGCCGCCCGCCTTGTGCAGCACCAAGGCGACGAGACCGGTGGTCGCGGGGTCGCCGTCGCAGTACTCGCCGGGGCGGATCAGGATGCTGGTGACGCCGCCGTCCCTGCACTGAAGCTGGGTGAGACGGTCCACGGCGGCGGCCGGAGGCGTGGCCCCGGCACGCAGCAGAGCCAGCGCGGACAGCGCCTGGCCATCGGTGTAGGTGGCGCCGCGGAAGTCACCCTTGGCGGTGCAGCCGGGGGTCGGCTCGCCGGACTCGGGGCCCGCCGCGCACACGTTCTCGGCCAGGTCGCCGACGAGGTGGTGGCCCCCGAACGCGTTCGGGTCCTTCTCGGTGATCTCGGCAAGGAGCGCGAGGCGGGCGGCGGCCGTCGCGTCGGGGGCCTGGTCGGTGCCGTTCGGGTAGGCATAGTCGCCGGTGTGTGCGGCGAGGAAGTCCGTGATCCTTTCGAGGGCGGTGCTCTTGCCGTCGGTGGCGGCGAGCGCGTACGCGGTCTCGGTGGTCAGCGGGTAGTTCGGGTTGTCGGCGCCGTCGTCGACTATGCGTTCTCCGTCGGTGAGGCGCCCCTTGAGCCAGGTGGCGGCGGCGGGCAGGTCGACCTTGCCGGCCGGGCCGGTGGGCGGGTCACCCGGATCGGGGGAGCCGGTGTCGCCGGGACGGACGTCGTCGGGGGTGAAGGTGGGCTTGCCCGTGCTGCCGCCGACGTCCGTGCCGCCGTACACCCAGGCGTCGACGTCGCCGTCCTTCAGCTTGCGGTCCATGGCGCCGTACTGGCTGTAGGTCCACTCGTCCTGGCCGGGGGAGGCGGTCCAGTACGACCAGTAGGCGGTGGCGGGAGGCGTCAGGACGCAGGACTCCTTGTCGGGAGTCGGGTACCGCGTACCGGAGTTGAAGGCGCCGTGACCGATGCGGCAGATGAAGCCGGGACCGTCGTGCTCGGTGCCGGTGGTAGTAAAGCCGGCGTCGTGGAGCAGGTCGTAGCCAGTGGTCGGGGTGGTGTCGCAGCCGCGCTCGACCTTGCCGCCGAACGGACCGAAGTCGACGGCCACGACCGCGCCGTTCGTGGCGGTGCAGTCGCCGATCGGGTCGGCCGCCGCCGGGGATGTCGTGGTGAGGAACGTCACGCAGGCGGCCACCAGCACCAGCAGCGCCGTCGTGAGTGCCGTCCAGGGCCCGGGTCTTGTGCCTGCCCGCCCGTCTCTTCGCTCTCCGGTCCTCACAGCGGCCCTCTCGTCCCCTGTACGGCGCGGAACGCGAACGTGGTTGAGGGCCCTGCGGCGCGAGGAGGTCCCCGCCCACAAGAGCTGGTCGCACCACGCCGTAGTCCGCGACGGCGTCTGTTGCTCGATCACGCTCCAGGCATTCCGGCTCGCCCGGCGCTATGCCGGGCCTACGGTTGCGGGTCAGCGCCGGACTTCGACCGGCTTCCCCTGGAACTCATTGCGTGCCAGTCGGATTTGAGCACGGTTCGCAGGGGGCGTCAAGGTGGTTCACGCACCGTCACGGACGGTCCGGAGGGCCCCTCTGGCGGCCGGGCCGCCGGTCGGGTACCGTCCCGCACTGCCGAGTGGGGGAACCCGGTGGGAGTCCGGGGCTGACGCGCAGCGGTGTGGGACGGCAGGGGGCCGTCCCGAGCCCGAATGCCCAGGCGGTGATCCACCTTTGGAAGCCGGTCCACGCGTTCCGGACGGCGGCCACACCCGCTGCTCCGCAGGCCGCCAGGGCCCGGCACGGGTCCGGTCGGCGTCCTTCATCCCAGGAGCAGGCCATGTCCCCTAGCGTGTCCTCGTACCCGCCCGTCCGCCGTCCCGCGCTCATCGCGGCCAGCGCGCTCGGCGCCTTCGCACTCACCACCCTGCCGGCGGCGGCGACCTCCACCCCGGCCCAGATAGCCACCTCGAAGACCAACGGCGTCGCCTACCTCAAGTCCCTTCAGGCGGCCGATGGTTCGTACGCCGGGCCGGGGCTGTCCAACGAGTGGGCGTTCAGCGCCTTCGCCGCCGCCGGAACCGCGGCGGTGGACGTCACCCCGGCCGGCGACACGAGCAGGAACGCGAGAACGGTCTACCGAAACCTTCTGTCCACCACCGGCTGGCCGTCCTCCTCCCCCGTCGTCACCGACTACGAACGCGCCGCGCTCAACGCGTACGCCGCCGGCATCGACCCGGCCCGCGTCTCCGCCTCCCGCAACCTGATCGCCGACATCTACGGCTACTGGCACACCAGCGAGGTCGGCTACTTCGGTCCCTCCGCCAACTTCAACGGCACCGTCTTCGCCGCGCTCGCCCTGAACGGCGCGAAAACCCGGTCCGGCCAGGTCCGCGTCCCGCAGGCCTTGCGCGACACGATCGTCACCCGCATCCGCGCCAACCAGCACAACGACGGCGGCTGGAACTACAGCAAAGCCGAGGGCAACCCAACCGAGCTAGCGACGGCCGGCGACATCGACATGACGGGCGCGGCGATGGCAGCCCTGTGCGTCTCCGGCGTGCCGAACACCGACACCGACATCGTGCAGGCCAAGGCTTTCCTCAAGAGCAAACTGGTGGCCAACAGCGGCGCTTTCAACGCCATGTTCGGCGTCAACACCGACTCCAACGGCTGGGCCGTCTCCGGCCTGAACGCCTGCGGCATCAACCCACAGACCGGCGACTTCCTCACCTCCCAGGGCAAGACCCCCATCGACTTCATCATCGCCCAGCAGTTCAACCCCGGCGGCGGCTTCAAGTACCTGCCCAGCGACACGACCCCATCGGCGTACGCGTCCATCGACGGTCTGCGGGCGGTGGCCGGAGGCGGCTTCACCTCCGCCCCGCCCGTGCCGACCACCCCGGGTGCCCCGCAGTGGGTGGGCCAGACCTCCCTCACCCCCGGTACGGCGACGAAACTGGCGCTGACCGTGGACGACGGTGCAGGCAACCTCAAGGTCTGCTCGGTGACCCTCACCCCGACCGCCGGAACGACCACGCTGGGCGCCGTTCTCGACGCGGCGACGAGCGCGGCCCTCCCGTCGGGCTGTGTCACCTCGGTGGCGCCGTCCTCCGGCACGGGCACCATCGCGTCCCTCAACGGCAAGGCCAACAGCGGCTCGAACACCTGGAAGGTCAGCGTCGACGGCTCGGCCTTCACCACCGCGACGCGGGAGACGGCCGTGGGCGTCGGCGACACGATCGCCGTGCGCTGGGGCGCCTGATGCCCGTGCCGGGGTCGTGGGGTCGCGCGGCGCGCCGTCTCCCCGCCGCCTGCCGCGGCCGGCTTCGTCACTGAGCCGGGGCCGCCCGGGCTGCGACGTTGCCACCCCTACGTCTGTCCAGGTCAGCGATCATTTCCCCGCGGCTTCAGCGGCGCGTTCGGCAGCTCGGGGGCGGGCAGGCGGTCACCGTCGTAGCCCTTGACCTCGCCGAAGCGGGAGCCGGTCATCCAGTCCTCGCGGGCCTGGGCGATGTCCTGGTGGTCGCGGCCGATGAAGTTCCACCACATCACGATCCGCTCCCCGAACGGCGTCCCGCCGAGCAGCACCATCCGGGCGGGGGCGTCCGTGGTGTTCGTCAGCTCCAGGGTCCGGTTTCCGGGGGCGAGGTAGCCGAGTTCGGCGGGGCGCAGGAGGGTGTCGGCCATGCGGACCTCGCCGCGGTCGAGGAGGAGGCCGTGCTCGAAGGCCGGGTCGATGTCGAGGCCGACCGTGGCGTGCGGCTCCAGGACGAGTTCGGCGCCCAGCAGGGGGCTGAAAGTGGGGACCGGCGACGTGTCGCCCGCGAGGGAGCCGAGGAACACCCTGGCCTCACCGGCGGACCCGTCCCCCGCCGGGGTGCCGGTCAGGGCGACGGGGCCCGGGACGTAGTGCCGGAAGTCGCGGGCGGTGTGCCGGTGCTGTTCCGGCAGGGCCACCCACAGCTGTACGCCGTGCAGGATCGTGGTCCGGGGGGTGGAGACCTCGGAGTGGCTGATCCCGTGGCCGCCGGTCATCAGGTTCAGCTCGCCGGGGCGTACGAAGGCGTGGCTGCCCAGGCTGTCGCGGTGCTCGATCTCCCCGCTGAACAGCCAGCTCACCGTCTGCAGCCCGGTGTGCGGATGCGGGGCGACGTCCATCCCGCCCGTGGCGGCCACGTCGTCGGGCCCGTAGTGGTCCGCGAAACACCAGGCGCCGATCAGCGTCCGGGCCCGCTGTGGCAGGGTGCGTCGTACCGTCATCGCGCGCGGGCCGCCCAGCGGGACGTCGCGCGGGGTCAGGACCTCCACCCGGGGGGCGCCGGTCTCCTCGTCCGGGGAGGCGCCGCAGCGCTGCACGGCGGGCTGGGTCTCGGTGTTGCTCATGGGGCGACGCCTCCCGGGGCGGGATAGTGCGGGATAGTTTTATGCTCAACAATCATGGATGATAGGTCCACACCTCGCTGAGGTGCGAGACCTCTCGAGAAGTGTGGCCCATGCGGTCCGGTGAAGGAGATCAGGTGACTGACGCGGCAGCGACCTCCGTCGACAAGGTGACCTCCGCCGAGGGGCGGGGCAAGCGGGTCTTCGTCGACAAGCAGAGCCCGCGGGCCTACGGCGCCCTGGCACAGACCGCCGAGGCGGTCCGCGCGGTCGCCGCCGAGGCCGGGCTCGACCGGATCCTCGTGGAACTGGTCAACCTCCGGGTGTCCCAGATCAACGGCTGCGCGTACTGCCTCCACCTCCACACCAAGGCCGCGCTGCGCGCCAGCGAGACCACCCAGCGCCTGGGCGTGCTGCCGGCCTGGCGCGACACGGAGGTGTTCACCCCCCGGGAGCGGGCCGCGCTCGCCCTCGCCGAGGCGACCACCAACCCCGCGGACGCCGCAGCCCAGGAGGCGGCCTACGCCGTCGCGCGCCCGGTGCTGACCGACGACGAGATCTCGGCGGTGATCTGGGTGGCGATCACCATCAATGCGTTCAACCGGATCTCGATCATGAGCAAGCACCCCGTACGCCCGGTCCCCGCGCCCCGGCCGGCCGCTGCCGCACAGGACTAGGCCCTCCCGCCGGCCGGGAGCCCCCGCCGGCCGGGGGCCATCGGGAGGGCCACCTCGGAAACGTGCCTACGGCGCCCCGGCCGCCGATGCCGCCAGCACCCTCGCCTCCCGCTCCGGGTCGAGCCCCACCGGCGGCCGGTCCGGGCGGTGGGGCGCCCGGCCGCCAAGCGCGCACAGCCACTCCCAGGTGGCGGCCACGGTCTCGGCGACGGGGCGGCAGCGCAGGCCCGCGGCCAGCGCCCGGGACACGTCGCTCTGGTGCACCGTGTCGTAGAGCTCCCCCGGCGGCAGCCAGATAGGCAGCTCGGTCCACGGCTCGACACCGGCCGCCAGGACCGTCTCCGGGTCCGTCCAGCACAGCTCGGCGTCCGACCCGGTGGCGGCCACGCACGCCTCCAGCAGCTCGCCGAAGGTCGCGTGGCCGGGCGGGCTCACCAGGTTGTACGGGCCGCCGAGCCCGCGCTCGGCCGCGTCGAGCAACCAGGCGGCCAGGTCGCGTACGTCGATGTACTGCAGCGGCAGATCGCGCGGCCCCGGTGCCAGGACCCGGCCGCCCAGGGTCCCTCCCCGCGCGGCGCCCGCGATGCGGGTCAGCCACCACGGCAGCCGCCCGACGTTCTCGTACGGGCCCAGGATCAGCCCGGCCCGGGCCAGCAGCGCCCGGTCCCCGAACGCCGCCTCGGCCGCCAGCTCGCCGCCCCTCTTGGCCTCGGCGTACTCGACCTCGCCCGCGTCCGGCGAGGCCTCCACCAGCGGGCCGTCCTCGTCGAGCCCGGCCGGGGCGGGGTAGGCGTAGACGGACCGGCTGGAGACGTAGACGTAGTGCCCGGCGCGCCCGGCCAGCAGCCGTGCCGCGTCCCGCACGGCGGATGGCGCGCCCGTCCAGGTGTCGACGACCACGTCCCACTCCCCCGCGCCGGCCCCCTCCAGGGCCGCCAGGCCGCCCGCGGCGCTCCGGTCGCCCCGCAGGGCGGCCACGCCCGCCGGGGGTTCGTGCCGCCCCCGGTTGAACACCGTCACCTGCCAGTCGCGTGCCAGCGCCTCCTCGGCCACGGCCCGCCCCACGAATTCCGTACCGCCCAGCAGCAGAAGTCTCATGGCGGCGACTCTGCCCGGCCGGGCGGCGCCCGCGGAATCGCCGCATGCTCTGAGCGAATACGCTCACAGCGGACACGCCCTGGGCGGGCGCGCCCTGCGCGAACCGGCGGTGAGGCAACCCGCCGCTACGCCCCGGCCATGGCCGCGCGCAGCACCTCCGTACCCGGGGCGCAGGACTCCCGGAGGGCCGACAGCTCCTCCGGGGGGAGGCGCAGGGAGGCGCCGCGCCGGCCGTGGTCGAGCGTGGCCTCGGCCGCCGCCAGCCAGTCCGGGGTGGGCTCCACGCCGATGAACCCGGCCAGCCGGGTCAGCTCCCGCCGGGGCGCGTCGAGCAGCTCCTCGTACGACAGGGATGTCCGGGACCCCTCCGGGACCCGGGAGAGCGCGGTCAGGCCCCGGGTGATCAGCCGCGACCACATCGCGCCGAACCGGGCGACCGGCACGGGCGCCTCCAGCAGCAGCGCGGGGTCGAACCGTTCGGCGAACAGCCCCGCGAGGTCGGGCGGCAGGGACCGCAGGTGCTCGTCGGTGAGCCGGGTCAGCGGACCCGCGCCCGAGGCGGCCCTGGCGTCCATGGTGCGCAGGATCATCCGGAAGCCGGGGTGGCGGCTCATGGACAGCGCGCAGTCAGGCCCGTCCCGGAACAGATGGACGAACCGGGCCCCGGGGAACGCCTCCCGCAGCCAGGGCACCCAGGCCAGGGCGCCGCCCGAGCGCTCGACGACCACGCCGCGGCCGAACCGGTCGGCCAGCAGCTCGAACAGCGCCCCGTAGTGGCGGGCGACAGGGCGGCCGGGCCACGCCGAGACGCGCGGCGCCAGCTCGTCGAAGAGCCCGTCCGGGTCGTCGGTGAGGTGCGGCAGGACCGTCATGCACAGGGCGGGGATGCCGGTGGTCCCGGCCGAGAAGCGCCCGGGGCGCCGGGGGTAGAGGAACTCGGGCGCCGGGACGCCGCTGCGGATCATCCGGTCGAAGCTCTCGTTCGGCCGGGTGAGCAGCTCCCAGAACTCCGCGCCGCCCAAGGTCCGCCCGGGCAGCGGGTGCCGGTGGGGCTCGGCGCCGAGGGACGTGAAGAGCTCGTTGACGCTGAGGACGCCGGGGTGCAGGTTCAGGACGTGCGAGAGCGCCGTCGAGCCGCTGCGTCCGGTGCCGACGACGAACGTCAGGGGCCGCGTGCTGATGGGTCCACCTCCGGTGCTGGCCCGCCGCGGGGTACGGCGGCGGGGCGGCGGCCGCGCGCGGGCCGCCGGGCAGCGATCAGTAAAGGCCCAGGTGCGACCGGGGCGCAAGGGTGTCGACGGCGGCAACACGGGCGCCATCATGGAGACATGATCCTCCGTCGGCTACGCGACACCGAGGAGGACGCCGAGGCGGTACGGACCGTGTCCGCCGCCGCCTTCGGCGCCTCCCGCGCCCTCCCCGGCGCGCCCGACGCCGAGTGGCCGCCGCGCCGCGTCGCCCTCGCCCACGGCCGCAACCGCCACCTGGCCCGCACCGACCCGGGCGGCTGCTGGCTGGCCGTGGACGACGCCGGGATGCCGGTGGGCGCGGCGCTGTCCACCCGGCGCGAGGGCACCTGGGGGCTGGCGATGCTGGCGGTGCTGCCGCGGGCGCAGGGGCGCGGCCTCGGGCGGGAGCTGCTGGCCGCGACGCTCGCGTACGGCCGCGCCTGCCTGCGCGGGATCATCGTGGGCTCCGAGGACCCGCGCGCGGCCGCCACCTACCGGCGCGCGGGCTTCACCCTGCACCCGGCCATCCGGATGCGCGGAGTCGTCGACAAGGTGGCCAAGGACCGGCTGCCCCCGCTGGACGGCGCCGTGTTCGAGGGCGGGGCCAGGCAGCGGGACATGCTGGACTCCGTGGACCGCCGCACCCGGGGCGGGGCGCACGGGCCCGACCACGACCTGCTGCTGCGCCAGCGCCGGCTGTTCGTCTCGGACGACCTGGCGGGCAGCGGCTACTGCTACGTCGGCGACGACGGCAAGGTGGAGCTGCTGGCCGCGACCTCGCGGCGGCTGGCGAAGCGGCTGCTGACCGCCGCGCTGCTCAGCCTCCCCGAGGGCACCGAGGCCCGGGTCCCGAGCCTGACGGCCGAGCAGGAGTGGGCGGTGGACGTGGGCCTGGCGGCCGGTCTCGAGCTGTCCACCAGGGGCTATGTGTGCCTGCGCGGGATGCGGCCCCCGGCCCCGTACATCCCGTCCAGTACATTCCTGTGAGGGTGAGGGGTACCTTCCTGTGACCGTGAGAATTGAGGTACCCGAGGCGCTGGCCGCCTCGCAGAGCAGGTACGAGGGGGCCGCCGGGCGCGCCTGGGTCGCGGCGCTGCCGGGGCTGGTCGCCGGGTACCTGGACCGGTGGGAGCTGCGCCCGGACGGGCCGCCGATGCACGGTGCGTGCGCCCTCGTGCTGCCGGTGACGGGCGCGGGCGGCGACGGTCCGGCCGTGCTCAAGGTGCAGCTGGTCACCGAGGAGACCGTGGACGAGCCCGCCGCGCTGCGGGCGTGGGGCGGGCTGGGCGCGGTCCGCCTGCTGCGGGACGAGCCGGCCGGCGGGGCGATGCTGCTGGAGCGTCTTGACCCCGCCCGCTCGCTGTCCGCCGTCCCCGACGACACGGCCGCCGTCGAGGTCCTGGCCGGGCTGCTGGCCCGCCTTGGCGAGGCCCCGGCCCCGCCAGGCCTGCGGCACCTCGCGGACATCGCCGCGGCGATGCTCGACCGGGTGCCTGGGGCGGTGGCCGCGCTCGGCGCCCCGGAGGACGCCCGCCTGGTCCGTGACTGCGCGGCCGCCGTGCGGGAGGTGGCCGGGGAGCCCGGCGACCGGCTGCTGCACTGGGATCTGCACTACGACAACGTCCTGGCCCCGCCCGCCCCCGACGCCGACGGCCGGGGCCCGTGGCTGGCCATCGACCCCAAACCGCTGGTGGGCGACCCGGGCTTCGAACTCTTCCCGGCCCTGTACAACCGCTGGGACGACATCACCGCGACCGGGGACGTGCCGCGCGCGGTGCGCCGCCGCTTCGATGTGATGACCGAGGTGCTGGGGCTGGACCGGCGGCGGGCGCGGGCCTGGACGCTCGGGCGCGTGCTGCAGAACACGCTGTGGGCGGTGGCCGGCGGCGCGCGGGCGGTCGATCCGGTGCGGGCCGCGATCGCCCGCGCGCTGCGGAGCCCCTGACCGCACGCGGACGGGCCACCCGCGCGCCGGGGACACGCGGACGGGCCGCACCCCCGCGCCGGGGGTGCGGCCCGTCCGTACGGGTGACCGCTGGGGGTTACTTGCGGATCAGCGAGCGCAGCACGTACTGCATGATGCCGCCGTTGCGGTAGTAGTCGGCCTCACCGGGGGTGTCGATGCGGACGACCGCGTCGAACTCGACGCCCGTGTCGGTGGTGACCTTCACGGTGCGCGGGGTGGTGCCCTCGTTCAGCTCGGTGACGCCGGTGATGGAGAAGGTCTCCTCACCGGTCAGGCCCAGCGACAGCGCCGAGGCGCCCTCCGGGAACTGGAGCGGCAGCACGCCCATGCCGATGAGGTTCGAGCGGTGGATGCGCTCGTACGACTCGGCGATGACGGCCTTGACGCCGAGCAGCGCGGTGCCCTTGGCGGCCCAGTCGCGGGAGGAGCCGGAGCCGTACTCCTTGCCCGCCAGGATCACCAGCGGGATGCCCGCGGCCTGGTAGTTCTGCGAGGCGTCGTAGATGAAGGAGACCGGCCCGCCCTCCTGGGTGAAGTCGCGGGTGTAGCCGCCCTCGGTGCCCGGCGCGACCTGGTTGCGCAGGCGGATGTTGGCGAAGGTGCCGCGGATCATGACCTCGTGGTTGCCGCGGCGCGAGCCGTAGGAGTTGAAGTCGCGGCGCTCGACGCCGTGCTCGGTGAGGTACTTGCCGGCCGGGGTGTCGGCCTTGATGGCACCGGCCGGGGAGATGTGGTCGGTGGTGACCGAGTCGCCGAGCTTGGCGAGCACCCGGGCGCCGGTGACGTCCTGGACGGGGGCCGGCTCCATGGTCATGCCCTCGAAGTACGGGGGCTTGCGGACGTAGGTGGACTCCGGGTCCCACTCGAAGGTGTTGCCGGTCGGGATCGGCAGCGCCTGCCACTGCGCGTCGCCCGCGAAGACGTCGGAGTAGCTGGAGGCGAACATCTCCTGGCCGATCGCGGAGGCGACGACCTCCTCGACCTCCTTCTCGGAGGGCCAGATGTCGGCCAGGTGGACCGGGTTGCCGTCCTGGTCGGTGCCGAGGGCGTCCTTGGTGATGTCCACCTTCATGGAGCCCGCGATGGCGTACGCGACGACCAGCGGCGGGGACGCCAGGTAGTTCATCTTGACGTCCGGGTTGATCCGGCCCTCGAAGTTGCGGTTGCCGGAGAGCACGGAGGTGACGGCGAGGTCGGCCTCGTTGACGGCCTTGGAGACCTCCTCCGGCAGCGGGCCGGAGTTGCCGATGCAGGTGGTGCAGCCGTAGCCGACCAGGTTGAAGCCCAGCTTGTCCAGGTACGGGGTGAGGCCGGCCCGGTCGTAGTAGTCCATGACGACCTTGGACCCGGGCGCCAGGGTGGTCTTGACCCACGGCTTGCGGGTCAGGCCCTTCTCCACGGCCTTCTTGGCCACCAGGGCGGCGGCGACCATGACGTACGGGTTGGAGGTGTTGGTGCAGGAGGTGATCGCGGCGACGGTGACGGCGCCGTGGTCGATCTCGTACTGGCTGCCGTCGGGGGCGATGACCGGGGTCGGCTTGCTCGGCACGCCGTTGTGGTTGACGGCCGGGGCGTCGGAGGCGGGGAAGGACTCCTTGCCCGTCTCCTCGTCCTCCGAGACGTAGTTGCGCACGTCCTGGGCGAACCGCTCGGCGGCCTCGGACAGGATGATCCGGTCCTGCGGGCGCTTGGGGCCGGCGATCGACGGGACGACCGTCGACAGGTCGAGCTCCAGCTTCTCGGAGAAGTCCGGCTCGGCGGCCGGGTCGAGCCACAGGCCCTGCTCCTTGGCGTACGCCTCGACGAGCGCGAGCTGCTGCTCGCTGCGGCCGGTGAGCTTGAGGTAGTTGATGGTCTCGCCGTCGATCGGGAAGATCGCGGCGGTGGAGCCGAACTCCGGCGACATGTTGCCGATGGTGGCGCGGTTCGCGAGCGGGATGGAGGACACGCCCTCGCCGTAGAACTCGACGAACTTGCCGACCACGCCGTGCTTGCGCAGCATCTCGGTGATGGTCAGCACCAGGTCGGTGGCGGTGGTGCCGGTCGGCAGCGAGCCGGTCAGCTTGAAGCCGACGACGCGCGGGATCAGCATGGACACCGGCTGGCCCAGCATCGCGGCCTCGGCCTCGATGCCGCCGACGCCCCAGCCCAGCACGCCCAGGCCGTTGACCATGGTGGTGTGCGAGTCGGTGCCGACCAGGGTGTCGGGGTACGCCTGTCCGTTCCGCACCATGACGGTGCGGGCCAGGTGCTCGATGTTGACCTGGTGGACGATGCCGGTGCCCGGCGGGACGACCTTGAACTCGTCGAACGCCGTCTGGCCCCAGCGCAGGAACTGATAGCGCTCCTTGTTGCGCCCGTACTCCAGCTCCACGTTCTGCGTGAACGCCTCGGGGGTGCCGAAGCGGTCGGCGATGACCGAGTGGTCGATGACCAGCTCGGCGGGCGCGAGCGGGTTGATGCGCGCGGGGTCACCGCCCAGCTCCTTGACGGCCTCGCGCATGGTGGCGAGGTCGACGACACAGGGCACACCGGTGAAGTCCTGCATGATCACACGGGCCGGCGTGAACTGGATCTCCTGGCTGGGCTGGGCGCTCGGATCCCAGTTGCCCAGCGCGCGGATGTGGTCGGCGGTGATGTTCGCGCCGTCCTCGGTGCGGAGCAGGTTCTCCAGCAGCACCTTCAGGCTGTACGGCAGCCGGGCGGAGCCCTCCACCTTGTCGAGCCTGAAGATTTCGTACGACTCGTCGCCCACCTGCAGCGTGCTGCGGGCGTCGAAGCTGTTCGCCGACACGACTGTCTCCTTCATGCATGATCTCGCGCGTACTACCGCAATCCTGCCGTCACATGCCCTCGCCCATCAGCTAAGGCCAGACTTACTTAGGCAAGCCTTACCAGTGCGGCCGCGGTGCGCCTTCCGGCGGATATCTCGATGTCAAGATAACCCTAATACATGGGCCGCCGCACAGGGGGCTCGCGTGGCGATCAACTGTGCCTTTGCTCACCATGAGGACCAGGCGAAGGAGGACCTCATGGATTCCTCGGGCACTCCCCCCTCGGAACCTCCCTCGGAACCCCCGTCCGGATCTCCCTCGGAACCTCCCTCCGGCTCTCCCTCCGGGGTTCCCTCACAGCCGCCACTGAACGCCGTCGAGCGCCAGGAGTACGAACGGCTGCGCAAGGCGGCGGCCGTCCGCCACCGCCGGCTGCGCTACGCCGCCGCGTCGGTGCTGCTGGTGCTGGCCGTGCTGCTCGCCCCGCTCGCCGTGGTGGCCACCTGGACGCACGAGGAGGTCGCCGACACCGACCGGTACGTGCAGACCGTGGCCCCGCTGGCCTCCGAACCCGCCGTGCAGAACGCGGTGACCGACCGGCTCACCAAGCGCGTGGTCGACAACGTGGACGTGGCCGGTCTCACCGCCGCCCTCTCCAGGGCCCTCGACCGGGTCGGCGCCCCGCCCCGGGTGGCCGACAGCGCCCGGCTGCTGACCGGGCCGCTGAAGACCGCCCTGACCACGGGCGTGCACGACGTGGTGGCCAAGGTGGTGCGCAGCGACCAGTTCGCCCAGGTGTGGACCGCCGCCAACCGCCGGGCACACGCCGCCGTGGTGAAGGTCCTCACCGGTGAGGGGCCCAGCGCCGTCCAGGCCAGGGGGAACACCGTCGTCCTGGACATCGGCACCCTCATCGACAACGTCAAGCGCCGGCTGGTGCAGGCGGGCTACGAGAAGGCCGCGAAGATCCCCACCGTGGAGCGTACGGTCCCGCTGCTGCGGGTCGAGAAGCTCGACAAGGCGCAGAACGCCATGCGGCTGCTCGATGTGCTGGGCCTGTGGCTGCCGGTCGCCGCGATCGTGCTCGCCGCGCTCGCCGTGTGGACGGCCCCCGCGCACCGGGTGGCGCTGATGAGCGTCGGCGTGGGCGTCGCGGTGATGATGCTGGTGCTGCTCGTCGGCCTCGCCGTCATGCGCCAGGTCTATCTGGGCTCCGTCCCGCCCACCACGCTGCCCGCCGACGCCGCCGCCACCATCTACGACACCTTCGTACGCTTCCTGCGCGAGTCCACCCGCACGATCCTGGTCATCGCGGTGATCACCGTGGTGTCCGGCTATCTGTACGGCCCCGGGCGCGGCGCCCGCGCCGTGCGCTCGGGGGCCGCCCGCGCCACCGGCGCCACCGGCCGGGCGCTGGCCCGCACCGGTGCGCGCACGGGTGGTACGGGCCGCTGGCTGGACGCCCACCGCGCCTGGACCACCGGGGTCGTCATCACCGGCGGCGCGCTCGCCCTCGTCCTGTGGAACCACCCCACCCCGGCGTCCGTGGCGCTCGTGCTGGGCGTGGTCGTCCTCGTCCTGGCGCTGCTCGGCATCCTCGCGTCGGCGGCGGGCGAACGTCACGAGAGCCCCTTATCGGTGGCGGAGAGCCCCTTATCGGTGGCGGCGGCAGCGGTGAACCGGCCCGACCGTCCGAGGTGGCAGCCTGGAACGCAGGAGGCAGGCGGTGAGTTCCGGCGGAGACGAACACCGGCCACCCCGGTTCGGCAGAGCACGGAGTGTCCTGGCCGCGGCGCGCTCGCCAGCGGTCGCCGGGCTGGCCGAACGGCTCCTGGCGGTGAACACCGTGGAGGCCGCCATGCGGCTGGCCGCCCAGGCGTTCCTGACGGCCCTGCCGCTGCTGATGGCGGTGTCCGCGTTCGCCCCCCAGGGGCTGAAGGGCCTGCTGACGGACTCCGTGCGCTCCGTCGTGGGCGTGCGTGGCGAAGCGCTGGACGAGGTGCGCCGGGCCCTCGCCGCGTCCGGCACCGCCAGGACCCCGTCGGGTGCCGTGGGCATCGTGGTGGCGCTGGTGTCGGCGACGGCCTTCAGCCGCGCCCTGCAAGCGGTCTGCGAGCGGTGCTGGAAACTGCCCAGGGCGGGCCTCCGCGTGGCGGCGTGGCGCTGGCTGCTGTGGCTGCTGGTGTGGCTGGCGGTGCTGCTCGTACAGGCGCCGCTGCGCAGGGGCTTCGGCACCGGGATCGTCTCGGGGCTCGTGTTCTCCCTGCTGTCGGCCGTCCTGCTGTGGTGGTGGACCCAGCACCTCCTGCTGGGCGGCCGGGTCGACTGGCTGCTCCTGCTCCCCGGCGCGGTCCTCGCGGGCACCGGCACCGTGCTGCTGGGCTACGCCTCCCGTCTGCTCATGCCCTTCGCCATGAACCGCAGCCTCGGCGACTTCGGCCCCCTCGGTCCCGTGTTCACGCTGCTGTCCTGGCTCATCGTGATGTTCCTGATCGTGGTGGCGGGCCTCGCGATCGGCCAGCTGGTGGCCACCTCCGCGTGGTACGCCCGGCTCGCCGGCCTGCCGGCGGGTGACGGGGCGGGGTCGGGGGCGGGGGCGGCCGGTCACCGATACGAGTGATCGCTGGGGAGAAACGCCCCACGTCGTGAAGGATTGCGATAGACCTTCCGCAGTCGTCATGCTGCAGTTACGTCGCCTGGTGGAGGACCGATGAGCGTGCAACCCCATTCGGACACGGCTTCGTACGTGGCCGACGACCCCGAAACCGCACTTAAGTACGCGATCCAGCACGTCCGGGGGGACGACCGGGTGCAGATCGTCGAGGGGGTCATCGAACCGTTGTCTCCGACCTGGGGCCATGAGAAGGCAGCCGACAAGATCCGTAACCAGATCGCGCCGGTCGTATCCAAGCTCGGGTGTGTAGCGGGGTCAGGCAATTTGGACCTGCCCGGCAGCACTAACTGGTACGTGCCCGACGTGGCGGTAGTACCTGAAGAGCTGGCAGAGGCCAGGGCACTGTTGCCCGACCAGACCCTGCTGGTCGTCGAGGTCACCTCGGACTCGAACGGAGACACCGACCGGATCGTGAAGCGCCGCCGCTACGCCGAGTACCGCGCCCCGCTGTATCTGCTGGTCGACCGGCAGGAGCGCACCTGCACGCTCTACAGCGAGCCCGGGGACCTGGGCTACACCGAGGTGCACGGCCCGCATCCGTTCGGTACGCCGATCCGGCTCCCCGAGCCGTTCGACCTGGAGCTGGACACCTCGGAGTTCTGACGGCCGCCGGCGGGCTCAGCCGCCCGTGAGGCGGGTGCGGACGAGGGCGAGGAGCTCGTCGTCCGAGAGGCCGATCGCGCGGGCCCGGGCGACCAGGCCGTGGACCTCCTCGACGAGGCGGGCGCGGCCGGGGGAGGTGGTGGCGCCGGTGACGACCGCGCCGCGGCCGCGGCGGAGTTCGATCAGGCCCTCTTCGCGGAGCCGCTGGTAGCCGCGGAGGACGGTGTGCACATTGACGCCGAGGGAGTCGGCGAGGGCGCGGGCGGCGGGGAGGCGTTCGCCGGGGTGGACGGTGCCGTCGGCGATGGCGCGGCGTACGGAGGAGGCGATCTGGTCGCCGAGCGGGACCGGGGAGCCGGGGTCGACCGTGAACAGCATGTCAGCTCGCGTCCGCCGGGCGGCCCGCGCCGCGGTCGACGAGGGTGTTGAGCAGGGCCGCGGCGGTGCGGGCATCGTCCACCGTCACCACGAACTCCTTTCCGGTGGTCAGCCGCAGGCACAGCGCGTCGCCGGAGCGCATGACCAGGCCGCTGCGCCCGGCCCGGATCCGGTAGCCCCAGCCGCCGAAGTCGCCGAAGGCGTCCACCGGGCGGCTCGTGGCCTCCTCGATGCGGCCGAGCGGCACCCGCAGCCGGGGCCGCCGGACCACGGGCGGGGTCACGGTCAGGCCGCGCCGGTCGACGGTCACCCGGCAGGCGGACAGCAGCACGGAGATCACCCCCATGATCGTCATCGGCAGCCCGCTCCCCGGGTTCACGGCGAAGGCCAGTATGGCGCCCGCGCCGACGAGGGCGGCCCCCACCGCCAGCAGCACGCGCGAGGTGACGGTGCGCGTCCAGCTGGCGACCTCGCCCTTGCCCAGCGGCAGGCGGTGCGGCTCGCCGGCGGGCCGGTCGGCGGACCGCGCGTCCGCGCCCGCCAGCAGCCAGCCGACCGCGCCGGCGGGCAGGGCGCAGGCCAGGGCCACGGCCAGCTGCCACATGGGGAAGCGGACATCGGCGGCGTCGGGGACGTCGGCGTTGGCGAAGAGCGTGGCGGGGAACGCGTAGCCCAGCAGCCCCGACTCGCCGTACGCGCAGGCGATCAGCGGGCGCAGCGAGCCCAGGCTCCGGCTCGTGCGGTGGGCGAGCACGGCGAAGACCGCCCCCTGGACCGCGAGGAGCGCGACGGCCACCCCGACGAAGGAGCCCGCGCCGGAGAACCCGTCGGCCCTGCCGCTCGCCGGGAAGTGGGTGGCGAGCGGGTCCGGCAGCCGGTCGCGCAGGGCCGCGTACGTGGTGACGACGGCGGCGCAGGCCAGGGCGAAGGGGAGGACGACGACCAGCGTGCGGCGCGGGGACTGATTCACGAGCACCTCCTATTGTTCGCATACTAGTAGAACAATCGCGCGCGATCACCCGACCGGGCAGGGCCTCGCGCACCCCTCACCCGATCGCCACCCCCGTCACGCCTGCATCTCATATCTGAGATAGCCTCTCCCGTATGACTGATGACTACCTCTCCCGCATCGGCAAGCTCATCCGTGACGCCCGCCAGCATCGCGGCTGGACCCAGTCGCAGCTCGCGGAGGCTCTGGGCACAAGCCAGAGCGCGGTCAACCGTATTGAGCGCGGCAACCAGAACATCAGCCTTGAGATGATCGCCAGGATCGGCGAGGCGCTCGACAGCGAGATCGTCTCGCTCGGCTACGCGGGGCCGATGCATCTGCGGGTCGTCGGCGGCCGCCGCCTCTCGGGCGCCATCGACGTCAAGACGAGCAAGAACGCGTGCGTCGCCCTGCTGTGCGCCACGCTGCTCAACTCGGGCCGTACGACGCTGCGAAGGGTCGCCCGGATCGAGGAGGTCTACCGGATCCTGGAGGTGCTGAACAGCGTCGGCGTCCGCACCCGCTGGATCAACGACGGGGCCGATCTGGAGATCGTGCCGCCCGCCGAGCTGGACCTCGACGCGATGGACACCGAGGCCGCCCGCCGCACCCGCAGCGTCATCATGTTCCTCGGCCCCCTGCTGCACCGCATGGAACAGTTCAAGATCCCCTACGCGGGCGGCTGCGACCTCGGCACCCGCACCGTCCAGCCGCACATGACCGCGCTGCGCCCCTTCGGCCTCGAAGTGACCGCCACGGACGGGATGTACCACGCGCGGGTGGACCGCACGGTGGCCCCCACCCGCGCCATCGTCCTGACCGAGCGCGGCGACACGGTCACCGAGAACGCCCTGCTGGCCGCGGCCCGCCACGACGGCGTCACCGTTATCCGCAACGCCTCCCCCAACTACATGGTCCAGGACCTGTGCTTCTTCCTCGAGGAGTTGGGGGTCAAGGTCGAGGGAGTGGGCACCACCACCCTCACCGTGCACGGCGTCCCCCGCATCGACCGGGACGTGGACTTCTCCCCCTCCGAGGACCCGGTCGAGGCGATGAGCCTGCTCGCCGCCGCGGTGGTCACGGAGTCGGAGCTGACGATCCGGCGGGTCCCGGTGGAGTTCCTGGAGATCGAGCTGGCGGTGCTCGAGGAGATGGGCCTGGACCACGAGCGCGGCATCGAGTACGCGGCCGACAACGGCCGCACCCGGCTGGTCGACCTGACCGTACGGCCCTCCAAGCTCCAGGCCCCGATCGACAAGATCCACCCGATGCCGTTCCCCGGCATCAACATCGACAACGTGCCCTTCTTCGCGGCCATCGCCGCCTCCGCGCAGGGCTCCACGCTGATCCACGACTGGGTCTACGACAACCGGGCCATCTACCTGACCGAGTTGAACCGCCTGGGCGCCCACGTCAAGCTCCTCGACCCGCACCGGGTCCTGGTGGAGGGCCCGACCCGGTGGCGCACGGCCGAGATGATGTGCCCGCCGGCGCTGCGGCCCGCGGTGGTGGTCCTGCTGGCGATGCTGGCGGCGCCGGGGACCTCGGTCCTGCGCAACGTGTATGTGATCAACCGGGGTTACGAGGACCTGGCGGAGCGGCTGAACTCGATCGGCGCGCAGATCGAGACCTTCCGCGACATCTGAGCACGCCCGGCGATAACGCCGTGTTGCCCTGACCAACTCCCCGCCATCTGTTGACGACGTCAACGCGAAGGTGCCATCCTCGTCAACAGGTGAAGGTATACGCTCCCTACGGAACGTACCCACCTTGTATGCGACGGGTGAAGCGGGGAGGGCCAGTGGGCCAGGAGACGGTCGACGGACGGTTCCGGATCACGGGGATTCTGGGGCGCGGGAACATGGGCGAGGTGCACCGGGCCCGGGACCTTCGGGCCGCCCCGGACTCCCCGCACCAGGAGGTCGCGGTCAAGACCGTGCTCCGGGCCCGGACCGGAGTCGCCGTCGACGCGTCGGGGCCGAGCAAGGAGATCGACCGTTTCCGCCGTGAAGTGCGGATCATGCGCATGCTCTCCCAGGGCCACCCCAACCTCACCCTGCTGATCGACGGTGGCGTGGACCGCACGCCGGGCGGCAGTGGCCTGCCCTACCTGGCCATGGAACTGCTGGACGGCCACCCCCTCGCGGACCTCATCGACGAGGAGCCGCAGCTGCCCGTCTCCTGGGTCGCCGCCATCGGGGCGCAGATCGCCGCGGGGCTCGCCGCCGCCCACACCGCCGGGGTCGTCCACCGCGATCTGAAGCCGGCCAATGCGATGCTGACCCGCGACGGCACCGTCAAGGTCCTCGACTTCGGCATGGGCTCGGTCGTCGACGACCCCGACCAGACCAGGCTGACCAGCACCGGCGTCAGCGTCGGCACGGCGCGGTACATGGCACCCGAGCAGTTCCGCGCCGAGCGGGTTTCTGCGTCGGCCGACCTCTACGCGCTCGGCTGCATCGTGTACGAGCTGCTGATCGGACGGCCGCCGTTCTCCGCCAGAACCCCCTACGAGCTGTCCGAACAGCACCAGCACGAGCGGCCGCCGCGACTGACACTGGTGCGCCCGGACCTGCCCCCCGAGCTGGTCCGGCTGGTGGACCGCCTCCTGGAGAAGGACGCCGAACTCCGGCCCGAGAACGCCGCCCTGGTGCGCGAGGCGCTGGTCCCGCTCGCGCTCGCACGGGACGACACGGCCGCCCTGCTGGCTCCGCACTGGCAGGTGATGGACCCGGTGGCACGGCTGCGCGCCCTGCTCCCCGAGCCCGCGCCGGCCGCCCCCGCACCCGTGCCGCGCAGGGAGCCGCGCCTGCCCGAGGCGATGGACGTCTTCGGCATCCACGCCGACCTGATCAGCGAGTACGAAAGCTTCACCAAGAGCGCCACGGTGATCAGGGACGCCCGCATCGCCGGTTTCGTCGAGGACGACCTGGCGGCGAAGTCGCAGTGGCCCGACCCGTGGCTGTCCCTGAACCCGTTCTTCGCCGACGGCGGCCAGGTCACCGACCTCGTGCGGGACGAAGTGCTGCATCCGAAGTGCGCGGAGATCTTCCAGGCCGGCAAGAAGGAGACCTCGCCGCGCCCGGACGGCCGGCCCCTGACCTTCCATCTCCACCAGCGGCAGGCGATCGAGGCCGCGCAGGCGGGCGACTCCTATGTGCTCACCACGGGCACCGGTTCCGGCAAGTCGCTGGCGTACATCGTCCCGATCGTGGACCGCGTACTGAAGGAGCGTCAGGCGGCGGGACCGGACGCGGGTGGCCGCGTGCGCGCGATCGTCGTCTATCCCATGAACGCGCTGGCCAACTCACAGCTCGGTGAGCTGGAGAAGTATCTGCGCCACGGGTTCGGGAAGGGCCGGGAGCCCGTCACCTTCGCCCGCTACACCGGCCAGGAGTCCGACGAGGACCGCCGGGAGCTGCGCAAGAACCCCCCGGACATCCTGCTGACCAACTACGTGATGCTGGAGCTGATGCTGACCCGGCCGGACGACCGGTCCAGCCTGATCCGCATGGCCGAGGGGCTTCAGTTCCTCGTCTTCGACGAGTTGCACACCTACCGGGGCAGGCAGGGCGCGGACGTGGCGTTCCTGATCCGCCGGGTGCGGGAGGCCTGCCGCGCGTCCTCGACCCTGCAGTGCATCGGCACCTCGGCGACCATGTCCACCGAGGGCTCCTGGGAAGACCAGCAGCGCGAGGTGGCCAGGGTCGCCGGCCGGCTGTTCGGTACGCCGGTGCTGCCGAAGCGGGTCATCGGCGAGACCCTGGTCCGGGCGACCGAGGAGGCCCCGGAGACCGTGCCCGCCGAGCGGCTGCGGGTGCCGGCCGCGCCCCGCTCGTACGAGGCGCTGACGAAGGACCCGCTGGCCCGCTGGGTGGAGTCCCGGTTCGGCCTGGAGCGCGAGGAGGGCACGGGGCGGTTTCGCCGCCGCGCCCCGGGCACCGTCGAGAAGGCGGCGGCCAAGCTGGCCGCGCAGTCCGGGGTGCCCGAGGAGAGCGTGCGCGAGGCGATCCGGACGACCCTGGAGGCGGGTGCGCAGGCCAAGCATCCCGTGACGGAGCGGCCGCTGTTCGCGTTCCGGCTGCACCAGTTCCTCTCCAAGGGCGACACCGTCTACACGACGCTCGAGGACCCGCTCACCCGGCCGCTCACCCGCACCTACCAGCTGGAACAGCCGGACAGCGACGGCAAGCCGCTGTTCCCGCTGGCGTTCTGCCGTGAGTGCGGCCAGGAGTACCTGACCGTCTGGCGCACGGAGGACGGCGGCGCGTTTGGTTACGAACCGCGCCGGGACACCTCCGCCTCCGGGGGCCGTGAGGGCGAGGGCTATCTGTACCTGGGCATCCCCGGGGAGGACTACGAGTGGCCGGCCGACCCGCAGAAGGCCGTGGACGACCGGCGGCTGCCGGAGTCGTGGCTGGAGCCGGACGCGCAGGGCGTGACGGTCGTCAAGAAGTCCTACCGGCCACGGCTGCCCAAGCGGGTCGTCGTGGACGCCCACGGACACGAGTCGGGTGAGGGGCTGGTGGCGGCCTTCGTCCCGGCACCGTTCCTGTTCTGCGTGCACTGCCAGGTCTCCTACGAGCAGACCCGCGGCCGGGACTTCGCCAAGCTGGCCACCCTCGACCAGGAGGGGCGTTCCTCGGCGACCTCGCTGATCTCCGCGTCCATCGTGAAGTCCCTGCGGGCGGTGCCGGAGGAGAGCCTGGGCAAGGAGGCGCGCAAGCTCCTCACCTTCGTCGACAACCGGCAGGACGCCTCGCTCCAGGCCGGGCACTTCAACGACTTCGCCCAGGTGACCCAGTTGCGTGGCGCCCTCTATCAGGCCGCGGTACGGGCCGGTGAAGAGGGGCTGCGCCACGACGACCTGGCCGAGGCCGTCACCGAGGTGATGGGCCTCACCCCGCGCGAGTACGCGGCCGGCACCGACCTGCCTCCGTCCATGGAGCGCCGGGCCACGAAGGCGTTCCGGGACGTCGTGGGATACCGCCTGTACCGCGATCTGGAGCGCGGCTGGCGCATCACGATGCCGAACCTGGAGCAGACGGGGCTGCTGCGGATCGACTACGAGGACCTGGCCTGGATCGCCGCCCACCCCGAACGCTGGCAGTCCGCGCACGCCGCGCTGCGCGACGCCGATCCTGCCCTGCGCGAGGAGGTCGCCCGGACGCTGCTCGACTTCATGCGGCGTGCCCTCGCCATCGATGTGCAGTACTTCCGCGACGACTTCGACACCTTGCAGCGGGCGAGCGAGGAGCGCCTGACCGGGCCGTGGGTGCTCAGTGAGAGCGACCGGCCCGCGGTGGGCACCGCCTACCCATACGGCTCACGGCCGGGTATGGAGCGGACCGCTCAGTTCCTTTCGGCCCGCGGCAAGTTCGGCAAGTATCTGCGGCGCAACATGCCGGACCTGCGCGACCTTCCCCTCGACGACGTCCAGAAGGTCATCGAGGACCTGTTGACGGTACTGCGCGACGCCGACCTGGTGCGCGAAGTGGACGCGACCCCCGAGCAGTCCGGTCCGGCCTACCGCCGCCGCGCGGCGCAGAAGCGCACCGGTTACCGGGTGTCGGCCGCCGCGCTGATCTGGCGGGCCGGGACCGGAGAGCGGGGCGCGGTCGATCCCCTGGCGCGCACCTACACCAGCGGCGAGGGCCCGCGCGTCAACCCGTTCTTCCGCGACCTGTACCGCACCGCGGCCGCCGAGCTGGCCGGCCTCTACGCGCGGGAGCACACCGCGCAGGTCACCCCGGAGGACCGGCTGGAGCGCGAGCGGCAGTTCCGCGACGCCGAACTGCCGCTGCTGTACTGCTCGCCGACGATGGAGCTGGGCGTGGACATCTCCTCGCTCAACGCGGTGATGATGCGCAACGTGCCGCCGACCCCGGCGAACTACGCGCAGCGCTCGGGCCGGGCGGGCCGTTCCGGTCAGCCCGCGCTGGTGACGACGTACTGCGCGACGGGCAACAGCCACGACCAGTACTACTTCCGCCGCTCCCAGGCCATGGTGTCGGGGCAGGTGGCCCCGCCGCGCCTGGACCTGGCCAACGAGGACCTGGTGCGCTCGCATCTGCAGGGCATCTGGCTGGCGGAGACCGGGATGAAGCTCGGCACCGCGATCCCGGAGGTCGTCGACGTCGCCTACGACCCCGACGGGGACGACCGCCCCGACCCCCACATGCCGCTGCCCCTCCTCCCGGACATCCTCAGCGCGTCCCTGGACGAGGACGCCCGCAGGCGCGCGGCCGCCACCGCCCGTACCGTCCTCGCCCCGCTGATCGCGGACTTCGAGTCGACCACCTGGTGGTACGACGAGTGGATCGAGGACCGGATCGAGCGGGCCCCGGAGAAGTTCGACGCCTCCTTCGATCGGTGGCGGGATCTGTTCCGGGCCGCCGTCATCGACCAGTACGAGCAGAACAAGCGCGTCGTGGACCACACCCTCTCCCCGGGCGAGCAGAGCCGGGCGCGCTCTCGCCGCCGGGAGGCGGAGACGCAGACGAACCTCCTGCTGAACCGCTCCGTCGACAGCAAGTCGGTGATGAGCGACTTCAATCCGTACCGCTACCTGGCGTCCGAGGGGTTCCTGCCCGGCTACAGCTTCCCGCGGCTGCCGCTGGCCGCGTACATCCCGCGCTCCGGCAACCGCCGCAACGCCGACGGCGACTACTTGCAGCGTCCCCGCTTCCTCGCGATCCGCGAGTTCGGCCCGGGCGCGCTCATCTACCACGAGGGCGCCCGCTATCAGGTCACCCGGGTGCAGCTGCCGCCGGACGCCTCGGGCGAGCTGGCGACGGCGGAGGCGCGCCGCTGCGACGGCTGCGGCTACCACTACGCCGTCAAGCCCGGCTCCGACACGTGCACGATGTGCGGGGAGGAGCTGTACGGCAAGCGCACCGGCCTGCTCCACCTCCACACCGTGTACACCACGCCGCGCGAGCGGATCTCCTCCGACGAGGAGGAGCGCCGCCGGGCCGGTTTCCGGCTGGAGACCTCGTACGCGTTCCAGGACCACGGGGCCCGCAAGGGGCGGCTCACCTCGCATGTCGCCGACGCCGACGGGGCGCCCGTCCTCGACCTGGACTACGGCGACTCCGCGACCGTCCGGATCACCAACCTCGGCCGGGTCCGCGACAAGGAGGGCGAGCCGGACGGCTACTGGCTGGACCTGGGCGACGGCCGCTGGCTCAACGACCGGGCCGCCGCGGACGCCATCGAGGGCACCGGCATGCCGGTGGTCGACGAGGACGGCAACGAGAAGCGCCGCAAGAAGCGGGTCCTGCCCTTCGTGGAGGACCGCCGCAACATCCTCGTGGTCACCCTGGAGGAGCCGCTGCCCGAGCCGGTGGCCCTGTCGTTCCTGTACGCGCTGGAGCGGGGCATCGAGGCGGCGTTCGAGCTGGAGGACTCCGAGCTGACCGCGGAGCTGCTGCCGCCGGACGACGGCCCGCGCCGCCGCATGCTGTTCACGGAGGCCGCCGAGGGCGGCGCCGGGGTGCTGCGCCGGATCCAGCACGACAGGCACGCCCTCGCCAAGGCCGCCCGGACCGCGCTGGAGATCTGCCATTTCGGCGAGGACGAGGGCGGCCCCGCGGGCGGCGAGAAGTGCGCCCGCGGCTGCTACGCCTGCCTGCTGACCTACGCCAACCAGACCCACCACCGCCAGCTGAGCCGGCACGCCGCCCGCCCGCTGCTGGAGCGGCTGGCCCAGGCCCGCACCGAGCGGGAGGACCGCGGCGAGTCCCGGAGCGAAGCCTTCCGCAGGCTCGCCCCGGCGGCCATGTCCCACAGCGCCTCGCCGACCCCGGTGGAGGCCGATCTGGCGGCCCTCGTCGCGGGCGGTGACCTGCTCGGCTGGCTGCGGGCGAAGGGCTACCGGCTGCCGGACGAGGCCGGCGTCCTGGTCCCGGAGGCCGGGGCGTGCCCCGACCTCGTCTTCCGCCTGGACGGGGCCAACCTCGCCGTGTTCGTCGACGTCCCCGGCCACACGGCCGACTCCACCCGCGACGTCGAGGCCGGGTACCGCCTGGAGGACGCCGGCTGGGACGTCCTGCGCTTCCCCACGGACGCGGACTGGGACGCCATCATCGAGCACAACGCCGCCTACTTCCGCCTCCGTTGATCGTCGCACCCCTCCTGTCGCCCCCCTCTCGATCCCAAGGAAACCGAGACATCTCATGAGCCTCACGTACACAGCCGGCTCCCTGGTCGCCGCCCGTGGCCGGGAATGGGTGGTGCTGCCCGAGAGCGCCCCCGACATGCTGGTGCTGCGCCCCCTGGGCGGGAGCGAGGACGACATCGCGGCCGTCTTCCCCACCTTCGAGGAGGTGCGCCCGGCCGAGTTCGCGGCGCCGAGCCCGGCCGACCTGGGCGACCAGCGGGCCGCCGGTCTGCTGCGCACGGCGCTGCGCATCGGGTTCCGCTCGGGTGCGGGCCCGTTCCGCTCGCTGGCGTCGATCGCCGTCGAGCCCCGGGCCTACCAGCTGGTGCCGCTGCTGATGGCGCTGCGGCAGCGCACCGTGCGGCTGCTGATCTCGGACGACGTCGGTATCGGCAAGACCGTCGAGGCCGGCCTGATCGCCAAGGAACTCCTCGCCCAGGGCGAGGCGACCCGGCTGGCGGTGCTGTGCTCCCCCGCCCTGGCCGAGCAGTGGCAGTCCGAGCTGCGGGAGAAGTTCGGCATCGACGCCGAGCTGGTCCTGGCCTCCACGGTGACACGGCTGGAGCGCGGCCTGGAGCTGGGCCAGTCCCTGTTCGACAAGCACCCCTGCACGATCATCTCGACGGACTTCATCAAGTCGACCCGGCACCGGGAGGACTTCGTCCGGCACTGCCCCGAACTGGTGATCGTCGACGAGGCCCACACCTGCGTGGCGGCCGACGACACCGCACAGGGCGGCACCTCGTCCGCGGCGAACCAGCTCCGCTACGAGCTGCTGCGCAGGATCTCCGCCACCGCCGACCGGCATCTGCTGCTGCTGACCGCGACCCCGCACTCCGGCAAGGAGTCCGCGTTCCGCAACCTGCTCGGCCTGGTGCGGCCCGAACTCGCCACGCTGGACCTGGAGTCCGCGGCGGGGCGCGCGAAGCTCGCCGAGCACTTCGTGGCCCGCAAGCGCGCCGACGTCCGCGACTACCTCACCAAGGAGGACGGCCTCGCCGACGACTCCCTGGCCGAGCGGACCGCCTTCCCGTCCGACCGCTGGACCAAGGACGAGCCGTACAAGCTGACGCCCGCCTACCGGGCGCTGCTCGACGACGCCATCGCCTACGCGCGGGACCGCGTCACGGCGGCCGGGGAGCAGGGCAAGCGGGAGGCCCGCATCGCCTGGTGGTCGGTGATCGCGCTGCTGCGCTCGATGGTGTCCTCACCCGCGGCCGCCGCGCAGACCCTCAAGACGCGTTCCGAGTCCGCCACCGCCCGCACCGCGCAGGAGGCGGACGCGCTGGGCGCCCCGGTGGCCGCCGACTCCGCCGAGAACGACCGGCTGGAAGGCATGGACGTCGCCCCCGGCGCCGCCGAGTCGGAGGAGGCGGGCGCCCGGCTGCTCGAACTCTCGCAGCGGGCGGCACAGTTGGTGGGACCGGCCGAGGACGCGAAACTGAAGGCGCTCACCCGGCATCTGAAGGGCCTGATCGCCGACGGCTACCACCCGATCGTCTTCTGCCGTTACATCCCCACCGCTGAGTACCTCGCCACGCAGCTCGACGGCAAGCTCGGCAAGAAGACCAAGATCGCCGCGGTCACCGGCACCCTCTCCCCGCAGCAGCGTCTTGAGCGCATCGAGCAGCTCGCCGCCGAATCCGCCGAGGAGGCCGGCGACCCCGCCGCCCGCCGCGTGCTGATCGCCACGGACTGTCTCTCCGAGGGCGTCAACCTCCAGCACCACTTCGACGCCGTCGTCCATTACGACCTGGCCTGGAACCCCACCCGCCACGACCAGCGGGAGGGCCGCGTCGACCGCTACGGGCAGAAGCGCGACCAGGTCCGTGTCATCACCATGTACGGCGAGGACAACGGCATCGACGGCAAGGTCCTGGACGTGCTGTTCAAGAAGCACCGGCAGATCAAGAAGGACCTGGGCATCTCCGTCTCCGTCCCCGACGAGACCGCCTCCGGCGTCACCGACGCGGTGGTGGAGTGGCTGCTGCTGCACGGACGGCAGGGCAGCCAGGAAAGCCTGTTCGACGTGGACGGCCACCAGGAGTCGTTCGACCGCATCGAGCGCGAGTGGAACTCGGCCGCCGAGCGGGAGAAGACGTCCCGCTCCAAGTACGCCCAGCGCGCCATCCACCCGGAGGAGGTGGCCCGCGAGGTCGCCGCCGTACGGGCCGCGCTCGGGGGCGCCGACGAGGTGCGCGGCTTCGCCCTGGAGGCGCTGCGCGACCTGGAAGCGCTGGTCCGCGACCCACGCGGTGGCACCGGCGACTTCACCGCCCAGCTCGGCGGCGCCCCGGCCGGCCTGCGCGACGCGCTCGCCGCCACGCTCGGCGGACGGCTGATCGAGGAGGACCGGGAGATCCCCTTCCGTACGACACCGGCGATCGCCCGCGGCGAGGCCGCGCTGGTCCGCACCGACCCCGTGATCGGCGCCATCGCCTCGTACGTCCTGGACTCGGCGCTCGACGCGAACACCCCGGGCCCCCGCCCCGCCCGGCGCTGTGGCGTCGTCACCACGGACGCGGTCACCATCCGCACCACCCTCCTGCTGGTCCGCTACCGCTTCCACCTCACCCTGCCGTCCCGCACCGGAGAGCGGCAATTGGTCGCGGAGGACGCCCGGCTGCTCGCCTACGAGGGGATGCCGGCGCGCGCCCGCTGGCTGGACGACGACGCGGCCACCGCCCTCCTCGCGGCCCGCGCCACCGCCAACACCCACGAGCAGCTGGCCCGCAACCAGATCACCCGCGCCCTGGACGGCCTGCCGGACCTGTCCGCCCACCTCACGGAGTACGGCACCCGCCTGGCCGCCGAACTCGACACCTCGCACCGCCGCGTGCGCAAGGCCAACGAGGAGATCGTCCGCGGCCTGAAGGTCGTCCCGCAGGAGCCCGCCGATGTCCTCGGCGTGTACGTCTATCTGCCGCAGCAGCCCGTTTCTATCGCGCCGGGAGCCGAAGCCTGATGTCCGCCGCCACCCGCACCGCCCTGGCCTTCACCGCCGTCACCACGGTCGGCGGACTGCTCCCCGCCGACATGCTCCTGCGCATCGCCGAGGCGCGGAACCTCCCGGGCACCAAGCCCGCCGACTACGGCCTGCCCGCCTCGGTCCCCGTACGCGACGAGGCCGAGCGCGCCTGGGAGTACCTCAAGCCGCTCTGGCGCGACCTGCGCACCGCCCTGCCGTCCGACCCGAACACCGGCGCCCCCGCCGCCGACCCGACCGGCCGCGCGGGCACCGACTGGCTCGCCCAGCTCTTCCGCAAGCTGGACTTCGGCGCGCTGACGGAGGTCGGTGGGGACGGCATTCCCGCCGACTCGGACCCGGACAAGCGGTTCCCGGTCTCCCACCGGCACGGCCCGGCCCTCGTCCATCTGATCCCCTGGAACCAGGAGCTCGACAAGCGCCCGGCGGCTGGGCAAGTCCCCGCGCAGTCCATGCTCCAGGACTGCCTCAACCGCACCGAGGCCCACCTGTGGGCAGCACTTACCAACGGCCGCCGCCTGCGGCTGCTGCGCGACTCTTCGTCCTTCTCCACCGCCGCCTACGTCGAGTTCGACCTGGAGGCGATGTTCGACGGCGAGCTGTTCAGCGAGTTCGTGCTGCTGTACAGCCTGCTGCACGCGTCGCGGTTCGAGGTGCCGGAGGGGGCGGCGCCCTCGGGGTGCTGGCTGGAGAAGTGGCGGACCGAAGCCGTCACCTCGGGGGCGCGGGCGCTGGACCAGCTCCGGCTGGGGGTGCAGAACGCGCTGACGGTGCTTGGTACGGGGTTCCTGCGCCACCCCGACAACGCGCGACTGCGGGAGAACACCGACCCGAAAGCGCTCCGGGATGCTCTGCTGCGCCTCGTCTACCGTCTGCTCTTCGTCTTCGTCGCCGAGGACCGCGATGCCCTGCTCGACCCGGAGGCCGGCGAGCGGCAGCGGGAGGCGTACGAGCGGTACTTCTCCTCGGCGCGGTTGCGTCAGCGCGCCCGGCGGCGTCAGGGCACGGCACACGGCGACCAGTACGAGGCTCTGCGGATCGTCCTCGACGCGCTGGGTACGGAGGATGGCCGCCCGGAGCTGGGGCTGCCGGGGCTCGGCGGCCTGTTCACCCACACGGATGCCGATGCCCCGCTGGACGGTCTGAAGCTGTCCAACGAGTCGTTGCTGGCCGCCGTCCGTCACCTGGCCCAGGTCCGCGACCCGGGCGCGCGGCGCTGGCGGGCGGTGGACTACCGCCACTTGGACGCGGAGGAGCTGGGCTCGGTGTACGAGTCCCTGCTGGAGCTGGAGCCGAAGCACTCGGCGACGGACCGCTCGTTCGAGCTGATCGAGGTGGCTGGGAACAGCCGTAAGACGACCGGGAGTTACTACACGCCGTCCTCGCTCATCGAGTGCCTGCTGGACACGACGCTCGACCCGGTCATAGACGACGCGGTCAAGCGGGGCGAACAGCGGGCCACGGAGGCCGGTCGTCCCGATCCGACGGATGACATTGTTGATGAGCTGCTGTCGCTGATGGTGTGTGACCCGGCGTGTGGATCTGGACACTTCCTCGTGGCCTCGGCGCGGCGTATCGCCAAGCGCGTGGCGTCCGTGCGGGAGCGCAACCCGGAGCCGACGGTCGACGCGATGCGTCACGCGTTGCACGAGGTCGTCGCGCGCTGCATCTACGGTGTCGACCTCAACCCGATGGCCGTGGAGCTGGCCAAGGTCTCCCTGTGGATCGAGGCCATGGAACCGGGCAAGCCGCTCGGCTTCCTGGACGCGCATGTCAAGCACGGGAACGGCTTGATCGGCGCGACGCCGAAGCTGCTGGCGGACGGTGTTCCGGACGACGCCTTCAAGCCGATCGAGGGCGACGACCGGAAGTACGCGGCCGGGCTCGTCAAGCGCAACAAGGCCCAGCGCGGTGGCCAGGACGAGCTTCTGTTCGACACGGATGCGCTGCCCGGCAATGAGCGTTACGCCGCTGAGCTGGCCCGGATCACTGCTGCACCTGCCGATTCCCTGAAGCAGGTGCGGGCGCAGGAGTCCGCGTACCGCGCCTACACGGAGTCGACCGCGTATGTGCACGACCTGCACGCTGCTGACGCGTGGTGTGCCGCGTTCGTCTGGCCCAAGCGGGAGGGGGCGCCGGAGGCGCCGACGGATCAGGTGTTCCGGGCTCTGCGGGGGCGTGACCAGTCGGCTGTGCCGGATGCCACGCATGAGGAGATTCTGCGGCTGCGGGATCAGTACGGCTTCTTCCACTGGCACCTGGAGTTCCCGGAGGTGTTCGCCGTCCCGGAGTCCGGTGTCGGGGTTCAGGAAGGAACGGGCTGGGCCGGAGGGTTCGACGCGGTGGTGGGGAATCCGCCGTGGGAGAGCGTGAACTTTCCGGAGACGGAGTTCTTTGCAGTGCGCGCTCCGGAGATTGCAGCAACCAACAACACAGCTGCCCGCAAGAAGAAGATCCGAGAACTCAAGGAAAACCCGGACACCATGCACCTGCACAGCAGCTACGAGCTTGCAAAGCGTAAGGTCTACGGTGAGAGTCACTTCTTGCGCGCTTCAGCCCGCTACCCACTGACCGGACAGGGAAATCTCAATCTATACGCACTTTTCGCCGAGGGCGACCGCGTCCTAACCTCCAGCCGAGGTCGCACTGGCGTCATCATTCCAACCGGCATCGCGACAGACGCACGTACACAGTATTTCTTCAAGGATGTCGTCATGAAGGGCCATTTGGTGGCTCTCTACGGTTTCGAGAATGAGGAGAAGGTCTTCCCCAGCGTCCATCACAGCATGAACTTCGCCTTGTTCTGCATGGCAGGCTCCGGCACCCCAGACAACCCCATCTCCTTCGCCTTCCGCGTCCGCCAAGTCGCCCAGATCCCCGAACGCGCCTACACCCTCACCGCCCGCGACATCCAACTCCTCAACCCGAACACCGGTACCTGCCCCGTCTTTCGCAGTCGGCGCGACGTTGAGATCACTCTCGGCATCTACCGCCGGGTCCCCGTCCTGATCAACGAGACGAAGGGCTCGGACGGGAATCCATGGGATGTCTCATTCATGACCATGTTCCACATGTCGCATGAGTCGCACCTCTTCCGTCCCAACATCCAAAACGGTGAGACCTTCAACGATCTCCTCAATAGCGGTTGGCGTCTCGACGGCAACGTCCTGGTCCGCGGCGCCGAACGGCTCCTCCCCCTATACGAGGCGAAGATGCTCCACCACTACGACCACCGCTTCTCCACGTACGAGAACGCCACAGAGAAGCAACTGGCCGTGGGCACTCTCCCCCGCTTCACTCTGGATCAACACCAGGATGCATCTGCTGTCCCCCTACCCCGGTACTGGGTCTCGGAACAGGACTGGACTAACGGCGAGTTCGACAAGAAGACCGGAGAGGAAGTCAAGGAAGCCGGAGTCTCTACCCGACTGGCCAGGAGGGGGTGGAAGCGGGATTGGCTGCTTGGATGGCGGGACATCACGAATACGAGTAACGAGCGGACCACTATCTCGTTCGTTTTCTCGCGTTCCGGAGTTGGCAACAAGGTTCCAATCATGACATCGAGCCTTCCCGCAGCTAGTCTCGGATCACTCATTGCTTGCCAGTCATCCTTCGCGCACGACTTCGCAAGCCGACAAAAGGTCGGCGGAATTACGATGAACTTCTTCATCGTTCGACAGTTGCCCACCCCCACCCCCGCCCAACTGGCCCCCCACCTGAACTCGATCGTTCCACGCCTTCTCGAACTCACCTACACCGCTGCGGACATGGAAGCGTTCGCCCGCGACCTAGGCGACACCGGCACCCCCTTCCGCTGGGACCCCGAGCGCCGTGCCATCATCCGCGCCGAGCTGGACGCCCTCTTCTTCCACCTCTACGGCATCACCCGCGACGACACTGCCTACATTCTGGACACCTTCAACGTCGTCCGCGACAACGACATCAAGGCGCACGGCGAGTACCGCACCAAGAACCTGATCCTCGCCGAGCACGACCGCATGGCCGCCGCCGGTCTCACCTTGGAGAACCCGCTCATCGAGGGCGAGTCCGGCAACTACCGCTCCACCCTCACCCCGCCCCCCGGCCAGGGCCCCCGCCACGCCTGATCCGCCCCACACGCAAGGAACGAACATCTCGTGGTACGCCGAAGCCAGACCAGCAACCCGCGCTCGGCCGTCGTCCTGACGTCGGGCGCGGACTGGGGCACGCGTGCCGCCGGGCAGCGTCGGGGCAGCGGGGCGGAGTTCCCGATGCCCCGGCGGCAGGCGGCGAAGGTCAAGGCGTTGCAGCAATCCCTCGGACTGATACGCACGGCGATCAAGGCCAAGCGCTGGGCCCAGGCGCGCTACATGCTCAGCCGGGCCAGGGCTCTGGTCAACGCGCTGCCCGCCGACCAGACCGTGCAGGAGCGTGAGCAGCTATCTCAGCTGCGGAAGAAGTTCGAGGCACGCGGCACGCCGGCCGCCAAGAGCGCCGCAAAAGCGAAGGCCACTCCCGGGGCGCGGGCGGGCGGCAAGAAGTCAGCCGCCAAGCCCGCGCCACAGAAGACCGCGCCGAAACCGCCACCCAACCTCGGCGAGCGCTACATCAACCGCGCCTCGCTCGGCTACGCGCCCGAGGCACCCGACACGAACGTCACGAAGGACGCCCAGCCCTCGCGGTCCACGGCGAAGGGCGGGCGGGTCAGGTCCTTGGAGTCCCGTATGTGAACAGCTTCCTCGGCGATCGCGATCTCCACGCAGTCGTCGCCCTCACCGCCGCTGTAGCTGGACTTGAACCAGGCGAGTTCCGTCGTACCCCTACTCATAGCTCTCCTCGCAGTCGCTCCAGCAAGGCCCGGGATTCGTTGGGGCTCAGGGCCTGCGAGCGCAGTGTTTCATAGCGTTGGCAGAGCGCACTCACCTCTTTCGGGTCGGAGATCAGCCGCCCGTTCTTCTGGCCCTCGGAGTACCCGAGCCTCTGCCTCGCAGGGGTCTCCAAGATCCGCACCGGCCCATCCATGCACGGGTGCAACCCAGACTCCAGCGGCACTACCTGGAGCGTCACGTTGCGCGGGGTACTGCATTCCAACACGTGGTCCAACAGCCCCCGCATAGCCTCCGCATCCCCGAACCGCCGCCGGAACACATGCTCCTCGACAATGAAGCTGAACGGCACCTTCGGCCGCTCCCGCATCATCCGCTGCCGCTCCATCCGCGCCGCGAGCTGCTCCTCCAGTTCCTCCTCGGTCCGCAGCGGGATCGTGCCCTCGAACACCGCCCGCGCATACGCCTCCGACTGCAACAGCCCCGGCACCACCCTGCACTCATACGTGCACAGGCTCACCGCCTCCCGCTCCAGCCGCGCCCACCGACGGAACCACGCCGCGAGCCCCGCCTCGCCCCGGGTGAGATGGCGGGCGGCCCTCCGCAGCGCGCCGGTGTTTCCGGTTGCCTCCTCCGCGCGTTCCACGAACGCCTCGTCCGGCATCCGGCGTCCCAACTCCACCGACTCCACGGTGTGCTTGGAGAACTGGACGATGGTGGCGAGTTCACTTCGGCTGAGCCCCGCGTGTTCGCGCAATGCCTGGACGACCGCGCCGAATGTGCGCAGACTGTCCGAGGGGTGGGGTTCCCGCTCGGTATCCCCCGCCGGAACCGTCCGGGCATCCACGACCGTGGCTGTCTCCGTTTGGACCATGTCCATCCGCCGCCCCTTTCTCCAGCCCTCTCGGGCCCGCACACGTTCAACACTCAGCGTGGCGGCGCGACACGCGTACTGTCCACGCAGTGTGTTCGTACACTGACCTAGCGTACGTGATGTGGCTCTCGTCACAGGCCCAAACGGGTATCACGCTGGCGCCATGAACCAACCCGCTCCCCAAGTCACCACCACGCCGCTCACCTTCACGCAGCTGATCTCCTCGACCCGACGCGGCGCTCGGCTCGCCCGGCTGCTCAGCGTGGATCAGCTGCGGTCCTGGGGTGCCCCGCAGGACCTCACCGAGCGTGCCGAGATCGTGGTCGCTGAGCTTGCCGCGAACGCCGCACTCCACGGCAGCCTGCCGGGTCGCAGCTTTCGGCTGACCCTCGTGTTCGACGCTCCGCCCGGCCGCCTTCGTGTCGATGTCACCGATGGGCGTGGAGACAGGTGGCCCCTGGTCAGGCCCGCAAGCGCCGTGTCCGACGAGTCGCTCGCCACCACCGGGCGCGGGCTCTCGCTCGTCGCCGCGATCGCCGACCGCTGGGACACGCTCCCCTATCCGCCCAGCGGCAAAACGGTCCGCGCCCTCCTCACGTCACCTCCTCCTGCCCCGCGCCCGAACGGATCAGTGACTTTGCGGTGAGTTTGGGACAGCGACACCGCCACGGCGTGTCGGTGTCCCAAACTCACCGCAAGCTCATGCCTCGCACGGGGCCCAGCTCGACGGGGGCTGTCCGAAGATGGCACGGGCGGACTTGATCGTCAGTCGTCCGAAGAGATGGTTGCCGCCTGCGCCGAGCGCGGCACCGATACCGAGTGGCACCTGCTTGCTCAGCACCAGAACCCCTTGCTTGGTCCCGTACTTGGTGACGAACCGCGGGCCCAGCACCTTGTTGACGCGGTTGATCGCGCTCATGGGGATCGCGTTGACGATGCGCCGTGCCCAGTAGGGGCCGGTGCGCCCGATGGCCTTGTCCAGGACCTTGACCGCTCCGTCGCCGAGGAGGACGGTCAGGACCAGGAGCTTGCGTCGCTCGAAGTCCTCGGGATGTATGCCGTGGACCTCGGCCAGCGACAGCGTGTAGAGCACTGACGCCTCGGTGAAGACCATGGCATCGGCCAGAGCCGTCGGGATCCCGGCACCGGGCACGATCCCTGCCGCGCCGGATGCTCCTCCGGATGCGGTGATGCCGGCGAGGTAGTAGCGGTTCAACCGACGGATCAACTCCTGTGGGGTGTCGTCGGGGTGGACTCTCCGCAGGCGCTCGACGTGCTTCCTCGCCAGCGGTTGCTGGGCGACCAACGCCTTGTCGAGGGCCTGCTGGAGCATTCTTTTGGCGTCATCGGCCTTAGTCTTCGGGGTTGTGGTCCTCTCGGATCGCGAGCGCTTCGAGGTGGCGCGGCGGCCGGCTGCCCTGCCAGCCCAGTACCAGTCGCTCACGCGCGCGCGTGATCATGACGTAGTAGGCCATGCGGAGGGAGGCCGCCGTGGGGTCGGTGGCGGAGTCGGTTTCGGTGTCGGCGATGACGACGGTGTCGAAGTCGAGCCCCTTGGCGCTCGCCCGGTGGACGAGGACGACGCCGGGGCGGGCGAGGTCGAGGTCGCGGTAGCGGCCGGAGGGGGCCGCCGAGCTGTAGAGCTGGGGCTCGTGGACGAGGCCGGCGCGTTCCAGGTGGCGCATCAGATCGGCTGCCGTGCGCAGGGAGTTGACGATGACGCCGATGCGGTCCTTCGGGTGCCGGGCCGCCATGGTGGCGATGTCGTCGGCCAGGGCCCTGGTGCCGGAGTAGTGGCGGACGACGGGCACCGTGCCACTGCGGAAGGGTGTCCGGGGGCGGGGGCCGCCGGTGCGGAAGTGCTCGGCGAGGGCGGCGATCTCGCGGGTGTTGCGGTGGTTGCCGGTGATCTCGATACGTCCGGTGGAGCGCCCGAGGGCGTCGGTGATCTCGGTGAGGGTGGAGTTGGTGTCGGTGAGGCGCTGGCACTCGTCGGCGAAGACCGTGACCGAGGCGGCGGCGAGCCGGACCAGCCGGTAGAAGCCCGGCGAAAGGTCCTGGCCCTCGTCGATCACGAGGTGGGGTGTGGCCGTGTCGTTCTCGCCGAGGGTGGTGGCGGCCCGGTGGGTGAGGGCGGTCCAGTCGAACCAGCCGTCCTCGGTGCGGGGTGCGTCCTGGCCGAAGCGGCGGTTGATCCAGCCGTGGACGGTGGCGGCTTCGACGGGCGCGCCGGGGACCGTGAGGCCGGCCAGGGTGTCGCGCAACAGCCGGCTCAGGAGGCGGGAGCGCGACAGCAGCAGGGTGGGGCGGCCGGTGAGGGCGAGGTGCACGGCGCGGTGCGCGGCGAGCAGGCTCTTGCCGCTGCCGGGCGGGCCGCTGACGAGGTGGTTGCCGGTCAGTGGCAGGGCGTCCAGGCAGTCGCGCTGGGCGGGGGTGAGGCCGGGGTGGAGAACGGGGGTGTTCGCGGTGGTCATGGCGGTCATCCCAGGGCGGTGGCGGCCGCGTACTCGCGGCTCGCGGTGAGGACGTCGGTGAAGTAGCCGGGGACGCGGGCGGAACCGACGACCAGGGCGCGGTCGAGGAGGGTGTTGCCGGTCTGGCAGCTCGTCTCGGGCAGCAGGGTGCAGGCGTGGCAGGCGGCTCGGTTGAGGTTTCCGAAGCCCTGGCCGGTGTGTTCCGCGCACAGCGGGTCGGCGGAGCACCAGGCGGCGGCCTCCAGCATGCGGATGAGCGTCTCGGCGAGGTGGGGCGCCTCGCCCTGCCGGACCAGGCCGCCGAGGGTGCCCTCCGCGTCACCGGCGGCCGTGTAGACGAGCAAGCCGCGCTGGGCGTACTCGGGGCGCCCGTAGACGCGCTCGCGCAGGCTGGCGGTGGTGTAGCCGGAGTCGAAGGAGAGCTGGCGGATGAGCAGGTGGGCGAGGGTGTGCAGGAGCAGGAAGCGAGCGGAGAGTGCGCTGCCGACGGTCTCGGCGAGCTGTTCGTCGCGGAACGACGCGTCCAGGTCGGCGCGGACCCCGTGGACGTGGGCCCGCACGCGGGGGTCGTTCTCCCAGGTGGTCAGGCGCTGCTCGTCGAGGGTGAGGACGATGCCCTCGCCGTAGACCTCGGTCGCGGGCAGCCAGCGCAGGCGGCCGCTGGTGTCGGCGGGTACGAGGGTGCCGCCCGGGGAGTGGCGGCGGAACCCGGTCAGTGCCCGCACCTCGCGGAGCCGGTCGGCGAGGACGACGCCGTCGATGTGCGCGTCGAGGGTGGCCCAGGGCTCCTCCGTCTCGCCGCCGAGACCGAGGCCACTGCGGCGGATGGAGAAGTGACCGGTGGGCTCCGGGAGTTCGGTGGCGTCGAAGGCGTGCCACTCGTCGCGGCTCAGGTCGATCTTTCCGGACTCCGGGCGGTCGGCGGGCTGGGGCGCGGTCGAACCGGTGGCCTCCGCGATGAGCTGGTCGATGAGGCTGTCGGGGGCCTCGGTGTCCTCCTTGATCATGTCCCGGAAGAGGGCCGCTCGGGGTGTGCCGAGTGCGTCGAGCAGGTTCGTCCAGTAGCCGTGGCCCCGGACGGCCTCCGCCGCGTCCTGCTCCGCGCGCGGGGCTTCCGCGGACTGGGGGATGTCCAGAGCCGAGTAGACGACCGGGTAGTAGACGTTGCCCGCGGTGCGCTGCACGACGTGGACCTGCTGGCCGCACGTGATGTTTTCATCCCGGCGCTGCCAGGGGTTGCGGCCCGGGCAGCGTCCGCCCTGGGGGCCGAGGATGTCGAGCAGGTCGCGCTCGGCTCCGCACGCCTTGCCGTCCTGCCGGATCGCGCCGCAGCGTACGGAGAGCGCTTCGAGCCCGGAGGCGCGGTCGGCGACCCGGAAGCCGAGCCGGCGTGCCTTCCAGGCGTGCTTCGCCTCCGGGCACGAGGCCCGAAGTTCGGGCGTGAGGCGGGAGTGGGCCCAGTACCACCAGTCGACGTCGTCGAGGTGCCCGTCCGCGCAGACGCGGACGAACCGCATCGGCGTGAGGCGGGGCGCGGCGGCGCAGGACGTGCACACGGGCGGCTCGCCGGGCTTCTCCATCTCACGCAGGAAGCGGACCATGGTGCGGCAGGCGCCGCAGAACAGCCAGCCGGGGAAGCGGACGTAGGGGACGCCGGGGCCGTCGGGCCGGTCGTAGCGGTCGTTGAGGGTGTGGGGCGCGGCGTAGAAGCCGGTGACGCCGAGGCGGACGGCGAGCCGTTCGGCGGGGACGGGGGTCTTGAGCCGCGGCCAGGCCTCGATGCCGGCGGCGACGAAGGACTCGCCCTGGACGTCGAGGACGGCGCCGACGCCGAACGGCAGCACGGTCTGTGCCTGGCGGACCCGGAGTTTGCGCTTCACTTTCCTGCTCCCGTCACGGTTATCTGGCACTCGCGGTCGACGCTGCGCATGGAGTTGAGGGTCTCCCACAGGCCGTAGCGCTGCTCGAAGGTCTTGAGCAGGTTCCGGTGGCCCTTCCCCTGGCTGCGGTAGTAGAGGTCCTTGCCCTCGGCGGCGGCTGTTCGGGCCTCCCGGTACCAGTCGGCCAGAAGGTTGCCGAGTTCGGCGCGGACATCGGCCCGTACACCGTCGGCGTCGGCGCCCGTAACGCCGCGCTCAGCGACGGCGGCGCGCTCGGCGAGGGCGTCGGCGATCCGCTGGGCCTCGTCCTGGTGGCGGGTGAGGTGTCCGGCCTGGTTCTCGGCGGCCAGGCCGAGCCGGTGGCGGACCAGGACGACGAGCGCGGCGTGCAGGGCGCGGCGCCGGGCGGGCGGGGACCAGGGGGTGACGCTGGCGGGTTCGACGTAGCGGTAGAGCGCCCGGTGGTAGTCGAGGAAGGTCTCGTAGTGGGACCGGTCGCGCGGGCGGGTGGCGTTGAAGTAGGTGACGACGAGTCCGGGCACGTGGTGGCGGCCGACGCGGCTGGTGGCCTGGATGTACTCGGCGGTGGTCTTGGGCTGGCCCTGCATGAGCAGGTAGGCGAGCCGCTTCACGTCGACGCCGACGGAGAGCATGTTGGTGCACGGCAGGAAGGACACCGACCGGGGGTCGCTCCAGGGCTTCTCCAGGCGGTCGAGGAGGATGGGCTGCTCGGCACGCGGCAGGTTGCTGGTCAGTTCCTGTACGTCGCCGGCGCCGAGCGCGCGGACGCCGGTGCCCTCGTCGAGGCCCCTCAGCTGGGCGGGGATGTCGTCGCCGGCCGCGGTGACGGTTCGGCCGAGCTCGCGCAGGCTGTGGTGGTAGGCGACGAGCGTCCAGTAGGCGTCGCGGTGTTCCTCGGGGAGTTGGTGGACGCCCTGGAGCATGGCCGCCGTGGTGGCGACGGCGCCGCGGCCCGCGGTGTGGCCCTGGGCCATGACGCCGAGGTAGAGGCGGCCGGGGCGGCCGGTGTCGGGGACGGCGAAGTAGCTGTCGCGGGCGTCGAGTCCGGACGGCGGGAAGAGCTGCACGTCCTGGTGGTGCAGGGCGCGGACCTGTTCGGTGGAGCGCCGGATGGTGGCCGTGGCGGCGACGATCTTGGGCGGGCGGCCGTCCGGGCCGGTGCACAGCTCCAGGACGGCCGCCTCGTAGAGGCCGACCGTGGTGCCCAGCGGTCCGGTGAGCAGGTGCAGCTCGTCCTGGATGATCAGGGACGGGGGCGGGTTGCCGGTGCCGGCGCCGAAGAGGCGGCCGGAGTCGGGCTCCCAGGCGAGCCGGGCGAACTTGTCGACGGTGCCGAGGACGAAGGTGGGCGGATCCCGGTAGAGGTGCTGGTCGACGACGGCGACGGGCAGGACGTCGTGGAAGGCGCACTCGTCACGGGTGCAGTGGAAGGCGAAGGCGTCCGTCCCGGCGCGGACTCCGTAGTCGGAGCGGACGCCGGACCGGGCCGGCGGCAGGATGCGGGTGCCGCACCACGGGCAGCGGTCGAGGATGAAGACGTCCTCGGGGTGGGTGGCCTCGTACTGCTGGTCGAAGGCGTCCTTGGCCTTCTGGAACGTGTTGGGGGTGGTGGTCTCGCCGACCCACAGGCCGATGGTGATCGGTTCGTCGCCGAGGCCGAGTCCGGGTTCGGTGCGGCGGAGGTGTTCCAGGGCGCAGATCGTGGTGGCGGCGCGCTGGAACTGCTGGGTGGTGAGCAGGCTGAGGGTGTAGCGGCTGAGCACGGTCGTTCCGCCGCCTTCGCCGCGGATCCGGCGCAGGGCGATCGTGAAGGCGGCCAGGAGCAGATACGCCTCGGTCTTGCCGCCGCCGGTGGGGAACCAGATCAGGTCGGTGGTCTCCCGGTCGCGGTGGCCGGGTTCGGCGACGCCGTCGAGGGCGAGGAGGAAGAAGGCGAGCTGGAAGGGGCGCCAGGTGGCCTCGGGGTCGACGGGCGGGTCGAGGGCCACGGGGTCGGAGCGGTGGCGCCGCTGACCGGCCTGGTCGGGGGCGGAGTGGCGCATCTGGAGCAGCATGGCGCGCTGGGCGATGCGGAAGGCGGCCAGGAGTTCGGGGCGGTCCGGGTCGCACAGGGTGCGCACGCCCGCTTCGATGCGGGTGACCGCCTGACGGACACGGCCGAGGATTCGCTCCGCGGCCTCCCGCCCCCAGACCGGCACCTCGACGGAGCACTGGCCCACATACCAGGCGTGGTAGGAGGCGGCGAACTCGGCCAACTCCTCACGCAGTTGGTCTCTGTCGACGGCCGCGTCGGCCAGGTGGGCGAGGGTGAGCACGGGGGCGTCGAGCGGGCCGCCGGGCCGGACGGCGGGCACCTCGGCGCGCGGCAGGACTTCGCAGGCGAGGCGTTCGACGGCGCCGTCCTCGCCGCGGTCCTCGCGGACGGCGCAGCCGTGGCCGACGGCGTGGGTGACGACGTGCCGGTACTGCAGGCGCAGTTCACGCTCCTCGGGGTCACGGCTGGCGAGCCGGACGCTGGGGTAGGGCAGGACGGCGCCGTCGGCGGGGCGGACGGTGAGCCCGCACTGGAACAGCATGTCGTCCCAGCTCGGCGCCTTGCCGTCGGTGCCGTCGTGGCGGGCGGTGTTGACCAGCGCCACGGTGATCAGGGTGCCGTCGCCGTAGGAGCGGCGGCGCAGCCGGATCTCCGCACGGCCGCCGAGGACGGGCACGCTCTCCCGGTCGGGGCCGACGGTGTGCCTCTCGGCCGCGAGGGGGATCCGGCGCCAGCGCCGCCCGCGCCCGGGTTCGCTGCGCTGCGTCTCGTAGCGGCCGGCCGTGCAGACCACCTCGACCTGTGCGGCGTCGGTGTAGAAGCTGAGGCCGAGGGAGGCGGGCAGCCAGCTGTTGGTCTCGGGCACCGGGTCGGCGGCCGGACTCGCGTCGGGGGCGTCCTCCTCGGCGCCCGGCGCCTCGGGGTCGTCGGCCGCGAGGGCGAGCCGGCGCTCCAGCGGGGCCTGTTGCGGGTACAGCGTGCCCATGAGGTACTGCCGGTCGGGCGGAGCGTCGAGCACCTCGTCCTCGCCGCCGGCGGGGCCGACGAGCTGGCGGGTGAGGTAGTCGACCAGCTCCTGGCGCGGGTCCATGTGCGGGTTCCTTTGGATCAGGTGGGGGCGTGGAGAGGGTTCGGCGGTGGGCCCGCCGTGATGTGCGGCCGGTTCAGGGGTGCGACGGGATCATCCTGTGGCGGACGAGCTGCTCGCGGAACTTCTCCTTGGCCTTCGATTCGAGCTGTCGGATGCGTTCGCGGGTGACGCCGAAGACGGCGCCGATCTCCTCCAGCGTGTCCGGCTCGTCGCCGTCAAGGCCGGTGCGCCGGACGAGGATGTGCCGCTCCCGCTCGGGGAGGTGCTCCAAGACGTGCCGAAGGCGCGCCTGGAATTCCTTGCGGAGCAGCACGGCAGGAGGTCCGGGCTGCCGGCTCGGCCCGATGATCAGGTCGCCGAGTGCGGTGTCGTCGCCGATGATCCGGTCCAGGGAGTCGGTGGGCCGGCTGATTCTGCGCACCTTCTCCACTTCGGCGAACGTGAGGCCGGTGGCGTAGGCCACGTTGTCGACGGTCCTGGCGCGGCCCTCGCTCAGCAGCTTGCGCTCGGCCACGGCCACCTTGCTGACCTTTTCGTGCATGTGCACGGGCACCCGGATCACCGTGCCCTCGTCGGCGATGGCCCGGGTGATGGCCTGCCTGATCCACGACGTCGCGTAGGTCGACAGCTTGTAGCCTCTGGTGGCGTCGAACTTGCGGACCGCGCGCATCAGGCCGAGGGTTCCGTGCTGGACGAGGTCCTCGATGTCCAGTCCGTGTCCCTGGTAGCCCTGCGCGATCTTCCCCACGAGCCGCCGGTTGTGCAGGACGAGGCACTCGTAAGCACGCCACGGCTCGCCGTCGCGGGGCAGCGCCGCTATCTCCTCCTCCGGGACATCGCGGCCGAGGTGGTCGGTACCGCCGCGGAGGAGAACGGCGAGACCGACTTCCTCGTCCGCCTTGAGCACGACCTTCGCCGGGTTTCCGCGCCACCGGTCCTCCTCCAGCACGGCCCGTGCGGCGCGAACGGCGTCGGACAGCCTGTCGTCCATGACGGAAACGGCGGAGTGGGCGCACTTCTCACGGGTCGGCGGCTGCACGCGGGGTGTGCCGGGGCGGGTGATCGGGAAGTCGGCGGTCAGCTCACGTGCTTCCGCGGGGCCGAGCCCATGGAGCCTTACGACGCCGTCGTGGGCGAGCTTGCTGACGGTGCCTTCGGCGTCGGCGTAGCGGGCCAGCATCCGCCGGGCCTGGGCCAGGTGTCCCTGGGCGGGTGCCGTGGCGGGCGCCCGACATTCTTTCCGGCGTGGGGGCTTCACATGAATGCCGACTACTGCGAGCCCGGTGCGGAGCCTTCGCCGCTGCTCGTCACTCGTGAGCCCGAGCCGGTCCGCCTCCCGCGCGAAGGCCTGGTGGCCGACAACTCCCGCGGAAGACGCGCACCGTTTCAGTCTTTCGATGACCGAAGGTAACTCCGCCTCGATCGCACGCCGCTTGGCCTCGGCCACTGGCTCCGCACCCATACGCCCCCCACTTCAGCGTTCAAGCGCCGGCTCGGCCCGAAACGGTCGAGCGGACACATTCCACACCCTAGGACCTGTCTGTTTACATCGTCAACACGCTCCCTCTAAGCGCTTTTGCAGAACACGGATCACTTGACACCGTCAACAGGTAAGGTGTGGGCGTCCGTACAGGCCTCGCGCACCCGGAAGGTCACCGTGCCCCAGCCCGAGCTCCTCCCCGGCACACCCGAGTTCCGCATCAAGCTGCCCAAGGACGGCGGTGAGGCCCGGGGACATCTGCTCGCCGAGTTCGGCGGCAACGGCACCCACAAGTTCCTTCTGCGGGCAGGTTCCATGGTGGCCGCCGAGGCATGGCCCGGGCTCGGCGACCACGCCCGCCGCAACCGCGCGGATCTGCGCGCGAGCGGCGGCCTGGCCGACGCTCCCGCCGATCCCGGCCTGCCGCAGGGGCCGCCCCGTTGGGTGGTGACCCGGGACATCGAGTGCAACTCCTCCTCGGCCGCCGCCGCGCTCGTCTACGGGTACGACGCTTCCGGCCCCGAGTCCTGGCGCACCGCGGAGGGCCACCCGCTCGCCGACTACCTGGCCACGGGCTGGCGTCCCCCGCGCAAGGCGTGGCTGGTGCGCGGCTCCAATGTCTCCGGGCACAACCTGGTGCGGCAGCTGTGGCTGAAGGAGGGCTTCGTCTCCCTCGCGGCCGCGCATCTGCCGCCCCTGGAGGAGACAGATCCGACCAAGAGCACGCTGCGCCGTTTCGTGGAGGAGGGGTACGAGGGGGCGGCCTCGTACAACCAGAAGCGGGGTCTCGTCGACGAACTGCACGCCTTCCTGACGCAGATGCGCGTCGGCGACACGGTCGCCACCATCGGCGACGGCCGGCTGCACATCGGGCGGATCACCGGGGAGGCCGTGCAGACTTCGTCGCCGGGCGGGCTGTCCAATCTGCGGAGGGCCGTCTCCTGGATGCCGCGGAGCCGTGCGTACGAGGAGCTTCCGGAGGAAGTGCAGCAGAAGCTGTCCGTTCAGCATGACGTCGTCGACCTGACCGGTGTGCTGGAAGCGCTCGACGGGCTCAGCGGGCAGAAGGAGCACACGGCCCCGGCGGCCCCCGGTGAGGACCCCGCCGTGGGACAGTCGGCGCCGCGAGAGCTGTCGCTGCCCCACATCACCGAGGCGCTCGCCGCCGACCTCTTCGTCCACGACCGCGCCTGGCTTGACGACATACGCGAACTGCTCGTCGACGAGAAGCAGTTGGTGCTCTACGGCCCACCGGGCACCGGCAAGACCTATATGGCGATGAAGCTGGCCGAGTACTTCGGTGGCGGCCCCGAGCAGGTCAAGATCGTGCAGTTCCACCCCTCGTACGCGTACGAGGACTTCTTCGAGGGGTTCCGGCCCGTGGAGGACCCCGAGACGCGGGAGGTCGCCTTCCGGCTGACGGCGGGCCCGCTGCGGGAGCTTGCCGATCTCGCCCTGCGCGAGGGCAACCGGCACATCCCGCACTTCCTGATCATCGACGAGATCAACCGCGCCAATCTGGCGAAGGTCTTCGGCGAGCTGTACTTCCTCCTGGAGTACCGGAAGAAATCGCTCCGCCTCACCTACTCCGGGGACGACTTCGCGCTGCCGCCCAACCTCTTCGTGATCGGCACGATGAACACCGCCGACCGGTCGATCGCCCTGGTGGACGCGGCGATGCGGCGCCGCTTCGCGTTCGTGGAGCTGTCCCCGCGCAGCGAACCGACCGCCGGGCTGCTCGCGCGCTGGCTGCGACGCGAGGGCAGGGACCTGGAGCCCGCCGGCCTCCTCGACGCCCTCAACGCCCGTATCGACGACGCCGACTTCGCCATCGGCCCCTCGTACCTGATGAAGCCGGGCGTGTACCGCGAAGGCGGCCTCGAACGGACCTGGCGCACGAAGATCCTGCCGTTGCTGGAGGAACACCACTACGGCGAGGGAATCGACGTCAACGCCCGCTACGGCCTCGACTCGCTGCGCGGGCAGCTCCCGTGACGGTGCCCGCGTCCGTGCCCGCGTCCGTGCCCGCGTCCGTGCCCGCGTCCGTGCCCGAGGTGTCACTGCGCGAGTACGGGCCCGCCGTCTCCGTCCCGCTGGGCGCCGAGGCCGGTCGGGCGCTGGCCGCCTCCGGCATCCTGCGGAGCGCGACCCCCGACCCCGGCCGGCCCGGACACTGGCTGCTGCGCGCGGGCAACCGGGTCGGCGCAGTGCGCACACCCGGCGGTCCGGTCGTACGGATCATGCCCAAGACCCCGGTGAGCCGGCTGTTCTTCCTCCTCGGGTTCAGCCTCGACCCGGCCCGCGCCTGGCGTGACAGCGGGGAGGGCACCGTCGACACCGGCGCGTACGACGACGTCGTCCCCGCGCTCGCGCACGCCGTGGAACGGCAGATCGACGCGGCGCTGCGGCAGGGGGTCCTCCAGGGCTACCGGGAGGTGGAGGAATCCGCTCTGGTCATGCGCGGGCGCCTGCGCGAGGCCGAGCAGATCCGGCGGCACTTCGGCCGTACGCCGCCCGTGGAGGTCGCCTACGACGCGTACACCGCCGACACCGCCGAGAACCGCATCCTGCGCGCCGCCGCCGAGCGGTTGCTGCGGCTGCCGGGCGTTCCCGGACCCGTCCGGCGGCGCCTCGCTCATCAGCGCGTACGCCTGGCCGACGCCCTGCCGCTGATACGGGGGCAGGAACTGCCGCGCTGGCAGCCTTCACGCCTCAACTCCCGCTACCAGCCCGCGCTGCGGATCGCCGAGGCCGTCCTGCGCGGCACCTCGCCCGAGCACCGTCCGGCCGGGGCCGACCCGCTCGCCGTGGACGGCTTCCTGCTGGACATGAACAAGCTGTTCGAGGACTTCGTCACGGTCGCGCTGCGTGAGGCTCTTCGGGAGCGCGGCCTGACCGCGCGCCTCCAGGATCCCCACCACCTCGACCTCGCGGGTCTCGTACGGATGCGCCCCGACCTCGTCGTCCGTACCGGCGACGGCCGCACCCCGCTCGCCGTCGTGGACGCCAAGTACAAGGTGGAGAAGGCATACGGACTCCCCAACGCCGACCTGTACCAGGCCCTCACCTACGCCACCGTGCTCGGGCTGCCCGAGGCCCACCTGGTGTACGCCGCCGGGCACCGGCCCGAGCGCTTCCACGAGGTACGGGGCACGGCGGCGGGTCCTGACGGCCGGGGAGTGCGCCTCTACCAGCACAGCCTCGATCTCTCCCGCCCACCGGAACAACTCCTCACGGCCCTGGGACAGCTCGCCGGACGGCTGGCCGGGGACCTTCCCCATTCATGATCACGAAAAACCGCCCGGCGGAAAGGAAGAGACCCCATGCCCCGGCTCGCCTTCGCCCAGAGCTTCTGGGACGGCTACGACACCCTGGAGAAGCCGGTCCGAGCCGGAGTACGCAAGGCCATGGCGAAATTCCAGGCCATGAGCGTCGCCGCGCTCAACGCGGACAAGGGACTGCATCTGGAGTCCGTGGAGAACGCCCGTGACCCACGGATGCGCACCATCCGCATCACCGACTTCTGGCGGGGCGTCGTGCTCGCGCCCGACGACGGCAGCGATATGTTCCTGCTGGTCAACGTCCTGCCGCACGACGACGCCTACACCTGGGCTGCGAAGCGTCTGTACAGCGCCAACTCCGCGACGCGCGCCCTCGAGGTGCGCGACGCCGTCGCCCTGGACGAGCTGACACCGCTGTACGAGACGGCCGCGCGCACGGCACCCCGGCTGCTGTTCGCGGATGTCTCCGACGGCACGCTGCGTGAACTCGGGATCGACGACCAGGTGCTGCGCGCCGCGCGCTCCATGGTGGACAAGGCCCAGCTGGAGGCCTTCGCCACGCTCCTGCCGGAGGACCAGCTGGAGGTGTTGCAGTACCTCGCCGAAGGGTTCAGCCCGGAGGAGGTCTACCGGGACGTCGTGGCCGTCCGCCGGCCCGCCGACGCGCCCGCCGAACCGGTCGAGGACCTGGCCACGGTGATCTCCAACACCCACGCGCGCATCCGGCTGGTCAGCGGGCCGCACGAGTTGGAGGAGATGCTGGAGAAGCCGTTCGCGGCCTGGAGGGTCTTCCTCCACCCCTCCCAGCGGCGCGTCGCCTATCGCACCTCCTATGGCGGCCCCGTCCAGGTCACCGGCGGACCCGGCACCGGCAAGACGGTGGCCGCCCTGCACCGGGTGCGGCACCTGCTCGGCCGCTCCGAGGACGGCCGTGTCCTGCTCACCACGTACACGAACGCGCTCGCGGCCGGGCTGCGCGAGTTGCTCGGTCTGCTCCTCGACGAGGACGAGAAGCTGCTGGCGCGCGTGGACGTGACCACGGTCGACGCTTTCGCGAACGGCGTCGTGCGCGCCGACTCGGCGGCCGTGTGCAAGCCGATCGGGGACCGGGAGCAGCGGCAGTTGTGGGAGAAGGCGGTCAAGCAGCTCGATCTGCCGTTCACCGCCCAGTTCCTGGCCCAGGAGTACCGGCACGTCGTCCTCGGCCAGAACCTCCGCGATCTCGACGCCTACCTCGCCGCGAGCCGCCGCGGCCGCGGCTCCGGTCTCGGTCCCGCGCGCCGCCGGGAGGTGTGGAGCGGCGTGGAGCGGTTCGAGCAGTTCCTGCGCGACCGCGGCGAGACCACGCACCTGCGCGTCTGCGCCCGCGCGGCGGAAATCCTCGCCGACCGGCCGGCTCCGTACGCCCATGTCGTGGTCGACGAGGCGCAGGACCTGCATCCCGCGCAGTGGCGTGTGCTGCGCGCTGCCGTCTTCCCCGGCCCCGACGACCTTTTTGTGACCGGCGACCCGCATCAGCGGATCTACGACTCCCGGGTGTCGCTGCGGTCGCTGGGCATCACCACGACCGGGCGCAGCTTCCGGCTGCGCGTCAACTACCGCTCCACGGAGGAGATACTCGCCTGGTCGGCTCGCCTCCTCGCACCCGTCACCGTCGACACGCTCGAGGGAGAGGGGCCCGACTCGCTGGCCGGGTACCGCTCCCTGCTCCATGGACGCCGGCCCCAGGTGCGGGGGTACGCGACCCGGCAGGAGGAGACCGAGGCGCTGGTGGAGCGGGTCCGGACGTTGCTCGCCGAGGGCCTCGCGCCGCACGAGATCGGCGTGTGCGCACGCTTCAACCTCTCCCTGGACACGGCCGAGGAGAAACTGAACGCCGCCGGCATCCCGGTGCTACGGGTCAGAGGCCGGGTGGCGCAGGGCGCCGAGGGCGTACGGCTGGCGACGATGCACGCGATGAAGGGGCTGGAGTTCCGGGCGGTGTCCGTGCTCGGTGCCGCCGAGGGCGCCGTCCCGTTCGCCCGCGAGATCACCCCGCGTGAGGCCGACCCGCTCCAGCACGACGCCGACCTGCTCCGTGAGCGCTGTCTGCTCTTCGTCGCGTGCACACGGGCTCGCGAGACCCTGAGTGTGACCTGGAGCGGGACCGCGAGCCCCTTCCTTCCGCACGCCGTCTGACCGGCCGCGACGACTCCGTGCTCATTCCTCCGGTGCCAGGGCGCCCGTGGCGAGACCGTCCCGGGCGACCTCGGCGAGCTGCCGGCTCAGCTCGTCGACCTTGCGCATTCCTTCCTCGAACGCGGACAGCGCCCGGAAGGCGGAGCCGTACCGGCGCTGATCATCGATGCCCATACGGGGGATGCGTGAGCCCCTGCCGTCGAAGCGGTAGGTTCCGCTCGCGCTCGTGGACCTCCGGGCGTTGGCGGAGCTGCGCAGGAATCCCCGCAGATAGTCGGTGTCGAGCTGATCGCTGGCCGAGACCGGCTCCTGGCCGTCGTACGCCACGAGCCCGGCACGGGCGAGATCCGCGACGCTGGTGGTGGCGCCGTCCAGCGAGCCCGGCCCGCCGCCCGCGGCGAGCCCGGGCAGGAGGGCGGCGAGTCGACGGATCCGGTCCTCCAGTTCCTCGCGCAGGGCGGCGTACTCACCGGGGTAGTCGCGGTGCCGGAAACGGAGGTGGCTGCCGGGTGTCAGGTCGACGGTGTCGTCGAGGAATTCGATCAGCGGCACGTCGGCGACCTGGTCGGGGCGTGGTTCCAGACTCCCGTCGGGGCTGTTGTCCGTCAGGTCGACCATGCGCACGGTGTGGTTCGTGTCCACGCCTCCCGTGCTCTCGGGGCGCCGCAGACACCACAGATGGACGGGCAGGGCGTGCGAGGTCGCCGTGCCCGGCGGCAGGGCGACGACTTGCCGCACGATGCCCCGGCGTACGAGTTCCGCCCGGATGCGGCGGCCGGCCTTGCGGTAGGCGACCGAGGCCGGCATGACCATGAGGACGTGGCCGCCGGGCACCGTGTGCGCGTAGGCGTGCTGGAGCCAGGCCAGCTCCCCTTCGGCTTTGGACGGGGTGCCGAGGTCCCAGCGGGCGTCGAGGAGCAGTTCCTCCCGCCCCCACTCGGTCACGCCGGCCGGAGGGTCGCAGACGACCAGATCGGCCTTGAGGTCCGGCCACTCGTCCGCGCGCAGGGAATCACCCGCCACGACGCGCACGCCCGACCGGCCCAGGAGGTCGGCGCGGAGCTGTGCGAAGCGGGCGCTGTCGGCGTCCAGCTCCTGTCCGCGGCAGCGCGCCCCGGCTCGGGAAGCAACGGACAGGAGCAGCACCCCGATGCCGCAGGCGGGATCGAAGACGGTGGCGTCGGCCGGCAACTCGGGAGCGAAATGGCACACGGCGCGCACCACGCGCTCCGGCGTCACCTGGTCGGACCCGGCGCGCCGGGCGGAGTCCATGAACCGTTCCGTCAGTCCGTTGACGACGTCGGCGGGCGTTTCCGTGCGGGCGAGCCCCTGTACACGGGTGGCGACGTCATCCGGCACTCCCGCTCCGGCCTCTCCGGCCAGCACCGCGGCGACCTGGGCCAAGCCCGCGATCATCTGTTCCCCGTACACGGCCCGCATGGCCTGCCACAACTCGACCTCGGGTGAGACCTCCTGGCCTTTGCGCTGCTTGTCCAGCCATTCCTGGACCTCCGCGAGCGCGTAGAGCGGGCTGTTCGCGGCACCGCCCGCCGGCGCGGGAAAGTCGTCGTAGCGCCGACGCCAGTTGGAGACAGCGGCCCGGGTGACTCCGGCCAGCCGAGCGATCTCGGCGCCGGTGACCAGTGGGCCGACCGGTGAAGCGGCATTCTCCGTCATAGCTTCAGCGTATACGGAGTGTTACCTGCTTTCCAGGGTGCACTATGTTGACAATGTACACATACCGTAACTGTCGCCACTGCCGTCGCAATCGGACACATGGGGATGGCTGATCCGCCGGCGGGTACCCGGGCACCCGGAAACGGCGTCGTCGAGGAGGCAGGACCCGGTGGGCGAGAAGAACATCTTTGTGATCGGTCTGGACGAGGCGAACGTGCCGACGCTCGAGCGTGTCCCGGGAGCGGACCAGTACCGGTTCCACCGTCTGCTCTCGATCGAGGAACTGCAGGTCGGTGAGGTCTCCGTGGCGGATCTCATCAAGCGGGCCGAGGGCGTGCTGGACGCCTTCGAGGGCAGTGTCGACGCGATCGTCGGCTACTGGGACTTCCCGGTGAGCACGCTCGTGCCGATCCTGAGCGAGCGCTACGGCACCCGCAGTACGAGTCTCGAGTCCGTGGTCAAGTGCGAGCACAAGTACTGGAGCCGGCTGGAGCAGCAGAAGGTGATCGACGAGCATCCGCGCTTCGGCCGGGTCGATCTGGAGGCGCGCGATCCCCGGCCGCCGGAGGGGGTGCGCTTCCCGATGTGGCTCAAGCCGGCGCTCTCGTACTCCTCGGAGCTGGCGTTCGGCGTCAAGGACGAGGAGGAGTTCCGCGCGGCGGTCGCCGAGATCCGGGAGGGCATCGGCCGGGTGGGCAGGCCGTTCGAGTACATCCTGGAACGGCTGGATCTCCCGCCGGAGATGCGGGGGGTGGGCGGTCAGGTGTGCCTGGCGGAGGAGGCGCTGACCGGGGTGCAGGTCGCGGTGGAGGGATACGTCCACGAGGGCGAGGTGATCGTCTACGGGGTGCTGGACTCCATCGACTACCCCGACAGCCCCTGCTTCCTGCGCCACCAGTACCCCTCCACGCTGCCGGAGCCGGTGGTCCGGCGGCTGCACGACGTGTCCCGGCGGGTCATCCGGCAGATCGGCATGGACGGCGCCACGTTCAGCATCGAGTACTTCTACGACCCGGGGACCGACGAGATCAATCTGCTGGAGATCAACCCCCGGCACTCCCAGTCCCACGCCGAGCTGTTCGCCTACGTCGACGGCGTGGCCAACCACCACTGCATGCTCGGCCTCGCCCTCGGCGAGGACCCGAGCCTCCCCCACCGCGCCGGCCGCTACCGGATGGCCGCCAAGTGGTACTACCGGTGGTTCGCCGACGGGGTCGTGCGGCGGACGCCCGACGCCGAGGAGATCGCGCGCATCGAGCGGGAGATCCCGGGGGTGCGGATCGACGTGGTGCCCGAGCGGGGGCAGCGGCTGTCGCAGCTGGAGCAGCAGGACAGCTACAGCTTCGAGATCGCCCACATCGTCACCGGCGGGGACACCGAGGAGGACATGCGCGAGAAGTACGACCGCTGTGTGGCCGCCCTGAACAGGACCCTGGAGGCCGCGCCCGATGGCCATGGGGAGGAGCGGAAGGAGCGAGGGACCGGCTGATGCGTTGTGTGAGCAATCTGCCGTACGCCACGAAGGAAGAAGAGCACGTCACCATCGCCATGTCGGACGGCGTCCGGCTGTCGGCACGCGTCTGGCGTCCCACGTCCTCGGACGAGGAGCCGGTGCCGGCGGTGCTGGAGTACATCCCGTACCGCAAGCGCGATCTGACCGCCGTGCGCGACTCCATCCACCACCCGTACATCGCCGGCCACGGCTACGCGTGCGTCCGCGTCGATCTGCGCGGCACCGGCGAGTCGGAGGGGGTGCTGACGGACGAGTACCTGGAGCAGGAGCAGCGCGACGCCGAGGAGGTCCTGGCCTGGCTCGCCGAGCAGCCCTGGTGCGACGGCAACACGGGCATGATGGGCATCTCCTGGGGCGCCTTCGCCGCCCTTCAGGTCGCCGCGCGGCGGCCGCCGAGCCTGCGCGCCATCGTCATCGCCTCCTTCACCGACGACCGGTACGCCGACGACATGCACTACATGGGCGGCGCCCTGCTGTCGGACAACCTGGCCGAGGCGGGCACCATGTTCGCGTACGCCACCTGCCCGCCGGACCCGGCCGTGGTCGGCGACCGCTGGCGCGGGATGTGGCGGGAGCGGCTGGAGAACGCCCGCCCCTGGGTGCTGGAGTGGCTGCGCCACCAGCGCCGCGACGACTACTGGCGGCACGCCTCGGTGTGCGAGGACTACGGGGCCGTCCAGTGCCCGGTGCTGGCCTCCAGCGGCTGGGCGGACGGCTACTCCAACGCCGTGACCCGGCTCCTCGGCCGTCTGGACGTGCCGCGCAAGGGCCTGATCGGCCCCTGGTCGCACAAGTACCCGCACCTGGGCGAGCCCGGCCCCGCCATCGGGTACCTCCAGGAGGTGGTGCGGTGGTGGGACCACTGGCTCAAGGGCGTGGACAACGGCGTCATGGACGGGCCCATGCTGGTGACCTGGATGCAGGACAGCGTGCCGCCGTCCACCTCCTACGAGGAGCGGCCCGGCCGCTGGGTCGGGGAGCCCACCTGGCCGTCCCCGCACGTCGAGCCGGTCGCGTACCCGCTCACCCGCCACCGCATCGGCGCCCCCGGGGTGGCGCCCGGCGGCCGGGACGCGCCCGGGGAGGCGCTCGGCGGCCAGGAGGGGGACGGCGAGGCGCTGACCGTGCAATCTCCGCTGTCCGTGGGCCAGTTCGCCGGCAAGTGGGCCTCCTACAACGCGCCCCCGGACCTGCCGTACGACCAGCGGGAGGAGGACGGCGGTTCGCTGGTGTTCGAGACCGATCCGCTCACCGAGCGGGTGGAGATCCTCGGCTCCCCCTCCGTGGAGCTGGAGCTGTCGGCCAGCGAACCGGTCGCCATGGTCGCCGCCAGGCTGTCCGACGTGGCCCCCGACGGCCGCGCCACCCGGGTCACCTACGGGGTGCTGAACCTCACCCACCACCAGGCCATCGGCGACCCGGAACCGCTGGAGCCCGGCCGGCGCTACCGCGCCCGCGTGCAACTCAACGGGGTGGGCCAGGCCTTCCCGCCCGGCCACCGCATCCGGCTGTCGCTGTCCACGTCGTACTGGCCGCTCGCCTGGCCCCCGCCCAGGCCGGTCCTGCTGAGCGTGGTCGACGGCGCCGGCACCCTCACCCTGCCGGTGCGCCGGCCGCAGCCGAGCGACGACCGGCTGCAGCGGGTGTTCGGCGAGCCCGAGGGCACACCCCCCGTCGCCACCACCCGCACGACACCCCGCGAGGAGCGCTGGGACGTCAAGCGCGACCTGGTCGGCTACCGGTCCGAGCTGGAGATCGTCAAGGACGCCGGCACGCTGCGCGTCGAGGACATCGGGCTGGACGTGGGCCGCCGGGCCTACGAGCGCTACACCGCCGTCGCCGACGACTTCACCTCGGTCGGCGGCGAGTCCACCTGGACCATGCGCTTCCGGCGCGACGACTGGGACGTACGGGTGGTGACCAGCACCAAGCTGCGGTGTGACGAGAAGGAGTTCTCCATCGACGCCACGCTGGACGGCTACGAGGGCGACCGGCGGGTGTTCTGCCGCAGTTGGAACGAGACGCTGCCCCGCGACTGTCTGTGACCACGGCGTCCGTGCGCGGCGCTCCGGGTGTCCGCGGGGGTCGGGGCGCGGCGGTCGGGGCGCGCCGGCCGTGGCGGGCGCGCCGGCTCCTACGGGACCACCGCGATGCCGTCCAGCTCGACCAGCGCCGCCTCGTCCCACAGCCGTACGACGCCGATGACCGCCATCGCGGGGTAGTCGCGGCCCGCGAGCTCGCGCCAGATCCGGCCGAGCTCCGGGGCGGACGCGCGGTACGCCGCGACGTCGGTGGTGTGCACGGTGAGCCGGGCCAGGTCACAGGGCGCGCCACCGGCGGCGGCCAGGGCGGTCAGCAGGTTGGTCAGGGCGCGGCGGAACTGGTCCGGGAGCGTGGCGCCGACGATCGAGCCCGCGCCGTCGAGCGCGGTCTGGCCGGCCAGGAAGACCAGCCGGCCGCCGGTGGCCGTGACGGCGTGGCTGAAGCCGGTGGGCGGGGAGAGCTGCGGCGGGTTGACGCGCAGCAGCGGGGGCGGGGCGGGGGACTCGGGGGGCGCGGCCGGGGGCCTGGGGCGCCCGGTGGCGGCGGGGCCGGGGCGCCCGGCGGGAGCAGGGTGTCCGGCGTCGCCGGTGTGGTCTGTGGGGCCGGTCATCGGTACAGCTCCCTCGCGATGATCGTGCGCTGGACCTCGGTCGCGCCCTCGTAGATCCGGGGCGCGCGGACCTCGCGGTACAGGTGTTCCAGCAGGTGGCCGCGGCGCAGCGCCCGGGCGCCGTGGATCTGCACGGCGGCGTCCACGACGTACTGGGCGGTCTCGGTGGCCAGGAGCTTGGCCATGGCCGAACTGCCCGCGATGCCGGGCGCGCCCTCGTCGTACGCGGCGGCGGCCGCGTAGACCAGGAGGCGGGCGGCCTCGGTGCGGGTGGCCATCTCGGCGAGCTGGTGGGAGACGGCCTGGAGGTCCTTCAGGGGGCCGCCGAAGGCGGTGCGCCGGCCGGCGTGGGTCACGGAGGCGTCGAGCGCGGCCTGGGCCATGCCGACGGCGAATGCTCCGACGCTCGGCCGCAGCAGGTCGAGGGTGCGCATGGCGACGCCGAATCCCTTGTCGGGCGCGCCCAGGACGTCCTCGCGGGTGACCGGGACGCCGTCGAAGACGAGGCTGCCGATGGGGTGCGGGCTGAGCATCTCCAGCCGCTCGCCGCTGAGCCCGGGGCGGTCGGCGGGCACGAGAAAGGCGGTGACGCCGCGCGAGCCCGCGCCCTGGGTGGTGCGGGCGAAGACCACGGTGAAGTCGGCCTCGGGGGCGTTGGAGATCCAGCACTTCTCGCCGGTCAGCCGCCAGCCGCCGGCCCCGTCCGGGTCGGCCCGCAGGGCGAGCGCGGCGGCGTCGGACCCGGCCTGCGGCTCGCTGAGCGCGAAGGCCGCGACCGCGCGGCCGGCCCGGACCTCGGGCATCCAGCGGGCGTACTGCTCGGGGCCGCCGGACAGCACGATCGGGTAGCCGCCCAGGCCCTGGAGCGCGAGCGCGGTCTCGGCCTCGGTGCACTCCCGGGCGAGCGATTCGCGCAGCAGGCACAGGTCGAGGGCGCGCACCGGGCCGTCGTCCGGGAACAGCCGCCGCAGCAGGCCGAGTTCGCCGAGCGCGGCGGTCAGGGGCCGGTTGACCCGGCCGGGCGGGCCGCTGTCGGCGAGGGGGCGCAGCAGGTCGCGGGCGAGGGAGCGCACTTCGGCGCACCAGCGCCGCTGCTTCGGATCGAGTGCGAACGACGGCACCGGTCACCCCCAGTAACTCGGTTTTGCCTCCGGGGCGCCTCAGCCCCTGTCGACGGTCGACCGTGCTCGGCCCTTCGTTCCTCAGGGCCTCCGCGCGCTCTCCCTTTCGACAGCGGCGCGCCCCTTCGGCGCGGAGTGTTTATCGCGATCTGTTGACTGTCGTCACCATCACGTTACGCTGACAAGGCGACTTCGGGCAGGGCATGTGCGGGCACAGCGGCATGCACAGGGCAGGCATGAGGCCGGGCATAGGGGGCGCGTCCGCGATGGAGCTGAGGCCTTCGGCGCACACCGACACGTTCGCCCGGGACCATCTGCCGCCCGCCGGCCAGTGGCCCGCCTTCCTCCTCGGCCTGCCCGGGCCGCCCCGCCCCGACCGGCTCAACTGCGGCGCCGAGCTGCTGGACGCCACCGTCGAGCGGTACGGCGCGGACCGGGTCGCGGTGCGCTCGGCGACGGGCGAGGTGTGGACGTACGGGGAGCTGCGCGCGCGTGTCGACCGGATCGCGCACACGCTCACCGGGGCGCTCGGGGTGGTGCCCGGCAACCGGGTGCTGCTGCGCGGCGCCACCTCGCCGTGGCTGGCCGCGTGCTGGCTGGCCGTGATGAAGGCGGGGGCGGTCGCGGTGACCGTGCTGGCCGCCCACCGGGCCCGGGAGTTGGCGACGATCTGCGAGGCGGCCCGGATACGGCACGCGCTGTGCGACATCCGATGCGCGGACGACCTGGAGAGGGCCGCGGTGCCGGGGCTGCGGGCGACGTACTACGGCGGGGACGGCCCCGGGGACCTGCTGCGGCTGGCGGCCACCGCGCCGGCGTCGTACGAGGCGGTGCCGACCTCCGCCGACGACGTGGCGCTGATCGCCTTCACCTCCGGGACGACGGGACGGCCGAAGGGCTGTATGCACTTCCACCGCGATGTGCTGGCCATCGCCGACACCTTCTCCGCGCAGGTGCTACGGCCGCGCGCCGACGACGTGTTCGCGGGCAGCCCTCCCCTGGGCTTCACCTTCGGCCTCGGCGGTCTGGTCGTCTTCCCGCTGCGCGCGGGCGCGTCGGCGCTGCTGGCCGACTGGGGCGGGCCGGAGCGGCTGCTGGCCGACATCGCGCGCCACCGGATCTCCGTGCTGTTCACCGCGCCGACCGCCTACCGGACGATGCTGGCGCGGCTGGCGGGCGGCGACGCGTACGACATCTCCTCGCTGCGCCGCTGCGTCTCGGCCGGGGAGAACCTGCCCGCGGCCACCTGGCACGCGTGGCACCGGGCGACCGGGCTGCGGATCATCAACGGCATCGGGGCGACCGAGCTGCTGCACATCTTCATCTCCGCCGCCGACGACGCGATCCGGCCGGACGCGACGGGCGTCCCGGTGCCCGGCTTCGAGGCGCGGGTGGTGGAGCACACGGACGCCGGGCTGCGGCCGGTCCCGGACGGCCGGCCCGGGCTGCTCGCGGTGCGCGGGCCCACGGGCTGCCGCTATCTGGCGGACGAGCGGCAGCGCGAGTACGTACGGGACGGCTGGAACCTCACCGGGGACACCTACATCCGCGACCCGGACGGCTACTTCCGCTATGTGGCACGCGCCGACGACATGATCATCTCGGCCGGGTACAACATCGCGGGCCCCGAGGTCGAGGATGCGCTGCTGCGCCACCCCGACGTGGTGGAGGCCGCGGTGACCGGGCGGCCGGACGAGCGGCGGGGCGCGGTCGTGGTCGCCCATGTGGTGTTGCGGCCGCGCGTCGCGGGGACGGACGAGACCGCCGCGGCGCTGCGGGAGTTCGTCGCCTCGGAGCTGGCCCCGTACAAGTGCCCGCGCGAGTTCGTCTTCCTGGACGCCCTGCCCCGCACCCCCACCGGCAAGCTCCAGCGCTACCGCCTGCGGGACGGAACGGCGGAGCGCGGCAGGCGGGGTGCGGGCGGCGGCTTACAGTAAGCGCGTGACCGGCCAGCACACGCCCCGCTCCCTGATCGTCACCTTCTACGGCGCCTACGGCCGCGGCGACGGCCACCCGGGCGGGCACCCGGACGACCGCCCGCCCGGCCCCGTCCCCGTCGCCGCGCTGATCCGGCTGCTGGGCGCGGTGGGCGTGGACGCGCCCTCCGTACGCTCCGCCGTCTCCCGCCTCAAGCGGCGCGGGCTGCTCGTCGCCGACCGCACGCGGGCCGGGGCGGCCGGATACGCCCTGTCCCCGGACGCGCGCCAGTTGCTGGAGGACGGCGACCGCCGCATCTACGGGCGCCCGGGCGCGGACGGGGGCACCGGCGGCTGGCTGCTCGCCGTCTTCTCGGTCCCCGAACACGAGCGCCACAAGCGGCACCTGCTGCGCTCGCGGCTGGCCCGGCTCGGCTTCGGCACCGCCGCGCCCGGGGTGTGGGTCGCCCCCGACCACCTCTACGAGGAGACCCGGCACACCCTGGCCCGCCTCGAACTGTCCTCGTACGTCGACCTCTTCCGCGGCGGCCACGCGGGCTTCGAGCCGACGGCCCGCGCGGTGCGCCGCTGGTGGGACCTGGAACACCTGGCGAAGCTGCACCGCGCCTTCCTCGACGCCCACGAGCCGGTGCTCGCCCGCTGGTCGGACGGCGGAGCGCCGGACCCCGAGGACGCCTACCGCGACTACGTCCTCGCCCTGGACTCCTGGCGCTCCCTCCCCTACGCCGACCCGGGGCTGCCCGCCGCGCTGCTGCCTGCCGACTGGCCCGGCGTCCGGGCGGCGGAGGTGTTCGCGGCGCTGCACGACCGACTGCGCGACGCGGGGGCGGCGTACGTGCGGGATGTGGTGGCGGCCTGACGCCGGGGGCTGAACTTCTGACGCCGGGCCGACGCGGGGCCTGACGCTCTGACGCCGGGCCCGGCGCGGGGCCCGGCGGCCGGCGTCACACGCCGATCGCGCCGTCGATCCGCTCCCGCAGCAGGTCGGCGTGGCCGTTGTGCCGGGCGTACTCCTCGATCATGTGGATCAGGACCCAGCGCAGCGAGACCGCCCCGCGCCATCCGTCGTCCCCCGTGACGTCCAGGTCGGGCGCCTCGACGACGAAGCGCTCGGCGAAGGCCACCTCGCCTCGCCATGCCTCCCACGCCTCGGCGACGACCGCCGGATCGGACACCGCGCCGTCGAAGTCCCCGTCGGGCTCCTCGTCCGTGGAGAAGAGCAGCGGCACGTCCTGCCCGGCCAGGACGCGACGGAACCAGCGGCGCTCCACATCGGCGAGGTGCCGGACCAGGCCGAGCAGCGAGAGCGTGGAGGGCTCCACGGAGGGCCGGGCCAACTCCCCCTCCAGCCCCGCGCATTTCAGCTCCAGGGTGCTGCGCTGGGCCGCCAGGGCGCCGGTGAGGATGCCCCGCTCGTCACCGGTCGTGGGGGCGTCGAGCCGGCGGTCCTGGTCCTCGGGGACGAACAGATCGCCCCTTCTGCGTTTCGTCATGGCGACCATCATTTACCGGTCGGCGCGGCCCGTCGGGGGTTTTCTGCTGCCCGCCCGGTACGGGAGCGGCCAGGGCGCGCCGGGGCCGGTGTAGCCCTGTTCCGCGGCGGCGTGGAGGGTCCAGTGCGGGTCGTAGAGATGGGGGCGGCCCAGGGCGCACAGGTCGGCGCGGCCCGCGAGCAGCAGGGAGTTCACGTCGTCCCAGGAGGAGATGGCGCCGACCGCGATGACGGGGACGCCCAGTTCGTTGCGGATCCGGTCGGCGTACGGGGTCTGGTAGGAGCGGCCGAAGTCGGGGCGCTCGTCGGGGACGACCTGGCCGGTGGAGACGTCGACGGCGTCCGCGCCGTGGGCGGCGAAGGCCGCCGCGACGGCGACCGCGTCGTCCGCCGTGGTGCCGCCCTCGGCCCAGTCGGTCGCGGAGATGCGGACCGTCATCGGGGAGTCGGCCGGCCACACCTCCCGTATGGCGTCGAAGACTTCGAGGGGGTAGCGCAGCCGGGCGGTGAGGGTGCCACCGTAGGCGTCGGTGCGGTGGTTGGTGAGCGGGGACAGGAAGCTGGAGAGCAGATAGCCGTGGGCGCAGTGGAGTTCGAGGAGGTCGAAGCCGACCCGGGCGGCGCGCCGCGCGGCGGCCGTGAACTGTGCGCGGATCTCGGCGAGCCCGGCGGTGTCCAGGGCGTGGGGGACCTGGCTGACGCCGGGGCGGTAGGGCAGCGGGGAGGGGGCGGACAGCGGCCAGTTGCCCCGCGGGAGGGGGTCGTCCATGCCCTCCCACATCAGCCGGGTGGAGCCCTTGCGCCCGCTGTGGCCGAGCTGGACGCCGATGGCGGTGCCCGGGGACGCGGTGTGCGCGAAGTCCACGACCCGGCGCCAGGCGCGTTCGTGCACGTCGCGGTACAGGCCGGTGCAGCCGGGGGTGATGCGGCCCTCGGGGCTCACGCACACCATCTCGGTCATCACCAGTCCCGCGCCGCCCAGCGCCCGCGCGCCCAGGTGGACGAGGTGGAAGTCGCCGGGCGTGCCGTCGTCGGCCGAGTACATGTCCATGGGCGAGACGACCACGCGGTTGCGCAGGGTGAGGCCGCGCAGCCGGAAGGGGGTGAACATCGGCGGGGTGGCCGGGGGCAGGGCGGCCTCGCGCTCGACCGCCGTCACGAAGGCGGGGTCGCGCAGCCGCAGATTGCCGTGGGTGACGCGGCGGCTGCGGGTGAGGAGGTTGAAGGCGAAGCGGCGGGGCGGCTGGTCCACGTACAGCGCCAGGTTCTCGAACCACTCCAGGCTGGCGCGGGCGGCGCGCTGGGTCGACTCGACGGCCGGGCGGCGCTCGGCCTCGTACGCGGCGAGCGCCCCGGGCACCGGGGAGCGCTCCCCGAGGTGGGCCGCGAGGTGGTCGGCGAGCGCCGCGGCGTCCTCCATGGCGAGCTTGGTGCCGGAGCCGATCGAGAAGTGGGCGGTGTGCGCGGCGTCGCCGAGCAGCACCGTGTTGCCGTGCCACCAGCGCTCGTTGACGACCGTGCGGAAGGCGGTCCACTGGGAGCGGTTGCCGCGCAGCGGGCGGCCTTCGAGCGCGTCGGCGAACAGCTCGGCGCACCACCGCGTGGACTCCCGCTCGTCCAGCCGGTCCAGGCCCGCCCGGCGCCAGACCTCCTCGTGGGCCTCGACGATGACGGTGCTGGCGCCGGGCCGGTAGGGGTAGCCGTGCAGCTGCACCACGCCGTGCTCGGTCTCGGCCACCTCGAAGCGGAAGGCGTCGAACGCGAAGTCCGCGGCGAGCCAGATGTAGCGGCAGCGGTGGGTGGTCAGCCGGGGCCGGAAGGCGTCGGCGTGGGCCCGGCGGGTCGCGCTGTGCACCCCGTCGGCGGCGACCACCAGGTCGTACGAGCGCGCCAGCTCGGCGGCGGGCGGCGCCTGCGTACGGAACCGGAGCCGGACCCCGAGGGCCTGGCAGCGCTCGTGCAGGATCCCCAGCAGGCGGCGCCGGCCGAGCGCGGCGAAGCCGTGGCCGCCCGAGGTGAGGGTCCGGCCGCGGTGCACGACGTCGATGTCGTCCCAGCGGACGAAGTCGCGGCGCAGGGCGTCGTGGACGGCGGGGTCGGCGTGCTCGATGCCGCCGAGGGTCTCGTCGGAGAGGACGACACCGAAGCCGAAGGTGTCGTCGGGCGCGTTGCGCTCCCAGACGGTGACCTCGGGGCCGGGGCTGAGCCGGCGGCGCAGCAGCGCGGCCGCGTACAGGCCGCCGGGGCCGCCGCCGACGACGGCGATCCTCAGGGGGCGCTCCCCCTGGGGGGTCATCGCCCCTGCCAGTCGGGCGGGCGGCGGGCGGTGAAGGCGGCGTGGAACTCGGCGTAGTCGGCGCTGTTCATCAGCAGCGCCTGCGTCACCGCGTCCATCTCGATCGACGCGCCCAGCGGCATGTCGAGCTCCGCCGTGAGCAGCGCCTTGGTCTGCGCGAGGGCCAGCGCCGGCCCGTCGGCGAGGCGGCGGGCCAGCGCGGCCGCCTCGGCCGCCGCCCGGCCCTCGTCGACGAGCTTGCTGATCAGGCCGATGCGCTCGGCCTCGGGGGCGCGCACCGGATCCCCGAGCATCAGCAGCCGGGTGGCGTGCCCGAGGCCCACCACGCGCGGCAGCAGATACGCGGCGCCCATGTCGCCGCCGGACAGCCCGACCTTGGTGAACAGGAACGAGAAGCGCGCCGAGGGGTCGGCGACCCGGAAGTCGGCGGCCAGGGCCAGCACCGCGCCCGCGCCCGCCGCCGCCCCGTGGACCGCGGCGACCACGGGGAAGGGGCACTCCCTCAGGGCGCGCACGACCTGCCCGGTCATGCGGTTGAAGTCGAGCAGCTCGCGGGTGTCCATGGCGAGGGTGGCGCCGATGATGTCGTCGACGTCGCCGCCGGAGCAGAACCCGCGGCCCTCCCCGCCCAGCACCAGGGCCCGTACGGACCCCTCGCGGGCCAGCTCGGCGATCAGGTCGCGCAGATCGGCGTAGGCGCCGAAGGTGAGGGCGTTCAGCTTCTCGGGGCGGGCGAGGGTGACGGTCGCGACACCCGAGTCGAGGGTCAGGCGCAGATGCCGCCACTCCTCGGTCCCGGTCGCGGAGCCGGTGAACGGACTCATGGGCCAGGGTCTCCTTCAGCCGGACGGCTGGTGCCTGCCCTCCGAAGTTATCACTCTCGTGTAACTGTCGTCACGAGTACGCGATAAAGGTCGAGGAACGCCGTTCATCGGGTAAGTGAGTAGTCATAAATCACATCACGAGTGGTCCACCGCCTCTTACGGCGCTATCGTCCGCTTCATACCTCCGCCGGCCACCGCTGGGAGGAGCTTTCGCCACCGACTGGACCGAGCCGTGCCCGACCCCGCCCCCGCCGCCACCAGTGGCCCCGCCACTGCCACCGCCTCCTGGCGCTTCGCCCTGCCGCACGCCACGGTCGCCGTCCCCCTGGCCCGCGCCCTGGTCCGCAACACCCTGGCGGACACCGGCGCGCCCGTGGACGGCGACACGGCGGAGCTGCTGACGGCCGAGCTGGTCGCCAACGCGGTGCAGCACACGGACGGCGACGAGCCCATAGAGCTGGTGCTGGAGCTGGCGTCGTCCGGCGACTGGCAGGTCGAGGTGCACGACCAGGACCCCAGCCCGCCCGCCGGCCTCCGCGAGCCGCGCCCGCCGAGCGCCGCCGAGACGGGCGAGGACCCGCGCGAGGTCTCCGAGCGCGGGCGCGGCCTCCAGCTGCTCCGGACGCTCAGCGCCGCGGCGGGCTACCGCCCCACCCCGGCGGGCAAGGCGGTCTGGTTCACCCTCCCGGCCGTGGCGGGCCAGGTGTACTGACCCGCGGGGCCGGCTAGGGCCGGCCGAGCGTGGCGACCAGCACCGCCTTGATGGTGTGCATCCGGTTCTCCGCCTCGTCGAAGACGACGGAGTGGGCGGACTCGAAGACCTCGTCGGTGACCTCGAGCGAGGTCAGTCCGTGCCGCTCGTGGATCTCGCGGCCGACGGCGGTGCCCAGGTCGTGGAAGGCCGGGAGGCAGTGGAGGAACTTCACGTCCTCGTTGCCGGTGGCGCGCAGCACGTCCATGGTGACCGCGTAGGGGCCGAGCAGCGCTATGCGCTCGTCCCAGACCTCCTTGGGCTCCCCCATCGACACCCAGACGTCGGTGGCGACGAAGTCCGCGCCGGCCACGCCCTCGGCGATGTCCTCGGTGAGGGTGACCCGGGCGCCCGAGTCCTTCGCCAGCTCGCGCGCCCGCTCCACGACGGCCTCGTCGGGCCACAGGCTCCGGGGGGCGACGATCCGCACGTCCATGCCCAGCAGCGCGCCCGTGATCAGGTAGGAGTTGCCCATGTTGTAGCGGGCGTCGCCCAGGTAGGCGAAGGTCACCTCTTCCAGCGGCTTGTCGCTGTGCTCGGTGATGGTGAGCACGTCGGCGAGCATCTGGGTGGGGTGCCAGTCGTCGGTGAGGCCGTTGTAGACGGGCACCCCGGCGTGGGCGGCGAGTTCCTCGACGACGTCCTGGCCGCTGCCGCGGTACTCGATCGCGTCGTACATCCGGCCCAGCACCCGCGCGGTGTCCTTCACGGACTCCTTGTGGCCGATCTGCGAGCCCGACGGGTCCAGGTAGGTGGTGGAGGCGCCCTGGTCGGCGGCGGCGACCTCGAAGGCGCAGCGGGTGCGGGTGGAGGTCTTCGCGAAGATCAGCGCGATGTTCCTGCCCTTGAGGTGCTGGACCTCGGTGCCCGCGCGCTTGGCCGCCTTCAGCTCGGCGGCCAGGGAGACCAGATGGCGGAACTCCTCGGCGGTGAAGTCCAGCTCCTTGAGGAAGTGGCGGCCGGTGAGGTCTGTCGCCATGTTCGGGCTCCTAGGGTGCGATCACAAGGGATGCTGGAAGTCTATACGAAGGACCGTATATATACGGAAGCCCCCGCCGTCCCGGCCTCAAGCCTCAGCTGCTCCACTGCTCCTGCTCCTGCTCCTAGACGGGGTCCCGCTCCACCGGGCAGCTCATGCAGCGCGGCCCGCCCCGCCCCCGCCCCAGCTCGCTGCCCGGGATCGTGATGACCTCGATCCCGCGCTTGCGCAGATAGGTGTTGGTGGTCGCGTTCCGCTCGTAGGCGACGACCACCCCCGGCTCGACGGCCAGCACGTTGCAGCCGTCGTCCCACTGCTCGCGCTCGGCCGCGTGCACGTCCTGCGTGGCCGTGAGCACCCGGATGGCGTCCAGGCCGAGCGCGGCCGCTATCGCCCGGTGCATGTGCTCCGGCGGGTGGTCGGTGACCTTGAGCTCCTGTCCGGCGCCGCCCGGCTCGATGGTGTACGAGGGGAGCATCCCCAGCCCCGCGTACTGCGTGAAGGTGTCCCCGTCGACCATGGTCATCACGGTGTCGAGGTGCATGAACGCCCGCCCCTTGGGCATGTCGAGCGCCACGATGGTCCGGGCGGAACCGGCGGCGAACAGCCCGCGCGCCAGCATCTCCACCGCCTGCGGCGTGGTCCGCTCGCTCATCCCGATCAGCACGGCGCCATTGCCGATCACCAGGACGTCGCCGCCCTCGATCGTCGACGGATAGGCCGCCTGCCCCTCCGACCAGACGTGGAAGCCGCCGTCCGCGAACAGGGGGTGGTGGCGGTAGACGGCCTCGTAGTGGACGGTCTCGTGCCAGCGGGCGGGCCAGCGCATCGCGTTGATGGACACCCCGTCGTACACCCAGGCGGAGGCGTCCCGGGTGAAGAGGTGGTTGGGCAGCGGGTTCACGACGAAATCGTCCGGCTCCATGGTGTGGAAGCGGATCGAGACCGGCTCCGGATACCGCTCCAGGTACTCCCGCTTGGTCATGCCGCCGATCAGCGCCCCCGCCAGCTCAAGGCCGCCCAGCTCGTCGAAGGCCGCCCGCAGGTGGTCGGTGGCCAGCGGGCCGTACTCCTTCTCGTCGAAGACCCGGTCGAGCACCAGGGCCCGCGCCTCCGGGAGAGCCATGCTCTCGGCCAGCAGGTCCCCGAAGAGATGCACCTCGACGCCGCGATCGCGCAGCACGTCAGCGAAGCCGTCGTGCTCCTGGCGGGCCCGGCGCACCCACAGGACGTCGTCGAAGAGGAGCGCGTCCTTGTTGGAGGGCGTGAGCCGCTTCAGCTCCAGGTCGGGGCGGTGCAGGATGACGCGGCGCAGCCGCCCGGCCTCGGAGTCCACATGGAATCCCATGCGTCCATCTTCGTCGCTACGGGCCCGCGGGGAAGGCCGCACGGCCGTGCTGCCGGTGTTCCGGCACTCCCTGGACAGGCGGCGGGCGGGCAGCGGGCCGGGCTATCGGGCGGCCAGGACGACGATCAGGACCAGGCCGACGGAGATCAGCCCCAGGAGGATGGACACCCACAGCTGACCGGGCTGCAACTCGATCCGGCCGCCGTCCCCACCCCGGCGCGGCCTCAGCCGCCGCGACCACCAGCGCCGCGCCCCGCGCCGGGCCACGGCCGCCGCCGCGTCCTCGCGCTCGCGGCACTCCTCCGCGGCGCAGGTGAACAGCTCCTTCCACGCCCGCTCGCCGAACCCCGTGGGCTGCCGCGAGTCCACGATGCGGCGCACCACCTCACGCCCCGCGCCGCCCCGCGCCGCCCACAGCGCGGGCACCACGCACGCCAGCAGTCCGGGGGTGCCGCCGCGCTCCGCGCAGGGGCGTACCAGGCCGTCGTACAGCATGAGCGCGTTGCGCACCCGCAGCCGGTCGTCGGCGCCCGACGACGCCGGGGCCTCCAGATAGAGCCTGGCCAGCAGCACCTTCTCGCAGACCGCGTCCGCGAGCTCCGGGCCGCGCTCGGGGGCGCGGCGCACCAGCTCCACGACGACGCGGGTGGCCCGCTCGGCGGGCATCCCCTCGTCGAGCGCGCTCAGCAGCAGGCCGTCGTCGGCCTCGCGCAGCGCGACGGGAAACGCCTCGCCGCCCTGCCGCAGTGCCTCGCGCAGCTGCCGCGCTCCCCCGGCTACCGCCGGGAGGTGGTGCGCCACTTCCACGGCCGCCTTCTCCTCAGCTGTCTCTTCCACGGCTGTCTCTTCCACGGCTGCCTCTTCCACGGCTGCCTCTTCCACCATGGCCGTTCGTCTCCTTCTCACAGCGCTTCCAGTACCTCCCGGATCCGCGTGGCGGCCCGCGCGTCGAGGGGCTCGTCGCCGTCCTGCGCCACCAGGGGCAGGACCTCGCACAACACCGCCAGCTGCCGCTCGTCCCCGGCCGCCCGCCGCATCCAGCCCACGAGCGCCTCCTCGGCCGCCTCGGCCGACCGGGGCCAGGTCAGCGCGGCCCGCAGCAGCTCGGCCAGCGCCGCGCGGCACCCGGGGCGGGCCGCCGCCAGCGCCGTGGCCAGCGGCCAGGCGGCGTACGGCGACAGCTCCGGCACCTCCCGCAGCCCCCACAGGTGCGAGGCGCGGGTCCGCACCGCGCGCAGCGCCGTCAGCAGCGCCAGGTCGCGGCGGGAGCGGCGGGGGTCGCGCAGCCAGTGGGTCAGCAGCTCCAGCACGGTCTCGGGCTCCGGCCCGGCCAGCAGCCGCACCGCGCTGTACGACGCGGTGCCGCAGCCGTCCGTGGCGGCGATCCGGCCGAGCTCCTCCAGGGAGGCCGCGACCGAGCCGGCCACCAGGCCGTAGCCGTGGGCGAGCGCGGCGGTCTCCCGCTCCCGCTCGTCGCCGCGCGCGGCCCAGCCGCTCAGCAGCCCCGCCACGGCGGGGCGCACGCCGGCGTCGCGCGACGCCTCGGCGAGCGCGGTCGCCGCCGCCATGCGCTGCACCGGGCTGTCGCCGCGGGCCAGCGGCAGCAGCAGCTCGGTGAGCCCGTACAGATAGTCACGGGCGCTCAGCACGCCCGCCGCGACCGCGGCCCGCACCCACACCTGGGGGCGCGGGTCGTCGCACAGCCCGCGCAGCCAACGCGCCATCGGGCCGCGGGCGTTGTGGTGGTGGTCCCACACCTCGAAGAGCACCGCGGGCGCCAGCCGACGGCCCCGGAACCGCACCGTGCGGACCGGGACCGCCGCCTCGCCCAGGTCCTCCACGCCCTCCCCGAGCACCGCGCGGGCGGCGGCGGGCAGGGTGTCGGCGGGCGTGGCGAACGGCGGGCGCCCGGGCGCGTACTGCGGGTCGAGGGTGACCGCCAGCTCCCAGGCCAGCAGTTCGGCGGCCTCGGCGGTGAGGCTGTGGGCCGAGCCGTTGAAGACGGCGAGGGCGATGCGCAGCGCCGCCCGGCGCAGGGCGGGCAGCGCGGCGGGGAGCGTGCGGGGACACCCCGCGCCCGCGAACCACGCGCGCGCCTGGCGCGGGGCGAACGACCGGCAGCGGACGAGCAGTTCCGCCTCCGGCAGCTCGCCCCGGGCGTGCTCGGCGAGATGGCCGGCCAGCCGGGCCGCCTCGCCCGGCAGCGGCTCCTCCAGGCCCAGGGCCTCCGCCACCTCGGGGCGCGCGGCGGTCGCGCGCGCCCGGAGGAGCAGCTCCGGCCGCTCGTGCGCCAGCAGATCGGCCAGGTGCGCCTCGAGTACGTCGGCGGCGGCCGGGGGCTCGTACGGTACGGCGTGCCGGCGGCCACGCAGCAGTCGGTCGGCCGCCTCGCCGCCGGGAACGAGGACGACGCAGAACGCCTCGTGCTCGGCGAAGTGGGCGCGCAACCGGTCCAGCAGCGCTTCGGGGCCCGGGGCCGCGGGCTGGGAGGAGACGGGGTCGGCGGGCAGTTCGAGCAGATAGCCGTGGCCCCGCTGGGTCTTCTCCCCCACCGGCGCGAGGTGTTGCCGCCACACGCCGCCGCCCGTGGTCTCGGTCAGCTCGGCCAGGAGCGCGAGGCCGGTCCAGCCGCGTCCCGAGCCCGGCTCGCCGCACAGGGCCAGGAGGTGGCCGCGGCGCAGGTGTTCCCGCATGACGGCGAAGCCCGGACCCCGCCGGTGGACCCGGCGCAGACGGGCCAGCTCGTCAGGGGACACGGGCCCCTCGGGGAGCGGACCGGGGGCGGGTGCTTCGGCCGGGGGGCGTGCGGGGTGTGCGGGGTACGGCCCATACGCGCCGGGGTGCGGGGGCGTGGCAGGGTGCGGGGGCGTGGCGGGGTGCAGATGCGCGCATGCCTCGCGGGCCGCCCGGGCGCCGCCCGCCTCGCCGACGGTGCCCAGCGGGCTGTCCGCGGGGAGGTCCAGCCGCGCGCCGGTCCGCTCCTGCCGCTCCTGTCGCTCCTGCCGCGGGGTGATCCGCAGTGTCCGGCTTTCCGCCAGGTCGGCTTCCGTTCCGTTCATCGCCCCGCCGTTCATCGCCCGCCGTCCTTCGTGCCCGATGCCGTACGTGCCCGATGCCGTCCGTGTCCGGTGGCTGTGGTTGGTGGTTCCGAGGGGGTCGGGTCCGAAGGTGCCGGTGGCGTGGGTGGCTCCCGTGGCCGAAGCCGGCGGCGGGGCTCTGCCCCCGTGCTCCGCTCCGCCGCCCTGCTCCGGTGCCGGGCGCTGGGCCGCGTACACCCCCGTCGCACACGGTCCCGTCCCCGCGCCTTCTTCAGGGTCGCGGCCCGGGGCCCGAGCGGCTGTAGCCGTTTACACAGTCGGCGGAGATTATCCGGGGGCTCACGCGCTGGCGCCCGTTGGCGGGCCCGGCGCGGCCGGTCACCCCGTCGCGCGCCCCTCGGCCAGCAGGCGCAGCAGCCCGGCGTCCATGACCACGAAGCGACGCGAGGCGGTCCGCACCACGCCCTGGTCGCGCAGCAGGCGCAGCGCCTTGGCGACCGCTTCCCGGGTGGACCCCACGGCGGCGGCGATGTCGTGCTGGGGCAGGGGCAGATCCACGGAGATGGCGCCGTCGGCCTCCGGGCGGCCGGTCCGTTCGGCGAGTTCGACGAGGCGGGCCGCCAGCCGCTGGAGCACCTTCTCGGAGGCCAGGGAGCGCCGTTCGCCGTCGGAGCTGCGCAGCCGGGAGCTGAGCTGACGCATGATCAGGACGGTGGCGGCGGGGCGCGCGGCCAGATAAGCCCGGAAGCGGTCACCGGAGACGACGACCGCCTCCAGCCGCCCGAGCGCGGTGACCGTGGCGCTGCGCGAGCCGTGGTCCACGGCGGCCTGGTCGCCCACCACCTCGCCCGCCCCGCGCAGCGCCAGTATCAGACGGACGCCGCGCTCGGTCTCCACCGAGACGGTGGCCCAGCCGGAGGTGATGGCGACGACGAAGGTCGTGCGGTCGTGCTCGCGCAGCACTATTTGGGAGGGCTCGTACGTGCGGCGTCTGCCGAGCGCCAGCAGCGCGCGCCGGTCCTGGGCGGGGAGCGCGTGCAGGAACGGCCTGCCGCCCTCGAAGAGACTCATCCGCCCTCCCCGCTCGGTGCCACGCGGCGGAGCCGCATATCGATACGTACGTCGTCCGGCTCGCGGAGAACACCCTCACATCGGGTCCGCTCCGTCATGGCACGGCGGGCGGGTGGCGCGGAAGCCCGCGACCGACATGGGCGACAGAACGTTAGGCACCTGTCACAGGCACGTCAATGGCGCCTCGCCGCCTTGCCGTCGGCGGTGCGGAACACCGCGCCCGCGAGCGCCGCGACCGCGGCGGCCACGGCCGCGAAGACCCAGCCCGCGCGCAGGTCCGCCAGGCCGGGCTGCCGGGCGCCGCCGGTGACCACCACCAGGGCCGCGACGCCCAGCGCGGTGCCGCCCTGCCGCGACATCATCAGCACGCCGGAACCCACGGACAGCCGCCGGGCGGGAAGCAGCCCGGCCGCGGCGAACATGACCGGCTGGTACAGGCCCGCACCGATCCCGGCGAGCACAAGACCCGGCAGGAAACCGGCCGCGTAGTGCGCCCCATCGCCGGACGGGCCCGCCGCGACGAGCCACCACAGCGGCGCCGCGGTGAAGGCGACGGCCCCCAGCACGGCCCCGCGCCGCTCCCCCAGGGCCCGGACGATCCGGCCCGACAAGGCGGAGACGACCAGCACCGTCAGCGGCCAGGGAGCGACGGCCAGGCCCGCGCGGCGCGTCGAGTAGCCCCACACGCCGGAGAACATCCAGGTCGCGGCGAGCAGGATCGCCGAATAGGCGAGGAAGTAGCTGAGCAGGCCGAGGGCGGCGGTGGTGAACCCCCGCGTGCGGAACAGCGCCGGGTCCACCACCGGGTCCGGGTGCCGCCGCACATGCGCCGCGCACAGCGCGCCCGCCACGACGCCCACACCCAGGAAGGCGAGGGTGGCGGGCGCGGCGTACCCCCACTCCGGCGCCTGGACGCACGCCGTGGTCAGGGAGCCGGTGGCCATGAGCACCAGCAGGGTGCCGAGCGGATCGAGCCGGCGGACGGCGCGAGTGCGTACGGGCTCGGCCCGGGCGCCCTCGGCGGGTACGGGCTCGGTGCGTACGGACTCGGCGGCCTGACCAGGCCGTACGGGCTCGGTGCGGGGCAGGAGGCGCAGGCCCGCCGCTACCGCGCCCAGCACCACCGGGGCGTTGATCAGGAAGATCCACCGCCAGTCGAGGGCCGCGAGCAGCCCGCCCACCACCGGCCCCGAACTGGCCGCCACCGCACTGACCGCGGTCCACACCCCCACGGCCGTGGCCTGCTCGCGCGGCGCGAAGGCGGGCAGCGCCAGCGAGAGGGAGGTGGGCACCACCACCGCCGCCGCCACGCCCTGCACCACACGGGCCGCGATCAGCCAGCCCAGGCCCGGGGCCGCCCCGCAGCCGATCGAGGCCAGCCCGAACAGGGCCATGCCCAGCAGGAACGAACGGCGCCTGCCCGTCTCGTCGGCGAGCCTGCCCGCCGGGACCAGCAGCGCCGCCAGCACGATGGTGTAGGCGTTCAGGACCCAGGAGAGCCCGGCGGTGGAGGCGGAGCGGAAGTCCGCGCCGATCGCCGGGAAGGCGATGTTCACGGCGATCAGGTCGAGCACGGCGAGGAACTGCGCCGTGGACGCCACGGCGAGTATCAGCCAGCGACGGGGATCGGGTTCGGACCCGGGATCGGACCCGGGATCGGACCCGGGGACAGTACCGGACTCGGGCCGGGGATCGGGTTCGGGGCCGGGGAGGGGGGCGGGGGGCACACCGCTCCCCTGGGCCTTGGCGGAAGGGATCTTCATGCCCATCCAGCATCGACGGCGCGGCACGGGCTCACGAGTGGCAAGAGTGACAGCACCCGCTACATTTCTGCCATGCCCTCCATAGCCCTCGCCGTCACCGCCGGTATGCCGATCTTCGATCTGGCCGTGCCCTGCCACGTCTTCGGCACCGACCGCCCCGAACTGCCCGACGGCTGGTACGACTTGCGGGTCTGCGGGATCGGCCCGGACAGCGGCCCGGTCGCCACCCGATCCTGGTTCGCCGCGCACACGCCGTACGGGATCGAGGAGCTGATCACCGCGGACACGGTGATCGTCCCGGCCTCCGCCGATGTGCGCGGCGACCCGCCCGGCGAACTCGTCGACGCGCTGCGCGAGGCCCACCGGCGCGGCGCCCGCGTGGTGTCGCTGTGCTCGGGCGCCTTCACGCTCGCCGCCACCGGGCTCCTCGACGGCCGCACGGCCGCCACCCACTGGATGTACGCGGCGCTGCTCGCCGAGCGCTACCCGGCGGTGCGGGTCGATCCCTCCGTGCTCTACGTGGACCACGGCGACGTGCTCACGGGGGCGGGGTCGACCGCGTGCATCGACGTGTGCCTGCACCTGGTGCGCGAGGACTTCGGCAGCGCGGCCGCCAACACCCTGGCGCGGCAGCTGGTCGCGCCCGCCCACCGGCCGGGCGGCCAGGCCCAGTACATCGAGGCGCCGCTGCCGGAGCGCACCGACGACTCGCTCGCCCCGCTGCTGCACTGGGCCACCGAGCGCCTGCACACCCCGCTGACCGTCGCCGACCTGGCCCGCCGCGCCCACACCAGCCCCCGCACCCTGGCCCGGCGCTTCCACGCCGCCACCGGCACCACACCGCTGCGCTGGCTGCAGGCCCAGCGCATCGCGCGGGCCCGGGAGCTGCTGGAGGGCGGGGACCTGCCGGTGGACCGGGTGGCGGAGCTGTGCGGCCTGGGCACGGCGGCCAATCTGCGGCGCCACTTCACCCGCGCGGTGGGAGTGCCACCGCACGACTACCGCCGCGCCTTCCGCGCCCGCCGCCCGGCGGCCGTCCCACAGAGGTGACCGGGGCCGGCACCGGGTGACTGGGCCTTTTGTGGTTACCCGCCTGCTCATGGCGAAGTTCAAGAGACTGGGACGCAAGCGGGCGGAGGAGCCGGAGGACTTCGGTCCGGATCCGGCGGTGGAGCGCAGGGCACCGGACACTCCGGCCCAGATGCCGAAGAAGTCGTGGTGGGCGGTGCTGCGCGGAACGTTCAAGGAGTTCAAGGACGACGAGCTGACCGACCGTGCGGCGGCCCTGACCTATTACGCCATCCTGGCGCTGTTCCCCGCGCTGCTGGTGCTGGTCTCCCTGCTGGGCGTCGCCGGGCAGTCGGCCACCAGCGCGGTTCTGGACAACGTGCAGCAGCTCACCCCGGGCGCCGCCCGCGATGTGATCCGCAAGGCGGTGCGGCAGCTCCAGGGCAACGCCGGCGTCGGGTCCGTCATGGCGGTCGTCGGCCTGGCCCTGGCCATCTGGTCGGCCTCCGGCTACGTGGCCGCGTTCATCCGCGCCTCCAACGCCGTCTACGACATACCGGAAGGCCGCCCGCTGTGGAAGGTGCTGCCCTTGCGGCTGGCCCTCACCGTCGCGCTGATGGTCCTCGCGGTGATCAGCGCCCTGATCGTGGTCTTCACCGGGCCCCTGGCCCGCCGCGCCGGCGACCTGCTCGGGGTCGGCCACACGGCGCTGACCGTGTGGTCGATCGCGAAGTGGCCGGTCCTGATCCTCCTGGTCATCCTCATGATCGCGATCCTGTACTGGGCCAGCCCCAACGCGAAGGTACGCGGCTTCAAGTGGATCACGCCGGGCAGCTTCCTCGCCCTGGTCATCTGGATGCTCGCGTCGGCGGGGTTCGCCTCCTACGTGGCCAATTTCGCCTCGTACAACAAGACCTACGGCACCTTCGCCGGTGTGATCGTCTTCCTGGTGTGGTTGTGGATCACCAACATCGCCATCCTGCTGGGCCTGGAGTTCGACGCCGAGGCCGCCCGCCAGCGCGCCGTCGTCGGCGGGTACCCGCCCCACGAGGAGCCGTACGTCGAGCCGCGCGATGTCCGCACGTGGGACGAGGAGGACCGCCGCCGGCTGGAGTAGCACGCGTGGCACGGCAGGAATGGGCGGGTGTGTACCGGCCGTCACTGGGATATGCGCAGCTCATGAGGTTGCTGGAGAGATTGCAGGAGACCGACCGAGTCGTGGCGCGGCGGACGGGCTCACGCGTTCCGAGCGGCGTCGGCCGGGTGCTGTCGGGTGTGGAGGAGGCGGCGGAGAGCGCGAAACTGTGGTGCGGCGCCGCCGCGGCGATGGCCGCGTTCGGCGGGTGGCGGGGCCGGAAGGCGGCGGCCGCGGGGGTAGCCGCGCTCACGATGGCCCAGCTGGTCTCCAACGGCCTGTGCAAGCAGGTCGCCGACCGGCCCAGGCCGCCGAAGGAGTGGTTTCCGCACGACGAGGTCGAGGACCGTCCCGACTCCTCGTCCTTCCCCTCCGGACACACCGCGGCCGCGGTCGCCTTCACCGCCGCCGTCGCGCCCACCTGGCCGGCCGCCGGAATCGCCTGTGCCGTGCCGGCGGCCATGGTGTCCGTCGAGCGGGTCCAGTCGGGCGCCCACTACCCCAGCGACGTCGCCACCGGCGCCGCCATCGGCCTGCTCAGCGCCTGGCTCACCCGGCGCGCCCCGGGGCTGCTGCTGCGGCGCCTGCTGTAGCCCCGCCCTGAAACGCCCTGAAGTGGGCCGTTGTGGGTACTCGCCCGACCAGCGAGCACGAACGCCATGGAAAGGGGTGCGCCGGGTGAAGGCGTCGAAGATCGCATACAAGCCGGTGGGTTTCGTCCTGGGCGCGGTCAGCGGGATGGCCGCCAGAGCGGTGTTCAACAAGACCTGGAAACTGCTCGGCCACGAGGATGACGCCCCCGGCGCCACCGACGAGGAACGCGCCTGGGGGGAGGTACTGCTCGCCACCGCGCTGCAGGGCGCCATCTTCTCCGTGGTCAAGGCCGCCGTCGACCGCGCCGGGGCCACCGCCGTACGCCGTCTGACCGGCACCTGGCCCGGCTGACGCGCCCGCGAGGGGTGCCGGTGCGGCATGGACACCGGCGGACACCGGCACCCCGTGCGGCCGGCCCGGCTACAGCCGGGGGTCCACCGGCTCGGACTCCAGGGCCAGCACGCCGAAGACCGCCTCGTGGACCCGCCACAGCGGCTCCCCGTCCGCCAGCCGGTCCAGCGCCTCGAGCCCGAGCGCGTACTCGCGCAGCGCGAGCGACCGCTTGTGGCCCAGGTGCCGCTCCCGCAGCCGGTCCAGGTGCTCGGGGCGGGTGTACTCCGGGCCGTAGATGATCCGGAGGTACTCGCGGCCGCGGCACTTGACGCCGGGCTGCACCAGGCGGCCGTCCCCCTTGCGGACGAGCCCCTGCAGCGGTTTGACCACCATGCCCTCGCCGCCGGCCTCCGTCAGCTCCAGCCACCACCGCACGCCCTCGGCGACCGACGCCTCGTCCTCGGTGTCGACGACCAGCCGGCGGGTGGGGGCGAGCAGCCGGTTCACATACGTGGGGGTGAAGGCGCAGATGGAGTTGTTGGCGTAGACGTCGAGCTCCTCCCGCTCGATGAGCCGGTCGATCATCGCGAGCTGCTGGTCGTGGGGCAGCGCGGCGAGGCTGCGGCCGCGCGCCGCCAGGATCTGGAACGGCGCCAGCCGGATGCCGTCCAGCCCGTCCGTGCCGCGCGCCCCCACCGCCCGGCGGCCGGTCTCCCGCTCCTCGCCCGGCCAGCCGCGCCGCGGATCGCCGACCGGCCAGCAGTAGCGGCGGTACGCCTCGGTGAAGGCGGCCGCGTCCGAGGCCCGCTCGCGCTGCTTGCCGAGCAGGGCGGTCACCTCCACGCCGCGCGCGGCGGCCGACTCCAGGGCGGCCAGCGCCCCGGGGAACGCGGCGCCGGCGGCCGCGCCCACGGCCGCGTACTGGTTGCGCAGCAGCCCCTCCGCCTTCAGTGACCAGGGCATCAGCTCGGCGTCGAGCAGCAGCCAGTCGGTGTCCAGCTCCTCCCACAGGCCCTCGTGGCCGATGGTGCCGCGCAGCCGGCGCAGGACGCGCTCGGTCATCGCCGGGTCGTCGAAGAACGGCCGGCCCGTGCGCGTGCACAGCGCGCCGGACACGCCCTCGAGCGTGCCGAAGCGCTCGCCCGCCACCTCCTCGTCGCGGCAGACCAGCACCACCGCGCGCGACCCCATGTGCTTCTCCTCGCACACCACCTCGCGCACCCCGTCCGCCCGGTAGGCGGCGAACGCCTCCGCCGGGTGCTCCAGGTAGCCGGGTTCGCGCGAGGTGGCGCAGGGGGCCATGGTCGGCGGGAGGTACGGGAGGAGCCGGGGGTCGATCGCGAAGCGGCTCATGACCTCCAGCGCCGCCGCCGCGTTCTCCTCCTTCACGGCGACGCGGCCCATGTGGCGGGTCTCGACGACCCGGCGGCCCTGCACGTCCTTCAGGTCGAGCGGGCGGCCGTCGGCGCCGCCCGGGCCCTCGGTCGCCAGCGGCTTGACGGGCTCGTACCAGACCCGCTCGGCGGGGACGTCCACCAGCTCGCGCTCGGGCCAGCGCAGGGCGGTCATCCTGCCGCCGAAAACACAGCCGGTGTCGAGGCAGATGGTGTTGTTCAGCCAGGAGGCCCGCGGGGTGGGGGTGTGGCCGTAGACGACGGCGGCGCGGCCGCGGTAGTCCTCGGCCCACGGGTAGCGCACGGGCAGGCCGAACTCGTCGGTCTCGCCGGTCGTGTCGCCGTAGAGCGCGTGCGAGCGGACCCGGCCGGAGGTGCGGCCGTGGTACTTCTCGGGCAGCCCGGCGTGGCAGACCACCAGGGCGCCGCCGTCCAGCACGTAGTGGCTGACGAGCGAGGCGATGAACTCCCGCACCCGCTCGCGGAAGGCGGGGTCGGTGGCGTCCTCCTTCTCCAGCTGCTCGATGGTCTCGGCCAGGCCGTGGGTGTTCCGGACGTTGCGGCCCCCCAGGTAGCGGCCGAGCTTGTTCTCGTGGTTGCCGGGCACGCACAGCGCGGCGCCCGAGGCGACCATGCCCATCACCAGGCGCAGCACGCCCGGGCTGTCGGGCCCGCGGTCGACGAGGTCGCCGACGAAGACGGCCGTGCGGCCCTCGGGGTGGGTGGCGTCGACGGGGCGGCCGAGGGGGTCGCGGCGCAGTACGTAGCCGAGCCTGCCGAGCAGGGTCTCCAGCTCCGAGCGGCAGCCGTGGACGTCGCCGATGATGTCGAACGGGCCGGTCAGGTGGCGCAGGTCGTTGTAGCGGCGCTCGGTGACGACCTCGGCGGCCGCCACCTCCTCCTCGCCGCGCAGGATGTGCACCTTGCGGAAGCCCTCGCGCTCCAGGGACTTCAGCGACCGGCGCAGCTCGCGCCGCTGGCGGGGGATGACATGGGCGGGCAGGTCCGCCCGGTCGGGCCGCTCGGCGTTGCGCCGCGCGCAGACGCCCTCCGGCACGTCGAGGACGATGGCGACGGGCAGCACGTCGTGTTCGCGGGCGAGCCCGATCAGGCTGCGGCGGGCCTGGGGCTGGACGTTGGTCGCGTCGACGACGGTGAGCCGCCCGGCGGCGAGCCGCTTGCCCGCGATGTAGTGGAGCACGTCGAAGGCGTCGGGGGTGGCGCTCTGGTCGTTCTCGTCGTCGGCGACCAGCCCCCGGCAGACGTCCGAGGAGACGATCTGGGTGGGCAGGAAGTGGCGCCGGGCGAAGGTGGACTTGCCGGAGCCGGTGGTGCCGATGAGCACCACGAGGGAGAGGTCGGGCACGGCGAGGCCGCGCTTGGCGGTGGTCATGCGGCCGTCTCCTTCGCGGTGGTGGTGTCGGTGGTGGTGCTGCTGTGGGTTTCCGTGCTGGTTTCCGCACGGGTCCCTGTGCTGGTCTCTGTACGGGTCCCTGCACTGGCCTCTGCGCCGAGGCGGAACAGCGCGAGCTGGGTCGGGGGGCCGACCTCGGGGTCGTCGGGGCCGACGGGCCGGAACTCCACGGCGTAGCCATGGCGTGCGGCGACGGCCCGCGCCCAGCCGCGGAACTCCTCCCGCGTCCACTCGAAGCGGTGGTCGGGGTGGCGCGCCCGCCCGGCGGGCAGGGTCTCCCACCGCACGTTGTACTCCACGTTGGGCGTGGTCACCACGACCGTGCGGGGCCGGGCGGCGCCGAACACCGCGTACTCCAGGGCGGGCAGCCGCGGCGGGTCCAGGTGCTCGATCACCTCGCTGAGCACCGCCGCGTCGTATCCGCGCAGGCGGCCGTCGGTGTACGCCAGCGACCCCTGGAGCAGCTTGACGCGCGACGAGCGGCGCTCGCCCATCCGGTCCAGGCGCAGCCGCCGGGCCGCCTCGTTCAGCGCGCGCATCGACACGTCGACGCCGACGATCTCGGTGAACCGCGGGTCCTCGAGGAGCGCGCCCACCAACTGCCCCTGCCCGCAGCCCAGGTCGAGCACCCGGGCGGCCTCGGCCGAGCGGAGTGCGTCGAGGATCGCCTCGCGCCGCCGCACGGCCAGCGGCACCGGCTTCTCCTCGGTGTCGTGCCGCTCGTCGACGGCGTTGTCGATCTCCTCCACCTCCGTGTCGTCCGCCTCCGCGAGCCGCACCAGCTCCAGCCGCTCCAGCGCGCTGCGCGTGAGCGACCAGCGGCGGGCCAGGTAGCGGCTGGTGATGAGCCGCTGCTCGGGGTGGTGTTCGAGCCAGCCCTCGCCGGAGGCGAGCAGCTTGTCCACCTCGTCCGGGGCCACCCAGTAGTGCTTGGCGTCGTCGAGCACCGGCAGCAGCACATACAGCTGGCGCAGCGCCTCGGCCAGCCGCAGCTCGCCCTCCAGGACCAGCCTTACGTAGCGGGAGTCGCCCCACTGCGGGAACCCCGGGTCCAGCGGCACCGGCTCGGCCGTCACCGCCCAGCCCAGCGGCTCGAAGAGCCGCACCACCAGTTCGGCGCCGCCGCGCGCGGGGAGGGCGGGCACCTCGATCCGCAGCGGCATGGCCCGCTCGGGCAGCTCGGGCCGCGCCTTGCACCGGCCCTTGAGGGCGCTGGAGAAGACGCTGCTGAGCGCGACGGCGAGCAGCGACGAGGCGGCGTAGGGCCGGTCGTTGACGTAGTTCCCCAGGGCCGCGTCCGGAGCGCCGCCCCGGCCCTTCCCCCGGCCCCGCCGCACCAGCGCCACCGGATCCACCTCCAGCAGCAGCGCCGCCGTGCAGCGCTCGGTGTCCGCCTCGGGGTAGAAGACGTGGGCCGTGCCGTGGGAGGTCGAGAACCGCTGCGCGTTGTCGGGATGCTTGTGCAGCAGGAACCCGAGGTCGGTCGCGGGGCGCTCGGCGGTACCGGTGGTGGATATCGTCAGGAACACCCGTCCGAGTATCGCCGGACCACCGCCGCGTTTCTAATCGTTTTGTCCAGCTCTCGGGTTGATCGATCTCCGAGCGGAGTGCCGCCCCGCCCAGTCCGTCCCGCCCAGCCGGTGGCGGCCACCACCTCGCGCGCGATGTCCACGACAGCCCGTCCATCCGTCACCACCCGCACGGTCTCCGCTGAGGTCCGCTGGTCCAGCAGCCGCGCCTTGCGGGCACTGCCCGCTATTTCCCGCTCCAGCTCCGAGCCGAGTTCCCGGCGCACCAGCCGCTCGCGGGCGGTGGCATCGGAGGCGGTGAGCAGGACCCGTACGATCCGCACCCCCGCTCCCATGGCACGCTCGAACATCCCGGTCGTCTCAGGGAGCACGCTCAGCGTGTTCGTATAGATCAGCCGACGGTAACCGCGCCGGGCGAAGTTCGCCCACACGGCGGTCAGATTGCTCTCCGTGACCTCCGAGCGGTGAGGATCGCCCTCCGGGGCCGGATGCACCTGCCCCATGAAGTCACCGTCGATGACCGCGTGCGAGACCTCCGCGGCCCGCAGCAACGCCGAAACCTCCCATCCCACCGTCGTCTTGCCGACCCCGGCCCGTCCTCCGATGAGCAGTACTTCCGCGTGATCCATAGAGGAAGCCTGTCAGCCCACCTCCGCCTCTCGCGATCCGTTATCGACCGGCCCTGTGGCCAGGGGCCCCTAGGTCTGATCGTCGGCCAGGACGGCCGCCAGCTCCGCGATCCGGTCCGGCCCCACCCGGCAGCAGCCGCCGATGAGCCGCGCGCCCGCGTCGTGCCACGCCTTCACCCGCGCCGGGTCGAACGTCGACCGTCCGCGCCAGCCGCGGGCCCTGGCGTCCCACTCCTCGCCGCTGTTCGGATAGACCACCACCGGCTTGCCCGTGGCCTCGGCGGCGATCTCCACCGCCCGGTCGGCGTCGCCCGGCTCGCAGCAGTTGACGCCCACGGCCAGCACCTGGCCGTTCCCCGCCGCCAGGGCGAATGCCTCGCGCAGCGGCTGCCCGGCCCGCGTGTGCTCGCCCGCGATGCTGTACGAGAGCCACACCGGCACCCCGCAGCCGTCGACCGCCCGCAGCAGCGCCTCGGCCTCGTCGGCGTCCGGCACCGTCTCCAGCGCGAGCACATCGGGCCCGGCCGCGGCCAGCGCCTCGATCCGCGGCCGGTGGAACCGCTCCAGCTCCTCGACGCTCAGCCCGTAGCGCCCCCGGTACTCGCTGCCGTCCGCCAGCATCGCCCCGTACGGACCGACGGACGCGGCCACCCACACCGGCCGGTCCACGCCGCCGCCCGCGCCCTCGGCGGCCCGGCGCGCCAGCTCCACGCTGCGCTCCAGCAACCCCGTGGCCTCCTTCTCCGTCACCCCGCGACGGGCGAAGCCCTGGTAGGTCGCCTGATAGCTGCTGGTGATCAGCACCCGCGCGCCCGCCCGCGCATACGCCGCGTGGGCCGCCTCGATCTGCCGCGGGTCGTCGGCCAGCAGCCGGGCCGACCACAGCTCGTCGGACAGATCGCAGCCCTGGGCCTCCAGCTGGTTGGACAGCCCGCCGTCGAGGACGAGCGGCCCCTCCTCCAGGGCGGCGGCCAGTGGCGTACGGCGGGCAGACATCACGGGTGCTCCTAGGGTCTGTCGTCAAAGGGGGCGCCCTGCTCCCGACGCCGCAGTGACACCAGCCTCCCCCAGCTACCGCTGGGCGGTGCCCCCTGCCGCGGCGGGCGGCCCCTCGCTGCGATGTCGCAACGCCCGCCACGCCGCGGCAGCGGCACATCGACCGCAGCGCCCAGTACGAGGGCGACGCTCCGCCTTGCGATGGTCCCCCAGCTACCGCTGGGAGGTGCCCCCTGCGCCAGACGCCGCTCGCGGCCGGACGCCCCCTTTTACGACAGACCCTAGCTCGGGGTCGTGCTCACGGCCCAGGGCCTCTCACGGCCCAGGGCCTCTCACGGCCCGGGGCCTCCTCGTGGCCCGGGGCGTGCTCGGCGGGCGGCTCAGCCCAGCTGGGCCTGGACCTGGGAGGAAATCAGCTCCAGGTGATCGAGGTCGTCGAGGTCCAGAATCTGGAGATAGATCCGGGACGAGCAGGCCTGCGCATAGCGGCCGATCTTGTCGACGACCTCGGCCGGCGAGCCCGCCAGGCCGTTCTCCTTCAACTCGTCCACCTGGCGTCCGATGGCGTCGGCCCGCCGGGCGACCTCGGCGTCGTCCTTGCCCACGCAGACCACCAGCGCGTTGGAGTACACCAGGTCGTCGCCCTTGCGGCCGGCGGCCTCGGCCGCCGCCCGCACCCGCTCGAACTGCCGCTCACTGTCCTCCGCCGAGGCGAACGGCATATTGAACTCGTCCGCGTACTGCCCCGCGAGGCGGGGGGTGCGGGTCTTCCCGTGGCCGCCGATCAGCACGGGCACCCGCTGCTGCGCGGGCTTGGGCAGCGCGGGCGAGTCGGCGAGCTGGTAGTACGTCCCCTCGTATCCGAAGGTCTCGCCGACCGGAGTCCGCCACAGGCCGGTGACGATGGCCAGCTGCTCCTCCAGCCTGGCGAACTTCTCCGCCGGGAAGGGGATGCCGTAGGCCCGGTGCTCCTCCTCGTACCAGCCGGCGCCCAGGCCCAGCTCCACGCGGCCGCCGGACATCTGGTCCACCTGCGCCACCTGGATCGCGAGCACGCCGGGCAGCCGGAAGGTGGCGGCCGTCATCAGGGTGCCGAGCCGGATCCGCCGGGTCTCGCGGGCGATCCCGGCCAGGGTGATCCACGCGTCGGTGGGGCCGGGCAGCCCGTCGACATCCCCCATGCTCAGATAGTGGTCGGAGCGGAAGAAGGCGTCGAAGCCGAGGTCCTCCGTGGCCTTGGCGACGCTGAGCAGGGTGTCGTAGCTCGCCCCCTGCTGGGGCTCGGTGAAGATTCGCAGATCCATGCGTCCCATCCTGCACTGTCATGCCGCGCCACCCCACTCCAGCACCGTGAGGTGCCTGAGCATCCCGTGCACCCGGTCCCGCGCCTCGTCCGCCGCGTCGATCGCCTCGACACACTGCCAGTACAGCGCCTCCTCGTCCGTGTTGGAGGCGACGCCGACCAGCGCGAAACCCGCCTCCGCGAGCAGATCGCCGAGGGCCAGCAGCACCCCCCTCGGATCCCGCACCTCCGACAGCTCGGCGGCCCGTAAGCCCCCGCCGCGCCGGGCGGGGTAGTGCAGCGCGGGGCGGAACAGGACCCCGCGCGCCCTGCTCCCTGCCTCGCACAGGCCACGCGCCTCCGCGCGCGCGGCCACCGGACCGCTGACCACGAAGTGGCCGCCGATCGCCTCCGCGAGCGCCTGTATCTGCCAGGCCTCGGCCACGATGTCATGCACGGTCCCGGCCTGCGCCAGGGCGTGCCGAGTGACACCGATCAGCCGCATCGCGTCCATGCCCCGATCCCCTCTCAACGGACTTCCCGCACCCGTCACTCCTCCACTACCCAGAGTGATGACTAACAGGCCGAAAAGCTAGGGGAATTCAGGAATCTGTTGACAACAGTTGCGTTGTGGATAACTTAGTCACTACTCAGAGTGACAAAACGAAGATCCTTACCGCTTGGCGGCCGGGAACCGGACCTCATTGCGGTCGATCTTGGCGGCGAGAGCCGCCAGCGCGTCGATCCCCAACACCTCGCAGAACTGGAGCAGATACGCCAGCACGTCGGCGACCTCGTCCTCCACCCGGGCCGCGCTCTTCTCGTCCTCCATCACCCGCGCCGACTCCTCCGGCGTCAGCCACTGGAAGATCTCCACCAGCTCCGACGCCTCGACGCTCAGCGCCGTGGCCAGGTTCTTGGGCGTGTGGTACGGCTGCCAGTCGCGCGCCGCGGCGAACGCGGCGAGCCGGCGCTGCAGCGCCCGCACGTCCCGCTCCTGGCCCTGCGACTCATCCGGCTGTGGGTACTCTCGTGCCTCGCTCACACCCCAGGTGTACCACTGTCGCCCCGGCACCTTCCTCCGCACCCGGCAGGTCCGCCACCGGCGGCTCCGCCACCGTCCCCACCAGCCGGATGTGCCCCCGCGCGCACATCCGCGCCGCGACCCCCAGCAGCGCCCGCGCCTGCCGCCGGTCCAGGCACCGGTCGAACCCGTCGGCCAGCACCGTCAGCACCTGCCGCGCCGCGAGCACATCCGTCACCGGGTCCATCTCCAGCACGCCCGGGCCGGTGAGCAGCACCAGAGCCAGCGCGATGTAGCGCAGCTCCCCGTCCCCCAGCCGCTCGACGGGCATCGCCCCCAGCTCCCCCTGCGCCAGCAGGGCCCGCACCGCCCCGCCCGCCGGGCACTCCGCCGTGACCAGGTCCTCCACCGGCCCGGTGCAGCCCGCCCGGACCGCCCTGACCAGCGCCGCGTGCCGGGTGCCGCACTCCCGGCTGGTGCGCCGCAGCACCGCCGCGAGGTTCTCGCAGCCGCCCCGCAGCCGCCCGTCCCGCGGCGGCGCGGGCGCCCGCATCCGCTCCGGCCGCGGGTCGCACGCGAAGACGGACCGCAGCGCGATGACCACCTGCTCGGCGGCGGCCAGCGCGAGCCGCTGCCCCTCGGTCTTGCCCGCCACCCGCAGCGGCAGCAGCGCGGTCGCCAGCCGGTCGTCGGGCAGCGGGGCCCGGGTGACCGCGACCGCCCCCGCCGTGTGCCAGGCGGCCTGCACCCGGCGCCGCCCCGGGTCGCGCAGCGCCGTCTCCAGCAGGGTCTCCCCCGCGCCCGTCATCCGCTCGCCCACGATCCGCAGCTCGGGCTCCGCCTGCACGGCCACATCCAGCCGCACCGGCCCCACCGGGCCGTCCACCGTGCAGCCGATCCGGAACCCCCGCCGCCCCTGCCCGTCCGGCCGCGCCCGCCGCGGGACGTACCCCGCCGGATCGCGGAACACCTCCTCCAACCGCTGCCCGCCCGCCAGGCGCGCGAGCGCCGTGTACGCCTCCAACACACCGGACTTACCGCTTCCGCTGGGTCCGGCGATCAACGTCAGCGGCCCCAGGGGAAAGGCCGCGCGGCAGTGCGTCTTGAAGGCCGACAGCCTCAACTCCGTGACGACCGGCCGCAGTCCGGATGCGCTCATGCCCCGGAACGTATCTCCCGCGCCGCACCGGCGAACCGTTCCGTCTACCGTATCTTCCTAATCTTCCTACGAACGGGGGACGGTGGCCGCCCCGAGGACGACCGGCGCGACACCCCGGGGAGCATCGACGCTCGCTTCTGGACCGTGTCAGCCGTTCAGCGCCCGGTCGACGACGAGGCTGTCGGCGGCCTGCCTCAGCTTGACGAGCCTGCCGTCGCGGGCGGTCCAGATGTGGACGAACCTGGCGTCCACTCGGTCGCTCTGCCTGGTCTCGCAGTGGTAGTGGCCGAGGACGAAGACATGGCCGTCGTCGTCCGCGTAGTACTCCTCGCCCACGGGATAGAACGTGTCGAACCGCTCGAAGAGCGGGCCGAAGAAATCCCGGCCCACGCTCTCGAACCCCTTGTACACGCCGCCACCCGGGAAACCGGGCGTGATGTCCCAGACGATGTCCGGATCGATGACCTCCTCGAGGACGGCCGGAGCGGCCTGGGACTCGTAGAGCCTGCGGACCAGGGCGATGTTGTCGGATGCGGACATGGAGGCGCTCCTTCGAGAACAACGGCGGATGCGGAAGAGGGCCCGGTGTCGGACCGTGACGGTGTCAGGCCGCGCGGGTGGCACGCCCGGCGAGGAGGTACGCGGTCTGCCACGCCACGCGGCCGCCGAGGCGCTCGGCGGTGGCGATGCCCGACGGGTGGCCCGCGTCCGGACCCCCGCCGACCGGCGCCCGGGCTCCGGCACCCAGAAAACAGCCTAGAAGGCTCATGAAGATCTTGAAGAGGGGGCCATCCGGCCGGAGGCCGGGTGGCCCCCTCTTGGCTATGGGGTGGCTGGGGTGAGGTGCCAGGTGCCGCTGGTTCGGGTGAGTCCGAGGTTGATCAGCCGGCGGAGGTTGAGGGCGGCGGCGCGGTGGTGGAGCCAGATGTTGTTGGCGATGACGCCGCGGTAGCGGACTCGACGGTTTCCCTTGGCGACCAGCCAGGCGATGGCGCGTTCGACCGGGGGCCGCCATCTGCGGTATTCGTCCTGCCAGGCGGGGTCGGTGGCCGCCTGGTGGCGGGCCGCGGACAGCAGTTCGCGCTGGGGGTGGACGTTGAGGGTGCGCCCGGTCTTGGACCTGGTGCAGCGCCCGCGCAGGGGACAGTTGGTGCACAGGTGCTTGAACTGAGCGGTGCGGGCACCGTCGGCTTTGACCTGTCCGAGGTTGGCGGTGTGTCCGGCCGGGCAGGTCGCGGTGCCGGCCGCCAGGTCGATGTGGAAGTCGTCGATGGTGAAACCGCCGGGGACGGCCTGCCGCAGCGGCGGCGGCTTGATGACCGGGGTATGGCCGTCGGCCTGCAGGTGTGCACGCAGGTCGCCGGTGCCGTAGGCGGAATCGCCGAGCACGGTTAACCGCGTGTCCGGTTCCTCGTCGGCGAGCAGGCGGGTGGCGACGGCGGCCTCGTGGTTGTCGGAGCCGTGGCCGCTGGTGAGCGCGACGGCGGTGAACAGCCCGGTCTCCGGCTCGAAGGACGCATGTCCTTTGAAGCCGTCCTGGTGGCGGGTGCGGTTTTTGTGGATGTGGCGTGCGTCCGCATCGACGGTGGACACGGTCCGGTCCGCGACTGTGCGCCGGGCGATGCGCCAGCGTCCGTCACGCCCGTCGGAGTCTTCGGCCGGCTCCACGTCCTGGCCCGCGACCAGGGCCAGCAGGCCCACCGCGTTCGCCGCCTTCTCGCCGAGTTCCCGCTCGGGCAGGTGTCCGAGCAGGTTGATCGCGTCGGTGACCAGCGCGTCGATCAGCGTGGCGCGTGCTTGCTCGTCGGCCCAGGCGATCCTCGGCTTGCCCGGGTCGGTGTAGTCGTGCGCGCGGCACCACTGCGCCGCCGTCTCCTCGCCTCCGGGGACCTCGCGGATCACCCGGCGGATCGCGGAGATGATCTGGGTGACGGTGTCCTGGGTGGCCACCGCGTCATCGAGGACGGTGGAGTCCAGTGCCCGGCGGTGCTTGCCCTTGAGGACACCGGTGGCCTTCACGACTTCACGCACGGCCTCAAAGACCCGGTTCGGGCGGGTGGAACGGCCCAGACGACGGCGGAAGTAGGCCAGGAGCGACGGGTCGAAGGCCATGTCGTTGAGGCCCAGCCCGCAGGCGGCCTTCCACCGCAGGTCGCAGCGCAGTTCCTGGACCGTCTCGAAGTCCGATAGCCCGTGCAGGGCCTGCAGGGTGATCGCAGCGGCCAGGATCTGCGGGGGCATGCTCGGCCGCCCGTTCGCCGATGGATACATGTCCGCGAACATCTCCACCGGAAACAGCGCACCACGATGCTCGGCCAGGAACGCGAACACACTCCCCGCCGGAATCAACTCCCGGCAGGTCTCCCACACATCCGGCCCGACCGTCTCTCCGGACCATTCACCCATCACCACAACAACGAGTCTGGCCCCGCCGCTCACACGGCGGGGCCAGAACCCCAAGATCTTCATGAATCTTCTAGGCGGTTGAGGTCGCCCCCGCTGCTCGTGGTCGAGCCCCGGCCGGGCGGGCCGGCTCACCCCCGCGCCGCCGACCCCGCCGGCCGAACGGAGGCGCGGGCGGGGACGGCCGGTTCATCCAGGGGGTGGCCGGTGGGTATCGCGGGGCGGCAGCGGGCGGCGGGGAGTGGGCGGGGCGGGGGCGGTGGGGTCGTGCAAAGGGCGGACGACGATGTCGCCCTTCACCCGGCCGGCGGCGGTGGCCGCCTCGGCGTGGTCGCGGGCCGCCTGCCGCAGCGCGTCGACCACTGCCCTGGACGCCGTGGCGCCGCCACCGTGGCCGGTGCGGTAGAGCATCCGCGTGATCTGGCTGCCATGGACGGGCAGCGCGGTCACCGTCACGTGATCGAACTGCGCGGCGAGAAAGGCCGGCAGGACGGCGGCACCGACCTGCCCCGCCAGCATCGCCTGAACGGCGATCATGTGGTCGGCGAGGTGTTCGACCGACGGCTCGACCCCGTGGGTGTGCGCGAACCGGGCGAAGGCACGGCCGCGCGCGGAGTGCTCGGGGGCGCTGATCCAGGGGCGGCCGGACAGTTCGGCGGCGGTGGCCGGTGTGTCCCAGGCGGCCGGGACGACGACGCGGTACTCGTCCTCGCTCAGCATCTGCGCCCCTACGGCGGGCGGCAGCGGCACCGCCGTGTCCCGGTCGTCGGTGATCACCAGGACGTCCACCTCACCGAGCCTCAGCTGCCGCAGGCCGTCGGTCAGCCCGGCCTCGACGAACCTCGGCTCGAGGCGCGGGTGCCACCGGGCGAGCAGCCGCAGCACCGGGGCAGCGACCCGCGCGAGCACCCAGGAAGTGGCCCCGATCGCCACCGGGCCCCGCACGACATGATCATTGACGGCGCCCAACTGTTCTGCGGCCAGCGTCAGTTCCTGGCTGATGCGCTCACCGGTGGCGGCGAGCAGCCGGCCGGCCGCGGTGAGCTCCAGTCGTGCGCCCGAGCGGTCCACCAGCGGGAGGCCGACCTCCCGTTCCAGACTGGCCAGTTGCTGCGAGACCGCCGAGCGCGTGTGCCCGAGCGCCCGCGCCGCGGGCGCCAACCCACCGCTCTGCGCGATCGCGTGCAGGACCAGCAGACGTCGGGGATCGAGATCCATGCGCGGCTCCCTCCTCCGCCACGGGCGTCATCGTGGCACGGGCACCGCACGCCGCACCAGTTCTCCTGTCGGGGGTGGCAAGCACCTCTGGACGGTGGGGCTGCCCCGCCGCCGTGCGGCTGCCATAGTTGCGGCACCCCCAGGTCTCCGGCCGTCACCGCCCTGGTTCCCGCATGCCCGAAACGGGTCTGTCCCCCTTCCCGAGGAGGCCGCACATGGCACGCCCCGTCCCGCCACGCATCCGGACATCGGCCGCCCTCGCACTGGCCGCGGCCTGCGTATGGACATCGGCCTGCGGCCCGTCCCACCCCGCCGCCGACTCCCCGTCCCGGACGGCCGCGCAAGGCAGCACCCCCGCATCGCCCACGCTCGGCGGCCCCGGCGCCACGGGAGGCGCCGACGGAAACGACACCGAGGGAAACGGCACAGGCGAAAACGGCACCACAGGAAACGGCACAGGCGAAAAAGACGCCACCTCGTACGTACTGACCGCCCCTCAGGTAGCGGCCGGCTACCCCCAGGGCCGGCCCCCGGCCTCCCTGATCAGCACGGTGAATGCCGATCTGCAGCAGACCGCCGCTCGGCTCGGCATCTCCGGCACTCCTGTGCAGGCCTACTACGACGACCGCGCGGACGGCGCGTGGATCTTCTACAACGGCGTCACCGGCACCGGCTTCGACCCCGACCACCTGCACGACGTCCTGAACCAGCTCCCCGCCAGCCAGGACGACGGCGCCGGAGACCGGATCACCACCAGCGCCATAGACGCCATGCCCGGCCCGCACGGCGGCCGCGCGATCTGCAACACCGTCCTGGTCCAGAACACGATGTTCACCACGGCCGCCACTACCTGCTCCTGGTTCACCCCGACCACCGCCGCCGGCATCAGCCTCGTCATCAAGGGCGACGGCACCAGCACCAAGGTCGGCTTCACCGCCGCCGAGGTCGCCCCGATCATGCGCGCGATCCGCGCGGACGTCGAGCGGCCGCGGACCTGAACCGCACACTATGGGCACATCTCAGGCCGCGGCTGACAACCCGCGGCGCGCCACTGCTGTGCGCAGGCAGGCCCCACCGCGCCGCTGGTCCGCCGTTGACATCGCCACAGGGCCGGCTGAGGAGGATCACAGGTCCGGACGGATCTTGCCGCCGATGTGAGCGAGGCAGATCGTCCGTTCCTCCGGGACCAGGCGGAAGTGGATGCGACCGGCCCCCGTGGTGAACCGGGCGCGCAGGTCGAAGGTGGGTGTTTCTCCGTCCAGGTCGGTAAAACGGCACACGGGCTCACCTGACCGGCCGCCACAGCGGCTGGTGGCCGGCCGGCGCACTGATCGCCAGAGCCCTCGTGCAGTGCCACCGCGGAAAGGGCGAGGAGACGGGCATCGCCACGCCGTACGGTATGCAGGCGGACGCGACCCTGGAGGCTCCGCGGGACGCGGAGAGCGGGGGCGGCCCTCTGGCGGAGGTGGGCACGGCACACCGCTTCCCGGGCCGGGAGTTCCCTGTCGTCGTCTTCGACACGGTTGAGGGCGCCGACGGCCGGGAGCTGTGGATGTCCCGGGCCCACCGGGAGCCCGACGCGTCGGACTGGGCGCGGGACGGCGTGCGGCTGCTCAACGTGGCGGCCACCCGCGTCCAGACCCGCCTCTACGTCATCGGCAGTTGGGCACCGCCCTTCGAGCCGTCGCCCACACCGTCATCCCCGTCAACGTCATGCACCGGAACATCGCGGTGATCGACGAACGCACGGTGATGATCGGCAGCCTCAACCCCCTGTCCCAGTCATGGACCCGAGAGGTCATGGTGACGATGCGGGGCGGCCACTTCGCCCGCAAGCTACTGGAGCTCGAACATGCCGAACTCTTGCCCCGTCCGCCGAAGTGCGCCCGCTGCGGCGGTACAGTGTCGGGCAGTTCATCTCCCCGGAGCCTGGCGCCGGGTCGTCCATATCCGTGTACGCGGCGAAATCCAAGGTTCATGATGCAAGAATCTTGCAAAGTCGCAGTTCAAAGGCCCCTCTCGACGCAGGTGTAGGGCTCCTTGGGTACCCAGAGCGTCAAACGAGCGTGAGCGACCAGCCAGCATCCTTACCGAACCGCTGCAGCGAGATCTGCCAACAAGACGTCGGCCACCAGTTCCTCGACCACTGCGGTGCCATGCTCGGTCATGGCGCGCGTCAGTTCGGGGTCCCAGGGTGCCGTGGTGAGTCGGCCGGGCTGAGGTCCCTTCGGTGTGCGCGCGACCGCGGCACGGTAGTCCGCGGCCGTCATGCGCCAGGGTTGGACCGGCGTCTTGTCCAGGAGATACGCGGCGATGCGAACGCCTTCTCCGTCGAAGTCGCCGTGGTACCGGAGGGCGGCGCCCTGGTCCGCGAGAAGGCGGAGGAGATGGATGGCCGCGCTGTTGGGCCAGCCGGACGTGCACACGAGCGGCGGGCAGTCCGCGCCGAAGCGGCGCACCGCGAGAGCCAGGATGCTGGGGTTCTCCACGGCGTGGACGACGGGCGTGGGGGCAGCGGCCAGAGTGAACTCGCCTGGGGTGCGCAGTTGGGCGAGGGTGAGGCTGGCGGCCTGTCCAGCCTCGGCGCACACTCGGGACACACGGGCGAGCGGGCCGTCGCCGAACGGGCGCAGGCCGGCGACGAGGACGGTGGCGGACAGGTCGTCATCGGCGACACCCGCGCGAGCCCACAACGCCCGCCGTTCCGCCGCGGACTGCGGCACGGCGGTGTCGTAAAGGGTTGCCAGGGCGCGCAGGACGAGGGTCGACAGCGGAGTGCCGTCGTCAAGTGCGTGTGAGTGACCGTTCAGGACTCGGGCGGCGAAGACGGGCAGTGGCTCCGCGCGGGCAGGTAGCTCCCCGAGCACGGTGAGCGCGTCTGTGAGCAGCGCTCGGGTGTGTTCCGGGGAGGCTCCGACCAGCCCGGCGGCTCGGCAGGAGGCAACCCAGTCCGACAGCGCGGGCTGGGCCCTCACGGTGTCGTGGCCGGCCAGCCAGGTCCACAGCCTGGTGCGCTCGCCCTCTAGGCGGCGCCGTTCGCCCGCTCGGTCACCGAGAGGGCCGACGAGTTCGGTGACGGTTTCCCTGACGGTACGGCCACACAGCTCGGTGACGGCTTCTTCCAGCCGGGCCAGAGCGACGGAGGGCCGGGCGTCCGGCAGCCGGTCGAGGCCGAGCAGGTCGGCCAGGGCTTCGCGCTGGGCCTCGTCGAGCGGTCCGAGCCGAACTCGTGTGACAGGGCGGCCGGAGGACAGGCGGTCGTGGACCGTGTGCCAGAGCGAGCGGAGTTCGGGGCGGCGCAGGGTGCGTTCGCCCGGAGCCGGATCCGGGCAAGTCATCCTGCCTCCAGGTCGGTGCCGTTCCAGACGAAGCGCGCGCTGGTGACCGCGTCGTCGGCCGCGTCGGTGAGGAGTTGATGGACGGCGATGCCGGGCAGTTCGCCGTAGGTGCACCACTCGTGGTCGGAGGTGACCATGAGGTCCAGGTCGAGTGCGGTGAGCAGCGCGAAGACCTGTCCGCGGTTTACGGTGTCGACGCCGACGAAGACCTCGTCCAGCAGGATCGGCCGGGGTGCGAGGGGCACTGCCTCGTAGTGGGCGGCGACGGCGGCGAACAGCGGCAGGTGAAGGGCGATGGCTTTCTCTCCGCCGGAGAGCGCGCCGTGCAGCTTCTTGGTCAGGGGCTGCCACCCGGACCCGTTCGCCCGGTCGAGACGGACGGTGAAGCGGTGCCAGGCGGTGTAGTCGAGCACCTCACCGAGCTGCTCCTCCCAGCTCGCGGCCGTTTCGCTGCCCTTGGCCTCCTCGATACGGGCGCGGAAGAACGCGTGCAGGGCCTCCCGGTCGGTCTCGGTGACCCGGCCGGGGTCCTTCAGCAGCAGCTGCCGGGCGGTGCGGGTACTGTCCGGGAGGTCCGGACGGACGTCCCACACGAGTTGGACGGCGACGTTGGAGGCGGTGCGGACCCGCTCCAGGTGTCCGTTCATGCGGTCGACGAGTTCACCGGCCTGACGGATGCGCGCCGCGAGGTGGCGGCGGATGTCGCCGGTGAGGATCTGGTCGAACAGGCGCCGTTCTGCGGTGGTGATGTCGTCCCGGCTGCGGTCGCGCTCCTGGGTGAGCGCGGTGAGCATGCCCGTCGCTCCCACGCGTACGCCGTCCAGAGTGGCGGTGAAGAGCTGGATGTCGTCGTCCGGTTCCAGGTCCAGGTCGGCGCGGGCGCCGAGGCGCTGGCGGGCCTCGTGGACTGCTTCGGACAGGCGGCTCGCGGCATCACCCAGGTTCCGCGGAGCGTGCGGGATGCTCGCCCACTCGGCGGCTGTGGCACGGGCGGCCTCCAGGGTGGCCTTCGTGCCGTCCGCGGCATCGAGTTCCGGCGTGATGCCGGCATCCTCGGCCAGCCCGGCCAGGCACAGGTGCCGGAATCGCTCTGCCGCGGCGTCCCGGGTGGCGACGGCCCGTTCCCGTCGTTCGGCGTCCTGGGCGCTGGTGGCCCGAAGTTCTCCGATACGTCCTTCCAGGTGCAACAGGAGATCAGCCGCCCGGCGGACCTCCTCACGGCAGCGGCGCAGCTCGGCGCGCGCCTCGGCGACGCGTGCGACGATCTGCCGGTAGTCCTCGCCGACGGTGGCCTCCACCGCGTCCAGGCGCGCCTTCAGCCCCGCCGCCCCCGCTTCTGCGGCGGCCGCGTCCTCGGCCCGTGCCTCAGCGGTCCGCCGCGAACGGTCTGCCTGTACGGCCCTCTGGTGGGCCCGGTCGGCGGCGGCGGTCGCGGCGAGGCGGGCGTCCACCCAGCTGTCGGCGATGTCCCGGAACTCGTCGATGGCGGCGGACAGTTCACACAACCGGTCGCGGTCAGTGGGCAGCCCGTGTTCCGCGGCCCTGCGGTCGAGCGTGCGCAGAGCACCCGCCACCTCGCTCTCGCACCGCGCCAGACGCCCCGCGGCGTCGCGCACGGCGTCGTCCCGAGCGGCCACCCTCTCCTCGGCTCGGTCCCGGTCACGCCGTCGGGCGTCGAGTTCCCGGTGGTCGGGGCGGGCGGCGCGGTCGGCGTCAAGCCGGGCGCGGCGGGCGGCGAGGCCGCGCAGCTGGTCGTCGAAAGCGGCGAGCGAGGCATTGGTCTCAGCGATGCGGTCGGACAGTTCGCCGATCCTGCGCTGTCGGGCCCGCTGCCGTGCGAGGGCGCCGATGTAGGTCGGCTCCGGCTTGCTCCATGTACCGGTGGCGAGCGCGAGACGCCAGGCGCCGTCGGCGGAGACGGCCGCGGGGTGCCCGCCCGGCAGCGTCGTCCCGTACGCGACACCGGCGAGGATCCGGATCACGGTGTCGGCCGGGACAGGGATGTCGGCCTCGGGCTCCAGCACCTCCAGCAGGCTGGGCCCCGGCGCGGTCACGGATAGGGCCGCCTCGGCGCGGGTGTCGTGCCCCGGCAGGGTGATCCCGTCGTAGGGGCTGACCCAGGCGTCCAGGAGGCCCGACGCCTCCAGTGCTGCCTCTACGGCGGCCTGCACGGCGAGTGGGAAGCCTTCGCGGAAAGCGACCAACCGCCACAGGGGTGCTCCCGCCGTCGCCGTGCGGACGGTGGTGCGGGTGGGCGGGGGCACCGGCGGCAGGTCGGTCTCGCCGCTGAGCCGTCGTACTTCCTCCTCCAGTCGGCCACGCTCGTCCCGCAGGCTCTGACGTGCGGCTCGGGTGGTGGCCTCCGCCGTGGCGATCTTCTGTTCCAGCGAACGCGCGGCGGCTTCGGTCAGGGCGGTCACCGCGGCCTCGTCCGCCGCTCTGGCCCTCAGTTCCTCGGAGTCGGTGATACGCAGTTCAGCGCAGCCCTCGGCCCAGGCGAGCAGCCGTTCCGCCTGCGCGGCGAGGGCGTCGTCCCAGGCGGCGGCCGCCTCGTCCCGCCGGGCGATCGCCTGCGCGAGCCGGTTGCGGGCCTCGTCCAGCAGTTCCTCGGCGGCGCGTCGGTCGCGTACCGCGCGATCGTGCTCGTCGATCGCCCTGGTGACGAGGGTGACCTGCTGCCGTCGGGCGGTGACCGCGCCGCGCAGCAGCCGACGAGCTTGGCGCGCCCCGTTCTCGGCAGTCGTGCGCGGGCCAAGGGAGTCCTGGTCGCGTCCCGTGCTGTCGGGCAGGGCCATCCCGGAATCCGCGTCCAGGATCGTCCTCGTCTCGTGGTGGATGGACTCCAGCCCTGCTGCCCGAGCCGACCGGTGTGCTTCCGCGGCGGCCTCGCGCGCGTGCTCGTCGAGCGTGCGGGCCTGGCTCGCCGCCTCGTCGGCGTGCCGCTGGTCCTCCTCCGCCTGGTGCTGGGCGTCCTGGGCGGTGGCTCGTCGCCGCCGGGCGGTTCCTGTCGCGTCTTCGGTACGACGGCGGAGCCGGTCGAGTTCCTCGCCCTGTTTGTACGCGTCCCTCTCGCGCAGGCCCTCGATGGTCTCCTCCAGGGCATGTGCGCGCAGCTCCTGTTCCTCACGTCGGTCCTGCGCGGACTCCCGCTCCGTCAACGCCTGTTCGAGCTGCGCGGCGCTCTGGCGGGCGACGCGGGTGAGATTGTCCATCTCGGTGGTGGCCGAGATCAGCGCGGCGGAACCGGCGCGCAGGACCCGTCGCGCGTAGGCGCGCTGCCGGGAAGCGACGGTCTCGGCCGCCGTCACCTCCTCGTCGAGCCGCTTGAGGTGTTCGCGCTGCCGGTCCAGCCGCTCGAAGCCCTCGGCGAGTTCGGCGATCTCTCCCTCGCCCAGCGGGGGCAGAGCGCGGGACAGCAGGGTGGAGAGCAGGGACGGGTCGAGCCTTTCGGACAGTTTGGGCTGGCGCAGCTGAAGCAGGGCGGACAGCAGTGACTCGTAACGCTGCTCCCCCATGCCGGCGAAGAGTTCACGCCGTACGGCGGTGCGGTAGTCGGCGGCCGAGGCATGGACCTCTCCGCGATCACGCACGGCTTCGGCGAGGGCGGCCCGGGTCAGTGGCTGTCCCGCCTCGTTGACCAGGAGCACACCCTCGGGGTCGGCGATTCTGGAGCGGGTGGTGAAGTAGTCGGCGTGCACCGTGCTGGTGTGCACGCTCGCCTGCAGGCGCGCCCCGCAGCCGAACCACCGCTCGGTGCCGTCGTCGCCGACCCGACGGAACTCCATCCACACATACCCGACACGGGTCTTGCCGGAGGCGCCCTCGCCCAGCAGGTTCCAGTGCATGGTGCGTTCCGAACCACCGAAGGTGGACAGGCGGTTGGGGCGGAGACTGGCGTCGAAGAGGAAGGGCAGCAGCAGCTCCAGCGCCTTGGACTTGCCCGAACCGTTCTGGCCGCGCAGCAGCAGGCGGCCCCGGTGGAAGGTGAACGTCTCGTCGTAGTAGCGCCAGACGTTGAGGATGCCCGCCCGGTGCGGCTGCCATCGGCTGACGGCGTCGCCCGTCGCAGGTGCCTCGTCCGGCTCGGTGGGCTCCGGCCGCCGGGGAAGCGGAAGCTCTGTGACGCTCACTGCTGTTCTCCTTGACTGCGTTCACTGCCTTCCGGATCCGGACTCGTCGTCTCCGTCAGGCGGTAGCGGTGCGCGGCCGGGCACGCGACGACACGACCCCTGGCCCGGCGCACCAGGCCGACGTCACGCAGGACGCGTACGGCGTCGTCGGCCAGCCGGGCAGCGCCGTCCTCCGACTGATACGCCTTGGCCCAGCGCGGGAAGCGGCGCAGCAGATTCGCTCCCGCCTCGGCGAGCTGCTCGGGCAGCAGTCCGGCGGGCGCGGCGCACAGCGGCTCCAGGAGGAGCAGCGCGGCGACCCTGGCAGTCGACGTGTCGTCGGGGAAGCGGATATCGGTGGCGAGCCCGTCCGGGTCCACGAGCAGGAAGCCCTCGGCTCGCTCCTCCAGGAGGAAGCCGGCCTGCTCGACCGAACGGCGCAGGATCTGGCGTCCGGTCAGGGAGGTGACGTACGCCAGCTCGTCGTCGGTGAGGTCCGTCCGGTGGAGCACGGGGTCGTCGAAGAGGCGGCGCAGGACCGAGTGGCGCAGCTTCAGGTTGCGTTGCGTGTCCGTGGCGGCGGTCTCGCCGTGTGCCTCGTCCGTCGTCCCCTCGGCGAGCGACCCGCCGTAACGACGCTCCCGTACGAGACCAATGAGGAGGGACTCGAACCGTATCGGCACCTCGTCCGGGGGTACGGCGAGCCGTGAGGCGCCGACGGGCGCGGCGGGCAGCCGCATGAGCAGCGTGGTGTCCACGCGGTAGAGGACTTTGGCCTCCGCGGACTCGACGTACGCCTCGGTGGTGCCGTCGACCGCGCGCAGCACGTCGTACGACTCCAGCAGCTTCAGGACGTCGACGAACGCCATCCGCTCCGGCTTGTGAACCGGGTCGAATGCGGCCAGCGCCCGGTCGGCCGCCGTGGCCTGAACGACCCGGTCGGCGAGCATGCCGATGGTCGTCATCGGCATCGACAGCAGCTCGGCGGCGGTCACGCACAGCAGCACGTAACGCCGGCGGTCGAACGGGGCCCGGCCGGTGCGCGCCCTGCGGGCCGGGCGGGAGCCGTCCGGGTCGGCGCGGACCTTGGTGAGGCGGGCGTACCCTCGGCGGGGCTCCACCACCAGGCTCCAGCCGCAGGTGTAGTCGAACCACTGGGCCAGCGGCTCGCGTCGGCGGCGGACGAGTTCGAAGCCGGCCGGGTCCGCAGCCTCGGTCAGCAGGGGCCTGGCCAGCAGGATACGGATGGCGCGGGCGACTTCCTCCCGTTCCGCGGACGCGAGTTGGTTGGCGAGGGTACTCATCCGGCCGCCTCCTGCCGCGCGCCGCGGACGCGCGGAACGGCGCTCGCTCCGCCCACCGCCGTGAAGTGGACGACGTAGTCCGGTCCGGCCAGGGTGCCCTTCGTCGTGCGCAGTACGGCGGTGCGCTCGTCGGGAGACGGAGACAGCGCGATCTCCACCCGGCCGTCCCCCGTCATGGCGCGCCGCAGGCCGCTCGCGTCCGGGCGGGCGGACAGGGCCCGGCCCAGCAGGTCGAGCAACCGGTCGAAGACGGCGGGATCCAGCGTGCCGAAGGAGGACAGGCGTACGGGACCGTCCGTCTCCAGCGCCTCCCAGGCGCGCGCGAGTTCCGCACGCTCCGCGCGGGCCCGCTCCGCACGCTCGGCCCTGACCGCCGCGACGTCCCGCACCTTGGCCGTGCGGGTGAAGCGCTCCGTCCTTCCGCTGGTCCGCAGCAGCGCCGACACCTCCACGGGCGGGGCCTCTGACCAGGACTGGGACGACGGGATCAGCTCCGGGTCCGAGTGGGCGAGGTGGGCGTGACGTGCCGAGCCGAGCCCGAAGGCCGCCGACCACAGCCGGTGCAGGTCCTCCTCCGCGGGCGCCCCGGCGAACCAGCGTGCCAGCTCCCGGAAGTCCTGCACCGCGCTGGAGGAACGGCGCCGTGACTCGTTGATCCGCTCCAGGACCTGCAGGAGCGAGACGATGGCCCGCCGGGCGATGTCGTGCAGCTGCTCGATCCGGGGCCGTGTCCCGTCGTCCGGCAGGAACCATGCCCGCAGACCCGCCCAGCGCGCCCGCCTGCTCTCCAGCCAGCCGGCCTCGGGGTTCGCACCGGCCACCGGCGGCAGCTCGGCCCCGCGCAGGGCCCGCTCGCGCAGCACGGCGGTCCCCCGCTCCTCCACCCGGGCCACGGCGGCGGCGACCGCCTGCCCGCGCCGGTCGAGGTTGACCAGGAACTCCTGCAGATACGCGACAGTCGCGGCCTTGACCTCGCGGAACACCGCCAGATCCGCGCCCTCGGCGCGCACCAGGCGCTGCAGTTCAGCGTTGAACGCTTTGGTGTTCTCCGCCAGGGCCTCCGAGTGTCCCTCCAGCTCGCGCAACGTAGTGAAGATCCGGCGGTCGGCCGAGGCGGGTTCGCCGGACAGCAGGCAGAGCTCGTCCAGGCGGTCGGCGATGGCCTCCAGCACGGCCGTCTGCAGCGCCCCCGTGGAGGCCAGCACCTCCAGCGCGTGCCTTACTCCGGCGAGGGCGGCCTCGCCCCGACGGGTCAGTGAGTACTGGAGGTTGCGACGCTCGTACTCCTCGGCCGTGCGGTAGTTCTCCGCGTGGTTGTGCACGACGTCCAGAAGCTCCCACTGCACGAGCTTCTTGAGTACCTCGTGCAGCTCTTCGTCCTCGACTGCCGCCGCCCAGCCCACCGCGCGCAGCCGCTCGCGCACCGCGTCGAGCCCCAGCGCCGTCTCCAGGTGCTCGCCGGCCACACCGAAGGCCTCCAGCACCGCCCCGTACAGATCGGACCTCTCCACCGTCGTGAACCGGAACATCTCCGGTGGCATCCTGCGCATGCCCGCGCCCCCTCCCCAGCACCTCGGCGGCATCCGGACCCTCCACCGTAGTGGTCGGCTCCGACGTTCCGGAGGGAGTCCCGGCCAACTGGTCCCCCGCCGACACCGACAGCATCCGATGATGCGTTAGCGAGGTCAACACGAAAACATCAGCCGATTCCACGGACCCGCGTGTACTGTACCCACGAGCTCGTCGACGGCAGATTCCGTATCGGGCGCGTCATCGGCAGGGGAAACATGAGGGAGGTCCACCAGGCCGAGGACCTGCGGGCTCCCGCGGAAGCCTCCGAGCGCACGGTCGCCGTCAAGACGATCCTTCGATACCAAGCCCGGTGCGCAAGCGTGAAATGGCTCGCGCCATTGAGGCGTACCGCTCAGTGGAGACCCGGCCTCCTGCGAACGGAGGCGTGCAGCCCCATGTCGTACGCGGATACGACCGCGTCGAGGGGCGGAGGCGGGTCCGGCACTCGCGCCGTTCGGGTCGGCTCGTGACATACATAGTGACTCTCACCTCGGACCAGATGGCGGCCAATGAAAGCGACTGGCTCGTCACGGAACGCTTCACGAAGGGGATTGCCCCCAGGCCTCGACACGTCCGACGCGGGAACGCGGTTAGCGTTTCTGGTGTGCGACAACAGGGCGGGTTCCAGAAGCAACAGCCCAGAGGAGTTCTCCGAACACGGCCGGAACATCACCTGGGTCGGGGCCGTTCTCCGCTTCAACACCGTGGGACCGGTGGACAGAAGCATCACGATCCATCCCATACGGAGGGGTCCGAAGCCTGTCGCTGTGGACGGGCCCGACAGCATCCTCGCATCACTGCCTCCGGCCCACCGAGCGCACCTGGAGCGAGCTCTCGCCGACAGCGCGGGATACATCGGTTCGAAGACCTGGGAGGCTTTCCGGGGGACGCCTCTCAAGGCGCATCCCGAACTGTCGCGATATCTCGACTGGCTGCTCGCCAAACTCAACCCGGTCCTGTTCAACATCCAGGACGCTGCGGACCGCTCCTGGCAGGAACAGAAAGACGCGGCTCAATCCCTCACCCGGGTGACCGACTTCCCTCACTCGGCGTTGTCGGTCTGGGGCCGCCCTGCTGAACGGGACGCCCCCTTCCTCCGACCTGGCGCCCGGCATATATCCCCCTCTCTCTCCTACGCCCGCGTTCTTCTCAGTGACGACTGCACACGCGGACCGAAGAACTGCCGCGTCATCAGCTACGAAAACGCGTGGGCCGATACCTCGTCAGTTCACGGTTCACGGAACTGGTGCAGCCTGGAGCGCGCCCGAGCGGGATACAGCGTCGTGATGGGGATCGAGACAAGCGAGGAAACGCGTCGGGAACGCTCCACACGCATCCGTAGTCGCAGCGTGAAGAAGCGGCCGAAAGTCACGTCATACGTCTCGTCGGCGACACAGCAGTCATTGTTCGACGTCCAGGACTCCTGATCTCCCGCTCCTCGCTGCTCGTGCTCTGACCCGAGCCTCGCGTCGCGTCGTCCCGGCGCGTGAGGAGGGACAGAGCTGCGGAGGGATGGAGCGTAAGGTGCTACGCGGGTAGGCGAGCCGGTCTGTGGTGCGACAGTACGCACGTACCGGCCGCCCGGCCGCCCGGGTGCCCGGGCGGCCGGTACGGTGTCACATCCTGTCAGCCGGTCTCACCCACGGAGCGCCACGCACTCCCGGAGCACCGGTTCCAGGCGCATCTGGGTCTCCTCGCGGTCGAAGACCTGGAGGGCGTCGAGGCAGGTGACGATCCACCGGGCCTCGTCCTCGTCATCGATCTTGAGCGCGACAGCGGTCACCGCGCCCTCCAGATCGAAGAGGCCGTCCCTGAACTCGTCGTCGAGGGCCCGGTACCCGGCGGTCAGCAGCGGGTCCGTGTACACGCCGGTCGCCTCCGCGAAGTCGCGGGCCTCGGCCCGGTCCGTGTGAAGGCCGGCCAGGCGGCGCAACACCTCGTCGGGGTCGCTCAGTTCCTCGTACAGGCGGTGGGCTCGGACGACCAGGAGTGGCCAGCCGCCGGTCAGTTCGTGGAGACGGTCCAGACGGTCCTCCGTGTGGAACATGTTGACGCGCTGGGTCCAGCCGCGCAGGCTGCGGCGGTCATGGCGACGCAGCACCACCGGAGCGGCCGAGGTGGGTTCGGTTCCCGTCAGCAGGGAGCGCCACAGGGCGAGCTGGGCTGGGTCGGTGACGAGGACGACCGCTCGGGTGACCCCCGGGGTGGCGGGCAACAACGTCTCGGCCAGGTCGACGGCTTCGCGGCAGGTCTCGGGCCGGACGGGGTCCCGGTAGTTGACGAAGTCGCTGATGACGACCCGTCGTTCGCGGGGAAGTCCGCCGGTGAGTTCCTGCTTGTAGACGCTGGGCTTGCCCACGGGCGGCAGTGTCCAGCCGTCGATCGGTCCGGCGATCGTACGTAAGGTGCGGGCGACGTCGGTGACTGCGGTGGCGGTGGTGCCGAGGACGACCCTGGTCCGGTTGGACCGCTCGCCCAGAAGGTCGTCGAGCTGGGTGTTGGTCAGCGGAGCCGGCCGGCCGTCGGGCAGCTCGGGGCGGCCCTCCTGCACGATGCTCTCCTGGAGTTCACAGTCCTGCTCGGCCCTGAGCAGACGGGCCTCCACCTCGTGGGAGGTACCGATCATGCGCAGGGCGTTGGGACCGCGCAGATGCCAGCCCAGGCCGTCGTGGTTGGGCGCGAGGATGCCGAGACCGACCATTTCGGAGAGATAGGCGCGGAAACCCTCGGTGTCGAGCTGCTCGAACCCCTTGCGCCAATACGTCTCGCACTCCTCGCGCAGCTCGGTGTCGCTCAGCCGCACCTCCAGTCCGTGATGGCGGGCGTGGTACGCCAGCACATTGGCGATCACGTCGTAGCGGTGGTCGAGGCTCAGCGTGTCCTTGAAGGCCGCCGAGATGCCGTCCCGGAGCGCGGCGTCCGACTCCACGACCTCGATGTCGGTCACCTTCACCTCGTAAGGGGGTCCCTCGGCTCCGCGCCGCGCCCGCTTGCGGTGCATCAGCTCGACCAGCCGGTGCCCGAACATCTGCAGCAGGAACGGCTGGTAGGAGCAGTAGCCGAGCACACGATTGACGAGATCCAGGTCCTTGAACTCGAACCCGAGCGCCCTCATCGGCTCGACCAGCAGCTCCGCCGCCGACTGGGGAGCCAGCGGGCCGATCACCTTCGGGGTCTGAGCAAGGTGGCCGAACGGCCCGTTGCTCGCGAGCTTGGAGAAGCGCTGCACGGAGTGCAGTCCGGCGAAGACGACCTTGGCGCGGTCCTTGGTGTCGGACCCGAGGCCCTTTAGTTTCTTGGTCTGGTCGAAGCGCGGGGCGTCGGCCTCGAAGAACTGGTCGCACTCGTCGAGCAGGATCAGCAGACGGCGCCGCGAGTCCCCGTCCAGCCATGCCCGGATGCCGGCGCGCACCCGCTCCGAGATCTCCTGCCGCTTTCCGCGCCCCTGCGACCGGTCGTCGAGTACCTGTGCCACGGAAAGCTCCCGCAGCAGGACGCTCCACAGCGCCTCCGGCCCGCGCGAGCTGCCTTTGCCGATGTTCTCCTGGTCGAGGTTGACGTACACCGCCTGCTGATAGCCGGGACGTTGTTCCGTGAACCGTTCCCCGGCGTCGGCGAGCAGAGCCGACTTACCCAGGCCCCGGCCGCCGTAGATGACCTGGGTGCCGCGCGGATCGAGGATGCTCTTGCGTTCGGCGTCGCGGCCGTAGAACATCTCGCCGCCGATCCGGCCGCGCTTCTCCCTGATGTACGGGTTGACGCCGGAAAAGGGCAGCAGGGTCTGCGTGGCGGTGCTGACCTGGCGGTCGCCGCGGGCCGCGAGATAGGCGAGGGCGGCGTCGTCCACGACCAGCAGTGGCTGCAACCGGCCGGAGCCGACGGCGAGTTCGACGCGGGCCTCACGGCTCAGCGTGCCGAAGTAGACGACGAGAAGGCTCGCTCCGCTGGTGTCGCGCTCCGCCCAGCTCATGACGACCTTGGCGGGCGGCCTGCCCCAGACCATCATCACCCGCAGGTTGCCGCCCTGCTCCGTGATCTGCGACCCGAACGCGGGCGCGTTCGCCCTGCCGTTGATCTCCACCCCGGTCGCTTCGAAGAGACGGTATTCCCGCCGGTGCTGGGACCGGTCGTCGAGCGGCCTGGCGCTCTTGGCGTCGTAGCCGAGGAGCTTGAGGAGGGGCGGCACCTGCCGTGTCGGAGCCACCTGGAGCCGGTCCTTCCGCTCGGTGGCGGCGAGCGCGCGCCACTCGTCGAGAGCACCGGCCGCCAGCGCCGCCTCGTCGGTGGAGAGGCCGCCGTAGTCCAGGACGGGGACCATCGGATGCTTGCCGCCGGACCGGACCATCTCGACGAGGTCGTGGTCGATGCCTCCGGGCAGCCCATCGGGCACGGCCGGGAAGAACTCGGTCAGATGGGACTCGCCGCCCTCGATCTCCGGGACGGGTTCGCCGATCTCCAGGAAGTAGACGAGGTCGGCGGCAGTGGCCAGGTCGTTCGTCTCCAGGCGTCGCAGGACCTGGGCCCGCTCCTCCTCGGAGGGGTCCAGGGCGTCGAGCCGGGCCCGGATCCGGTCCGCCGCCTGCTGCCGGAAGGCAGGCAGGTCCCTCCGTACGGTGTCGAGCGCCCGCCGCACGTGCAACAGGTCGTCCCCGTCGGCACCTTCGAGGCGGTTGTGGGCGTCGGCCAGTAGCTCCTGAAGGCCCAGATCCTGGTCCTCGGTCACGGCGCCGTCGGCCTGCGCGCGGTGCAGTTCGGCGACGAGTTCGCCGTGTGCCTTCCGCAGCTGCAGGCGCCGGGCGGTCTCCCTGTCGCCGATCCCGGCTTCCGCGGGCGGGACGAACTCCCCGGCCCGGGCGGCGGGCAGCAGCCCTCGTTTGGCCAGCTCGACGATGTCACGGGCCGCGGTGAAGGCGTCGTGCGAGAGCCGCTCGTCGATGGCGACCTGCCAGCTCCGCTCGACCGCGATCAGCAGCTCGCCGAGCGACGGTTGCCCGTCCCGGGTGTCCTGAACCTTCAACAGCTCTGCATCGAGGACGAGTTCGGAGTCGACCGGACCGCCGGAACGCGTGGTCACGGTGTCGCCGGCCAGCAGAGCGAACAGCTCTCCCATCGAGGCGTGGGCCGCCCAGGCCATAGCGCCCGAGAGGGCGTCCGGGCGCCGCGCCAACCGCTCCAGTTCGCTCAGCGCCGCTTCCCTGCCGTCCAGCAGGGACTGGCGCAGGGAGGAGATCTCCTTGACCGCCCGGCTGCCGTCGGAACGGTCGCCGCGACGGGCGCCGTCGACCGCCAGGCACCACTCCTTGACCAGGCTGACGGCCCGCTCCACCAGATGCACCAGGTCCTGCCGCCCGGAACCCTGGAGCGGCTTGCCGCTGGACGAGCGGTACTTACGGTCCATGCGGTCGATCTCACTGTTGACCTCGGCCAGTTTCGACAGCCGGTCGGCCTGGTCCCGCACCTGCTGCAGCGCGTCGCGGTTGTCACCGACGACGGTCGTGAGCAGCGATCCGAGCATTCCGTCGTCGGGGGCGAGCCAGCGCTTGGCGATCTCCGTCGCCCGTGCGAAACGCAGCCGCTGCGGCGCAAGCAGAGCACGGCTCTGCTCGCGCAGCTCCCGCAGCCGGGCCTCCGTCTCGGAGACGTCGGCGACCAGCGGCGAGGCGATCATCAAGGCGCCGCTGAGGGCACGGTCGGCGACGTCGGTCGCCGCCTCCCCGAGCCGGTCCGGGAGCCGGGGCACCAGCGCCTTGAGCTGAGCGCCCGCAGCGTGGTCGCCGGTGATCAGCGCGGTACGCAGCAGGGCAGGCAGCAGGAGGAGTTCGCTGCCCTCGCTGTCCTGACCCGCGTATCCGCCGTACTCCTGGAGCAGGTCCGCCGTCAGCCGGGCACTCTGGCTGTCCCCGGAGGTGAGCAGCGCGGCGGCACCGGCCAGGCGGAGCGCCGCCACCTGGGGCTCGGGATGTCCGGCGGCCCTCGCCACATGGTGGGCGAGTCCGAAGCGCCGCTCGACGACCAGCTGCGCCAAGGCCCGCTCGGCCGCGGACTCGTCGGAGTCGTCACCCGCGGCCGGGGCCACTTCCCGGACGGACGTCTCCTCAGCGGGAGAGACCGTGGGTTCGGCGGGCGCCTGGACAGACGCGTCAGCGGACGTGGGGGGCGCCGGGTCGCTGTCGGCGGCCGGCGCGGCGTGTGCGTCCGGGGCGTGGATCGGCCCGGCGGTCGTCGTGGCTTCCGGCTCGGAGGCGGACTGGGGGGCGGTCTCCTCGTTCTGTGCGGCCGACTGTACGGTTCCGCGTTTTGCGGTCGTCTCGGCGTCGGCCGGCTTGGCGGTGCCAGGCGCCTCGGCCCCGGCGGGTTGTGGGTCACCGTCCACCGGCTGGTCCAGCGTCAGCTCAGGAGCGATCAGCACCGCCATGGCACACGCTGGCAGGACCCGTACGACCTGCGCCTGCAGTGCCAGGATCTCCGTCGCGGCATCCGCCTGCCGCCCCAGCCTGATGAGGCGGGCCAGAGCAGCGAGCGCGGCGCTCTCCTCGCGTTGCGACTGCTCCCACACCGGCATGTCCAACAGGCGGCGGGCCGCGCCGCGCACGGCCTCGGCGGCAGCGGCGGCAGCGGCGGAGCTGTCCGGGCTGCAGGCGACATCCAGCAGTTCCCGCAGCAGCTCGCGGGCCTGGAGGTCACGCTCCTGTGCTGTCCGGTGCGCGCGTGCGGCGCGCGTCATGTCTTCCAGGCGACGAGGCACCCCCTCGATCCCGGCGGCCCGGAACACCATCTCCACGCCATCGAAGGCAGTGCCCAGCGCGACGAGCGAAGCCAGGTCCTCGTCCTGCGGAGGACGGCCGTCCATGACCGCGTCGGTGACCATCTCCGCGGCCTGGCGGGCCCCCGCGAGGGCGGACTCCAGCTGCCGACAAGCCGCCTCCGGAGCCATCCTTTCCTCGGTCCCGGCGCCCTCGGACGCCGTAGCGGTCTCCTCGTGCGAGGTGCCGGGGTCCGCTGCCGGGGACTCCGGCGCGGTGGCACTGGTGCCCGGCCGGTCGGCGACGGCGGCGCGCCCGGGTCTCCCGTCCTCCGCGAGCGCCAGCTCGTCGTCTTCCGCCGCTCCGGAGGCGAAGTCGGGGTACGCCTCCACGAGGGGCCGCGCCGCAGCAGCGACGGCGGCGAGCCGAGCGGTCTCCTCGTCACCGGCCATCGCCCCGAACCAGTCCTGGTCCGCCGCCCAGGCAAGGATGTGAGCGTCGGTGACGGAGGCGTTGCACCACGCGAACACGGTGGCCCGGACCAGCGTCGCGCCCCATCGAGCAACAGGGTCGGGAACCATCTCCCCGTCCTGTGCCAGGACGAAGTTGCCCACCTGGTTCATCACGGTGACCGTAAGTCCCCTGACCCCGCATGTGCACGCGTGCTGCCGCGACTCGCGCCGCAGCCTGGTGAGAACATCCCGGCACAGGGCACTGCTCACCCGTCGAGGGGCCGACATCCGGATGCCCAGCCTGGTGAGCAACTCTTGGCGATGCTTGGGCCGCAGGGAGTTGAAGGCGAGTTCCACCATGTCCGCCGTGAGGTCGTTCAAGGCGGCGACGGCCGGGGACTCCAACGCGTTGAGCGCGGCGGCCAGGCCTTCGAGGTCCTCGGCCGAGACGCTCGGCGGTGACCACGGCGGCCCTGTGACGACGCGGTAGCGGTCCTGCATGTACACGCACTCCGTTTCTGTGGGTGAGGGGAAGAAGAGAGGGGCGAAGCCATGCACGCGCGAAAGCGGTGAAGGGTCAGCCGCCGCGCGTGTGCTCGGTCACGAACGTGTAGCCGCACGGCAGTTCCCAGCCGTCCGCCTTGCCGAGCCTGCGGCAGTGCTCCCGAAAAGCCGCGCGCTGCACATCGCTGGGCGAGCACCCCGGCCGCAGGCGGCGCAGATGACCTGGGACGACCTGCCCGCCGCGCAGTCCTTCACCGCCCGGTTCGCCACCGCCCCACGGACGTATCACCCGCGGCCGGGCGGGGCGGTAGCCGATGAGTGGGATGGTCCGCTGTCCGTCACGCGGCGGGAAGTGCGGCTGCCCCCAGGCGTCGCGGCTGCCGAGGGCCGGCTCCAGAAGTCGTTCCGCGAGCAGTTCCGCGAGGGCCGCGTCCAGAGCGGCGGCCTGTGACCGGGCCGGTAGGCGCCCATAGACCGCGCTCGGCAGGACCGAGCGGTCCATCAGGGCATGGCCGTCCAGGGTGAGCAGACCGCAACGACGCACGGTGCGCATCACCAGCTGCCGGGGACCTAGTCCCACCGAGCTGTCGCCATGGCGGCTGCTGCCCGGCACGTCCTCCCTGGTGAGTACACGAGGGTCGTAACAGTGCCCCGTCTCACGGTCGCCGACCTGAACCCGTTCCTTCAGCCGCGTCGTCGCAAGGCGGATCACCGTGTCGCCACGAAGCCGACGCAGCTCCAGCGTCAGGCCGGGGAAGAAGTCGCAGGGCCAGACGATTCCCGTCAACCGACCCGAGAGGTCGCCGAGTTCGGCCGTGACGTCCTGAACCGCCTCCTTCTCGTCCAACGTTTCACCGGCGTGGTTGAGTTCGAGGCGCAGCGTGGGGGGCGCGCCGTGCGACTGGCAAAGCTCCTCCGCAACGAAGGGGTGCAGGGGGAACCAGCCGCCGATGAGATGGGCCAGCCGCAGGGGCGCCCGCCAGACGATTTCCTGCGCGTCGCTCCGCAGGAGCTCGCCGGTGCCGAGGGAGGCATCGTCGGCGAGGGGCAGATCTACCGGTTCCAGCTCCCCTTCTGCTTCCGGCTCTGACGGTGCGGGCAGTGTGGAGTTCCAGCCACGTCCGGCCGGGACAAGGGGGTCTCCGGGTGCCTCCGCGTCACCGGGATGATGGGACCGCCACACCCCTCCACCCTCGAAGGCGTCGTCGAGGGTGACCCGGGAACCGTTCCCGAACAGACCCCGGTCGCTGTCCCGTTGGACCACGTCGGCGAGCGCCACGTTCGCCCGGCACACCGCAGCGGCGTACCCTGCTCCTCTGAGCCGTTCCGCCGCCCCGGGGAAACCGCGAATCCGTGGTCCGACCGCTGTGTACACAGTGACCGGAGCGACGAGGCCGTGTCGCCGCCTCGTCGGGGTGGCCGCGCGCTCCACCGCGGCCACGAGAGACCTCAGATCGTCGCCGCCCAGCGGTCCGGTGTCCCGCCAGCAGTCCGCGAGGGAGGTGCGGGTCATGGCGTAATGACCCCAGGTTCGCAACAGGGAACTGGAGTTGAGGACACCCCGCACCGTGTCGAGGAGACCGAGCAGTCCTGCCCGCAGGTCGTCGTCGTGCGTGCCGCCCACCAGGGCGGCAAGGGACACGGGGACGAAGGGGCTGAGCAACTGCTCCCGTGCCGTCGTCAGGAGATGGTCCGCGTAAGCCGTCAGATCGTCGCGCCGGCCTGCTTGCGAGGACGGATAGCACACGTCGACGACGACATGCCCGTCCTCATTGATCCAGCGCCCGCGCGTGCGTAAGCGATGAAGCTGGGCCGGTGACAGGCTCAGGGCCGGCCCGAAGGCGTGGAGGTCCGGGAGCAGTAGCTCCCTGCGCCGTGGCGCGGCGTCCGCCCCCGGCCTCCCCGGGCCCTCGGCACCCGCGGGCGCTCCCGACACCCAGGCCGGTACGTCACCGAGGGCGCCCACCTCCGGGTGGGCGCCCTCCCGGTAGACGATCTCGGCGTAGAGCGGGTCCGACCCGGTGGCGACACACACCATGGCACCGACCGGGAGCACGGGAGCGCACTCGCCGAAGGTGATCACGGGGAAGTCGTCGAGGCACAGCGGGCTTCCGCCGTAGCCGTCGCCACCGAGGTCGTACCCGAAGTACACGGCGTTGAAGGCGACGGTGGTGTGCACCGGCGCCGGACGGGTCGCGACAACCGCTTCGAGATAGCTTCGCAGCCGACTGCGTTCCCGGTCGGGAACGGCGTCGTAGCCCTCCGTCATGGCGGAGGTCAGGAGAGCCCAGTCACCGTACGGATCCGGCACCCCCGTCCGCTCGCGTTCTCCGGCCCCTGTTGCTGACACATACGGGTCCCCACCCATGACACCTCCGCCGCACTACAGGTCGCCCCGGCCCCCCTGCGGTGATTCCCGCAGAGTATGCCCATGCTTCGGTTTCCTGTGGCACTTTCATCACTTTGCGATGCCCCACGACGAGTGATTCCACCACTATGTTCACGAGAACCGTAAGACCAAGATGTTAATGACGTCAACAGATCGAATCGCTCGACATGTCGTAGACATTGCTAACAGGCGCACGTCATACTGAAGACGCCGTGCGTCGTAGCGTGTACGGCACGGGACCCATCGACCAGGGGAACACGAAGATGACCACGGCAGGCCTGGAAACGCAGCCGAGCGCCACCACGTACGAGCTGGGCAACCTCGTGGCCCAGGCCTGGAGCGGCCGGATTCACGTCCCCCACTTCCAGCGGGACTTCCGCTGGGGCACCACCGACGTACTCCGGCTCTTCGACAGCATCGTCAAGGGCTATCCCATCGGAAACCTGCTCCTCTGGGTTCGCAAGACGCCCGCGCGTTCCTTCACCCTGGGCCAGCTGAAGATCAACGCGCCGGCCTCTCCGGATGCCTTCTGGGTGGTGGACGGGCAGCAGCGCATCACCAGCCTCGCCAACGCGCTCAGCCCCGAAGGACATCTGCACGAACCCTTCTCCATCTACTACGACCTCAGGGAGAAGCGGTTCATCGCCCAGCCCAAGACGCGCGAGCCCCAGCACATCGCACTGCCCGTCCTCTTCGACCTGAAGAAGCTCCTCGGGTGGTTCCGCACGGAGGGTGAGCTGGTCGCCGAGCTCTTCGACGAAGCTGATCGGGTGGCCACCGCACTGCGCCAGTACAAGGTGCCCGCCTATCTCGTACGGCAGGACGACCTCGACATCCTGACCGACATCTTCGACCGGATGAACAACTACGGGAAGCGCCTCAACCGCGCGGAGATCTTCTCCGCGCTCTATGCGGGCCCCGAAGAAGGAGCCGCGGAGCGGCTCAACCTCTCCCGCATCGCCGACCGCATCGCCGCCAGGACCGGCTTCGGCACCATCGACACGGACACCGTCCTCGCCTCGATTCTCGCCCGCCGGGGGCCGGACCCGTCGCGGGACATCCGTAACGAGTTCAGCTCCACCAGCCGCCGGACCGCCCCGGAGTTCGAGGACGAAGACCAGTACGCCGCCTACGGAGAGGGCGAAGAGGCGCTGGTGCGCGCCATCGGCTTCCTGCAGGCCGAGGCCGAGGTACCGCACATCGCGCTGCTCGTCTATCGCGCGCTGCTCGTCGTCCTGACCCGCTTCTTCGCTCACTTCCCCGACCCCGAGCCCAACACCCGCCGCTTGCTGCGACGGCTGTACTGGCGAGTGGCCGTGTCCGGACCCGCCGTTTTCAAGGGCAGCTTCACGCAAGTGGCGCGTGTCCTGTGCGCCCGGATCCGCAAGGGTGACGAGCGCGGTTCGATCATGGGGCTGATGGACGCCATGGCCGAGGCCCAGCCGTCGATCCCGACCATCGAGCGCTTCCGGACCAACGAGGCCGCCGCGAAGATCATCCTCAGCTCCTGGTGGTCCCTGCGCCCCCGCTCCCTGGTCACCGCTGCGCCCGTCGATCTCCAGAGCCTCTCGACGCTGCTCGCCGATCAGAAGACCGCGGCCACGGTGGCCCATGTGATCTTTCCTCGCGGGCTCACCGCACAGCAGGTTCTGTACGCCGCCAACCGCCTGTTCCTGCCCAGCACGGAAGACCCCGTCTCGGAGATCACGACGCTGCTCGCTCACCGTCCTGACCATCTGGACGAGGAGACCTGGGACCGTGTACTGGCCTCGCACACCATGAGCCGACAGACAAGTCAAACCCTCGCCGAGGGAGATCGCGAAGGCTTCCTCCAGTTGCGTCAGCAGATCATCCAGCAGCACCTTAACGACTTTCTCGGGCGCATGGCGGAGTGGGACTACGAGGACACTCCCTCGTTGGACTCACTGGACTTCGACGCCCTCGATGAACTCGACGAGCCCGAAGAGTTGCTCTAACCGGTCCGCTCACCGCGAACAGGACACCACCCCGCATGACCAATCTCCCGGAGACGTACTACGCCGTACTCCTGCACTCCCGCCGGATCGGCACGCTCTGCCAGAAGGGCGACCACACGCGCTTCGTCGTCAACGAGTCCTACGTGACCGACCCACAGCGGCCGGTCCTCGGCCTCCGCTTCGAAGAGAACCTGCGCGCCCCCTACGCGTCCGCCCTGCGGCTGCCCCGCTGGTTCTCGAACCTCCTCCCCGAAGGCCCCCTGCGGGAGTGGATCGCCGACGATCGCGGTGTCTCACTCGACAGGGAGATGGAACTTCTGGCGCAAGTCGGCCACGACCTGCCCGGCGCCGTCCAGGTGCTGCCTGCCGACGGCCCCGACGACGGCTGGGAATGGCCTGACGGCGAGCAGTCGAGAAGAGAGGGAAAACGCCCCGGTGGGGCCTACGGCTTCCCGTCCTCCGACTCGCCATGGCGTTTCTCTCTGGCAGGGGTCGCCCTGAAGTTCTCCATGCTGGCGAGAGGAGACCGGCTCGCCGTTCCCGCCGCCGGCGTGCACGGCGACTGGCTGGTCAAGTTTCCGGACTACCGCCACCCGGACGTACCGCGCAACGAGTTCACCATCATGTCCCTGGCCCGGGCCGCAGGGCTCGACGTTCCCGACGTACGCCTCATGCACCGTGACGAGCTCGACGGGCTGCCTGACCGCATGTGGCCGAACGACGAACAGTGGGCCTACGCCGTCCGCCGTTTCGACCGCACACAGGACGAACACCGCGCCCCTATCCACATCGAGGACTTCGCGCAGGTCAGAGACAAATACCCCCAGGACAAGTACCAGTCGACGTTCGAGACGGTCGCGGCTGTCGCCTATCGCGGCCATGACAGGGACTCACTACGCGAGGCCGCCCGGCGGATAGCGTTCTCCATTCTGGTGGGCAACGGGGACGCTCACCTGAAGAACTGGTCCCTGATCTATCGCGACCGCCGGGTCCCGTCCCTGTCGCCGGCATACGACCTGGTGTCCACAGCGCCCTACGCACCCAGCGACGAACCGGAGGACCTCGGGCTCAAGTTCGGCGGCAGCAAGTCCTTCGAACGAGTACGGCTCGCCGCCTTCGACCGGCTCGAAGGCGCCCTCGACCGCCGATTCGGGACAACCGACGCCCGACTGCGCCAGGAGGCCGTGCAGACCATCGAGCGGACCCGCGTTCACTGGCCGCAGTACGAGGCGCACCTCTCGGAGAACCAGAGCCTGCGCAAGACCATCGGGGCGTGGATCAACAGCTCCGCCCAACGTCTGCTCAGGGGCACCTGACGGCGATCGGCCGACTGGCGGTGTCAGTGCCGCCCCGTACGCTGCGCACCCGACCTAACCAGGCAAAAGGCCGATCCATGGCCCACGAGTACCCGGAGTTCCGCCTGTGCCTGCCGGGCGGCGGCCCCGAGGCCCGAGGACGGCTGCTGACCGAGAAGGGGACGAACGGAAGCCAGAAGTTCGTCGTCCTGGCCGGGTCTCCGGGCCGTCCGGAGGTGGTGCCGTCCTTTCCTGTCCGCATGCCGTCGTCGTACCGGCTGAGGCAGAGACTGATCGAGGACGACCTCGTGGAGTCGGAAACCTGGCCAGGCTGGTTGGAGCTCGTTCAGGACGTCGAGTGCAACTTCTCCGTCGGCTGCCGCCGAAATCCTCGTCGGCCGCAGCGCCAACGGCTGGCTGGAGTGGAAGTCGGCCGACGGCCATCCGCTCTCCGACTACCTCGACCAGGTGTGGTGGGGCCCCCAACCGGGCCTGGCTGGTGCGCGGTTCCAACGTCTCCGGCCTCGACCTCGTCCGGCGGCTGTGGCTGCCCGAGGGGCTGGTAACACTCCAGGCCCGGCACCTGCGGCAAGGTTGCGGCCGATCGGGACCTGAGCGTGGAGATCCCCGCCCTGGCGGCCCGACGGGATCTGGAGCTGCCCGTCCCGACGGACGAACTCGCCACGGAACTCCTCGTGCACGAGGTCGGCTGGCTCCGGGAGGCCCGCGACCTGCTGTGGGACGAGCGCCAGTTGGTGCTGTCGGGCCCGCCCGGCACCGGCAAGACGTATCTCGCCCTCAAACTCGCCGAGTTCCTCGGCGGCGGGCCGGGGCAGGTGAAACTCCTCCAGTTTCATCCCTCGTACTCGTACAAGGACTTCATCGAGGGATTCCGCCCCCAGGAGGATCCGCGGGAGGTCGCCTTCCGGCTCACCGCCGGCCCGCTGCGCGAACTGGCCGATCTGGCCTCCCGTGAGGGCAACCGCCATATCCCGCACTTTCTGATCATCGACGAGATCAACCGCGCCAATCTGGCGAAGATCTTCGGCGAGCTGTACTTCCTGCTGGAATACCGTGAACAAGTCCGTGTGCCTCACCTACTCCGGCGACGACTTCGCTCTGCCGCCCAACCTGTTCGTCATCGGCACCATGAACACCGCGGACCGCTCGATCGCCCTCGTCGACGCGGCCATGCGGCGGCGCTTCGCCTTCGTCGAGCTCTCCCCGCGCGCGGACAGCCGCTGTCACAGTGGCGGCCGTCACGCCTCAACGCGCGGTACCACCAGGCTCTGCACCTGGTCCGGGCTGTCCTGGCTGACGCGTCCGTCCAGCATGCCGTCGGCGGACTGCGGGTCGACGGGTTCCTGTTCGACATGAACAAGCTTTTCGAGGACTTCGTGACCGTCGCACTGCGGGAGGCATGCCGTGCCCGCGGTCACACGGCTCGGCTCCAGGACCCGCACCACCTCGACGTGGCCGCCGCGATCCGCATGAAGCATGGACACCGCGAAACAGGTCGAGCCCCACCATCACTACGCCAAACCGCAGGTCAGCGCCTCTTTCCCGCAGGCTCCAGAATCGCCACGCACTCCACGTGGTGCGTCACCGGGAAGAGGTCGAAGGCGCGCAGCCGGCGCGGGGTGTAGCCGGCGTCGCGGAAGTAGGTGAGGTCGCGCGCCAGGGCGGCCGGGTCGCAGGCGACGTAGGCGATGCGGCGGGCGCCGAGGGAGGACAGGCGGGTGACGGTCTCCTTGCCCGCGCCGGCGCGGGGCGGGTCGAGGACGATCAGGTCGGCCTCGGTGATGCCGGTGCGGGGCAGGACCTGCTCGACCCTGCCGTGCTCGATCCGGACCCGGTCGAGGTCGCGGAGGTTGTGGCGGGCGTCCTCCACCGCGCGCTTGCCGGATTCGATGCCCAGCACCGCGCCGCGCTCCCCGACCCGTTCGGCGAGGGCGCCCGCGAAGAGGCCGACGCCGCAGTACAGGTCGAGGGCGGTCTCGCCCTTGCGCGGCATCAGGCCCTGCATCACGGCCTCGACGAGCACGTCGGCGGCCTTGGGGTGGACCTGCCAGAAGCCGCCCTCGCCGACCCGCCAGGTGCGGCCGGCGGCGCGCTCGCGGACGAAGGGGCGGCCGTGGACCCGGTGCACGGCGCGGGTGCCTTCCCGCGCCGCGCCGCCTGCCTGGGTTTCTCCCAGGCGCAGGACGGAGACGGGACGGTCCAGCTCCACCAGGGGGAGCCGGCCGCCGGGGCGCGGGGTGAGGACGACCTGGCGGTCGGAGGAGCCCGTGGCGGCGATCGCCTCGACGGTCGCGATCTGCGGCCATTCGCGCTTCTCGACGCCGAGTTCGCTGACGCCGGGGGCGGCGATCAGGCAGTGGTCGATGGGCTCGACCTCGTGGGAGCGGTGGCGGCGCAGACCGGGGCGTCCCTGCTCGTCCACGGCGTACTGGACGCGCGTGCGCCAGGCCGGGACCTCGCCCCGGGCGACCTTGTCGCCGGGGGCGGGCTCGACGGTGCCGTCCCAGCGGGCCTCCTCGGGGGTGAGCCCCGCCAGCCGGCTCAGCTGCTCGGTGATCACCTCGGCCTTCAGCCGGCGCTGGGCGCCCGGGGCCGCGTGCTGCCAGTCGCAGCCGCCGCACCGGCCGGGGCCGGAGAACGGGCAGGGGGCCTCGACGCGGTCCTTGGAGGCGTCCAGCACCCGGACCGCGTCGGCACGCAGGAACCGCGATCCCTCCTCGCCCTCGGTCACCCGGGCGACGACGCGCTCGCCGGGCAGCGCGTGCCGGACGAACAGCACCCGGCCCTCGGAGGTGCGGGCGACGCAGTGGCCGCCGTGCGCGACGGGCCCGACCTCGACCTCGTACTCCTCGCCGACCAGCGACGCCTTGGGTTCACGGTGCATGGCGGCTCGGCTCCAGAGGTCGGGGCGGGGGGATTGTCAGGAGGCGCGCCCGGGTGGGGCGCCAGCCCACCAGTCTAGGCCCTCGTCTCCGTGACGCCGTCCGGCCGCGGTGCGGCGTCGTCCGGCCGCGCCGCGGCGCCCGCCTTCTCGCCCTTCGGCGGCCCCACCGGCCCGCGCCGCACGGCGCCCGGCGCATGCCATTCGGCCCGCTTGCGGGCGCGCTTGCGGGCCAGCTCGGAGGAGTCCAGCTGCCAGGGCACCGAGGTCACCATGACGCCCGGGGTGAACAGCAGCCGGCCCTTGAGCCGCAGTGCGCTCTGGTTGTGCAGCAGGTGCTCGTACCAGCGGCCGACCACGTACTCCGGGATGAAGACGGAGATCACGTCGCGGGGGCTCTCCCGGCGCAGGCTCTTGACGTAGTCGATGGCGGGGCGGGTGATCTCGCGGTAGGGCGAGTCGAGGATCTTCAGGGGCACGTCTATGCCGCGTTCGGTCCACTCCTCCTGGAGCGCCTTGGTCTCGGCCGCGTCCACGCTGACGCTCAGCGCCTCCAGCTTGTGGGAGCGCATCAGCTTAGCGTAGGCGAGGGCGCGCAGCGTCGGCTTGTGGATCTTGGAGACGAGGACGATGGAGTGCACCCGGGAGGGGCGTACGGTCTCGTACTCGTCCTCCTCGAAGGCCGACAGCTCGCCGGAGACGCTGTCGTAGTGGCGGCGGATCGCGGTCATGACGCCGTAGAAGAAGACCATGCCGAGCAGGGCGACCCAGGCGCCGTGGGTGAACTTGGTCAGCAGCACCACGGCCAGCACCAGGCCGGTGAAGAAGGCGCCGAAGGTGTTGATCGCGCGCGAGCGGAGCATCCGGCGGCGCACCGCGGGGTCCTGCTCGGTCGCCAGGTGGCGGTTCCAGTGCCGCACCATGCCGGTCTGGCTGAGCGTGAAGGAGACGAAGACCCCGACGATGTAGAGCTGGATCAGCCGGGTCGAGTCGGCCCCGTAGATGTAGACCAGGACGGCCGCGGCTCCGGCGAGCAGCACGATGCCGTTGGAGAAGGCGAGCCGGTCGCCGCGGGTGTGGAGCTGGCGCGGGAGGTAGCGGTCCTGGGCGAGGATCGCGCCGAGCAGCGGGAAGCCGTTGTACGCGGTGTTGGCGGCCAGGAACAGGACCAGCGCGGTGGCCGCGGCCAGCACCACGAACAGCAGCGAGCCGTCGCCGAAGACGGCCGCCGCGACCTGGGTGATCACCGGGTCCTGGGTGTAGTTCTCCCCGAGCGCCACGCCCTGCTTGAGCAGGTCCTTGGCCGGGTTCTCGGCCATCTTCACATCGGTGGTCAGCGCCAGGGCGATGATCCCGCAGAACATGGTGACGGCGAGGCCGCCCATCAGCGCCAGGGTGGTGGCGGCGTTGCGGCTCTTGGGCTTGCGGAAGGCCGGCACGCCGTTGCTGATCGCCTCGACGCCGGTGAGCGCGGCGCAGCCGTCGGAGAAGGCCCGCAGCAGCAGGAAGACCAGCGCGAAGCCGGCGAGTCCGGTGTGCTCGGCCTTGATCTCGTAGCCGGCGGTGGGCGCCTTCATGTCGTCGCCGAGGATCAGCCCCCGGTAGGCGCCCCAGGCGATCATGATGAAGACGCCGGCGACGAAGACGTAGGTGGGGATCGCGAACAGCTTGCCGGACTCGCGCACACCGCGCAGGTTCATCAGGGTCAGCAGCACGATGATGCCGATCGCGCACGCCGTCTTGTGCTCGACGATGAAGGGGACGGCGGACCCCAGGTTCTCCACGCCCGAGGAGATCGACACCGCCACGGTCAGGACGTAGTCGACCAGCAGGGCGCTGGCGACGGTCAGGCCCGCCCGGGGGCCGAGGTTGGTGGTGGCGACCTCGTAGTCCCCGCCGCCGCTGGGATAGGCGTGCACGTTCTGGCGGTACGAGGCGACCACCGTGAACATCAGCACGATGATCGCGACAGTGATCCAGGGGCTGTAGTGATAGGCCGACGCACCCGCCACCGAGAGAACGATCATCACCTGCCCTGGCGCGTAAGCGACGGAGGACAGCGGGTCGGAGGCGAAGACGGGGAGCGCGATGCGCTTGGGGAGGAGGGTTTCTCCCAGCTTGTCGCTGCGCAGCGCCCGCCCGATCAGGATCCGTTTGGGGACGTCGGTCAGTTTGGACACGGAGAGGATCGTAAGCGGTCGCCAGTACCGCCGCCCAGTCCCCCCGGGGAGGGCGGCGGCGCGGTCAGCCGGGCAGCCCTGGCCCCGGCCCGCTCACTGGCCCCGCCACCACGCCGCGAGCGCGCCCCAGCGGCGCCGCTGGGCCGCCTGCCCGGGCTCCGTCCGGCTCGGCGCGGCCGGCTGCGGGACGGCCGCGGGGGCGGTCGCGGCCGGGGGCCGGGGGCCCGTCGCGGGGTCGGCGGAACGGGCGGGGCCCACGGTGCCGGCGGAGCCGAGGGCGCCGACGGGGCCCACGGTGCTGACGGGGAAGCGGACCGGCAGCGCCGCCAGCGCGCGGTGGAAGGGGCCGGGGCGCCAGGCGAGCTGGTCGGCGGGCACGGCCAGCCGCACGTCCGGCAGCCGGTCGAGGAGCTTCTCGATGGCCACCGAGGCGATCACCCGGGCCGGGCTCTCGGCGGGGCAGCGGTGGGCGCCGATGCTCCAGGCGAGGTGGGCCCGGTTGCCGAGCCGCCCCTCGGAGGTCAGCTCGGGGTCCGTGTTGGCGGCGGCGTAGCTGGTGAGCACCGGCTCGCCCCTGCGGATCCGTACGCCCGCCAGCTCCAGGTCGCGGCGGGCGAACCGGGTGCCGAAGTTGGCCAGCGGGGGGTCGGTCCACAGGACCTCGTCGATGGCGTCCTGGACGGGCATGCTGCCGCCGGAGAGCTCCCCGGCGAACCGGTCGTCCGAGAGCAGCAGGCGCAGCGCGTTGGCGATCAGGTTGAGCTGGGGTTCGGTGCCGGCGGCCAGGATCAGCATGAGCTGCTGCAGCAGCTCGTCCTCGGCCAGCCGGGAGGGGTGGGCCAGCATCCAGGAGGTGAGGTCCGGGCCGGGCCGCTCGCGCTTGGTGGCGATCAGGCCCGCCATGTAGTCCTGCAGCTCCTGGTTGGCCTCCGCCGCGTCCTCACCGCTGTCGAAGAGCTTGGCCATCGTCCCGACCAGGCGCAGCCCGTGTTCCGCGGGATAGCCGAAGAGCCGGTTGAAGACGAGCAGCGGGACGGCCGCGGCGTACTCGCTCAGCAGGTCCGCCTCGCCCTTGTCGGCGAAGGCGTCGATCAGGGTCTCGGCGCTGCGCTCGACGTACTCGCTCAGCGCGTAGGGGTCCAGCCGGGTGAGGCTGTCGGTGATCACTCCGCGCAGCCGGGCGTGTGCCTCGCCGTCGTTGAACAGCGCGTTGGGCCGGTACATCATCATGGGGCCCACCGGGCAGTCCGGGGGGATCCGCCCCTCGCCCAGCGCGCGCCAGCCGCGGGGGTCCTTGGCGAACCGCTCGGTGTCCCGGAGCACGTCCAGCGCGAGGGAGTAGCTGGTGATCAGGTAGGCCTCGACTCCGGGGGACAGCTCCACCGGGGCGATCGGTCCGAATCGGCGCAGCCGCTCGTAGAAGGCGTGCGGATCGGCGGCGAAATCCGGACCGTACAGGGGCAGGCCCTGGGCGGCGGGGCGGGCGGGGCTGCCGGGCCCGGGGCGCCCCGCGTGCGCGGGGCAGCCCGGGGGCGGCACGGCTCCGGCTCCGACCTCCGCGGCGGGGCGGTAGGTCACACAGGCTCCTGGCTGGTGTGGGCGTGACGGCTCTGCAGGTACTGCACGAGGGCGATGAGGGCGTGGGTGGAGGAGACCCGGTCCCGGGCGTCACAGGTGACGAGCGGGGTCTCCGGCAGCAGGTCGAGCGCTTCCCGGACCTCCGCCTCGGCGAAGTGCGGCGCGCCCTCGAAGTGGTTGACGGCCACGGCGTAGGGCAGCCCGTGCTCCTCGAGGATGGCCATGACGGGGAAGGACTGCTCGAGCCGCCGGGTGTCGGCGAGGACGAGGGCGCCCAGGGCCCCGCGCGTCATGTCCTGCCACAGCCGGGTGAAGCGCTGCTGGCCGGGGGCGCCGAACAGGTACAGGACCAGCGACTCGCTCAGGGTGAGGCGGCCGAAGTCCATGGCCACGGGTGGTCTTGT
>NZ_MAXF01000011.1 GCF_001704635.1 Streptomyces sparsogenes | reverse complement strand
ATCGTGCCGAACCCCGCCAGCGCCAGCCCCATGATCCACATGTCGGCGCCCACGCCCGGATTGCGCACCGAGCTGTTGAGCGGGGCGTACGCGGTCCAGCCGTAGTCCGGGCCGCCCCCGGGCACGGCCAGGCCGCACACCACGGTCACCCCGCCGAACAGGAACAGCCAGTACGAGAACATGTTCAGGCGCGGGAAGGCCACGTCGGGCGCGCCGATCTGCAGCGGCATGATCTCGTTGGCGAAGCCGGCGAAGGCCGGCGTCGCGAACAGCAGCAGCATGATCGTGCCGTGCATGGTGAACGCCTGGTTGTACGCCTCGCTCGACATCAGCTGGAGCCCGGGCCTGGCCAGCTCGGCGCGCATCACCATCGCCAGCACCCCCGCCACCAGGAAGAAGCCGAACGCGGTGATCAGATACAGATGCCCGATCTTCTTGTGGTCGGTGGTGGTCAGCCAGTCCACCAGGATCCGGCCCACGCCCGGCTCCCGCACCGGTCCGGCAGCCGCCTGCGCGGTCTCCGTACCCATCGGCGCTCCTTCTGGGTGGGCTTCGGCGGGCTTTCGGCTGTGGCCATGATGCGCGCGCCGGGCGCGCGGAGGCGCGGGTGCGCCCCGCGCCTCACTCCGTCGGGGGCAACAGCGGCCCGAGTGGCCCAAGGTCCAGATTGAGGTCCGAGCGCCCGATGCCGTAGCGCTCGCACAGCTCGCCCATGCGGTCCTCCAGCAGCATCAGGGTCAGCCCGATGCGCTCCTCCTGGTCCTCGGTCAGCCCGCCCTGCTCGACCCGGCGCAGCGCCTGCCGCTCCATGAGCTGGCGCAGCAGCTCCACGACCGTGAGCACCAGCCGCATCAGATCGCGCTCGACGCTCTCCTGGTCCAGCTCCAGCCTGCGGGTCACGGTTCCTCCCAGGGGGACGGCACGTTCTCGCTCACCGAGCTGATGAGCGCGCGCAGATCGATGCGTACGAGGTCCACATCGGCGATCCGCAGGGTGAGGTCGCCGACCACGACCACGCCGCCCGCCAGCAGCCGGTCCAGCAGGTCCACCAGGGCGACGGGACGCTGGGCGAGGGGACTGGTCGGACTCGTCGGACTCGTCGGATCGGGCGCACTGGTCGCCGGGGTCGTCATGACGCCGCCCTCGCCCGGTCCGCCGGGTCGGGGGCCACGAAGGAGTACGGCGCCCAGGGGCCGGTCAGCTCGACCCGCAGCCCCGCCAGCCGGTCCGCCAGCTCCCGCACCCGCGCCGCGAAGCCCTCGCTGTGCTCATGCGGCACCAGATAGGCGGCGTTGAGCACATTGCGGTCCGTCACGCCGGACAGCCGCCCGTCCTGCGGAGGGTGCAGCCGGGCGCGCTCGGCGAGACCGGCGAGCGTCTCGTGCACCAGGCGCGCGCCGTCCTCCGCGCGCTGCCAGCGCTGCTCCTGCGCCCGCCGCTGCGCGGTGCGCCGCCGCAGGTAGTCGCGGCCCGAGAGCCCCCTGGAGGAGGCTTTGGCGGGGGGCGGGGAGGGTGCCCCGGCGGGGGCCGGGGCGGGCCCGCCGGCCGCCGCTTCCGCGCCGACCGGCCCCGCGTACACCTTGACGCCCCATTCGACCCGGCCCTCCAGCCGGTCCAGCGCCCCGGTGAAGCGCGGGTGCCCCTCCTCCAGCATCCGCCGCAGCCCTTCCTCGCCCCGGCAGACGGTGGCCATCCCCACCGGCACCACGCAGCCGACCGCGCCCGCCGCGTTGACCACCCGCTGGTGGGCGCGGGCGACCTCCTCCAGCCAGGCCAGGTCCTCCAGCCGGGCGCGCAGCGGCCCCTCCTCGAACTCCTCGGCCGGGACCGGGCTCGCCAGCACCGCGAGCCCCCGGTGGCGCACCGCGCGCACCGGGCCGCCCGCGACGCCGAGCACCCCCGGGGGGAGGGGGTCGGGCGCCCCGGTGTCCCGGACCACCCCGTACGCGTACTCCAGCTCCCGCGTCATGGCCTGTCCTCCCCGCCGGTGTTCCCGCCGTCGCCGCCGTCGAGTTCGCGGCCCCTGGCACGGGACGACAGGGCGGGATCGCGCTCCCACCAGTCGATGCCCATCTCCTTGGCCTTGTCGACGGAGGCCACGACCAGCCGCAGCTTGATCGTGAGAAGTTCGATGTCGAGCAGATTGATGCGGATGTCGCCCGCGATGACCACGCCCTTGTCCAGGACGCGCTCCAGAATGTCGGCCAGGTTGGCGGAGTCGCCGGACCCCGCGAGCCCGTAGTAGCCCGACGACCCCTGGCCCGGCGAGGCCAGGCCCCGGGAGCCGAAGCCGGACGGTTCGCGTCCGGACGACCCGTAGGGCGCGGCCCCGGCGGCCGGCCCGGGCGCACCGGTCGGCCCGCCGGGTCCCCGCTCGGTGGTCAGCGGATCCCGTTCGCCCATCGCTGCGCCTCCTCCAGCCGGTCGAGCAGCTCGTCCTCCCGCCGCTCGAACTCCTCCTCGCCGATCTGCCCTTCCTCCAGCCGCGCCGCTAGTTCGGCCAGCGCCCGCTGGACGTTCGCCGGGTCGTAGTACTCCCGCTCCGCCTGGGCGATGAGCTGCCGCAGCACCCAGCCGATCATGTGCCGGCCTACGACTCGACGAAGCTGTACGGCGGCAGCGGGCCGTGGACCCGCAGCTTCAGCCGCGGATGCGCCCGCTCCAGCTCGGCCACCGCGTCCGTCAGCGCGCCCCCGCCGTCCTCGCCGACGAGGAACGACAGGTTCACGAACCAGCCGCCGCTGTCCGGGCCGGGCCGCACCTCCTCGGCGGCCGCCGCCAGGGTCTTCTCCACGAGCTGGGCGTCCCGCACCTCGCGGGCCCGCACGGCGCCCGCCATCAGCTCGCCGAAGCGCAGCCGGTCCTCGTAGGTGCCCCCGCCCGCGGCCCGGTTGGCCTCGGCCATCGCCCGCAGCTCCGGCTCCTCGGCGAGCACCTGGTGGAGCACCGCGTCCTCGTCGTGCACCGCCTTGACGTTGTACTCCACGCGGTGTGCCAGGCGCCGGAGCTGCGCCTGGTAGCGGTCGGCCTGCTCGGCCAGCACCCCGCGCACGTCCTCGTCGCTGGGGGAGACGCTGCCGAACCGCATCGGCAGCACGGCCCGGTCACCGCTCACCTCGGCCAGCACGTGCTGGTGGGCGATCAGATCGCGCCGCTTGGGCCGGAGCTGCTCGGGGCAGTCGCTGACGATCGCGGACAACTCGCCCTCGGTCAGGGCGCGCACCGGCTTGGGCGGGTCGCCGATGCCCAGCAGCTTGTCGCGCAGGTCCGGGACCGTGCCCTGGGTGATGCCGTAGACGTAGGTGCTCACTCGCCCTCCTCCGCCTTCTTCGACGAGGCCTTACGGGTGGCCGTACGCCGGCCGCGGCCCTGCGACTCCTCCTCGGCCTCCTCCTCGTCGCTCCCGCCCGAGGGCCGGAGCGCGTCGGCGATGGAGTGGGCCGCCTTGGAGACGGACTGTCCGGCGCCGGAGAGCGCGCCCTTGGTCTTGCTGCGCGCGGCGCTCTCGGTGGCGCCGTCCAGGAGTTCGGGCAGGCCGGCGGACTTGTTCGGGCCGGCCTCCAGGTCGAGGCGGTTGCATGCCTCGGCGAACCGCAGATAGGTGTCCACGCTCGCCACCACGACCCGGACGTCGATCTTGAGGATCTCGATGCCGACCAGCGAGACGCGGATGAACGCGTCGATCACCAGCCCTCGGTCGAGAATCAGCTCGAGGACGTCGTACAGGCCGCTGGTGCCGCCTCCGCTTCTGCTCTGCTGTGCCGGGACAACGGTGGTCATGTCGGGTGTCTTCCTCTCGTGGCCGGCCGGGCCGCGCGGGCCCGGGGCGGTGCCGGCGGAGCGTCAGCCGCGGTCGCTCCGCCCGCGTTCGTAGCGGCGGACACGGCGGTAGCCGGTGAGCTGGCCGTCCGGGTCGAGGGTCACCTCGTACAACGCCATCAGGCTCATCGTCTCCGGCACCCGGGCCAGCTCCACCACTTCGGCGTCCAGCACCCAGCCCTCCTCGGTCCGCTCCAGGCGCGGCAGCGCCTCGGGGTACAGACCCGTCAGCTCGGCGAGCTGCTCGCGGGCGGCGCGCATGAGCGCCAGCGGTGTCGGTCCGCCGTTCGCCGTCTTCTTACCGGTCTCATCTGATGTGTCTGTCATGTGTGCCTCGTAGCGGCGGGTACCGCGTCCCGCCGGGAGCAAACCTGTGACCGCCGACTCGGTGAGTTTGTGGCGGAATTGTGCGTTCCGTGAGCGCGACGGGCTCATTTCCGCCATGGTCCGGGAATTCGCGCCCGAGTTGCCGCGAGGCGGCCCCGGCAATAGCGGGCCGAGGTCAATGCGAGGGATTTCGGCGGAAACTCGCCGTCACCTTCGCGCCGTCAACAGGGGGCACGGACGAGTGACGGAGCCGGGAGGAAACCCGGGCGTGTTTTCTGTGACACAAGTGTGACGAGTGAGGGACACGGCGCGGGTGAGCCCGTGTCAGCGGGCGGCGGACACCCGGGTGTCACCATCCCGTCCCCCCGCATACGGTGGCGTCATGGCACCTGTACCCACGCCCGCCGCGGAACCCGACGACGACTTCGACAGCTATGTGGGCCTTACCGCCCGGGCCGCCGAGGAGCGCGCCCGCGAGCGGGGCTGGACCACCGTGCGCGCCCTTCCGCCGGGCACCGTCATCACCCTGGAGTACCTGCGGGGGAGGATCAATTTCGAAGTGGCCGATGACGTGGTGAGGCGCTGCTGGAAGGGATGACGGCGCGGCACGCCACGACGCCGGTACGGCGACGGCCCCGGACGCTCTGCGGGAGCGTCCGGGGCCGTCGGTGCGATGGTCCGGGGCCTTCGGGGAGCGTGGGTGCGTACCACCCCCTCGGGCCCGCCGGCGGTCAGCCGCCGGTGGCGGTGCGGCCGCGGCCCGCGGGCGCGCCCAGCGGTGACGTGGCGCGCGGCAGCCGGTCGGCGTGCGAGAGCCGGTCGGCGTGCGGCGGGCGGCGGCTGCCGCCCGGGGCGACGGCGGCCCGCTCCGGGCGGATCGGGTGCGGCCGCAGCGGATGGTGCGGCCGGCCCTCGGGCACATGCCCCGCGGCCCCGCCCGCCCGGCCGCCGACACCCACCGTCTCGCGGGCCGGCCGCTCGTCGTCGCGCGCCGCGCGCGGGGTGGCCAGACCGGAACCGGCCACCGGCCGGGAGACCGGCAGCGACACCGGCAGCCGGCGCTCGCGCACCGCCCGGTACAGGATCTGCAGCAGCACCTCGGCGCGCCCCATGGCGGGCTCCAGCCACGGCAGGGCCAGCAGCACCAGCACTCCGGCCGCCCAGCCGAGCACCACGTCACTGACCCAGTGGGTGCCGAGGTAGACGGTGGTCATGCCGACACCGAAGGCGAAGGTCGCCGCGATGACCGAGGCGACCCTGCGGGCCCGGGGAGTGGTCGCCAGATAGGCCAGCACACCCCAGGTGACCACCGCGTTCGCGGTGTGACCCGAAGGAAATATATCGCCGTTGCCCCACATCTCGTTCGAGCCGACCGTGGTCGCGTAGTGCGGACCGAGCCTGCCCAGGCCCAGTTTGACCGCGCCGACGGTCATGTTCAGCAGCAGCAGGGACGTCCCCAGCACGATCAGCGGGCGCATGGTGCGCTGCTTGTGGCAGCACCAGCCCAGCCAGGCGGCCACCGCCACCGCGGTGGGGCCGCGCTGGCCCATGACCACGAAGTAGTCCAGGAAGGTGTGGAACGCGGGCCACTGCTTGTACGGCCGGAACAGCATGACCTGCCAGTCGAGCTGAACCAGCCAGGACGTGGTGAGCACCCCGACCACGGTCGCCACGTACACCGCGACGGTGGACCCGAGCAGCCAGCGCCGGGTCCGGGTCATGCGCGGTCGCGCCAGATCGCTCGGGCGCCCCTCCGTCCGAGGGAGCTTGTCATCGGTACGCACTCAATCGACGTTACATTGCGTGACAGGCCGCTTCAGTCGATCAGGTCGCTTTGTGATGACGATGTGATGTGGAGTGGGTCTCGTCCAGGGTTTTACGACCCGCCATTCCGAAGGAATGCGCGGGTGGTCATGGCTTTTCCGGGAGCGGCCTTCCCGAAGCCGCTCCCGCACTTCTTTATGGAATTCTTACAGCGCCGTTTATCGGCGATTAGCCGGGGCGTTCCTCGCCGTTTCCCCGCCCGTCGCCGGGCCCCGCCCGGCGCCCGTCCGCCCCGTTCACGGCGGCCCCGTGCCGTTCAGCCAGAACGCCCCGTACAGCGCCGACCCGAGCCCCACCGCCCCCAGGACCAGCGCGGCCCTGACCGCGGGCAGGCGCGCGAGGGCGGCCGCGATCGGCAGCAGGACGGGGAAGGCGGGGATGAGCAGCCGCGGCTTGGAGCCGAAGTAGCCCTTCGCGGTCAGCGCGAGGGTCAGCACCACTCCCGCGTACACCAGCAGCGGCAGCGGCTCCCGCCGCCGCACGCACTCCACGAACAGCCGGAGCAGCGCGGCCACGCCGATCAGCAGCCCCAGCCCGGCCGGAAAGGCGGGCCCGGCCAGCAGACCGCCCACAAAGCGCGCGAAGGCCAGGCCGCCGTCGAATCCGTTCCGCCAGCCCTCCTGGACCCGGAGATAGCCGGTGACGCTTCCGGTCCGCGCCCCCACCCACGCCACATAGCCCAGCCAGCCGAGCGGGGCCAGCGCCACCCCCAGCAGCATCCGGCGGTGCTCCGGACGCCACGCCCCGCGCCACCGCCCGCCGGGCAGCAGGGCCGCGGCCGCCGCGAGCCACACCGCCGCGACCACCGCGACCCCCACCGGCCGGGTCAGCCCGGCGAGCGCGGCGAGCGATCCGGCCACCACCCACCGCCCGGTGAGCAGCGCGTACACCCCCCACGCGGCCAGCGCGGTGAAGAGCGACTCGGAGTACGCCATCGACTGCACGATCCCGACGGGCAGCACCGCCCACAGCACGACCAGCGCCGTGCCCACCCGCCTCCCGTGCAGCCGGTCCCCGACCGCGAAGATCCCCCACGCGGCGAACAGCGAGGAGACCCAGCTCACCGCCAGGCCCGCGTCCGCCGCGTCCAGCGGGGTCAGCGCCGAGATCAGCCGCTCCAGCCAGGGCAGCAGCGGGAAGAAGGCCAGATCGGAGTGGACCGAGCCGTCGGGCAGGTGGAGCGTGTGGCCGTAGCCGTCCTCGGCGATGCGCGAGTACCACAGCGAGTCCCAGCGGGCGGAGAGCAGCTGGTGCCAGCTCTTGCCCGCCACCGCGGCCCAGATCGCGAGAACCGCGATGCCCAGCAGCCGCGTCCCCGCATACGCCAGGAGCGCCGGAGCGGCCCGGTGAAGCGCGGCGGGAACCGTGCGGCCCGCCCGTTCGTCGTGTTCTCCGGCCGGGGCGTCGGCTCGGGCGAGTCCCATCACGGACCCGATTATCCAGGCGCGATTCCGGCGGCCGACGGGAGGGACAAATGGGGGACACCGGAACGTACGCCTGCGTTCACCTCTGCGACGTGGGTCTCAACATGGGATGGGCCACACGACCCGCGTGACGACTCGCGTACGCTGACCATTCACTCGCCCTCGCCGCCGGGTCGCCGGACGTCCTCAGCCATGACGTCCCGCCCCCGAGGGGCCGCGAGCGCAAGACAGGGAGGTGCGGTTTATGTCCGGGACGACCACGGCCGGAAAACGACGGACGGCGGGCGTCCCCCGGCAGTGGCGCGGCACCGAGGCGTCCGGCGGAGCCAACCGCTGGGTCGTCCTCCTCGTGCTCTGCGTCAGTCTGCTGCTCGTCGCCGTCGACGGGACCGTGCTGCACGTCGCGGTCCCCGCCGTCACCGAGGACCTGCGGCCGGGGTCGATCGAGCTGCTGTGGATCGTCGACGCGTACCCGCTGGTCTGCGCCTCCCTGCTGATCCTGTTCGGCACGCTCGGCGACCGGGTCGGCCGCCGCCGGGTGCTGCTGCTCGGCTACGGCCTCTTCGGCGCGGCCTCGGCCCTCGCCGCCGAGGCCGGCACCCCGCAGATCCTCATCGTGGCCCGCGCCATCCTGGGTGTCGGCGGCGCGATGATCATGCCCGCGACGCTGTCGATCCTGCGCCAGGTCTTCCCGGACCGCCGGGAGCGGGCCCTGGCCATCGGCATATGGAGCGCGGTGGCCGCCGTGGGCGCGGCCGTCGGGCCGCTGCTCGGCGGCTTCCTGCTGGAGCACTTCTGGTGGGGCTCGGTCTTCTTCATCAACATCCCGCTGATGGCGGTCGCCCTGCCCGTCGGCCGCTGGCTGCTGCCGGAGTCCACCGGCGACCGCCACGGCCCCTGGGACGTGCTGGGCGCGATCATGGCCGCCTGCGGGCTGTTCTGCCTGGTCTTCGGCGTCAAGCGGGTGGGCAGCGGCGCGGGGCTGCTGGAGCCCGTCACCGCCGCCCCCGTCGTGGTCGGCGTGGTCCTGCTGGTGCTCTTCGTACGCCGGCAGCGCCGCCGCGAGCATCCGCTGGTGGACCTGCGGCTGTTCTCCCGGCCCGCGTTCAGCATCTCCGTCGGCTGCATCGTGCTCGCTCTGCTGGCGCTCGTCGGCCTGGAGCTCATAGCCGCCCAGTACCTGCAGCTCGTCCTCGGCCTCACGCCGCTCGAGACGGGCATGCGGCTGCTGCCGCTCACCCTCGCCGCGATGGCCGCCGGGCTCGCCGGGTCCCGGATGCTCCAGCGGCTCGGCCCCCGCACCATGGTCGCCTTCGGCTTCTCGCTCACCGCGGCGGCCGTCCTCTCCCTGGTTGTCATGGGCCAGTCCGACCGGCCCGCGGTCCTGGTCGGCGCCTTCCTCTTCCTCGGCTTCGGCCTGGAGACCACGCTCTTCGGCGCGTACGAGTCGATGCTCAACGAGGCCTCGGTCAAGTCCGCGGGCGGCGCGGCCGCCATCGGCGAGACCTCCTACCAGCTCGGCGCCGGTATCGGCATAGCCCTTCTGGGCAGCGTCATGAACGCCGCGTACGCGCCCGGGGTCTCCTCTGTCGCGGGCGTGCCGAAGTCCGCGAGCTCGGCCGCGACCCAGTCGCTCGGCGTCGCCTACAAGGTCTCCGACCGGCTCGGCGGCTCGGCGGGCGAGGCGCTGCGCGCGGCGGCGCGCCGGTCCTTCGTCCACGGCCTGCACGTCACGCTGGCGGTCAGCGCGGCCCTGCTGCTGGTGGGGGCGCTGGCGGCGCTGCGGCTGCCGAAGTCGATGGAGTGCGCGCCCGCCGACAAGGACGGGGCGGACCCCGCGTGCGGGACCGGAACGGGGCGCGAGGCGGGGACGGCCGCCACCCCCGAGAACGGCTCCGACTCCGGTTCGGGTTCCGACTCCGGTTCTGGTTCCGACTCCGGCTCTGGTTCCGGTTCCGGCTCCGCTTCCGAGACGGGCCCCGGCGCGGCGCGGGACACCGGTGCCGCGCGGGTCTCCCGCCAGGACCGCGCCGCGGTGCACGCGAAGTCCTCCGGCTGAGGGCGCCGGCCGACGGCCCGGCGGTCGGCGGTCCGGACGGTCGGCGGGGCCCGGCGGTCTGGACGGCGAAGATCACCCGGTCGTAGCGTCGTCCGAACGCAGCCGAACCGCACCGGAACCGGAGGGCGAACCGATGTCCCAGGGCCCCACCCGCAGCCTGCCGCCGTTCGACCCCGCCGACCCGCTCGGGATCGACGACCTGCTCACCCCCGAGGACCTCGCCGTCCGCACCACGGTGCGGCAGTGGGCCGCCGACCGCGTCCTGCCGCACATCGCCGACTGGTACGAGCGCGGCGAGCTGCCCGGCATCCGCGAGCTGGCCCGTGAACTCGGCTCCCTCGGCGCGCTCGGCATGTCGCTGACGGGATACGGCTGCGCGGGCGCGAGCGCCGTCCAGTACGGGCTGGCCTGCCTGGAGCTGGAGGCCGCCGACTCCGGGATCCGCTCCCTGGTGTCCGTACAGGGCTCCCTGGCCATGTACGCCATCCACCGCTTCGGCTCCGAGGAGCAGAAGGAGCGGTGGCTGCCCCGCATGGCCACCGGCGAGATCATCGGCTGCTTCGGGCTGACCGAGCCCGACCACGGCTCGGACCCGGCCGCGATGCGCACCCACGCCAAGCGGGACGGCTCCGACTGGGTGCTCACCGGCCGCAAGATGTGGATCACCAATGGCTCGGTGGCCGGGGTGGCGGTGGTCTGGGCCCGCACCGACGAGGGCATCCGGGGGTTCGCCGTGCCCACGGACACCCCCGGCTTCTCGGCCCCCGAGATCCGGCACAAGTGGTCGCTGCGCGCCTCGGTGACCAGCGAGCTGGTGATGGACGAGGTGCGGCTGCCCGCGGACGCCGTGCTGCCGGGGGCCACCGGGCTGCGCGGGCCGCTCAGCTGTCTGAGCCACGCCCGCTACGGCATCGTCTGGGGCGCGATGGGCGCGGCGCGGGCCTGTTTCGACGCGGCGCTCGCGTACGCCACATCCCGCGAGCAGTTCGGCCGGCCCATCGGCGGCTTCCAGCTCACCCAGGCCAAGCTCGCCGACATGGCGGTGGAACTGCACAAGGGTGTGCTGCTCGCCCATCATCTGGGCCTGCGCATGGACGCCGGAACGCTCCGCCCCGAGCAGGTCAGCCTCGGCAAGCTCAACAATGTGCGGGAGGCGATCGAGATCTGCCGCACGGCCCGGACGATCCTGGGCGCCAACGGGATCTCCCTCGAGTACCCGGTGATGCGGCACGCGACGAATCTGGAATCGGTGCTCACCTACGAGGGCACCGTCGAAATGCACCAACTGGTGCTCGGCAAGGCGCTCACCGGCCTGGACGCGTTCCGGTGAGCGCGGTCGGGTGGAGCGCGGTCGGGTGAGGCGCCTCGCCTAGCTCTGGTTGAAGAAGCCCGTGGCGTGGCTTCTGTTGGCGCTGAGCACCTCGTAGTCGGGCGGCGTCAGGAGGAAGACGCGGTTGGCCACGCGGTCGATCGAGCCGCGCAGCCCGAAGATCAGCCCGGCCGCGAAGTCGACCACGCGCTTGGCGTCGGCGGGCTCCATGGCCGTCAGATTGACGATGACCGGCACGCCCTCCCGGAACATCTCGCCGATGCCGCGGGCGTCGCGGAAGGTCTCGGGGGTGACCGTGGCGATGCGGGTGCCCTCGTCCCGCGCGGCCTGGTCGGCGACCCGCACCCGCGGGTCGGTCACCCAGGCGTCGCCGGGCTCGGGTCCCTCGGCGTAGTCGTCGTCGTAGTAGCGCTCGTCATCGCTGTCGTCGACGAGGCCAAGCCAAGCACTCGCCTTGCGCACCGATCCCATGGACGCCTCCTTTCGCTGCCGCTCTCTGTACTGCGCCTGCCCCCTCTATCGTCGTCCATGATGCGGAAGGTGTGCCACGTGGATTGCGGCCGCACAGGGGATTCGTGACGGTACTGGTGCACAACGTATGGCGGCGAATCAGAGTTCCTCCTGCTGAAAGGCGCTGACGGGGCGCTGGGTAGACTCCGCCGGGCCGGACGGGTGACGCCGGGGACGTACGGGTGAACGGGGAGAAAGTTGTTTGGCATTATCCGCCCTTGCCGGCACCGGCTGTCGGAAAAACTGCGCTCCGAGTGGATGGCGCATCTGTGCGGGTTGTGCCTCGCGTTGCGCGGTGCCCGGGGGCAGTTCGCCCGGATCGCCACCAATTACGACGGCCTGGTCGTCTCGGTCCTCGTGGAGGCCCAGTCGCCGCGCGCTGAGGGGTGGCGGCGCACCGCCGGGCCCTGTCCGCTGCGCGGCATGCGGACCGCGTCGGTGGCCCAGGGGGAGGGCGCGCGGCTGGCGGCCACCGTCTCCCTGGTGCTGGCCTCGGCGAAGATCCGGGACCATGTGGCCGACGGCGACGGGGTGTTGGCGCGCCGACCGGTCGCCGTGGCCGCCCGCCGGGTCGCCGCCGGGTGGGACCGGGCGGGCGCCCGCGGTGGCGCGGAGCTCGGCTTCGACACCGCCGTACTGCTCGACGCGGTCGGCCGCCAGGAGGGGATAGAGCGGGCGGCGGGCCCGGGCACGCCGCTGCTGGCCGTCACCGAGCCGACCGAGACCGCGACCGCCGCGGCCTTCGGACACACCGCCGTGCTGGCCGGGCGCCCCGGCAACCGGGCGCCGCTGGAGGAGGCGGGGCGGCTGTTCGGCCGGCTCGCGCATCTGCTGGACGCGGTGGAGGACCTGGCCGAGGACACCGCGACCGGCGCGTGGAACCCGATCACCGCCACCGGGGCGGATCTGGCCGAGGTGCGCAGGCTGTGCGACGACGCGGTGCACGGGGTGCGGCTGGCGCTGCGCGAGGTGGAGTTCGTGAGCGGCCGGCTCGCGCACGTCCTGCTGGCACACGAGCTGGAGCGCGCGGTGGACCGGACGTTCGGCACCACGTCCTGTTCCCACGGGCCGTCCACCGCGCAGCCGGGACTCGCCGCGCACCCAGGACAGACCGCCCACCCGGGACAGGCCGCGCACGGCGCGCCGCCGCCGCAGTCGCCGTGGATCAACAACCCGTACGGGCCCGGCCCCGGCGGCCCCGGCACCCCGCCCGAGCCGCCGAACCGCAGGCGGCGCGGGCTGATAGCCGGATGCGCGGTGTGGGCCGGCCTCTTCTGCACCTGCCAGGTGTGCTGCAAGGACACATACGACGACCCGTGGACCGGCCAGCCGCGCGAGGGCTGGTGCCAGAAGTGCGATGACTGCAGCGATTGCTGCGACTGCTGTGACTGCGGCGACTGCTGTGGCAATTGCTGTAGCTGTGACTGTTGCGATGGCTGCGGCTGCGATTGCTGACAGGCTGAGCTAGCCGGAGTAGAGCACGAGGGAAGCGCGAGGGGAGCGCGGGGGAGGGTGAAGCGCTGACGCGTGTGTGAAGGCGCGTTGATGCGTGAATTACGGGAGTGTGGCAGGCGAAGGCCTCGGAACGCCGGCAGCGGCGGAGGCGGCGGTCAGCCCGAACAGGACGCGGACCACACCCGACCGAAGTCGATGTGTCCGCGCGTGATCAGTCGCTGACGTGGCTGCATGGCCCCAGTGGAACAGCCTTGCGGTGTCCCGTCAACTGCCCGTGAGACGCGCCGCTCACAGTTCGGACAACCTTGACAGCGGGGCGTAGGGGCGGCTTAGCCTCGGCGGCAGGCCGTGCTGAGGGGCGCGGCCGGTGTGAAGGCCACTGGCGTGTTCTCTGACGAACCGACGGAGCCTTCCGCATGTCCGTGCGACCGGACCTTCCCTCCCGCCCCCCTGCCGTGGTGATCGTCGGCGCGGGCCCCCGCGGCACCGGCCTCGTGGAGCGCCTCGCCGCCAACGCCCCCGAGCTGTACGGCGACGCCACCCCGCTCGAACTGCACCTGGTCGACCCGCATCCGCCCGGCGGCGGCCGGGTCTGGCGCCCCGACCAGTCCCCGCTGCTGTGGATGAACTCCATGGCCGAGGACGTCACCATGTTCACCGACGACACGGTCGAGCGCGAGGGCCCGATCCGCCCCGGCCCCTCCCTCGCCGAGTGGGCGGAGCGCGTCCGCGCCGGGGCGCTCGCCGTGGACCTCGCCCCCGAACTCGCCGCCGAAGCGGCCGCGCTGACCGGCCAGAGCTTCGCCAGCAGACGGCTCCAGAGCGCGTATCTGGCCTGGGTGCTCGAGCGGGCGGTGGCCGCTCTGCCGCCCTCCGTCACGGTCCACCGGCACCCCTGCCGCGCCGTACGGATCACCGGTCCGCGCGACGGCACCCAGCGGGTGTGGCTGGAGGGGCGGGCCACCCCGCTCCGCGCCGACGCCGTCGTCCTCGCCCTCGGACACCTCGACGCCGAACCCGACCCGCGGCAGCGGGCGCTCGCCTCCTTCGCCGCCGACCACGGACTCGTCCACCTGCCCCCCGAGTTCACCGCCGACAGCGACCTGAGCCGGCTGCGCCCCGGCGAGCCGGTCCTCGTGCGCGGCTTCGGGCTGGCCTTCATCGACCTGATGGTCCTGCTCACCGAGGGCCGCGGCGGGCGCTACGAGGAGACCGGCGACGGCACCGGAGCACCGGCGTACCGGCCCTCCGGCCGCGAGCCCGTGCTGTACGTCGGGTCGCGCCGCGGCGTCCCGTACCGCTCCAAGATCGGCTACCGGTGGTGGGGCGAACGCCCGCCGCTGCCCCGCTTCTTCGGGCCCGCCCAGGTCGAGGAGTTGCTGCGGCGCCCCGGCCGGCCCGACTTCCGCCGCGACCTGTGGCCGCTGATCGCCAAGGAGCTCGGCTTCGCCCACTACCACCGGCTGTTCACCGCCCACCCCGAGCGCACGGCCACGCCCTGGCCCGACTTCGAGGCGCGGTACGCCGCCTGCCCGCCCGGCGGCCCCGAACAGCGCGCCCTGATCGCGGCCGCCGTCCCCGACCCGGCGGACCGGCTCGACCTGGAAACCCTCGACCGGCCCCTGGCCGGGCGGCGGTTCGACAGCCCCGAGGCCCTGCAACAGGAGCTGCGCCAGCACATCGAGGCCGACCTCGCCCGCCGCCACGACCCCGCGCACAGCCCCGATCTCGCGGTCTTCCTCGCCCTGCTGTCCGTGTACGGCCAGCTGCTCCGGCTCGGCGACATCGGCGGACCGTGGCACAACTTCTTCAGCTATCTCGCCTCCGGCCCGCCCGGCCCCCGGCTGCGCCAACTGCTCGCCCTCTCCCGCGCGGGCGTGGTGCGCTTCCTCGGCGCGGACGTGCGGGTGGTCGCCGACCCGCTGCGCGGGGTCTTCCGGGCGAGCGGCGCCGGAGTGCCGGGCCCCGGGGTGGAGGCCCGCGCGCTGGTCGAGGCCCGGCTGCCCGAGCCGACCGTCCACCGCACCCGCGACCCGCTGCTGCGCTCGCTCCACGAGGACGGGGCCGCCGCCACCCCGGCCGGGCTGCTCGCCGTCAGCCCCGACGACGCCCGGATCCTGGATCGGACGGGCCGCCGCCACCCGCGCCGCTTCGCGCTCGGCCCGTACACCGACGCCCGCGCCTCCGGCGGCTTCGCCCGGCCCCGTACGAACGCGCCCGCCTTCCGCCAGAACGACGCGACGGCGCGCGCCCTGCTGGCGCTGCTCCGCCCCTTGTCCTGTCGAGCGCCGCTCACCGTCTGAGCCCGCCCGACCAGCCACCCTCCGCCCCTGAATCCCACCCTTGAACCCCGCCTTCGAATCTCCGAGGAAGGCCCCTGACCATGGCCGAATCCCAGCGGCCGGCCCCCCGGCCCCGCTCCGTCCCGCAACCTCGCTCCGCCCCGCAACCTCACTCAGTCCCGCGACCTCACGCCGTCCCGGAGCCCCGCTCCGCCCCGCGGCCCCGGCTGCTCCACCTGGCCGCCGCCGTCGACGGCGCCGGGCAGTACCAGGCGCCGTACTTCGTCGAGCTGGCCCGCCTCGCCGAGCGCGGCATGCTCGACTTCGTCACCCTGGACGACTCGCTGGGACCGCCGGGGGAGGGGCGGGGCAGGCTCGACGCGCTCGCGGTGCTCTCCCGCGTGGCCCCCGGGACCGGGCGGATCGGCCTGGTGCCGACCGTCACCACCACCCACACCGAGCCCTTCCACCTCTCCTGCGCCGTGGCCACCTTGGACTGGGTCAGCCGCGGCCGGGCGGGCTGGCGGGCCGAGGTGTCCACCACCGAGGCGGAGGCCCGGCTCGTCGGCCGGCGCGCCGCGGCCCCCGCCGAGGAGCTGTGGGAGGAGGCCGGGGAGGTCGCGGACGTGGCCGCCCGGCTGTGGGACAGCTGGGAGGACGACGCCGAGATCCGCGACGTGGCCACGGGCCGCTTCATCGACCGCGCTGCACTACG
>NZ_MAXF01000109.1 GCF_001704635.1 Streptomyces sparsogenes | reverse complement strand
TCCCGGACCTCCGCCTCGGCGAAGTGCGGCGCGCCCTCGAAGTGGTTGACGGCCACGGCGTAGGGCAGCCCGTGCTCCTCGAGGATGGCCATGACGGGGAAGGACTGCTCGAGCCGCCGGGTGTCGGCGAGGACGAGGGCGCCCAGGGCCCCGCGCGTCATGTCCTGCCACAGCCGGGTGAAGCGCTGCTGGCCGGGGGCGCCGAACAGGTACAGGACCAGCGACTCGCTCAGGGTGAGGCGGCCGAAGTCCATGGCCACGGTGGTGGTGGTCTTGTCCTCCGTCCCGGTCAGGTCGTCGACGAACGCGCCGGCCTGGGTCATGGTCTCCTCGGTGCGCAGCGGCTTGATCTCCGACAGCGCGCCGACGAAGGTGGTCTTGCCGACCGCGAAGTGCCCGACGACCAGCAGCTTCACCGCCGTTCGCACGGTCGTCGGCAGGTAGACCGCGTTGTCAGAGGCGAGCGCGGAGTCCATCGAGCACCTCCTGCAGGAGCTGGATCTCGGGCAACTCGGCCGCGGGGATGGGCGACCGGGTGGAGATGTGGCCGCTGTCCACGAGGTCGCCGAGCAGGACCTTGGTGACGCTGACCGGCAGCTCGAGGTACCCGGCGACCTCGGCGACCGAGAGGGCGCCGCCGAGGCACAGCTCCATGACCCGGCGCTTCTCGGGGCTGAGCCCGGCGAGCGGCCGGTCGGGGTGGGCCATGACCAGGGTCACCAGGTCAAAGGTGTTGCGGGTCGGATAGGCACGGCCGTCGGTCACGACATACGGCCGTACCAGTCCTCGTTCGCGCCTGCCGGGGGTCATGCCGGGCTGCCGATGCCCTGTCGGGGGGCGCCTTGGCGGGGCGGGCTGGTCAGCTCCTTGCCGAGCCGGTCGACCAGCTTCTGCATCCGGTAGCTGACCGCCTCCATGTCCACGTTCTCGGTCGCGGAGACCGCGAGGTAGGCGCCGGGTCCGGCGGCGATCAGGAAGACATAGCCGCCGACGAACTCGACAAGCGTCTGCTGCCAGGGGGTCTCCTCCCGGTCGCAGAACTCGGCCGTGGAGCGGCTGATCGACTGGAGGCCGGAGAGGGCGGCGGCCTGGCGCTCCGCCTCGTCGCGCGCGATGCCCTCGGAGTGCGCCCGCAGCATCCCGTCCGCCGAGAGCAGGATCGCGTGGCGCGCCTCCGGCATCCTCACGACCTCGTCGAGCATCCAGCCCAGCTCGTTGTTTATGTGGTCGTTCATGCCTGGCGGTTCCCTTCTTCGGTTTGGGGGGCGGCGTCCTGGTTTCCGGCCCGGCCCGAGCGGGTGCCGCGTGCGAAGGCACCCATGCGGTGGGCCGTCTCCTCGGCCGAACGGACGCGGTGCGAGCCGGTGTCGGGCTCCGGGGCGGCCGTGGTCCAGTCGTCCGCCGACTGGGCGGCGGGCTGCCGACGGCGGCGCTTGGGCAGTCCACCGGCCGTCGAGCCGTACGTACGTGACGCCTCCTCGATCACCGACGGGTGGGCCGGTGCGGAGGGGGCCTGGGGCGCCGGGGCGGGCGCTGCGGGCTGGGGTGCCGCCTGCTGGTGCGGGGCCTGCCGGTAGGGGCCCGCCTGCTGGTGAGGGATCGCCTGCTGATAGCCCGCCTGCTGGTAGGCCGCCTGCTCCGCGGCGGGCTCGGACCGGCGGGCGCGGGTCTTGCGGGTCGGGAGGGAGGGGAGGGTGTGCAGCCCCGACTGCTGCGATTCCTGCCCGACGGCCGCCCGGCCGCCCGGCTCCTCGGCGTCGACGTGGGTGAGCAGCTCGGTGGGCAGGAACAGCACGGCGCGCACACCGCCGTACGGGGACCTGGTGTCCACGGAGACGCTGAAGCCGTAGCGCGCGGCGAGCAGGCCGATGACGGCGAAGCCGAACTGGGGCGGGTCGCCGAGCCGGACGACGTCGACGGCGCGCTCCCCGGACAGCAGCGCGGCGGCGCGCTGCACCTCCTGACCGTCCATGCCGACGCCGGCGTCGTCGATCACGATGCAGGCGCCGTTGTGCACGGGCTGCAGGCTGACCTCGACATTGGTGTTGGGCTGCGAGTGGCGGGCGGCGTTGTCCAGCAGCTCGGCGACGGCGAGCACCACGGGCTCCACCGCCCGGCTGACCACGGCGACGTCGACCAGGGCGTGCACCTGGACCCGCCGGTAGTCGCGGATCCGCGACTTGGCGCCCCGTACCACGTCGGTCAGCGAGGAGGCGACGCGCTGGCGGCCGGGCCAGGAGCCGCAGAGCACGGCGATGGCCTGGGCGCGGCGGCCGAACTGGGAGTTGGCGTGGTCGATCTCCAGGAGGTCCCGCAGCACATCCGGGTTGTCGTGCCGCTCCTGCATCTGGGAGATCGACAGCTGCTGTTCGTTGGCCAGTCCCTGGATGGCGCGCATCGAGGCCTTGAGCGCCGCCTTCGCCGAGGCGTCGGCCCTCGCCTGCGCCTTGTCCACCGCGCGGGTGAACAGCTCCACGACCCCGTGCAGACTCTGCGCGAAGGCGGTACCGGCCAGCTTCTCGTCCCTCAGTCCGGGCAGCGGGGAGGGCTGGCTGAGCGCGTCCGCGATCACCGGAAGGCGGACCTCCACCAGGTGCTGGAGCTCCTCGTCGCGCGCCTTCAGGCTGTCCTCGAGCGTGGCGTTACGCCTGCGCACGCCGGCGGTGATGGTGCGCTGGCGCATCAGCAGGACGAAGACGACGAGCACGACGACGGCCAGGCACCAGCTCACCGCCTCCGATATGTGATCTGTCATCAGAAACCTCGTGCAGGAGAACGCGGGCGCGGAAGGAACGGTTCAGTGCCCTGATGTCCCGTCCAGGAAACGGAATACGGCGATCATCTTAGCCACGCCGGTGAGCGGGCGTCCGATGCGCGCAACAAGATTCGAACTATCGCAGCACCCTTGCCTTTTCCGGTGAAGATCCCATGAAGATCGGGAAGGCGGCGGGAAGGTGGCGATGCCTCAGGCCGGGACAAATACGACCACGCCGCCACCTTGCCCCGATACCCCCCGCCGCGCGCCCGCCACCCGCGCGGCACACCCCACGACGGGGGCCGCGGACGCGCGGCGGGACCCCGGAGACACGACCGAACGTTCGCAAGCGGCGGTCCCGGTTCCGGGTCGTTGTACGTCGTACAACACCGCCCTCCACCAGGAGGCGAGCAGGGGACTCGGGCGAGTCGCACAAGTACGGATACGGTGGTGACAGACGCCGTGGCGGACAGCCCTCCGCTGCCCCGCGGCCTCGGCACCGGGGCACCTCCCCGCTGTCGCCCCGTAGCCCTGGAAGGAAGATGTGAGAAGGGTGTTTGTGCGGTTCAGCACGGTAGTGAGGAGTGCGGGGTAGTCGCATGCATATCGTGATCATGGGCTGCGGCCGGGTGGGTGCGGCACTCGCCCAGACCCTGGAGCGGCAGGGACACACCGTCGCCGTCGTCGACCAGGACCCGACCGCCTTCCGCCGCCTCGGCGCCGGGTTCGGCGGACGCCGGGTGACCGGCGTCGGCTTCGACCAGGACACCCTGCGCGAAGCGGGCATCGAGGAGGCCGGTGCCTTCGCCGCCGTCAGCAGCGGCGACAACTCCAACATCATCGCGGCCCGGGTGGCGCGCGAGATGTTCGGCGTGGAGAACGTGGCGGCCCGCATCTACGACCCCCGCCGTGCCGAGGTCTACCAGCGGCTCGGCATCCCGACCGTGGCCACCGTGCGGTGGACCGCGGACCAGATGCTGCGGCGGCTGCTGCCGTCCGGCTCGGAGCCGCTGTGGCGGGACCCGAGCGGCGGGGTGCAGCTCGCCGAGGTGCACACCTCCCCCGCCTGGGTCGGCCACAAGGTCAGCAAGCTCCAGGAGGAGACCGGCGTGCGCGTCGCGTTCCTCACCCGCCTCGGCGAGGCGATGCTGCCGACCTCGGAGACGGTGCTGCAGGAGGGCGACCTGGTGCACGTGATGATGCGCACCGACGAGGTCGAGAAGGTCGAGGCGGCCTTCAACGAGGGACCTGAGGAGGCCGGCCGATGAGGGTGGCTATTGCCGGTGCGGGCGCCGTGGGGCGCTCCATCGCGGGTGAGCTGCTGGAGAACGGGCACGAGGTGCTGCTCGTCGACAAGGCCCCCACGGCCATCTCGGTGGAGCGGGTGCCGCAGGCCGAGTGGCTGCTGGCCGACGCCTGCGAGATCACCTCGCTGGACGAGGCCGCGCTGCAGCGCTGCAACGTGGCGATCGCGGCCACCGGTGACGACAAGGTCAATCTGGTCGTCTCGCTGCTCGCGAAGACCGAGTACGGGGTGCCGCGGGTGGTCGCCCGGGTCAACAACCCCAAGAACGAGTGGCTCTTCAACGAGGCCTGGGGCGTCGATGTCGCGGTCTCCACGCCCCGGCTGATGTCGGCGCTGGTCGAGGAGGCGGTGAGCGTCGGCGACCTGGTGCGGCTGCTGCGCTTCAGCCACGGCGACGCCAACCTGGTGGAGCTGACGCTGCCGCCGGAGGCGGCGCTGGCCGGCACCCGGGTCGGGGACGTGGAGTGGCCCGAGGACACCTCGCTGGTCACCATCATCCGGGGCACACGCGTGCTCACCCCGGCCAAGGACGACGTCCTGGAGGCGGGCGACGAGCTGTTGTTCGTCGCGGCCCAGGCCCGCGAGGAGCAGCTGGAGCAACTGCTGTCCGTCCAGCGCGCGGACGCCTCCTAGCGCCCGCGTGCGCTCCTAGCGCCCCCGTACACGACGAAGCGCCGGGTGGGCCGCATCGGCCCGCCCGGTGCTTCCGTACGTGCTCAGGGGCGCTCTCGTAGGTGCTCAGGGACGCTCTCGTACGTGCTCAGGGGCGCTTCGGCCTTCGCCTGCTCCCGCTCGCGCTCGGCCTTCTCCTCCGCCTCCATCTCCGCGATGACGTCGATCGGCGGCGGGGCCTTGGCCAGGAATATCCACGTCAGATAGACGCAGAGCAGGAACGGCGGAATGCCGAGCGCGACCTTGACCCAACCGAGCTGGGTGGCGTCCCCCCACCAGTACAGCGGGAAGAGGATCGCGGACTTGGCGAGCAGGATGAGGCCCCAGGCCCAGGTGGCCTTGGTGTACGCGCGGAACCGGCCGGGGTTGCGGGTGCGCCAGGAGAGGTTCTCCTTGAGCATCGGCCCCAGCAGCACGCCGATCAGCGGGTAGCGGAAGACCGCCGAGAGCACGTACGCGATGGCCAGGCCGAGCGTGTAGAGCATGCCGGGCAGGTAGAAGTTCTTCGCGTCGCCGGACATCATCGCGAAGACCGCGCCGAAGGCGACCCCGAAGACCCCGCTGAAGGCGTGCTTGAGGGTCTCCTTGCGGATCAGCCGGGCCAATGCGAGGAGCACCGTGATCCCCAGCGACACCAGGGCCGCCAGATGGATGTCGCGGTTGATCGTGTAGAGCAGGACGAAGACCAGTCCCGGGACGGTGGTGTCCACCATGCCCCACACCCCGCCGAACGCCTCCAGGAGCGCGGTGTCCGCCGCCGCTCTGCTCCGGTCGGCGGCGGAATCCTCCTCGGCCGAGGTCGGCTTGTCGTCTTCCGTCACCGGCTACTCCTGTCCGAGCGGTCGGAGCTCGTATTTGGGGTTGAACAGCACCCGGCGGCCTTGGCTCATGGAGATCCGGCCGCTGGCGATCAGTCTGCGGCCCGGCTCTATCCCGAGGATCGAGCGGCGGCCCAGCCACACCACGTCCAGGGCGGCGGTGCCGTCGAAGAGCTCCGCCTCCAGCGCGGGCACCCCGGCCCGTGGCCGCAGCGTGACCGTGCGCAGTGTACCGGTCACCTTGACGATCTGGCGGTCACCGCAATCACCGATCTTGGTACAGCCGGCGGCCTCCGCGTCCTGCTGCAGCTCGGCGGAGTGAAGCTCCTCCTGGGAGCTCGACAGCCGGTCCAGCATCCGCCGGAAGCGGCCGGCCGGCCTGTCGGACTTGCCAGAGGGCTGATCTACGGCACTCATACGGCCAGCGTACCGGGGACCCCGGACGCCCTCACCGCTCGAAGCGGTAGCCCATGCCCGGCTCGGTGACGAAGTGGCGCGGGTGCGAGGGGTCGGCCTCCAGCTTGCGGCGCAGCTGGGCCATGTAGACCCGCAGGTAGTGGGTCTCCGTCCCGTACGACGGGCCCCAGACCTCCTGGAGCAGCTGCTTCTGGCTGACCAGCCGCCCCGTGTTGCGGACCAGGACCTCCAACAGGTGCCATTCGGTGGGCGTCAGGCGGACGTCCGCGCCGTCGCGGGTGACCTTCTTGGCGGCCAGGTCGACGGTGAAGCCCTCGGTCCGCACGACCGCGGCGCCCCCGCCCGCCCCGACGGGCTCGGCGCGGCGGACCGCGGCGCGCAGCCGGGCCAGGAGCTCGTCCATGCCGAAGGGCTTGGTGACGTAGTCGTCGGCCCCGGCGTCGAGGGCCTCGACCTTCTCGTCGGAGGTCTGGCGGGCCGACAGGACCAGGATCGGGACCCGGGTCCAGCCGCGCAGCCCCTTGATCACCTCGACGCCGTCCATGTCGGGCAGGCCGAGGTCGAGCACGACCACGTCGGGGTGGCGGGTGGCGGCGAGCCGGAGGGCGGTGGCGCCGTCCGAGGCGGAGTCGACCTCGTATTTGCGCGCCTTCAGGTTGATCACGAGGGCGCGCACGATCTGCGGCTCGTCGTCCACCACGAGCACCCGGTTCATCTGACGGCCTGCCTTTTCGTGTCGTCGCGGTCCTGAGGCGCATCCGGCCCGCGGCCGGCGGCGGCCCGCAGGCTCAGCACCATGGTCAGGCCGCCGCCGGGGGTGTCCTCGGCGGTCAGCCGGCCGCCCATCGTCTCCACGAAGCCGCGGGCGACCGCGAGGCCGAGGCCGACCCCCGCGCCGCGCGGGGCGTCGCCGTACCGCTGGAAGGGCTCGAAGATCCGGTCCTTGGCGCTGTCGGGGACACCGGGTCCGCGGTCGGCGACGCGCAGCTCCACGCGGTCGCCCAGGGCGCTGGCCGACACCAGCACGGGTCTGCCGTCCGGACTGTACTTCACGGCGTTCTCCACGATGTTGGCGACGCTGCGCTCCAGCAGGCCGGGGTCGACGGCGACCATCGGCAGCTCCTCGGGGATCTCCAGGCTGACACCGGTCTCCGGGACGCCGACCAGGGCCATCGGGACGACCTCGTCGAGGTCGATCTCGCGGATCAGCGGGGTGACGGTGCCGGTCTGCAGCCGGGAGATGTCGAGGAGGTTCCCGACCAGGTGGTCGAGGCGGTCGGCGCCCTCCTCGATGCCCTCCAGCAGCTCGGCCTCGTCCTCCGGGGACCAGGCCACGTCGTCGGAGCGCAGCGAGGACACGGCCGCCTTGATGCCGGCGAGCGGGGTGCGCAGGTCGTGGCTGACGGCGGCCAGCAGCGCGGTGCGGATGCGGTTGCCCTCGGCGAGGTCACGGGCCCGCTCGGCCTCGAGGGCAAGCCGCTGCCGGTCCAGGACCACCGCGGCCTGGGCGGCGAAGGCGGCCAGCACCCGGCGGTCGGCGGCCGGCAGCACCCGGCCGGTGAGCGCGAGGGCCATGTGGTCGCCGACCGGCACATCGACGTCCGCGTCCTCGGGCCGCTCGGCGGGCGGGGCTCCCCCGGTGCCGCCGACGCTGCCCGCGCAGGTCCACGGGGCGACGTCGCTCTCCCGCTCCAGCAGCGCCACCGAGTCCATGGAGAAGGTCTCACGGACCCGCTCCAGGAGGGCCTCCAGGCTCGTCTCGCCGCGCAGCACGCTGCCCGCGAGGAAGGACAGCACCTCGGATTCGGCGCGCAGCCGGGCGGCCTGGTGGGTACGGCGCGCGGCGAGGTCCACGACGGAGGCCACACAGACGGCCACGGCCACGAAGACCGCGATGGCGAGGATGTTCTGCGGGTCGGCGATGGTCAGGGTGTGGGTGGGCGGGGTGAAGAAGTAGTTGAGCAGCAGCGAGCCGACGGCGGCCGAGGCGAGGGCCGGCAGCAGCCCGCCGAGCAGCGCCGCCAGCACGGTCAGGAACAGGAACAGCAGCACCTCGTTGGCGAAGCCCGGCCCGCCGTCGGTGGCGAGCGCGCCGCCGGTGTGGGTGAGCGCCACGGTGAGCAGGACCGGCCCGGCCACCCCGGTCAGCCAGCCGGCGATCAGCCGGGTGCGGCCGAGCCGGGCGCCGCGCGCCACCGGCAGACCGCGGCCCTTGGCGACCTCGTCGTGGGTGACGATGTGCACGTCCAGGTCGGGCCCGGAGTCGCGGGCCACGGTGGCGCCCACGCCCGGCCCGAAGACGTACTGCCAGGTCTTGCGGCGGCTGGAGCCGAGCACTATCTGGGTGGCGTTGACCCCACGCGCGAAGTCCAGCAGGGCGCTGGGGATGTCCTCGCCGATGACGTGGTGGAACGTGCCGCCCAGGTCCTCCACGAGGGTGCGCTGGATCGCGAGCTCCTTGGGCGACGCCGAGGTCAGGCCGTCGCTGCGGGCGACGTAGACGGCGAGGACCTCGCTGCCGGAGCCCTTGGCCGCCATCCGGGCGGCGCGGCGGATGAGGGTGCGGCCCTCGGGGCCACCGGTGATCCCGACGACGATGCGCTCACGGGCCTGCCAGGTGGAGCGGATGCTGTGCTCGGAGCGGTACTGCTGGAGGTACTCGTCGACCCGGTCCGCCGTCCACAGCAGGGCCAGCTCGCGCAGCGCGGTGAGGTTGCCGGGCCGGAAGTAGTTGGAGAGCGCGGCATCGATCTTGTCGGGCTTGTAGATGTTGCCGTGCGCCATGCGGCGGCGCAGCGCCTGGGGCGACATGTCGACCAGCTCGATCTGGTCGGCGCGGCGGACCACCTCGTCGGGCACGGTCTCCCGCTGCCGCACCCCGGTGATCGACTCGACCACGTCGCCCAGCGACTCCAGGTGCTGGATGTTGAGGTTGGAGACGACGTCGATGCCCGCCCGCAGCAGCTCCTCGACGTCCTGCCAGCGCTTGGCGTTGCGGGAGCCGGGGACGTTGGTGTGGGCGAGCTCGTCGACGAGGGCGACGGCGGGCCGGCGGGCCAGCACCGCGTCCACGTCCATCTCGGTGAAGAGCGCCCCGCGGTACTCGATCTCCCGGCGGGGCACCTCTTCGAGGCCGCGCAGCATCACCTGGGTGCGCGGGCGGTCGTGGTGCTCGACGAAGCCGACGACGAGGTCGGTGCCGCGCTCGGCCCGCCGGTGCCCCTCGGACAGCATGGCGTACGTCTTGCCGACGCCCGGCGCCGCGCCGAGGTAGATCCGAAGCCTGCCGCGTTTCATGGCCCCATTTTCCCCGGTGCGCCGGTTGCCCCGCGGACCGCGTTGACGGCTCCCTGACGGCCGGGGCCATGCTGTTGACGCTTTTTTTACGCGGGAGGGCCGATTTTTCGTGCGCGAACCGGCGAACGCGCCCGAATCCGCGAAGGCCGATGGGCCGCGCTCCGGGAGAGGGAGCGCGGCCCACGGCGCCGCTGGCTCAGGCTGTGCCGACGACCTGGGTTCAGCCGGAGGCCAGCGAGCAGCCCGCCAGGGCGTCGAGACCAGAGGGGGCGGTCGCGCCCTGGCGGGAGATCGAGATGCGGATGCGGTCGATCGTGGAGGCGCGCTTGTCCTTCAGCGGCCCGAGGATGGCGTTCTGGACGAAGTTCGGCCCGCCCTGGCCCACGGAGGAGGCCAGGCGCTTGTTGGCCTCGTCGAGCTGGGTTTGCAGCAGCGCGATGTTGCGGTCCACCTCGGCCTGGGCGGCCGCGGGCACCGCGCCGATCTTCGAGGCGACGTCCGGGCAGCTGATCGACTGGGCGGAGCCCGACCCGGCTCCGGTGCCGGCCCCCGAGCCGGCCCCCGAACCGTCCTGCGCGCCGCCCTCCCCGCCGGAGCCCGGCGCCGAGGGTGCGGCCGTAGCCGGGGCGGAGCCGCCCGCGCCCGTGCCGGAGCCCGCGCCCGTGCCCAGGGAGCACTCGGCGAGCGCGTCCAGCCCCTGCGGTTTCCCGGCATGGCGGCCGATGGAGATCGCGATGCGGTCCAGGGTGGACCTGCGCTTGTCCTTCAGCGGCCCGAGGATGGCGTTCTGGACGAAGTTCGGCCCGCCCTGGCCCACGGAGGAGGCCAGGCGCTTGTTGGCCTCGTCGAGCTGCGTTCGCAGCAGGGCCAGGTTGCGGTCCACCTCCGCCTTCGCCTGGGCGGGGATCTCGGGGAGGGAGCCCGTCACCTCGGGGCAGCTGATGGTGGACGCGGCTTTGGTGCTCGCCTTGTCGCTCGCTCCCGAGCCGTCCTGCCCGGCCATGGCGGCTCCCACCGCGACGGCCGCGCAGGTGATACCGCCGATCACACCGGCGGCAAGGACTCGCCGACGGTGCGGTAACGGAAGGCCACGGGACATCTGATCACCTCGTGAGGTCACAAACAGCACGGTCTACTGGTCGCGCCCGTCCTGCCCCTGCTCCGGGTCGCGCAAGGTCTCGCGCCCCTCAGTACGGGTGGGGTGACGGCTGTGTTCAACGAGTCCCGGGAAAAACTGTCCCGCGAAAAACTCCAGGGGCCCGGGAGCCAGGCTCCCGGGCCCCTGAGGGATGTCTTGTGGCTCGGACGGCGACAGGTGGGCGCGGCGGGCGCTCAGCGCACCTCGCTGATCTCCGGCCCGCGCTGCAGCCGGTCGGCGCCGCCCGCGAACCGCGAGCCCTGCGCCTCCTCCTGCTGCACCCCGTCGGGCACCATCTGCGCGTCCTCCGGCAGCTTCAGGACGATCGGGTCGCGCGGGGCCATCGGGCCCTCGCCGCGCACCACGACCGTGTCCCGGAAGATCGCCTCCAGCAGGCTGCCCGTCTCGGGCTGCACCGCGCCCTGGCCGGAGATCACACCGCGCAGGAACCAGCGCGGGCCGTCCACGCCGACGAAGCGGACGACCTGCACGCCGTTCTTGCCGTCCGGCAGCTGCACCGGCACCTGGGCGCGCAGCTCCCAGCCGAGCGGCCCCTCGACCTCGTCGACGACCCCGCCCTGCTGGGTGATGCCGGTGGCGATCTCGTCGCGCACCTCGGCCCAGATGCCTTCCTTCTTGGGGGCGGCGAACGCCTGGAGCTGAACGGCGCTGTCCCGCAGGACCACGGTCGCGGCGACGATCGCGTCGCCCGCGACCTCCACCCGCAGCTCCATGCCCTCCACACCGGGCACGAACAGGCCGCCCAGGTCCACCCGGCCCTCGCCGGGCTCGCGCACCTCGGATACGTCCCACGGCCCGTCGGGGCGCGGCGCCGGGGGCAGGCTCACCCTTTCGGCGACGGCGTCCGGTTCGGAGTCCGCGGCGTCCGCGTCCTCGGCGTTCTCGGCGTTTTCGGCCAACTCGTCGGAGGCCACGTCGAGCGGCTCGACGTCCTCCTTGCGCTTGCGGCGACGTCCGAACACGTCATCGTCCTTCCCGGTCGGAACCGACCGAAGCGTATCCATTCCCACCCGTTGAACCGTCCACGGCGGCATGGCCGCCGGTGGACCCGAAGCCCCCGTCGGCCCGCGCCGAACCGGGAAGCTCCGCCACCTCGTGGAAGCGCACCTTCTCGACCTGCTGGACGATCAGTTGGGCGACCCGGTCCATGCGCTCGAACCGCACGGTCTCGCGCGGGTCCAGGTTGACCACGATCACCTTGATTTCTCCACGGTACCCGGCATCGATGGTCCCGGGGGCATTCACCATGGCGACTCCGCAGCGGGCGGCGAGTCCGGACCTCGGATGCACGAAGGCGGCATACCCGTCGGGGAGCGCGATAGACACTCCGGTCGGCAGCACCGCGCGCTCTCCGGGGGCGAGCTCCGCCGCCTGTGTGGTGACGAGGTCGGCACCGGCGTCGCCGGGGTGGGCGTACGCGGGGATCGGCACCTCGGGATCCACCCTGCGGATCAACACATCTACGGGCGTCACGGTCACGCCTTGCCCCTTCGTCTTCACCATCGCGTTCGTTTCTCGCAACGGCTGACCTTACCCGCGCGCGAGGCGCCGTTCGGCGGCCATGCCAAGCTTGAGCCCATGCAGCCTTACGAAGAACGCCTGACCGCACCCCGTTCATGGTGGTTCATCGCTTTTCTGGTCGGGGTCGCGACGGCGCTGATCCTGCTGCCCTTCGGGACGCTGCCGATGCTCGGGGGCCTGATCGGCGGGGCGGCGGCCGCGGCCGTCGTGGTGAGCGCCTACGGCTCGGTGCGGGTCCGGGTGGTCGCGGGCTCGCTGGTCGCCGGCGAGGCGAAGATCCCCGTGTCGGCGCTGGGGACGGCCCATGTGCTGGACCGTGACGAGGCGGCCGCCTGGCGCACCTACAAGGCCGATCCGCGGGCGTTCATGCTGCTGCGCAGCTACATCCCGACGGCGCTGCGGGTGGAGGTCACCGACCCCGAGGACCCGACGCCGTACGTCTATCTCTCGACCCGCGATCCCGAGGCGCTGGCCGCCGCGCTCGGGGCCGTACGGGCCCAGTAGGCCGGGACAGGCCGGCAAGTCCGGGGCAGGCTGATATTCCTGGGCTAGGCCTGCAGCGGCGGGAGCGCGCCCCAGGGCACCTGGCGGGCGCGCAGGTCCTTGCGGATCTTCCGGGCGAGCTTGTGGGTGTCGCGCCGGTTCAGCGCCGCGCCCACGGCCGCGCCGATCATGAAGGGCGCGAGGGACGGCAGATTGCGGAAGCTGCGCTTGAGGACCTGTTGGCGCAGCTCGCGCTTCATCTGGACGCCGAGCGCGGTGTTCACAGTCGCCGGGACGGCGGCGTCGATGCCGCGCTCCTGGGCCCACGCCCCGAGGTAGGCGATCGCGCGCTGGCGGACGGTGCCGGGCGCGCGCACCCCGTAGACCTCATGCAGCTCGGCGATGAGCTTGATCTCTATCGAGGCGACCCCGATGATCTCGGCGGCCAGCTCGGTGGGCATGGCGGGCGGGGCCGGCAGCATCGCCGCGGCGCCGACGCCCGCGCCCACGGTGGAGGTGCCGTTCGCGGCACCGGCCACCAGTTTGTCCGCGATCTCCTCCGGGCCGAGCCCGGGGAACTGCTCGCGCAGCGCGGCGAGGTCGCGGACCGGGATCCGCGGAGCGTTCGCGACGATCCGATCGGCGACCGCGTGGACCCCCGCTCTCGCGCGCTCGCCGCCCTTGCGTGCGCTCCGGCCGACAGCGGCCGCGAGCGAGGCCATCCGGCCTCGCTCGACGTGCGCGTCGGTCACGTCGCCGTGCTCCGCTTCCACGCCGGACCCGCGGCTTACGCCGCGCAGTCGCGGCAGATCGGCTGGCCGTTCTTGGTCTCGGTGGCCAGCTGACTGCGGTGGTGCACGAGGAAGCAGCTCATGCAGGTGAACTCGTCGGCCTGGCGGGGCAGCACCCGCACGGACAGCTCCTCGTTGGAGAGGTCCGCGCCGGGCAGCTCCAGGCCCTCGGCCTGCTCGAACTCGTCCACGTCGACCGTCGACGCGGACTTGTCGTTCCGCCGGGCCTTCAGCTCCTCGATGCTGTCCTCGTTGACGTCGTCATCGGTCTTGCGTGGGGTGTCGTAATCCGTTGCCATGTCGCTCTCCCCCTCTGGGTGTCTGTGGTGTCTCAGCGCACGTAACGCGTGAGAGGCCGGACTTGTGCCCGACCCGAGGCGGAGATTTTGCCTCACATCAAGGTCTGTTACTCAATCGACACCCAACCGCACCCCTGAAGAGGTGATCGGCTTGGATGGCGATCGGGACCGTACACGGTCCGGAAGTCGCACGCACATGCGCCCTCACGTGTACTTCCCGTGATCACGACCCCCGGAAACCCGGACTTTCCCGGCCTTCCGCCAGTCGCGACGATCACAGTGCGTATATGGCTTGAAATTCGCCCATGTGATCGATCACACAGGATACAGGCGGGGGTCGGATCGCCAAAATTCCTCCCAAAGCGAACAAGCGCGCGATGGTGTCACGGATCTTCTCCAGCGGTTCCGCCGAACCTCGGAGCGCCGGTTCCGCCGGACCTCAGAGCGGCAGGACCACGCGCATGACCAGGCCTCCGCCCTCCCGCGGCTCCGCGGTGATCCGGCCGCCGTGGGCGCGGGCCACCGAGCGGGCGATCGACAGGCCGAGGCCGACGCCCTTGTCGCTACCCGTGCGCTCGGTGCGCAGCCTGCGGAAGGGCTCGAAGATGTTGTCCAGCTCGTACGCCGGGACCACGGGGCCGGTATTCGACACCACCAGCACCGCCTGCCCCTCCCGCGCCTCGGTGGTCACGTCGACCCAGCCGTCCTCGGAGATGTTGTACCGCACCGCGTTCTGGATGAGGTTCAGCGCGATCCGCTCCAGCAGCACACCGTTGCCCTGGACCACCACGGGCGCGCGCACCCCCCGCACCGTCACGCCCTTGTCCTGCGCCTCCGTACGCACCTGCTCCAGCGCCTGGGAGGCGACCTCGGCGAGGTCCACGGGCTTGCGGTCGACGATCTCGTTGTCGCTGCGGGCGAGCAGCAGCAGGCCCTCCACCAGCTGCTCGCTGCGCTCGTTGGTGGCCAGCAGCGTCTTGCCCAGCTGGGCCAGCTCGGGGGACGCCTGCGGGTCGGAGAGCTGCACCTCCAGCAGCGTGCGGTTGATCGCCAGCGGGGTGCGCAGCTCGTGCGAGGCGTTGGCGACGAACCGCTGCTGGGCGGTGAACGCGCGGTCCAGGCGCTCCAGCATCTCGTCGAAGGTGTCGGCCAGCTCCTTCAGCTCGTCGTCCGGGCCGTCCAGCTCGATCCGGCGCGACAGGTCCGAGCCCGCGACCTGGCGCGCGGTGCGGGTGATCCGGCCCAGCGGCGAGAGCACCCGCCCGGCCATGGCGTAGCCGAACGCGAAGGCCAGCACGGCCAGGCCCAGCAGCGCCAGCAGCGACCGGCGCAGCAGCGCGTCCAGGGCGAGGGAGCGCTGGTGGTTCATGCACCGCGTCACCGCCTCGTTGAACAGCGTGGTGCTGCCCTGGCTGGGCAGATCACAGGTGCGGTCGGTGAGGGTGTAGTCCATCTTGATGATCTGGAAAGGGAGCTTGCTGCTCCCCTGCAGGACGTCCGCCGCCAGCAGGTAGATGATCGTCAGCAGTACCACGCCGGCGATCAGGAACATCCCGCCGTACAGCAGGGTGAGCCGTATCCGGATGGTGGGGCGCAGCCAGGGCCGCGGGCTCGACAGCGGCCGCGGGTCCCAGCTGGGCTTGGGCGGTGCGCTGGGCGGGAGTGGGGTCGTGGCCATGCCCGGTCAGATCCGGTAGCCGGAGCCGGGCACGGTGACGATCACCGCGGGCTCGCCGAGCTTGCGGCGCAGCGTCATGACCGTGACCCGGACCACGTTGGTGAACGGGTCGGTGTTCTCGTCCCAGGCCTTCTCCAGCAGCTGCTCGGCGGAGACGACGGCCCCCTCGCTGCGCATGAGGACCTCGAGCACCGCGAACTCCTTGGGCGCCAGCTGCACCTCCCGGCCGTCCCGGAACACCTCGCGGCGGTTGGGGTCCAGCTTGATCCCGGCGCGCTCCAGGACGGGCGGCAGGGCGACGGTGGTGCGGCGGCCGAGCGCCCGCACCCGGGCGATCAGCTCGCTGAAGGCGAACGGCTTGGGCAGGTAGTCGTCCGCGCCGATCTCAAGGCCCTCGACGCGGTCGCTGACGTCACCGGAGGCGGTGAGCATCAGGACGCGGGTGGGCATGCCGAGCTCGACCAGCTTGCGGCACACGTCGTCGCCGTGGACCAGCGGCAGGTCGCGGTCGAGGACGACCACGTCGTAGTCGTTGACCGCGATGCGCTCCAGCGCGGCGGCCCCGTCGTACACGACGTCGACGGCCATGGCCTCCCGGCGCAGTCCGGTGGCCACCGCATCGGCGAGCAGCTGCTCGTCCTCGACGACGAGTACACGCACTTTCGTGAGTCCTTCCCTCGGTGCCCTGGGCCTTGCCTCGGTGCCCTGATGGCGCGGTCCGGCCGGGCTCGGTCGGCGCCCGGCGCCTCCATCCTGCCTCGAAGTCTCATAAACCGGCGGTAAGGGGGATTCGGAGGGGACTGTTCAAGATTCTTTTTCGGCGGAGGTTTCCGCTTGGTGGGGGGTGGGGAGGACGACTGCACACCCGATCACGCCCTGTATGTGGCACCCCGCAAACCTTTTTGCCATCGGCAGGGACCACGCACGTGATCGTCCACCCGTCGGCACACCCCCGTGCCACCGACCCACGACGAGGGGGCGCACATGGACGCGTTCACCGCAGGCATTCTGCAGCGTATAGAGACCACCAAGTCCGACCTCACCCGCGCCCGTGAGACGGGCGACGACTTCCTGGCCGATGTCGAGCTGTCGGAGCTGGAAGACCTCCGCCGACTGGCCGCCGAGCACGGCGTGGAGGTCGGCGCGATCGCCTGACGGCGGTCCTCCGGCACCCGCGCTCACCGACCCGCGGCGCCCCGGCTGCCCTTGTGGCACCGGGGCGCCGCTCTGTCCAGAGGGCGCCGCGGGCCGGGCTCGGCGGGCGCTCTCGCCGCCCGCCGTCAGTCGTGCCAGGCGCCCAGCTCGTCCAGGAGCCGCTGGAGCGGCTCGAAGAGGCCGGGAGGCGCGGCGACGGTGAGCTCGCCCGACGCCGGGATCCCCGGGCGGCCCCCGGTCAGCGCGCCCGCCTCGCGGGCTATCAGCGCCCCGGCCGCGAAGTCCCACGGGTTCAGCCCGCGCTCGTAGTAGCCGTCGAGCCGGCCGCACGCCACATCGCACAGGTCGATGGCGGCCGACCCGCCGCGCCGGATGTCGCGCACCGTGGGCAGCAGCGCGCGCACCACCTCGGCCTGGCCGACGCGCCGCTCGGTGCGGTAGCCGAAGCCGGTGCCGACGAGCGCCTGGTCCAGCGCGGGCGCGGGGCGGCAGCGCAGCCGCTCCCGGGGCTCCTCCCGCTCCCTTCCGGGCACGCCGAGGTAGGCGCCGCCGCCGAGGACCGCGTGGTACGTCTCGCGGCGCATCGGGGCGGTCACGACGCCCACGACCGTCTCGCCGTCCCGCTCGGCGGCGATGCTCACGGCCCAGGACGGCAGGCCGTACAGGTAGTTGACCGTGCCGTCGATCGGGTCGATCACCCAGCGCACCCCGCTGCTGCCCTCGGTGCTCGCGCCCTCCTCCCCCAGCACGCCGTCGTCCGGGCGGCGCTCGGCGAGAAAGTCCGTGATCAGCTTCTCGGCGGCCAGGTCCATCTCGGTGACCACGTCGATGGGGCTGGTCTTCGTGGCGGCCACGCCCAGGTCGGCCGGCCGGCCGTCGCGGAGCAGCTCTCCTGCCCGGCGGGCGGCCTCCAGGGCCACATCGAGGAGTTCGGTGGTGAGCGGGTCGGTCATGGTGCTCCTTAGGGCGTGCGGGTTGAGGCGGGCGGGCCGTGCCGTCCCCGCCCCGGGCTTGGCGCGCTGCGGTGCGCGGGCTTGCCTCTCGCGCCGCGCGGCAGGGCCCGCGCGGTGCCCCCGGGACACGCTCGGCCGCTCTCCGGGGGCGGGGCGGTGGCGGCTCAGTCCTCTCCCGCGGCGGCGGGCCGCGGCGCCCGGGCCGGGCAGCAGCCCGCCGGGCACAGGTCGTGGCTCGGGCCGAGCGCGCCCAGCGCGCAGCGCGTCGGCGGCGCCGCCTCCAGCCCGGCGGTGAAGCGCTCGGCGGCCGCGCGCTCCAGCACCAGCTCGCGCACCGCCGCGGCGAAGCGCGGGTCCGCGCCCACCGTCGAGGCGCGCGCGACCGGCAGCCCCAGCTCCTCGGCCTTGGCCGCCGCCTCCGTGTCGAGGTCGTACTTGACCTCCATGTGGTCGGAGACGAAGCCGATCGGGACCATCACGGCGGCGGGGGCGCCCGCGCCGTGCAGCTCCTCCAGGTGGTCGCAGATGTCCGGCTCCAGCCAGGGGATGTGCGGGGCGCCGCTGCGCGACTGGTAGACCAGGCGCCAGGGGTGCTCCACCCCGGTCTCCTCGCACACCGCGTCGGCGACCAGCCGGGCCACGTCGAGGTGCTGGGCGACGTACGCCCCACCGTCCCCGTGGTCCCGCGGCGGGCCGGAGGTGTCGGCGGAGGCGGTCGGGATGGAGTGGGTGGTGAAGGCGAGGTGCGCCCCCGCGCGCACCGGCTCGGGCAGCTCGGCGAGCGCGGCCAGCGTCGCGTCGACCATGGGCCGCACGAAGCCCGGGTGGTTGAAGTAGTGCCGCAGCTTGTCGACGCGCGGCGGCTCCAGGCCCTCCGCCTCGAGGGCGGCGATCGCGTCGGCGAGGTTCTCGCGGTACTGGCGGCAGCCGGAGTACGAGGCGTAGGCGCTGGTGGCCAGCACCAGGACGCGGCGGCGGCCGTCCGCGGCCATCTCGCGCAGGGTGTCGGTCAGATAGGGCGCCCAGTTGCGATTGCCCCAGTAGACCGGCAGGTCCAGGCCGTGCTCGGCGAAGTCCTTGCGCAGCGCCTGGAGCAGCTCGCGGTTCTGCGCGTTGATCGGGCTGACGCCGCCGAAGAGGAAGTAGTGCCGGCCCACTTCCTTCAGGCGCTCGCGGGGGATGCCGCGGCCTCGCGTCACGTTCTCCAGGAACGGCACCACGTCGTCGGGGCCCTCCGGGCCGCCGAAGGAGAGCAGCAGCAGTGCGTCGTACGGAGCGGAAGACCGGGCGGAGGATGGCTGAGCTGACTGTTCCGGCATGTTCCCGATCCTGCCACCCGGCACTGACGGGCGGGAAATGCACCTGCGCCGCCCTGTGGATGGCCGTAATCTGTCTCAGCGTCTACGTTCCTTACCCGCCCGTCTGCATGCCCCGCGGAGCCCACCCGTGCCCAGTCCCGGCCCTTATCGCGCGATCTTCTCCGCCCCCGGCACCAAGGGTTTCTCCGCCGCGGGGTTCCCGGGCCGGCTGACGATCTCGATGACCTCCATCGGCGTGGTCACCATGATCTCCGGGATCACGGGCCGGTACGGGCTGGCGGGCGCCGTCTCGGCCGCGCTCGCGATCTCCTCGGCCGCCCTGGGCCCCCAGGTCTCCCGGCTGGTGGACCGGCACGGCCAGCGCCGGGTGCTGCGCCCGGCCACGCTCGTCGCGCTCATCGCCATCGCCGGGCTGCTGCTGAGCGCGCATCTGCGCTGGCCGGACTGGACGCTGTTCGCGTTCGCCGCGGCGGCCGGCTGTGTGCCGAGCGTCGGGGCGATGGTGCGGGCCCGCTGGGCGGCGATCTACCGCGACGCCCCGAGTCGGCTGCACGCCGCGTACGCCTTCGAGTCCGTCGTCGACGAGGTCTGCTTCATCGTCGGCCCGATCCTGTCCGTCGGGCTGTCCACCGCCTGGTTCCCGGAGGCGGGCCCCCTGCTGGCCGGCTGCTTCCTCGCGGTCGGGGTGCTGGCGCTGACCGCACAGCGCGCCACCGAGCCGGTGCCGCATCCGCGCGAGCACCACACCGGCGGCTCGGCGCTGCGCTCGGCCGGGCTGCTGACGCTGGTGACCGCCTTCTCCGCGGTCGGCGCGCTCTTCGGCGCGATCGACGTGGTGACGGTGGCCTTCGCCGAGGAGCAGGGCCACAAGGCGGCGGCGAGCGTGGTGCTGGCCATCTACGCGGCGGGTTCCTGCCTGGCCGGCGCGGTCTTCGGGCTGCTGCGCCTCACGGGCTCCGCGCCCCGGAGGTGGCTGCTGGGTGTCTGTGCGATGGCCGTGAGTATGATCCCCCTCCAACTGGTCGGGAACCTTTCGTTTCTGGCCGTGGCGCTCTTCGTCGCGGGCCTGGCCGTCGCACCGACGATGGTCACCACCATGGCCCTGGTCGAACAGCTCGTGCCACGCGCGAAACTGACCGAGGGCATGACCTGGGTGAGCACCGGGCTCTCGGTGGGGGTGGCGCTCGGCTCGTCGGCCGCCGGATGGGTGGTCGATGCCGCCGGGGCCCGCGCGGGGTACGCGGTGCCGGCCGTGGCCGGGGCGTCCGCGGCGGCGGTGGCGTTCCTCGGGTACCGCCGGCTGCTGCCGGCGCCACAGCGGGAGGGGTCGGGTACGGATGGCCGTAGGGACCATGAGGACCAACCGGAACGGCGTGTGGCGTAACTGGGCGGGGAACGTGGTCGCCCGGCCGGCCCGCTCCATCGCCCCCTCGTCGACCGCGGAGCTCGCCGAGGCGGTGCGCCGGGCGGCCGAGGAGGGCCTGCGGGTGAAGGCGGTGGGCACCGGCCACTCCTTCACGGCCGCGGCCGCCACGGACGGGCTGCTGATACGTCCCGAGCGGCTGGCCGGGGTCCGGGAGATCGACCGGGAGGCGGGCACGGTCACCGTGGCGGCCGGCACCCCGCTGTGGCAGCTCAACCAGACCCTGGCGGCGCACGGCCTGTCGCTGACCAATATGGGCGACATCATGGAGCAGACGGTGGCCGGGGCCACCGCCACCGGGACGCATGGGACCGGCCGTGCCAGCGCCTCGATCGCCGCCCAGATCAGACGTCTGGAGCTGGTGACCGCGGACGGCTCGGTGCTGCGCTGCTCGGACCGGGAGAACCCGGAGGTCTTCTCCGCCGCCCGGCTCGGACTCGGCGCGCTGGGCGTGGTCAGCGCGATCACCTTCGCCGTGGAGCCGGAGTTCCTGCTCACCGCGCGCGAGGAACCCATGCCGTTCGACCGGGTCACGGCGGAGTTCGACCAACTCGTAGCGGAGAACGAACACTTCGAGTTCTACTGGTTCCCCCACACCAGCAACTGCAACACCAAGCGCAACAACCGCACCAGCGGACCCGCCGCCCCGCTCGGCCGGGTGAGCGGCTGGGTGGACGACGAACTGCTGTCCAACGGCGTCTTCCAGCTGGCCTGCACGGTCGGCCGGGCGGTCCCCGCGACCATCCCCGGCATCGCCAAGATCTCCAGCCGCGCGCTGTCGGCCCGCACGTACACGGACATCCCTTACAAAGTCTTCACCAGTCCGCGCCGGGTCCGCTTCGTGGAGATGGAGTACGCGGTGCCGCGCGAGGCCGCGGTCGCGGCGCTGCGCGAGCTGAAGGCAACCGTGGAGCGGTCCGGTCTGAAGGTCGGCTTCCCGGTGGAGGTGCGGACCGCGCCGGCCGACGACATCCCGCTGTCCACCGCCTCCGGCCGGGACACCGCCTACATAGCGGTGCACCTGTACCGGGGCACCCCGCACCGGGCGTACTTCACGGCGGCGGAGCAGATCATGACCGCGCACGGGGGGCGCCCGCACTGGGGCAAGCTGCACAGCCGTGACGCCGCGTACCTGGCCGACGTCTACCCGCGGTTCGGGGAGTTCACCGCGATCCGCGACCGGCTCGACCCGGACCGGCTGTTCGGCAACGACTATCTGCGGCGGGTGCTGGGAGACTGAACGCACATTCGTTCCCCTCCGCGCCTCACCCAGAAGGGAAGCGAGCAAAAACGAAGTAGATCGTTCCGTTTCTGTCGATCATGTGAAACTTGCCACTCACTTCACGCCCGCCGCCGCCCGGTTCAAGGTCCACAAGGCCCCCGCGACGAGAACTTGGCTGGCGTGCCGCTCCACCTGAGCGGCCCGAATGGAGTACTGTGGCGATCCCTGGCCCCGCTTTCCCGTCCGGCCGCCCGGACCCAACGGGAGGGGTCAAAAGGCGGCAACTCAACCGGCGGCGCCGCGACATGACATGGGGATCGCTGCCCCGAGCGACGGCGCCGTCGTTTTGGGCTGCAAACAGGTCACCGTGCCATAACGGCGGATCGGGGCGCAGGCCCGACACGCCGGGCAACTCGGCAAAGTTGTGGCAGGCTGCACCCGGGCAGGCCACACTCGTCTAGCGGGAGAGCAGCGACGCAACCGTGACGTCGGCAGGCACCACCCGGGAGGTCCCCATGCCCGAACTGCGTGTCGTGGCCGTCAGCAACGACGGCACACGGCTGGTGCTCAAGGCTGCGGACAGCACGGAGTACACACTTCCCATCGACGAGCGTCTGCGCGCCGCGGTGCGCAACGATCGCGCTCGGCTCGGCCAGATCGAGATCGAGGTCGAGAGCCATCTGCGGCCGCGCGACATCCAGGCCCGTATACGCGCCGGCGCCTCGGCCGAAGAGGTCGCGCAGATGGCGGGCATCCCCGTCGACCGCGTGCGCCGCTTCGAGGGTCCGGTGCTCGCGGAGCGCGCCTTCATGGCCGAGCGCGCCCGCAAGACCCCCGTGCGCCGCCCCGGCGAGAACGCCGGGCCCCAGCTCGGCGAGGCCGTCGCGGAGCGGCTGCTGCTGCGCGGCGCGGAGAAGGACACCACGCAGTGGGACTCCTGGCGGCGCGACGACGGCACCTGGGAGGTGCTGCTGGTCTACCGCGTGGCCGGGGAGCCGCACTCGGCCAGCTGGACCTACGACCCGCCCCGGCGGCTGGTCCAGGCCGTGGACGACGAGGCCCGGGCGCTGATCGGCGAGGCCGACGACACGCCCGAGCCGAGCTTCCCGTTCGTGCCGCGGATCGCCCGGCTGCCGCGCGACCGTGACCGGGACCGGGATCGGCAGGGTCTGTCCGAGCGCGGCGACGGCGAGGCCGACTCCTCGTCGGCCTCGGTGGACGACGGCCTCGGCGGCGAGCGGGACTCGCTCACCAGCCTGCTGGAGGCCGTGCCGAACTTCCGGGGCGACATGATCGTGCCGGAGTCGCCGGGCGGCTCCTCCGGGGCGGACGAGCCCGCCGAGGAGCCGGAGCCCGTCGAGCCCCCGGCCCCCGCGCCCGCGGCCAGCGCCGGCTCGGCGTACGCGGACGTCCTGATGCCCCGTTCGGTCGCCGGCCACCGCGAGCGGCTGACCGGCACGACGGACCGTCAGGCGGAGGCCGACGGGGTGCGCCCGGGCCGCCGGGCGGCCGTGCCCAGCTGGGACGAGATCGTCTTCGGCACCCGCCGCAAGAAACAGGAGTAGCGCCCGCGCGCTTCCCTCGGGGCTGGGCCCGGCCGTCGCGACCGACGGCCGGGCCCAGCCCTGTCGGCAGGCGAGGTCAGCCGCGGTCGGGGCCGGTGGCCACGGGGCGGGCGGGGTCGGCGGTCCACTCGCTCCAGGAGCCGACGTACAGGGCGGCCGGGATGCCCGCGACCGCCAGCGCCAGCACCTGGTGGGCCGCCGAGACGCCGGAACCGCAGTAGACGCCCACCTCGGCGTCCGCCGTGGCGCCGAGGCCCGCGAAGCGCTGGGCCAGCTGTTCGGCGGGCAGCAGCAGGCCGCCCGGGGCGACGTTCTCGGTGGTCGGCGCCGAGACCGCCCCCGGGATGTGGCCGGCCACCGGGTCGATCGGCTCCACCTCGCCCCGGTACCGCTCGGCCGCCCGCGCGTCCAGCAGCAGCCCGCGCCGGGCGAGCGCCGCCGCGCCGTCCGCGTCCAGCAGCGGCAGGGCCCCGGGGCGCGGCTCGAAGTCGCCCTCGGGGAGCGCGGTGGCCTCGGTGGTCAGCGGACCGCCGGCCTCGGTCCAGGCGGCCAGGCCGCCGTCGAGGACGCGCACGGACGGATGGCCGGCCCAGCGCAGCAGCCACCACGCGCGCGCCGCGGCCCACCCCTGCCCGCCGTCGTACGCCACCACGCGCCGGTCCGCGCGGACCCCGGCCCGGCGCATCGCGGCGGCGAAGACGGACAGCTCGGGCAGCGGATGGCGCCCCGCGGGGCCCGGGGGGCCGGCGAGCTCGCTCTCCAGGTCGACATAGACCGCGCCGGGGAGGTGCCCGGCCTCATAGGCGGGGCGGCCGGGCGGGCCGCCGAGCTGGTAGCGGACGTCCAGGAGGAGCGGGGGCCGCTCCCCCGCCAGTTCGTCCATGAGATCGGATGCGGTGACGATGGCATTCATGGGCACCATCCTTGCGTAGACGCGTCTCCGACGATTGACCTACCCGATCACCCGTCGTACAGCTGACAGACATCTCTTGGCCATGGCCCGGATACGGATGCGCGGCTGAAAAGCGGGCATGGTCCTGCTGGGAGCCGCGAATTGCGGCGCGGCCCGGGCGCGCGTTGCGACAGGTGGTGCGAATATCTGTCCGGCGCCCCCCACCACCGCCCCCGCGCACCCGCGCGCCGGCCGGAGCCGCACGGACACCACATTGGTCCGAGGAGAGAGTGACGATGACCGAGGCAGCGACTCGGCGCCCACCGGGCACGCCCTGTTGGACGAGCCTGATGGTGCACAGCCTGGCCGCGACGCAGGACTTCTACCACGCCTTGTTCGGCTGGGAGTTCAGCCCGGGGCCGCAGCACCTGGGCCCGTACGTACGCGCGCGGATCGGCGACCTGCCGGTCGCCGGACTGGGCGAGATGCCGCCGGAGCGCCACCTGCCGGTCGCCTGGACGATGTATCTGGCCTCCGACGACGCCGACGAGACGGCCGAGCTGATCCGCGCCTGCGGCGGCACCGTGGCCGTGGGCCCGCTGGACGCGGGCGAGGCGGGCCGGATGGCCCTCGCCGCCGACCCGGAGGGCGCCACCTTCGGCGTGTGGCAGGCGCGGGAGCACCTGGGCGCCGAGGAGATCGGGGCGCCGGGCTCCCCCGTGTGGCACGAGTTGATCACCCGTGACTCCTCCGTCAGCAAGTTCTACGACACGGTCTTCGGCTGCGACAGCGAGCCCTGGTCCGGGGAGGGCCCCGGACCGGCCGCCGACGACTACGGATCCGACGTGATGACCCTGCGGGTGGCGGGGCGGCCGGTGGCCGCGATCCACGGCGTGGGCGGCGCGCTGCCGCGCGACCGGGGCCCGCACTGGCGGACCTGCTTCGCGGTGACGGACGTGGACAAGGCGGCCCGCCAGGTCGCCGAGTTGGGCGGCTACGTGGTCCTCCCGCCGCGCGACGGCGCGACGGGGCGTACGGCCACCGTCACGGACCCCGAGGGCGCGGCCTTCACCCTGGTGGACACGGTCGGGGTGGTGACCCCCTAGGGAGCGGCCTGGGGCGTGTCGGAGGAGTCGCGGGGCGCGGGCGCGCCCGGGGCGGGGGGCGAGGTCGCCGGGTCGACGGGGAGGACGTCCGGCGAGAGCGCGGCGGCGCGAGCGGCAGCGGCCGTCATGCGGCGCCGGTGGTGGCGCCGGCACAGCACCTCGTAACCCACCTCGGCCCCGGGCCGGTTGACATCGCCGATGACGACCTGCGCGCCCTCCACCACCATCCGGCCGCCGACGGTCCGGGCGTTGTGCGTGGCGCGGGCCCCGCACCAGCACAACGCCTCGACCTGGAGCACCTCGATCCGGTCCGCGAGCTCGACCAGGCGCTGCGAGCCGGGGAAGAGCTTGCTGCGGAAGTCGGTGGTGATGCCGAAGGCGAAGACGTCGAGCCCCAGGTCGTCCACGACGCTGGCGAGCTGGTCGATCTGGGACGGGGCGAGGAACTGCGCCTCGTCCACGATCACATAGTCGGCGCGGCCCCCGGCCGTGAGGACCCCGACCACATGGGCGTAGAAGTCGAGGTCGTCGCCGGCCTCCACGGCCTCGGTGACCAGCCCGAGCCGCGAGGAGAGCTTGCCCCGGCCCGCCCGGTCGTCCCGGGTGTAGATCATGCCCTGCAGGCCGCGCGCCGAGCGGTTGTGCTCGATCTGCAGAGCGAGGGTGCTCTTTCCGCAGTCCATGGTTCCGGAGAAGAACACCAGCTCGGGCATGGGGCGGCGAGACCTTTCGGACAGGCGGACGGGTGGACAGGAGGAATGGGCCGGGCAGGGAGGACAGGCGGGGGCGGGACGGTTCAGGAGCGTACTTCGAGGAGCGGGACGAGCTGCTCGACGGGGGTCATCGAGCCGTGCAGCCCCACCATCGCCGACTCCTTCGGCTCGGTCCGCGACGCGACGATCGCGACGTCCGCGCTGGCGGCGGCCACCACATCGCCGATCCGCCGGTACACCCGCTCGTCGACGCCGCCGCCGTCCCCGGGCCGCCCGAACCAGCCGGCCTCGATGGCCTCGTCCCGGCTCGCCACCCACATCCGCTCGCCGAGCACCTCGCGCCACACCGCGAGCACATCGCTCGCGGCGCCGGGGACCGCGTACACATGGCGGGCGCGGCCCTCGCCGCCCAACAGGGCGACGCCGGCCCGCAGCTCCCAGTCCTCGTCGAAGTCGATCCGGGACTCCGGGTCGAAGGGGAGGTCGATCATGCCGTGGTCGGCGGTGATGTACAGGGCGGCGCGAGGCGGCAGTTGCTCGGCGAGGCGCTGGGCGAGCCCGTCCACATAGCGCAGCTGGGCCCGCCACTCGTCGGAGTCGACGCCGAAGCGGTGGCCCTTGCCGTCGACTTCGCTGTAGTACGTGTAGACCAGCGAGCGGTCGCCGGCGGCCAGCTGCTCGGCCGCGAGGTCCATGCGCTCCTCCCCGGTCAGCCGGCCGTGGAAGGTGCCGCCGCTGAGCGCGACCTTCGTGAGCGGGGTCTCGGCGAAGGTGGGCGCGGAGACCTGGCAGGTGTGCACGCCCGCCGCGTCGGCCAGTTGGAAGACGGTGGGGTACGGCTGCCAGGCGTGCGGGTCCGTCCACGGCTGCCAGCGCAGCTGGTTCATCAGCTGACCGGTGGCGGGGTCGGCCACCGTGTAGCCCGGCAGGCCGTGGGCGCCGGGCGGCAGGCCCGTGCCGACGGAGGCCAGCGAGGTCGCGGTGGTGGAGGGGAAGCCCGCGGTGAGGGGCGCGCCGGTGCCGCCCAGGGAGCCGGCCAGCAGCGAGGTCAGAAAGGGCGCCTCGGCGGGGTGGGCGCGCAGCAGCTCCCAGCCGAGGCCGTCGACCAGGAACACGCACACGCGGTCGGCGGGCGCGAGGGCCAGGCCCGAGGTCAGGCCCGGGACGCCCTGGCCCGCGGCGACGGCGGGCAGCAGATCGGCGAGCGAGCCCGTGCCGTAGCGGGGCACGGGGGCGGAGCGGGGGTCGAGCGGCACGGGCTCGGGCTCATGCCATCGGGAGGCGGTGGCGGAGCCGGCGGTGGAGTCGGACATCAGCGGCCGGCGTCCGGCGTGTCCGCGGTGGCTTCCGAGAGCGACTGGGCGAAGGCGAGGGTCTGCCGGACGCTGTCGGGGCCGTCGCCCGCCTCGCTGACCCTCAGGCTCAGGTCGTCGGCGGTGGAGGAGCCGGTGTAGCCGTGGTCGGCCTCGCAGTTGGGGTCGCCGCAGGCGGCGGGCTCGAGATCCAGGCGGTTGACGGCGCCCCAGCCGATGGTGAGGACCACCTCGCGGGGCAGCGTGCCGGGGGTGTACGACTCGGGGTTGGCCACGACCCGGCTGAGCACCACCGAGGAGATCCGCTGGAGCTTCACGGACTCCGTGGAGGTCGTGGCGTACGGCGACGGGGAGGTGCCGTCGGCGGCCTGCTCGTCGGTGTGGCTGACGATGAAACGGGTGCCGGTCAGGACGAGGACCGTGACATGGCGGCGGACCTCGTTGGAGTCGAAGGTGGTCTCCTGGTGGACCAGATACGAGACGACCGGCTCGCCGCCCACCGCGGCCTCCACCGCTTCGGCCACGAGTGCCGGGTAATAGCCGCTGCGCTCGATCGCCGCGCGCAGCCCCTGGGTCGTCGTACCGGTCTTCGCCATGTCCCCATCCTACGGGCCCGCACCGACACCGGCGCCCACGACGGCGGGGGGTCAGTAGCTGGGCAGGTGGCGGGGGCCGAGGTCGGTGCGCGGGGGCGGCGGGGCCAGCCGGACGGCCGCGCCGAGCACGGACAGGCCGCGCGGGGCGACCACGACCGGTTCGAGGTCGACGGCGACCACCTCGGGATGGTCGTCCACCATGCGGGACACCCGGAGCAGGAGCTCTTCGAGCGCCGCGGTGTCGACGGGCCGGGAGCCGCGCCAGCCGAACAGCAGCGGCGCGGTCCTGATGGACCGGACCAGCTCGGCGGCGTCCCGGTCGGTGGCCGGGACGAGCCGGTGGGCGGTGTCGCCGAGCAGTTCGGAGGGGGCTCCGGCGAGCCCGAAGGAGAGCACCGCCCCGGCGGCGGGGTCGATGGCGGCCCGTACGACGGTGTCGACGCCGCGCGGGGCCATCCGCTGCACGACGAGCCGCAGCTCTTCGGGGGCGCCCAGGTAGCCGGTCAATTCGGCGTAGGCGCGGCGCAGTTCCGCCTCGCCGCCGAGGTCGAGCCGTACACCGCCGAGGTCGGCGCGGTGGCGCAGGTGAGGGGCGGTGGTCTTGAGGGCGACGGGGAAGCCGAGCCTGGTCGCGGCCCGTACGGCGGCGTCCGGGTCGGGGGCGGGGAGCGCGGGCAGCACGCTGACGCCGTAGCGGGCGAGGAGGCGCTGCGCGTCGGGGGCGGAGAGGGTGACGGGGTGCGGGGCCGGGGGGATGTCGGACGGGAGGCCGGAGGGGCGGACGGGCGGGGCCTCGGACGGGCGGACGGGCGGGAGCTCGGGCGGGAGGTCCTCGGCGGGGGCGAGCAGGACGTCGATGTCGGCCGCGGCGCCCGCCTCGTCGATGTCCTCGTACTCGGGGACCCGCCCGGGCTCCTCGGCCTGCCGGCGCCACCGGGCGTACCCGACGGCCTCGGCCAGGGCGCGTACGGCCCGCTCGGCGGCCGGGTAGGCGGGGATCCGCGGGGCCGGGAAGGGCGCGTCGCCACCATCACCGCCGTCCCCGCCGGGGCCGGGGCCGGGGGCGGCGGGGTCGGGGGCGGCCAGGGCCTCGGCCAGCCCCGGGATCTCCAGGTGGACCACCGCCACCGGCTTGGCCGCCCCGCGCGCCGCGGCCTCGGCGGCCGCCCCGCGCACGGCCCCGGCCAGCTCGGCCGCCGCGGCGTCGCCGACCCGGGGGATGGCGGTGACGACCACGGCGTCGCACGCGTCGTCGGTGAGCACCTCGGCGAGGGCGTGCCGGAAGTCGTCGGGGGTGGCGGCGGTGGTCAGGTCGCGGGGCGGCAGCGGGCGCAGCCCGTCGGTGAGACAGGCGTCGTAGGTGAGCAGCCCCAGGGAGTCGGAGTTGCCCAGGATGGCGACGCGCGGGCCCTCGGGGAGCGGCTGGGCGGACAGCAGCAGCCCGACGTCGACCAGTTCGGTGATCGTGCCGACGCGGATGACGCCGGCCTGCCGCAGCAGGGCGGAGACGGTGGCGTCCGGAATGCCGGTCGCGGGAACGGCGTGGCCGGTGGGGGCGCTGCCGCTGTGCCGGGCGCCCTTGACGACCACGACCGGCTTGACCTGGGCGGTGCGTTTGGCGAGCCGGGTGAACTTGCGGGGGTTGCCGATGGACTCGAGGTACATCAGGGCGACGTCCGTCCGCGGGTCGTCGTACCAGTACTGGAGGAGGTCGTTGCCGGAGAGGTCGGCGCGGTTGCCCGCGGAGATGAAGGTGGAGACGCCCGCGATGCCCGCCCCGCGCCGGTCGAGACCGGACAGCAGCGCGATGCCTATCGCCCCGGACTGGGTGAACAGGCCGAGCCGGCCGGGGGCGGGCAGCCGTGGTGAGAGGGAGGCGTTCAGCCGCACGCCGTCGGCGGTGTTGATGATGCCGAAGGCGTTGGGGCCGATGACCCGCATGCCGTAGGTGCGCGCCTGGCGGACCAGCTCGCGCTGCCGGTCGCGGCCCTCGGGTCCGCTCTCGGCGTAGCCGGCGGAGACCACGACGAGGCCCTGGACGCCGTGCTCGCCGCAGTCCGCGACCACGGAGGGCACCTGGCCGGCGGGGACGGCGACGACGGCGAGGTCGACCGGGCCGTCGATCTCGCGGATCGAGCGGTGGGCCGGGACGCCCTCGGGGTCCAGCCGCTCCTGGCCCTGCGGGAAAGCCCGGTTGACGGCGTACAGGGGCCCGGCGAAGCCGTCGTCGAGGAGGTTGCGCAGCACCGCGCGGCCGACGCCGCCAGGGGCGCGGCCGGCGCCGATGACGGCGACCGAGCCCGGGGCGAGCAGCCTGTGTACGGAGCGGGCCTCGGCGCGCTGCTCGCGGGCGCGCATGACGGCCAGGGAGCGGTCGGTGGGTTCGAGGTCGAACTCCAGGCGGACCACGCCGTCCTCGAAGCTGCGCTTCTGGGTGTAGCCCGCGTCCGTGAACACCTTGATCATCTTGGTGTTGGCGGGCAGCACCTCGGCCGCGAAGCGGCGGATCCCGCGCTCGCGGGCCACGGCGGCGATGTGTTCGAGCAGGGCGGAGGCCACGCCGCGCCCCTGGTGGGCGTCCTGGACGAGGAAGGCGACCTCGGCCTCGTCGGCCGGGCCCGTGGCGGGCAGTCCCCCGCCGTCGATCCGGTCGTAGCGGACGGTGGCGATGAACTCGTCCCCGATCGTCGCGGCCAGGCCCACCCGGTCGACGTAGTCGTGGTGCGTGAAGCGGTGGACGTCGCGGTCGGAGAGCCGGGGGTAGGGCGCGAAGAAGCGGTAGTACTTGGACTCGTCGGAGACCCGCTCGTAGAAGCTGACCAGGCGCCCCGCGTCGTCGGGGGTGATGGGGCGGATCTGGGCGGTGCCGCCGTCGCGGAGGACCACGTCGGCCTCCCAGTGGGCCGGGTAGGCGTGGGTGTCGGACGGGAGCCGCATGGGGGCCAGCCTACGGCCGTCGGACGGGGGTCCGAATGGTGGACGCCCTTGCGTGGGGAGGAGGTGTCGGGGGAAGGTCCGTATCGGGCCCGTCCGGGCATGCCCGGACTCACTCGGGCACCGTTCGGGCATAATAAGACAACGACACTCGTGTGATATTGGTCTAGACAACAGCAACCCCGCACCTGAAGGGCAACACCATGGCTGAGCGCCGCGTCAACATCGGCTGGGCCGAGGGGCTGCACGCCCGCCCCGCGTCGATCTTCGTCCGGGCGGCCACCGCCGCCGGCGTCCCCATCACGATCGCCAAGGCCGGCGGCGCCCCGGTCAACGCCGCCTCCATGCTCGCGGTGCTCGGCCTGGGCGCCCAGGGCGGCGAGGAGGTCGTCCTCGCCTCCGAGGCCGAGGACGCCGAGGTCGCGCTCGACCGCCTGGCCAAGCTGGTCGCGGAGGGGCTGGAGGAGCTTCCGGAGACCGTCTGAGCGAAGGCGTGTTTCCTCGCCATCTCCGCGCGGCGCGGCCGCGGTGACCCGTCCCGGGTGACCGCGGCCGCGTTTTTTCATGCTCTCCGCCGCCCGCCGGGGCGGGACGGCAATTCAGGGCACCAATGCGGGGCGGTGACACGGGACGGCAATGCGGGGCGGCAATACCGGACGGCAATGCGGGGCGGTAATCCCCATCATTTTTATAGGGGGCCGCTGTTAATTCCGGAGGCCCGTCGTGTTGACGGGAGGTTTCGAAGTCCTCACACCGGGGGCGGGGCGGCGCAGCCGGTATTCCGACATCGAGCGCTCGGCGTGCGCCGCGGCGATCGCCCGCGCGCGGTCGGCGTCGCCGCGCGCCACGGCGTCCACCAGCGCGCCGTGCTCGCCCCAGGACTCGACGGCCCGGGACGAGAAGTCGGAGCGCGGGGCGCCCCCCGGGGCGGGCGGCGCGGCCCGGCGGGCCGGTTCCACCGTGTACACCCAGGCGATCTTGCGCCGCAGCTGCACCAGCAGCCCGGCCAGGCTCGGGGTGCCGGAGGCCTGGGCCAGCGTCTCGTGGAACCAGTCGCTCAGCGCCCGCAGCTCGCCCAACTGGCCGTGCCGGGCCCGCTCCTGGCCGAGCCGGACCAGGCCGCGCAGCACCTTCAGATGCGCCTCGGTGCGGCGCTGGGCCGCCCGCGCGGCGCCCAGCGGCTCCAGCAGCGCGCGGATGTCCAGCAGGTCGGCGGCCTCCCGCTCGGACGGCTGCGCGACACACGCGCCCGCGTGCCTGCGGGTGGTCACGAAGCCCTCCGACTCCAGGGTGCGCAGCGCCTCGCGCACGGGCACCCGGGAGACGCCGTAGCGCCGGGCGAGGAGGTCCTCGATCAGCCGGCTGCCCGGCGCGAAGGTGCCGGAGACGATGTCGTCGCGGATCGCCGTACACACCGCGTGCGCCGAAATTCGGCGACCTCCCTGGATCGCGGTCGTATCGCCGTTCACTTCCGGTCCCGCATCGTCGAACCTCCGCCTTAATCTCCGCGAACGCAGCCGATTGACGCGTATTCAGCGACTCTATTCGAAGCGGCTTCGTTTTCCGACCGGCGGGAGGATTTCATGGAATTTTTTTGGCCAGGGCGGGCGGGTATGCCGAAGGCCCCCGGTCCGCTGGGCGGTTTCTAGGGGTCGTCGCAACACGTGGTCGTGTTGGTCAGGCCGCGAGGAGTTTATGCAGGCGCTCGGCTGGGGTTTCCCAGCCGAGCGTTTTGCGTGGGCGGCGGTTGAGCTGGTCGGCGACGGCGGCCAGGTGTTCGGGGTCGTGGTGGGACAGGTCGGTGCCCTTGGGGAAGTACTGCCGCAGCAGGCCGTTCGTGTTCTCGTTGGAGCCGCGCTGCCAGGGGCTGGCGGGATCGCAGAAGTAGACCGGGATGTCGGTGGCCAGGGTGAACTCGCCGTGCCGGGCCATCTCGCTGCCCTGGTCCCAGGTCAGGGACCGCTTCAGCTGGGCGGGCAGGGTCTGGACGGTGGCTGTCAGGGCGGTAAGGACGGCCCCGGCTCCGTGGTCGCCCGGCAGGTGCAGGAGCATCACATAGCGGGTGGCGCGTTCGACCAGGGTGCCGATCGCGGACTTGCCATCCTTGCCGATGATCAGATCGCCCTCCCAGTGGCCGGGCAGGGCCCGGTCGGCGGCCTCGGCAGGCCGTTCGCTGATCATCACCATCGGGGTGGTGAACCGCGGCTGGCGGTAGTTGGCCTGCTT
>NZ_MAXF01000108.1 GCF_001704635.1 Streptomyces sparsogenes | reverse complement strand
TGGGGTGTTGTGTTGCAACAACCACTAGAACCCAAGCTGACCGGGGGCCTTCGTTGCGTCGGCGGGCCTGCGCCTGCCGGATGGCGCGCCTGTCAGATGTTGACGCCGTGCGAGCGCAGGTAGGCGACGGGGTCGATGTCCGAGCCGTAGTCGGGGCTGGTGCGGGCCTCGAAGTGCAGATGCGGCCCGGTCACATTGCCCGTGTCGCCGGACAGCCCGATCTGCTGGCCGGGGGTGACGGTCTGGCCCACGGAGACGCCGATGGACGACAGGTGGCCGTACTGGGTGTAGGTGCCGTCGTTCATCTTGATCACGACGTTGTTGCCGTACGCGCCGCCCCAGCCGGCCTCGACGACGGTGCCGGAGCCCACGGAGTGCACCGGGGTCCCGGTCGAGGCGTGGAAGTCCACCCCGGTGTGGCTGCCGGAGGACCACAGGCCGCTGGAGGACTGGTAGCTGGTGGAGACGTACGAGCCGGTGATCGGCAGCACGAACGTGTTCAGCCGCTTGCGCTCGGCCTCGCGCGCGGCCCGCTCCTTGGCCTCGCGCTCCTGCTTGGCCTTCTTCGCGGCCGCCTCGGCCTTCCGCTTGGCCTCGGCCGCCTGTCTCGCGGCCTCCTTGCGGGCCTGGGCCTGCGCGGCCGCCTTGGCGGCGGCCTCGTCGGCGGCGCTCTGCTGGGTCTGCGCCTGGGCCGCGACCTGGTCGGCGAGTTCACCGCCGATGGCGACGGCCTGGCGCAGCCCGGTGTCCTCGACGGTGAGCCCGTCGTCCGTCGCGGCGAGGGCCGGGGCGGCGAGACCGGCCACCACGCCGGTGGCGGCGAGGGTGGCTATGCCCGCGAGGTTCGCGCCGGAGCGGACGGCGCGGGGGGCGCGACTGGGTCGGCGGTGCTTCCCGGTGGCACGGGTGAACGCCATCGTGTGGCGTACTCCTTTCCTTCCTTCTCGCCTACCGGGTTAGCTGTCGGGTTCGGAGCAGGAAGGTCTCCTACGGGCCCCTCGTCCCTCGCGGGGAGGTCACCCGATTCACCCCTGGGAATCGCCCCTCGGACGCCGCGGACGGCGCCGGGCGAGGCTGGTTCCCCGGCTCCCCTGGCTCGCGCCGTACGGGGACTCGGCGATGGTTGCCCGTGCCGCGGGTGCGGCGTGGCTCGGGCGGACAACCGCACTGACGCTAAACGGGCCAACTTTCGATCGCCAAACGGTTCCGCTCTTTTGTTGGTTTCCCCACAGACACGCCCGACCAGACGGGCGGCCTCTGCTATAAAGCGGGCAAACAGGAGGACCCCGGCGCCTGAAACGGCGCCAGGGTCCTATTTCTCACGGTCTGTTCGGCCCGCCCGCGCGGCCCTCCCGACGGATCAGCCCTGGATGACGCGCACCTCGCCGATGCCCAGCGCCTTGACCGGCTCCTCGATCTTCGAGGCGTCGCCGACGAGCACCGTGACCAGCCGGTCGGGCGGGAAGGCGCTCACCACCGCGGCGGTCGCCTCCACCGTGCCGGTCTCCGCGAGACGGGTGTACAGCTGCGCCTGGAAGTCGTCCGGCAGGTGCTGCTCGACCTGGTCGGCGAGGGTGCCCGCGACGGCGGCCGCCGTCTCGTACTTCAGCGGGGCCACCCCGACGAGGTTCTGCACGGCGACGTCGCGCTCGGCGTCCGTGAGGCCCTCCTCCTTCAGCGTGCCCAGCACCTTCCAGAGGTCCTCCAGGGCCGGGCCGGTGACCTCGGTGGCCACCGAGCCGCTGATGGCCAGCATCGCCGCGCCCGTGGCTCCTCCGGAGGCGTCGGGGGCCGCCGAGCGCAGCACCTGGCCGAAGGCCCGCACGCCGTAGGTGTAGCCCTTCTCCTCGCGCAGCACCCGGTCGAGCCGGGAGGTGAGGGTGCCGCCCAGGCAGTAGGTGCCCAGCACCTGGGCGGGCCAGACCCGGTCGTGCCGGTCGGCGCCGATCCGCCCGATGAGCAGCTGCGTCTGCACCGCGCCCGGCCGGTCCACGATGACCACCCGGCCGGTGTCGTCGGCGGTGATCGGCGCCATCGGGCGCGGCTCGGCGGCGCCCCCGGTCCAGGTGCCGAGGGTCTCGGCCAGCGCCTTGTCGAGGTCGACGCCGGTCAGGTCGCCGACCACCACGGCGGTCGTGGTGGAGGGGCGGACGTGCGTCTCGTAGAAGGCCCGCACGGCCGCGGCGTCGATGCCCTCGACGGTCTCCTGGGTGCCCTGGCGCGGCCGGGACATCCGGGCCTCGGCCGGGAAGAGCTCCTTGGACAGCGCCATCGAGGCGCGCCGGGCCGGGTTGGCCAGCTCGTGCGGGATCTCGTCCAGCCGGTTGCGCACCAGCCGCTCGACCTCGCCCTCGGGGAAGGCGGGCGCGCGCAGCGCGTCGGCGAGCAGGCCGAGCGCCTTGGGCAGCCGGGAGACGGGGACCTCCAGCGACACCCGGACGCCGGGGTGGTCCGCGTGGGCGTCCAGGGTGGCGCCGCAGCGCTCCAGCTCGGCGGCGAACTCCTCGGCGGTGTGCTTGTCGGTGCCCTCGGACAGGGCGCGGGCCATGATCGTGGCGATGCCGTCGAGCCCGGCCGGCTCGGCCTCCAGCGGGGCGGCCAGGTTGATCTCCACGGCGACGACCTGCTGGCCGGGGCGGTGGCAGCGCAGCACGGTCAGCCCGTTGGACAGCTCGGCGCGCTCGGGGGCGGGGAACGCCCACAGCTTGGCGGCGCCCGCCGACGGCTGCGGGTGGAAGGTCATGGTGGTGGTGACGGCGTCGCTCACTGGGCCGACTCCCCTTCTGCGTCGTTGTCCTCGGCGGTGTCGTCGGCCTGCTGGGCGCCCTGGACCGGTTCGTAGACCAGCACCGCGCGGTTGTCGGGGCGCAGCCTGGCCTGGGCCACGGCCCGCACCTCCTCGGCCGTCACCTGGAGGACCCGCTCCACGGCGGTCAGCGCCAGCTGCGGGTCGCCGAACAGCACCGCGTAACGGCACAGCTCGTCGGCGCGGCCGCCGACCGTGGCCAGCCGGTCCAGCCACTCGCGCTCCAGCTGGGCCTGGGCGCGCTCCATCTCCTCGGGGGTCGGCCCCTCCTCGGCGAACCGGGCCAGCTCCTCGTCGACGGCGGCCTCGATATCGGGCACCTCGACGCCGGCGGAGGTCTTCACGTCCAGCCAGCCGAGCGAGGGGGCGCCCGCCAGCCGCAGCAGGCCGAAGCCCGCGGCCACCGCCGTACGGTCGCGGCGCACCAGGCGGTTGTGCAGCCGGGAGGACTCGCCGCCGCCCAGGACGGTCAGCGCCAGGTCGGCGGCGTCGGCCTCGCGGGTGCCGTCGTGCGGCAGCCGGTAGGCGGCCATCAGGGCGCGGGCCGGGACCTCCTCCTCCACGACCTCGCGGAGCTGCCCGCCGATCACGTCCGGCAGGGTGCCGTCGCGCGGCGGGCGCTTGCCGTCGTGGGAGGGGATGGTGCCGAAGTACTTCTCGATCCAGGCCAGGGTCTGCTCGGGGTCGATGTCGCCCACGACCGCCAGCACCGCGTTGTTCGGCGCGTAGTAGGTGCGGAAGAACTCGCGCGCGTCCTCCAGGGAGGCCGCGTCCAGGTCGGCCATGGAGCCGATCGGGGTGTGGTGGTACGGGTGGCCCTCGGGGTAGGCCATGGCGACCAGGCGCTCGAAGGCGGTGCCGTACGGCACGTTGTCGTAGCGCTGGCGGCGCTCGTTCTTGACGACGTCCCGCTGGTTCTCCAGGCTCTCCTCGTCCAGCGCGGTCAGCAGCGACCCCATGCGGTCCGCCTCGAGCCACAGCGCCAGCTCCACCTGGTGGGCGGGCATCGTCTCGAAGTAGTTGGTCCGCTCGAAGCTGGTGGTCCCGTTGAGCGAGCCGCCGGCGCCCTGCACCAGCTCGAAGTGGCCGTTGCCCTTCACCTGCGACGAGCCCTGGAACATCAAGTGCTCGAAAAGGTGAGCCAGACCGGTGCGTCCCTTGACTTCGTGGCGCGAGCCGACGTCGTACCAGAGGCAGACCGCCGCGACCGGGGTCAGGTGGTCCTCGGAGAGCACCACCCGCAGGCCGTTGGCCAGCCGGTGCTCGGTCGCTGTCAGGCCGCCGGAGCCGGCTTGTTCCGTGGCCGTGTGACCCATGGGCATGTACGTCCCTTCGATCGCGTGATGAAGCGCGTGCGAGCCGCTTGAAGTGCGGTCCTGTCACTGTATGCAAGCGCACGGACATCTGGCGAAGTTCCCGCCGGGGGAATCTCGCGGAGGGGTGTTGTCAGTGGCCCGTTCCACACTTGTCGGTGGCCCGGTCCACAATGGTCGGCGTCAGATCCCGCCTCGGCAGTTGAAGGAGCCGCAAGCGCGATGGCCCGCCGCAGCACAAAGACCCCTCCGCCGGACGATTTCGAGGAGCGCATCCTCGACATCGACGTCGTCGACGAGATGCAGGGCTCCTTCCTCGAGTACGCGTACTCGGTCATCTACTCGCGCGCGCTGCCCGACGCCCGTGACGGACTCAAGCCGGTGCACCGGCGGATCCTCTACCAGATGAACGAGATGGGCCTGCGGCCCGAGCGCGGCTTCGTCAAGTGCGCCCGCGTCGTCGGCGAGGTCATGGGCAAGCTGCACCCCCATGGCGACGCGTCGATCTACGACGCGCTGGTGCGCATGGCGCAGCCCTTCTCGATGCGGGTGCCGCTGGTCGACGGCCACGGGAACTTCGGCTCCCTGGGCAATGACGACCCGCCCGCGGCGATGCGGTACACCGAGTGCCGGATGGCCTCGGCGACCTCGCTGATGACCGAGTCGATCGACGAGGACACCGTCGACTTCGGCCCGAACTACGACGGCAGCGAGCAGGAGCCGGTGGCCCTGCCCGCCGCCTATCCGAACCTGCTGGTCAACGGCTCGTCCGGGATCGCGGTCGGCATGGCGACGAACATGCCCCCGCACAACCTGGGCGAAGTGATCGCCGCCGCCCGCCATCTGATCAAGCACCCGGGCGCGGACCTGGACACCCTGATGCGGTTCGTGCCGGGACCCGACCTGCCGACCGGCGGCCGGATCGTGGGCCTGGGCGGCGTCCGGGACGCGTACGAGAGGGGGCGCGGCACCTTCAAGATCCGCGCCACGGTCTCGGTGGAGGACGTGACGGCCCGCCGCAAGGGCCTGGTCGTCACCGAACTGCCCTTCACGGTCGGCCCCGAGAAGGTCATCTCGAAGATCAAGGACCTGGTCGGCGCGAAGAAGCTGCAGGGCATCGCGGACGTCAAGGACCTCACCGACCGCGAGCACGGCCTGCGCCTGGTGATCGAGGTCAAGAACGGCTTCAACCCGGAGGCCGTGCTCGAGCAGCTCTACAAGCTGACGCCGATGGAGGAGTCCTTCGGCATCAACAATGTCGCGCTGGTGGACGGCCAGCCGCTGACGCTGGGCCTCAAGGAGCTGCTGGAGGTCTATCTCGACCACCGCTTCGACGTGGTGCGGCGGCGCAGCGAGTTCCGGCGCGGCAAGCGGCGGGACCGGCTGCACCTGGTCGAGGGCCTGCTCGTCGCCCTGCTCGACATCGACGAGGTCATCCGCATCATCCGCTCCAGTGAGAACGCGGCGCGGGCGAAGGAATCCCTGATCGCCCGCTTCGGGCTCTCCGAGGTCCAGACGCAGTACATCCTGGACACCCCGCTGCGCCGGCTGACCAAGTTCGACCGGATCGAGCTGGAGTCGGAGCGCGACCGCCTCAAGGCGGAGATCGAGGAGCTGACCCGGATCCTGGAGTCGGACGCCGAGCTGCGCAAGCTGGTGTCGGCGGAACTGGCCCAGGTGGCCAAGAAGTTCGGCACACCGCGGCGCACGGTGCTCCAGGAGTCGGCGGACGCCCCGGTGACCGCGGTCCCGCTGGAGGTCGCCGACGACCCCTGCCGGGTGCTGCTGTCCTCCACCGGCCTGCTGGCCCGCACGGCCAACGGCGAGCCGTCCCCGGGCGAGGGCCGGACCAAGCGCGCCAAGCACGACGTCATCGTCTCGGCCGTCCCGGCCACGGCCCGCGGGGACGTGGGCGCGGTGACCTCCACCGGGCGGCTGCTGCGGCTGGCCGTGGTCGACCTGCCGATACTCCCCGAGACGGCCGGCGCCCCGAACCTGGCGGGCGGCGCCCCGATCGCGGAGTTCCTGTCCCTTCAGGAGGGTGAGGAGCTGATGTGCCTCACCACCCTCGACGAGTCCTCGCCGGGGCTCGCGATCGGCACGGAGCAGGGCGTCGTCAAGCGCGTGGTGCCCGACTATCCCGCCAACAAGGACGAGTTGGAGGTCATCGGCCTCAAGGAGGGCGACCGGATCGTCGGCGCGGTGGAGCTGCGCACCGGCGAGGAGGACCTGGTCTTCATCACCGACGACGCGCAGCTGCTGCGCTACCCGGCGAGCCAGGTCCGCCCCCAGGGCCGCCCCGCGGGCGGCATGGCGGGCATCAAGCTGGGCTCGGGCGCCAAGGTGATCTCGTTCACCGCCGTTGACCCGGCGGTGGAGGCAGCGGTGTTCACGATCGCCGGCGCGCGCGGCACGCTCGACGACTCGGTGCAGCAGTCGGCCAAGCTCACGCCGTTCGACCAGTACCCGCGCAAGGGCCGGGCGACCGGCGGAGTGCGCTGCCAGCGGTTCCTGAAGGGCGAGGACTGCCTGGTCCTGGCCTGGGCAGGCGCCACCCCGGCCCTCGCGGCCACGGCAACCGGCACCCCGGCCTCCCTCCCCGAACCCGACCCGCGCCGCGACGGCTCGGGGGTCCCGCTCACCAAGAAGATCGCGGTGGTGGCCGGCCCGGTGTAACCGGCCCCGCTCCCGCCACGGGCGGCGGGAGCGGCGCCCAGCGGCCGGGCCGCCGTACGGCGGCCCGGCGCTCCGGCTGTCGGGGGGCGTCGGCTCGGCTCCCCGGCTCGAAGTGACGGTGCAGGAAGGCGACGCGCCGTGACCGCGCTACGGCACACCCCGGAACCCGGGCGCCGCTCCCCTGCCCCGGCCGCTGGTCGGGCGGGGCAGGGGTAGGCGCCAGGCGCCGATCCGGGCGGGGCGCCCGGAGGCGTCATGCGCTGGGCATCGCGCCCACGGCGAGATCGCCCCAGGGGGCACGTGCCGCCCCGCACGGCGCCCCCGGGGCGCCCCCCGGGGCCCGATCACCCACCCCCCCGGCCCGGCCACTGGCCAGCAGGGGCCGGGGCACTCACCGCGCACCGGCCCGGGGCAGGGGAAGGCCTGAGGCGTCGTACGCAGGCCGCCGCGCTGATCCGAGCGGGCCCCCGGCCCCGCGACGCTCCGGTCGGCGCTGAGCATCCCCGGGTGGGCCTCACGGCCCGCCCGTACGGGGCACGGGGCGGCCTCTCGCCTTCCGATGCGCGCCAGCGGAAGCCAGAGATCACAGGAGAGGTTAGGCTTACCTTCGTGATCTCGTGCACGACCGCTTCCCGCGAACTGTCCGAGCCGCTCGCAGGGACGGCGGCCACCGCCACCACCTGGCTTCTGCTCGAGCAGCCCGGCCCCTGGGGCGCCGAGGCGCTGACCGCCAGCCATCTGGCCCCGGCCGTCGGCCGCGCGCTGGAGCGCGCCGCCAAGGGGACCGGCGTCCGGGTCGCGCTGATCCGGCGCCCCGGACGGCACGCCGACTGCCACACCCCCGCGCGGCAACGCGTCTTCGTCGCGCACACCCGCCCGGGCGACTCCTGGGTCCGCACCACCACCCTCACCGAGCCCGAGCGGCTGCTCGCTCTCGACTTCGCCGCGCTCGGCGCGGGTGACCCGCGCGGCCTGCGCCCCGTGGCCACCGGCCCCGGCGGGGCGGGACAGCGCGGGTGGGAGGAGTACACGGGCGACCCCCTGGTCCTGGTGTGCACCAACGGCAAGCGTGACCGCTGCTGCGCCCTCCTCGGGCGGCCGCTGGCCGGCGAACTCACCGCCTCGGGCGCGCGCGGCACCTGGGAGGTCACCCATCTCGGCGGCCACCGCTTCGCGCCGACGCTGGTGGTGCTGCCGTACGGGTACACCTACGGGAGGGCGACCGCGCGGTCCGTACGGGACGTCCTGGACGGGCTGCGTGCCGGCCGCGTCGTCACCGAGGGCTGCCGCGGCCGGTCCACCTGGGACCGCCCCGGCCAGGCCGCCGAGCTGGCGGTTCGCGAGCTGACCAGCGAGGCGGGCCCCGACGCGCTCACCGTACTGCGGGCCGAGGGCGCCGCCCCCGCCTGGACCGTGACCGTCGGGCATGCCGACGGACGGCGCTGGCTGGTCGACGTCATGCAGGTCGCCGCCGCGCCGCCGCGCCCGGAGAGCTGCGGGGCGGCGCTGGGTTCCCCGGCCCGGCTGGAGGTCGTCGGCGTGCGGGCGGTACGCACCGAGCGGGCGGCCCCGACCGTCGCCGCCGGGGCGCCCGGCTGAGCCACCCGCCGGGGCGCCCAACAGCCCGGGCAACCCAGCAGCCCAAACAGGCGCCAGCGGCTCCAGCAGCCAAACGGCCCGGCCGCCCCTGGCCACCCATACAGCCCGGGCAACCCAGCAACCCTGGCCACCCTGGCCACCCATACAGCCCCGCAGCCGGCGCGCCCTGGCCCCGGGGCCGCCCGGCCGGGAGCCTGCCGCCGGGGCCTGGCCCCGTGCCCCGCACCCCCGCTTGGTTACCCTCCCTTCATGAGCGCCGCGATACCCCGGGGGCCGCGCGCCGAGGCCCCGAGGTGGCGCATCGGCTGGCCCCGACGTGTCTTCTCCCAGGTGCTGCTGATGCAGCTGACCATCGCCACGGGCGTCATCGTGCTGGCGACCGGGCTCTTCCTCGCCCGGCTCGGCTCCCAGCTGGACGACCAGGCGATGCGCCGCGCCCTCGCCATCGCCCAGACCACGGCCTCCGCCCCGAACCTGAGCGAGGCACTCGAGCACACCCGCCCCACCCCCGACGGCCCGGTCCAGGCCCAGGCGGAGCGGATCCGCCGGGCGACCGGCGCCGAGTACGTCGTGATCATGGACACCCGGGGGGTGCGCTGGTCCCACACCTCCTCCGAGGAGATCGGCCGGCACGTCTCCACCGACCCCAGCGACGCCCTCGCCGGCCGGGAGGTCATGGAGATCGACAACGGAACGCTCGGCAGATCCGCCCGCGGCAAGGTCCCGCTGCGCGACAAGGACGGCCGCATCGTCGGCGCCGTGTCGGTCGGCATCTCGTACCAGAGCGTGCGCGACCGGCTCCTGGGCGCGGTGCCGGGGCTGCTGGCGTACGCGGGGGGCGCGCTCGCGGTGGGCGCGCTGGCGGCGTTCGTGGTGGCGCGCAGGCTCCGGCGCCGCACCCACGACCTGGCGTTCTCCGACATCTCCGCGCTGCTCGCCGAGCGGGAGGCCATGCTGCACGGCATCCGCGAGGGGGTGGTCGCCCTCGACGCGCGCGGCCGTGTCCGGCTGATCAACGACGAGGCCCAGCGCCTCCTCGACCTGCACGCCGAGGCCACCGGGCGGCCGCTGGACGAGGTGCTGCCGCCGGGCCGCACGACCGATGTGCTCGCCGGCCGGGTCACCGGATCGGATCTGCTGACCGTCAGCGGCGGCCGGGTGCTGGTCGCCAACCGGATGCCGACGGACGACGGCGGGGCCGTGGCCACCCTGCGCGACCGCACCGAGCTGGAGCGGCTGGGCCGCGAGCTGGACGGCACCCGGGGGCTGATCGACGCGCTGCGCGCCCAGGACCATGAGCACGCCAACCACCTGCACACCCTCCTCGGGCTGTTGGAGCTCGAGCTGTACGAGGAGGCCGTGGAGTTCGTCACCGAGGCGGTCGGCGTGCACCGGGCCACCGCCGAGCAGGTCACCGAGCGCGTCCACGACCCGCTGCTCGCCGCCCTGCTGGTCGGCAAGGCCACGGTCGCCGCGGAGCGCGGTGTGTCGCTGCGCATCGCCGAGGGGACGCTGCTGCCCGACCGGCTGGTGGACCCGCCGGGCCTGGTGACGATCGTGGGCAACCTCATCGACAACGCGCTGGACGCGGCGGCCGGGTCGGCCGATCCGCTGATCGAGGTGGAGCTGTCCGCCGACGGCACCACGGTGGTGCTGCGGGTCTCCGACAGCGGGCCGGGCATCCCCGCCGACCGCCGCGACGTCGTCTTCGCCGAGGGCTGGTCGACCAAGGAGCCGCCCGCGCACCGCAAGCGCGGTATCGGCCTGGCCCTGGTGCGCCGCCTCGCCGAGCGGCAGGGCGGCAGGGTGCGGGTGGCCGACCGGGACGGCGGGGGCGCGGAGTTCACAGTGGTGCTGCCCGAGGCCCTGGCCGTGCAGCCGGACAGGGCCCCGCTGAGCGCGGCAGGAGAGCCGCGATGACGGAGATGCACAGGTGACGGGGACACGTGGGTACACAGGGATGCGCAGGTGACGGAGGTGACGGGGGTGACGGAGGTGAACGCCGCGGGCGGCTCGATCGGCGTGCTGGTCGTGGACGACGATGTGCGGGTGGCCCGGGTGAACGCGGCGTACGTGGAGAAGGTGCCCGGCTTCCGAATCGTGGGGCGGAGCCACACGGCCGCCGAGGCGCTGGCCTTCCTGGACCGCGCCGAGGTCGACCTGGTGCTGCTCGACCACTATCTGCCGGACGAGACGGGCCTCGCGCTGGTGCGGCGGCTGCGCGAGCGCGGCCATCACACCGACATCATCATGGTCACCGCCGCCCGCGACATCGCGACCGTGCAGGCGGCGATGCGCCACGGCGCGCTGCAGTATCTGGTCAAGCCCTTCACCTTCGCGGGGCTGCGGGCCAAGCTGCAGGGCTACGCGGCGCTGCGCCGCGCCCTGGAGGGCGGCGGCGAGGCCGGTCAGGACCAGGTCGACCGGATCTTCGGGGCCCTGGGCGGCGCCGCGGCCGGCCCGGCGGAGCTGCCCAAGGGTCACTCCGCGCTCACGGCCGACCTGGTGCGGGAGGTGCTGCGGGGTGCCGAGGGCCCGCTGTCGGCGCAGGAGGTCGCCGAGCGGTCATCGCTCAGCCGGCAGACCGCGCAGCGCTATCTCAAGCTCCTGGAGCGCACGGGCCGGGTCCGGCTCAGTCTGAAGTACGGCGAGACGGGCCGCCCGGAACACCGCTACGTCTGGGTGTGAGGCGGGCCGCCGGGGAGGGTGAGCGCGGCGGCCCCGGCGGACGGACGGGCCCCGCGGGCCCCGGGGGCGCCGCGGGCCCCGCTCAGGCCGCGCCGGCCCCCGTGAGGGCCCGTACCTCCGTCTCGGCGTACTTGGCCTCGTGCCCGGGGGCCCCGGCGCCCCGCGGTGAGACGACCGTGCCGAGCCAGCCGGCGAGGAACCCGAGCGGGACGGAGACGAGGCCCGGATTCTCCAGCGGGAAGACATGGAAGTCCACGCCCGGGAAGATCGCCTCCGGGCCCCCGGAGACCACCGGCGAGAGCACTACCAGCACGACCGCCGGAAGCAGCCCTCCGTAGACGGACCACACCGCGCCGCGCGTGGTGAAGCGCCGCCAGAAGAGCGAGTAGAGCAGCACCGGGAGGTTTGCCGAGGCGGCGACCGCGAAGGCCAGCCCGACCAGGAAGGCCACATTGAGGTCCTGGGCGAGCAGGCCGAGCCCGATGGCGGCCGCCCCGATCCCGACGGCCGCGATCCGCGCGACCGCGACCTCGCTGCGCGGCGTGCGCTCCGCGCGGCGGCTCAGCGAGGCGTACAGGTCATGGGCGACCGAGGCGGAGGAGGCAAGGGTGATCCCGGCGACCACGGCCAGGATGGTGGCGAACGCGACGGCGGCGACCGTGGCGAACAGCACGGTGCCCCCGGTCGACCCGGCGCCCCCGCCGAGGTCCAGCGCGAGCAGCGGGACGGCCGTGTTTCCGGCCGGGTTGGAGGTCCGTACGGCGTCGCTGCCCAGCACGGCGGCCGCGCCGAAGCCGAGCACGATCGTCATCAGGTAGAAGCCGCCGATCAGTCCGATGGACCAGATGACCGAGCGACGGGCGGCCCGCGCGGTGGGCACCGTGTAGAAGCGGGAGAGGATGTGCGGCAGCCCGGCGGTGCCGAGCACGAGGGCGAGCCCGAGGCTGATGAAGTCCAGCCGCGCGGTCCAGCCGCCTCCGTACTTCAGCCCCGGGGCGAGGAAGTCCCGGCCGTGTCCGCTGTGCCGCGCCGCCGCGCTGAGCAGCGCGTCCACATCGCCGTGGAAGCGGACCAGGACCAGGGCGGTGAGCGTGGCCGCCCCGGCCATCAGCAGCACCGCCTTGACGATCTGGATCCAGGTCGTGGCGCGCATCCCGCCGAGCGCCACGAAGATCACCATCAGGGTGCCCACGCCGATGACCGTCCAGGCGCGGGCGCGCGGCCCCGTCTCGCCGATCAGCAGGGCGATCAGACTGCCCGCCCCGACCATCTGGGCGACGAGGTAGAGCACACACACGGTGACGGAGGAGACGCCCGCGGCGATCCGGACCGGAGGCCTGCCCATCCGCGCGGCCAGCACGTCGGCGAGGGTGAAGCGGCCGCAGTTGCGGACCAGCTCGGCGACCAACAGCAGGACCACGAGCCAGGCGACGAAGAAGCCGACGCAGTAGAGCACGCCGTCGTAGCCGAAGAGGGCGATGAGGCCGGAGATGCCGAGGAAGGAGGCGGCCGACATGTAGTCACCCGCGATGGCGAAGCCGTTCTCCATGGGGGAGAACAGCCGCCCGCCCGCGTAGAACTCCTCCGGGGAGCCGTGCCTGCGGCGGCCCGCCCAGGTGGTGATGGCGAGGGTGGCGGCGACGAACACCCCGAAGAGCAGCAGCGCCAGGCTCTGTTGATTGCCGGTCATCGGCCGCGCCCCCGCATCATCTCCTGCGTGACCCATCGGAGCTCCAGCGCGACCCGGTCCCGGTGCAGCCGCGCATGGCGGGCATACGCCCAGGTCAGCAGGAAGGTGGTGGCGAACTGGGCGAGCCCGGCGAGCATCGCGACATTCAGCGCGCCGACCACGGGACGGCCCATCAGATCGGGCGCGGTGGTCGCCGCGACGACATACGCGAGGTACCACAGGAAGAAGACGGTGGTCGCGGGGAAGACGAAGCGGCGGTAGCGTCTGCGCACTTCCTGGAACGCGGCGCTGCCGTGGACCTCGGTGTAGACGTCCGCGGCGGCGGGCGGGCGGGCGCGCCGGGAGCCGCCGCCGGTGTCGTCCTCGCCCCAGCCGGAGGCGACCGTGTCGTACCAGGGGTCGCCCAGCTCGACCGCCCCGGCGTCACGCGCGTTGTGCTGCATGTCCACCCGAACACTCCTTGCTCACTGCCGCATTGGCCGCGTGCCAAGGATGGACGGCGTAGGAGTTCCCGGCCCCCTCAATACCGGACCTTCACCCCATCAGGTGACTCAGGTGACGAAGGTCCCGGAACCCGGACCGGACGCGGGTCCGTGGCTCGGGCTGAGACCAGGCCCGGGGCCCGGGCTGACACCAGGCCCGGGGCTCGGGCTGACACCAGGTCCGGGGTCGGAGTCGGGGCCGGACGGCCGGGCGATCCCGCTCCGGTAGGCGTAGCGCACGGCCTGGGCGCGGTCGCGCACCCCCGCCTTGGCGAAGAGGTTGTTGATGTGCGTCTTCACGGTCGCCTGACCGATGCGCAGACGGCGGGCGATCTCCGCGTTGGCCAGGCCCTCGGCGACCAGGGCGAGGACCTCCGCCTCGCGGGGCGTGAGCCCGTCGGGCAGCGGGCCGCGCGTCGCGGGCGCGCCCTTCGGGGGCTCGCCGCCCGCGGCGCCCTCCGCTCCCTCCGCGCCCTCGACCAGTCGCTCCAGGAGCCGTCGCTGGACGCCTGGCGACAGCGCGGCCTGGCCCGAGACCACGTCCTCGATGGCGCGGGCGATCTCCTCCGCGCCCGCGTCCTTGGTCACATAGCCGCGGGCGCCCGCCCGCAGGGCCGGGAAGAGCCAGTCGTCGTCGGCGTAGGTCGTCACCACCACGACCTGTGTCGAGGGGTGTCCGGCGCGGATGCGCCGGGTGGCCTCGACGCCGTCGCAGCGGGGCATCCGCAGGTCCATCAGCACCACGTCCGGGGCGAGCTCGGCGACCAGCCGCAGCGCCTCCTCCCCGTCCCCCGCCGCGCCGACGACCTCGATGCCGGGCAGCAGCCCCAGCAGCAGCACGATGCCCTCGCGCACCATGATCTGGTCATCGACGACCAGCACCCGCGCCGCCCTCGGGCCGGCGGGCCCGCGTCCTTCGTCCATCGCCCGTGTCCCCCAGTCGTCAGTACGCCGACACGCCCGTCCGCCGCACGCGCCCGTCCGCCGTACGCGCCCATCCGCCGACGCTCCCGTACGCCGCCACGCCGCCACGCCGTCACGCCGGGGCCCGCAGGCGCACCAGGAAGCCGTCCTCGGCGGGTCCGGCCTCCAGCGTGCCGCCGAGGAGTTCCGCGCGCTCCCGCATCCCCCGCAGACCGTATCCGGCGCCGGTCGCCGCCGGCCCGCCGGAGGGCGCCTCGCGCGCCGCGCCGTTGCGTATCTCGAGGAGCACCTCGCCCGCCAGGTAGGCGAAGCGCACCGTCACCCGCGCGCCCGGCGCGTGCTTGCGGACGTTGGTCAGCGCCTCCTGCGCGACCCTGCGGACGGCGAGCCCCGTCTCGGCGGTCAGCCGCCGGCGTTCGCCCTCCGTCTCGAACCGCGCCCCCTCGGTCGCCGCCGCCTCCCGCAGGAAGTCCTCGACCGGCGCCGTCTCGCCGCGCAGCGCGTACAGGGCCTGACGGGTCTCGGCCAGGCCGTGGCGGGCCATCCTGCGGGCGGCCACCACCCGGTCGAGCACCATGGCCCGGTCCTCCCCGCGCTCGACCAGCAGTCTGGCCGCTTCCAGGTGGACGAGCTGCGCGGACAGGCTGTGCGCCAGCACGTCGTGGATCTCCCGGGCGATCCTGGTCCGCTCGGCGAGCGCCGCGCTCCGCGCCTCGGCCCGGCGCGCCGCCCGCTCCTGCTCGAGCAGCCGGTAGCCGGTGCCGCGCGCCTCCTCGTCGAGCCGCAGCGTATAGCCGACGAGCAGGAAGCCCGCGCCCATGGCCAGACCGGCCGGCGGGCTGTCGTCGCCGAGCAGCGCGTACGAGCCGGAGGCCATGATTCCGGCGGGCAGGCCGACCATCAGCGGCAGCCGCTCCATCGAGACGATCACTCCGACGATCCACGCCGCGGCCGCCGGGGTGTCGGCTCCCACGGCCCGGAGGCCGGCCCCCGCCGCGAGCAGCAGGGCGAGCAGAGCCAGGGCGGGGCCGAGCCGGTGGTCGACGGTGACGCGGCGGAACGCGTACACCAGGGCCGCGCAGCCGGCCACGGCCGCGAGCAGGGCGATCCGCGCCCACCCCGGGAAGGCGTCGTCACGCGCCACGTCCCAGAGCAGCAGGCTCGCTCCGAAGATCCCCATGCCCGCGTTGATCAGCAGCCGGACCGGGGGCACGCCCTGGCGCGTGAGCGCCTGCCGCGAGGGCCACCGCGTCCATCGCTCCATCGCCCCTCCCCTCCCCGGATCCCGCGCGAGTCGGCCGGGCACGGGTCGGGCCCGGCTCCGGTCGCCCACGGCGCTGCCGCTCACACGCTACGGAACGGCCGTGCCTCGCGGATCGTCCCTGAGTCGGGGCCGGGTGGAGCGTGGCTCTCCACCCGGGGGTGGAGAGCCGCCCTCGGGTGGAGAGGCACGTCGGGCGGTGCGCGCAGTGCGTCAGGCGTCGATGCGCGACCGGTCGAGGGTCGCCGCCGAGTTGGTGATGAACTCCTTGCGCGGCGCGACCTCGTTGCCCATCAGCAGGTCGAACACCTGCTCGGCGGCCTCCAGGTCGCTGATGTTGATGCGCCGCAGCGTGCGGTGGCGCGGGTCCATCGTGGTCTCCGCTAGCTGGTCGGCGTCCATCTCGCCCAGACCCTTGTAGCGCTGGATGCCGTCCTTGTAGCGGACGCCCCGGCGCTGGAGGTCCAGCAGCGTCTCCTGGAGTTCGTTGTCCGAGTAGGTGTACACGTACTTGTCCTGCCCCCGCTTGGGGTTGACCAGCTCGACCCGGTGGAGCGGCGGCACGGCCGAGAAGACCCGTCCCTGCTCGACCATCGGCCGCATGTAGCGCTGGAAGAGCGTGAGCAGCAGGATGCGGATGTGCGCGCCGTCGACATCGGCGTCGGCGAGGAAGATCACCTTGCCGTAGCGGGCCTGGTCGATGTCGAAGGTCCGGCCCGAGCCCGCCCCTATGACCTGGATGATCGAGCCGCACTCGGCGTTCTTCAGCATGTCGGAGATCGACGCCTTCTGAACGTTGAGGATCTTGCCGCGGATCGGCAGCAGCGCCTGGAACTCGGAGTTCCGGGCGAGCTTGGCCGTGCCGAGCGCCGAGTCTCCCTCGACGATGAACAGCTCGCTGCGGTCCACGTCGTCGCTGCGGCAGTCGGCGAGCTTGGCGGGCAGCGAGGAGGACTCCAGCGCCGTCTTGCGGCGCTGCGCCTCCTTGTGCTGGCGGGCCGCGATGCGGGTGCGGGCGGCCGCGACGATCTTCTCCAGGACGGCGCGGGCCTGCTGCTTGGCGTCCCGCTTGGTGGAGGTGAGGAACGCCTTGAGCTCCTTGGCGACCACGTTGGCGACGATCCGGGAGGCGGCGGAGGTGCCCAGCACCTCCTTGGTCTGCCCCTCGAACTGCGGCTCCGCCAGCCGCACGGTGACGACCGCGGTGAGGCCCTCCATCGCGTCGTCCTTGACGACGTCGTCCTCGGCGACGCGCAGCAGCTTGGCGGCGCGCAGCACCTCGTTCACCGTCTTGGCCACCGAGCGCTCGAAGCCGGCGACATGGGTGCCGCCCTTCGGGGTGGCGATGATGTTGACGAAGGACTTCACGGTGGTGTCGTAGCCGGTGCCCCAGCGCAGCGCGATGTCGACACCGAGCTCCCGGGTGATCTCGGTCGGCGTCATATGGCCGCGCTCGTCCAGGACCGGGACGGTCTCCTTGAAGGTGCCCTGCCCGGACAGCCGCAGCACGTCACAGACGGCCTTGTCCTGCGCCAGGTACTCGCAGAACTCGCTGATGCCGCCGTCGAAGCGGAAAACCTCTTCGGACGGGCCGCCGGCGCCGTCGCGGGCCTCGGCGGTCCGCTCGTCCCGGACGATCAGCGTCAGGCCCGGCACCAGGAAGGCGGTCTGGCGGGCACGCGCGTACAGCGTCTCCAGGGAGAGCTTGGCGTCCTTGAGGAAAATCTGCCGGTCCGCCCAGTAGCGGGTGCGGGTGCCGGTGCGGGTCTTGGGGATCCGCTTGCCCTTGAGGAGGCCGCTGGACGGGTCGAAGGGCGCCTCGGGGCCCGATTCGGTGAAGATGCCGGGGACGCCGCGGCGGAAGCTGATCGAGTGGGTCTTGCCGTCCCGGTCCACCTCCACGTCGAGCCGGGAGGACAGCGCGTTCACCACGGAGGCGCCGACGCCGTGCAGACCGCCGGAGGCCGCGTACGAGCCGCCCCCGAACTTGCCGCCGGCGTGCAGCTTGGTCATCACGAGCTCGACGCCCGACAGGCCGGTCTTGGGCTCGATGTCGACCGGGATGCCGCGGCCGTTGTCCCGGACCTCCACCGAGCCGTCGTCGTGCAGGATCACCTCGATGCGGTCGCAGTAGCCCCCGAGCGCCTCGTCGACCGAGTTGTCGATGATCTCCCAGAGGCAGTGCATGAGGCCACGGCTGTCCGTCGAGCCGATGTACATGCCGGGGCGCTTGCGTACCGCTTCGAGCCCCTCCAGGACGAGCAGGTGCCGCGCGGTGTAGTTGGAGCCGCCCCGGTCTGCTCCGGTCAGCAGCGCAGTGGACGGCACGGACGTGTCGGCGGTCACGCGGTTCGCTCCTCGCTGAATTTCTGATTGGCCCGGCTGCGGGCCGACTTGGTGGCAGGGTCGCCCGTCAGAGCGTACCGAGGCCTGATAGAGCCTTTGTGCCGCCACCCATGGGAACGTCCATGCTAGTCCAGACTCCTTGACTTTCGCTCGTACGTTCGATCCCTCGATGGGGTGACACAAACATCACGTTCCCTTTCAGGCATGAACCATTTAGGCTCCGGGCACGTCCTCACCAACAACCGGCAACCCGGCCGGGAGGACAAATCCGACAAGCGACGTGAAACCGTAAACCCACGCAATACGGCTCATTCGCCGCCAACCGTCACCATCCGGTCTACTCAGAAGCAATTTTTGAGAAAAAGCCACGAGCGGGAACGTTTTCGGCTTGGTTGGATGTTGACCCTGGTACGACAGCTCGTCGAGCTAGAGAAGAGGCGACGTGACTACTGTTCTGACCCCCGCGAGCCCCCTGACGGCCGCTGACCGCTGCGACCGCTGCGGCGCCCAGGCGTACCTGCGCGTCGTGCTGGCAAGCGGTGGTGAACTGCTCTTCTGCGCCCACCACGGGCGTAAGTTCGAGCCGGAACTCAAGAAGATCGCCGTGGAGATACAGGACGAGACCGAGCGGCTGACCGCCGCCCCGGCGTCCGCGTCCGACGACGAACGCTGACGCCTCGCATCCGAACGACGACGAGCGACACCGGCCCAGGGCCGGGACCTCGGGCGGCCTTCCCGTGCGGGAGGCCGCCCGTCCTCGTCTCCGCCCGTCCTCGTCTCTCCGGCGATCGCCAGGACGATCGCCCGGAGGCGGTCCCTCTGGGGCGTCAGCCCTAGGCGGTCACCCTGAGGCGTCAGCCCTGGGCGGTCACCCTGAGGCGTCAGCCCTAGGCGATCACCCCGAGGCGGTCATCATCGACAGCACCTCCGAAATGCGCGTATAGACGCCGGGCCGGCCCGCCTCCGCGCAGCCGCCTCCCCAGGACACCAGCCCCACCAGCTTCCCCCGGGCGACCAGCGGCCCACCGCTGTCCCCCTGGCAGGCGTCGCGACCGCCGGTCGGCAGCCCCGCGCACATCATGGAATCCGCGCGGTACTCCCCCTCCACGTCTCCCGGGTAGGCCTCCTCGCACGCCTCGTCCGGCAGCACCCGCACCCGGGTGGCCCGCAGCGTCGAGGCGTAGCTGCCGTTGCCCCGCGTATCGCCCCAGCCGTACACCGCCGCCCGCGCTCCCGGCTCATAGGCCCGGTCCCCGTCGGGTGCCATGGCGATGCCGTAGATCCGGGGCAGCCGTCTGGGGAGGGTGAGCACCGCGACATCCCCCGACCTGCCGATCCGGTCGTAGCCCGGGTTGATCCAGACCCAGCGCGGCGCCATCTCCACCCCTCCGCTGCCGCGCAGATCGTCCCGGCCGATGATCACGCGGAGGTCCCGGACCTCGCGCCAGTCCACGCCGAGCACATCGCGGCTCAGGCAGTGCGCCGCCGTGAGCACCGTGGTGGGGCCCACCACGACCCCGCCGCAGAACTGGCCCGAGCGCGCTTCACCGAAGCGCTCCCGGCTCCCCAGGGCCACCGCCCAGGGCGCCAGGGCGGTATGGGCCGGCTGACCGCCGACCACCGTGCGGTCGGCGGTCGCCGGGGGAGGAAGGATCACCAGCATGGCCAGGGCGGTGACCAGCGGGGCAGCGAGAAAGGCGAACAGGGCGGAAAGCGACCTACGCATTCAGCCTCCTGACCGTAAGGAGCGCGTCGCACACCCACAGTCACCCGGCTCCCGCCGTTCCGCATCCCGGGAGCGGCCGAACGGGGACGGCGCCCACACACAGCACGGCACAGCGCGAAGGCCGGGCCCTGAGGACGGCCTTCGC
>NZ_MAXF01000107.1 GCF_001704635.1 Streptomyces sparsogenes | reverse complement strand
GAAGGCCGGGCCCTGAGGAGGGCCCGGCCTTCGCGCTGTGCCGTGGAGCGGCGGTCCGTCGGTGCGGGATCAGTCCAGGTAGTCGCGCAGGACCTGGGACCGCGACGGGTGGCGCAGCTTCGACATCGTCTTCGACTCGATCTGCCGGATGCGCTCGCGCGTCACGCCGTAGACCTTGCCGATCTCGTCGAGCGTCTTCGGCTGGCCGTCGGTCAGGCCGAAGCGCATGGAGACCACGCCCGCCTCGCGCTCGCTGAGCGTGTCGAGAACGGAGTGCAGCTGCTCCTGCAGCAGCGTGAAGCTCACCGCATCGGCCGGAACGACCGCCTCCGAGTCCTCGATCAGATCACCGAACTCGCTGTCGCCGTCCTCACCCAGCGGGGTGTGGAGGGAGATCGGCTCGCGGCCGTACTTCTGGACCTCGATGACCTTCTCGGGGGTCATGTCGAGCTCCTTGGCCAGCTCCTCCGGGGTGGGCTCGCGGCCCAGGTCCTGGAGCATCTGGCGCTGCACCCGCGCGAGCTTGTTGATGACCTCGACCATGTGCACCGGGATGCGGATGGTGCGGGCCTGGTCGGCCATCGCTCGGGTGATCGCCTGACGGATCCACCAGGTGGCGTAGGTGGAGAACTTGTAGCCCTTGGTGTAGTCGAACTTCTCGACGGCGCGGATCAGACCAAGGTTGCCCTCCTGGATCAGGTCCAGGAAGAGCATGCCGCGGCCGGTGTAGCGCTTGGCCAAGGAGACCACCAGACGGAGGTTGGCCTCCAGGAGGTGGTTCTTGGCCCGGCGGCCGTCCTCGGCGATGATCTCCAGCTCGCGCTTGAGCTTGGGGGCGAGCTTGTCGGAGTTGGCGAGCTTGTCCTCGGCGAACAGGCCGGCCTCGATGCGCTTGGCGAGCTCGACCTCCTGCTCGGCGTTGAGCAGCGGGACCTTGCCGATCTGCTTCAGGTAGTCCTTGACCGGGTCGGCGGTCGCGCCGGCCGCGGCGACCTGCTGCGCCGGGGCGTCGTCCTCGTCCTCGTCGGAGAGCACGAAGCCCTGGTTCTCGGGCTCGCCCTCCGCGCCCTCGACTCCGGGCTTGCCGGGAGCGTCCTCGAGGACGTCCTCTCCCTCGAGGAGCTCGTCCGGGTCCTTCTTGGCGGTGGTCTTCTTCACCGCCGTCTTCTTCGCGGCGGTCTTCTTGGCCACCGTCTTCTTGGCCGTGGCCTTCTTGGCCGCGGCCTTCTTCGCGGGGGTCGCCGCGGCCTCGCCGGCCACGCCGTCTCCCGCGTCGGCCGCCGGGACGGCCGGAGCGGCGGCAGGGGTCTTCTTCGCGGGGACCGTCTTGGCCGTGACGGTCTTGGTGGCGGTGCGCTTTGCCGGACTCTTCGCTGCGACGCTCTTGCGGGTGCGCTTGGGCGCCTCTGCGGCACTGACCATCAGCGTCACACCCTCCTCGTCGAGGATCTGGTTGAGGCTGCGCAGAACGTTCTTCCACTGGGTTGGCGGAATCTGGTCAGCCTCGAAGGCCCGACGCACGTCATCGCCGGCGATCTGCCCCTCAGCCTTTCCCCGCTCGATGAGCGCCATGACAGACTCGGACTCGGCGATCTCCGGCGGGAGCGTACGGGATGTGCTGGCCGACACGAACAACCTCTCGGAACGATGGAAACGGCTTCCGGCCCGGTCCGCTGGGGACTGGAGCCGACGACCGCCGGCAGGATGAACCGACGGCGCGGGGCGGAGTGCTGCGGGTGGATTACAGCGTCGCGAGCGACGCCGGTATTCCCTCTGCGGCTGCCACCTCTTTAATCATCGCGCTGCCCCAAAGAGCGTTACGCCCATTCCTCGTGTCCCGAGTCACACCCCATACCGGCCGTAATGCCTACCCAACGGACAGATCGGCGTCAGTTGATCATGCTCCGCCCCCACACCGCCCCACGCCGCGCACCGCCGCACCCACGTCTGTGGCTCCATCCATGGCGTCACGGCGTGATCGCCTCTGCGGCGTCACCCATGGCGTCGTCCGTGGCGTCGCGTCGCCGAACCCGCGGGGCGGGTTCCGGCGACGCCGCGCCCGTACGCCGTACGCCGCGGTCCGCGGGTCAGTGCTCGCGCGGCGCGGGAACCCCCACCTCGGCGTGGTCGAGATCGGCGTGGACGGTCAGCAGCTGGCGCATCGCGGCCTCCGCCGCCGCGGCGTCACCGGCCCCGATGGCCTCGACGATCCGGCGGTGGTGGCCCACCCCCGCCTCGGTCAGCCGGTCGCAGCCGGTCACCGGGGCGCCGGAGACGTGCAGCGCGGCGGCGACGATGCCCGCCAGGTGCTCCAGCATCCGATTGCCCGCGACCTGCAGCAGCAGGGCGTGGAACTCGGCGTCGGCGCGCGAGAAGGTCAGGGCGTCGCCCTGACCCAGCGCATGGCCCATGATCTCGGCCATGTCGGCGAGCCGCTGCTGCACGTCCTCCCGGCCGGAGCCGGCGGCGAGACGGGCGGCGAGCGGCTCGATGGTCCAGCGCAGCTCGCACAGCTCGCGGCGCTGGTCGTCGCGCTGCGGCCCGAAGGCCCGCCACTCGATGATGTCCGGATCCAGGAGGTTCCAGTCGCTGACGGGGCGGACCCGGGTGCCCACGTTGGGGCGGGCGCTGACCAGGCCCTTGGCCTCCAGGACGCGCAGCGACTCCCGCACCACGGTGCGGGAGACCTCGAAGCGCTGGCCGATCTCCTCGGGGACGAGCGGGCGGTCGGCCCCCAGATCGCCGGAGACGATCATCTGGCCCAGCTGCTGGACGAGTTGGCCGTGCAGCCCGCGGCCCCGGTTGCCGGCCGCGCGTCGGCCCACTCGGCCGATCTCGGCGTCGGCGCCGTCCCAGGAGGGGGCGCTGCCGCGGTCGCCCATGGGGGTGTCGGCGTAGGGGTAGCGGTCAAGCTCGCCCGGGCCGGCGAGGCCGGAATCGGCGGGGCGAGCCGCGGTCATCGTGGTGTGCGCAAGGGTACTCACGCATCCTTTGTCGGCGACGCTCCGGAAGCCCTTGAGGTCTTTGGTGAAAAGCACACGAAAGGGTGATCGCCCATTACCTCATAATTGACGCTGAATCGGACAGAAACCGGCAGCCTTCGGGGACTTGCGACCACTTCCCGCGATGAGCCCGCGGAACCGCCCCCGGCTTGGTCCACCGCCCCGCCGGCGCCGGGCGGGACGGTGTCGGGGGCGGGGCCCGCGCTACTGCCGGGCCCGGCCGCGCAACCCGGTGAGGGCGTACGCGCACAGCAGCACGGCCAGCGAGAGCACGAGCGCCTGTCCCACGGGCTGGGACGCCAGCCGCAGGGCGAGCGCCAGGAGGCGGTCGACCATGGAGTGCGGTTGGTCGAGCGCCTCCGCCCGCAGCCGGTGCGGCAGCCCGACGAGCGAGCGCACCGACGGCTCGGCCAGCGCGCGCTGCACGACCGGCACCGCCAGGATGGGCACCGCCAGCAGCGTCGCCAGGCCGAGCGCGGTGGACCGGAAGACCGCCGCCGCCATCAGCCCGGCCCAGCTCGAGCCGACCGCCAGGGCGCACACGCTCGCCATCAGCAGCGGCCAGTCGCCCGGGAGCGGCACCGCGTCCCCACCGACCAGCAGCAGGAGCGCCGCACCGTCGAGGGCGAGGACGGCGAAGCAGAGCAGCAGGGCGCCGACCGCGCACACCAGGAACTTGGCCATCAGCAGGCCGAGCCGGCGCGGCACCGTGTCCCGGGCCGGGGCCAGCGCCGGGTAGCGGAACTCCTCCCCGAAGGACAGCGCGCCCAGCAGCCCGGCCGCGATCGCCACCGGTGGCAGGGGCACGTCGGTGGGCCAGCCGGTGATCCGGTGCAGCTCCCCCGCCCCGCCCGCCCGGGCGAGCAGCACGGAGCCCACGAGCGAGGCCACGAGGGCCGCGACGGCGATCAGCCAGCCGGTGCGTACGCCGGTGGCGCGGCGCAGCTCATAGCGCAGCGGCCAGGCCGGGCCGGGCAGCGGCAGCCTCGGCAGCACCCGGGGCGGGGTGGCCCGGGGATCGCGGGCAGCGGTGTCCCCGCCCGCGGCCCGCGGACCGAGGTCGGCGGTCTCCTCGACCAGCCGGTGCACGACGATGCCGTGGCGGTACGCGGTCTCGCCGACGGCCGCGCAGGACAGCCCGTAGACGGAGATGCGCGTCTCGTCCTCCCGCACCACCGACAGCCGCCCACCGCCCGCAGCCCCAGCGGCAGGCGCGGGCACGGCCACGGGCACGGCGGCAGGGGCGGATCCGCCGGCCGACGCCGAGCCGGGGGCGGACGCGGACACGACAGCGGGCGCCGGGCCGTCGGCGGACGCCGGATCGGCGGCAGGCGCAGGCACAGCGACGGGCGCGGGGCCGGTGGCGGGGCCGTGCGTGGCAGCAGGCACGGACCCGGCAGCCGGCATCGCGTCGGCAGCGGGCGCGGGCACGGCTACCGAGCCGGGGCCCACGGCGGACGCCGGTGCGGCGGCGGGCGCGGGCCCACCCGCAGACCCTGGGCCGGCGACGGGCACGGCATCGGCTGCGGGCGACTGCGCGCTGCGGGGGGCGGGTCCGGTGTCGCCACCGGATCCGCCTTCCGCCACGCCCTCGCCCGCCGCTCCGTCAGCGGCTGCCGCGGCGGGCGACGCTGCCCCGTGGGCGGCCCAGGCCCCTGCCTCCCCCGCGGCGCTCTCATCCCTCGCCGCGGCCGACGCCCCGACCTGTGCCTCTCCCCCCGCCACTGCCTCGGGCTCCGACCCCTCCGCGCTCGCCCCCGCCTCACTGGCGCGGTGGGCGCGGGGACCGGGCCCCTCCCCGGCCCCCGTGCCGCTCAGCGGCTCCACCCCGCTCACCGCAGCGGCCTTCGCCTTGTCGGCCTCGCCGGCCTCCGCCGCTCCGGGCGGGCACGGCGACTGGACCGCCGGCTCGGCGGCGCCCGCTTCCTCCTCCAGCACGGCGGCCAGCCGCCCGGCCACCGGCGAGAGCACGGCGACGCGGGGGCGCAGCCGGGTGCGTGCGAACTCCTCGACCGGCTGGTCGGCGATGAGCCGACCGCCCTCCAGGGTGAGGACCTGGTCGGCGAGGCGGGTGACGTTCTCCGGGTCCCGATCGGTGACGAGGACGGCACCGCCCTTCCCGGCGAACTGCCGCAGCAGGCCGTGCATCCAGACGGTCTCCCGGGTGGACAGACCGCGCGTGGGCGCGTCGAGAACGAGCGTGTGCGGGTCTCCCAGGAGGGCCGTGGCGAGCCCGAGGCGCCGCTCCATGCCGGCAGCCAGGTCCCCGATACGCTCGTCGGCCAGCTCGGTGAGGCCGACCGCGTCCAGCACCGCGTCCGCGCGCGCCGCGGGTACCCCGACGGCAGCCCCGAGCATCCTGAGGTGACCGCGCGCGGTGCGCCCGGGGTGGCCCGGCACGTCCTCCAGAAGGACCCCGATCTCCCGGGCCGGGCGCCGGATGCGGTGGAGCGGGCGGCCCCGGAAGAAGACGGCACCGTGGCCCCGGTCGAGCTGCAGCAGAAGCCTCAGCGCGCTGGTCTTGCCCGCGCCGGGACCGCCGAACAGGGCGGTCACACGGCCCGGTGGGGCCTCGAAGGTGAGATCGTCGACGACAGGCGGACGGTTGCGGCGGGGGGTGCTGGTCAGTCCGGTGGCCTGAATCATGGCTTCTCCCGCGGGGCATGGAACCGCTCGTGGCACGTGGGGACTGGTGACGTACCGGAGCACGGTAACCCGCTATGTCCTATTTCGTCGGCATCTACACCCCCTGTCGAGTCGTCGTGTCATGGGCTGTCACACCTCGGGACGAAGCATGGGCGGATTGAGCAGCGTCGCGCCCCCGGCCCGGAACAGCTGGGCCGGGCGACCGCCTTGACGGGTCGTCGTGCCGCCCGTGGGCACCAGGAATCCGGGCGTTCCGGTGACCTTTCGGTGGAAGTTGCGGGGGTCGAGGGCCACCCCCCACACCGCCTCGTAGACCCGGCGCAACTCACCGACCGTGAACTCCTGGGGGCAGAAGGCGGTGGCCAGCGAGGAGTACTCGATCTTGGAGCGGGCACGCTCCACCCCGTCCGCCAGGATGCGGGCGTGGTCGAAGGCGAGCGGGGCGGCCAGGTCGGCGTCGCGGCCGAAGGACCCGTCCTGGTCGAGCAGGGACTCGACTGGGGCCCAGCGCGCGCTGTGCGCGTCGCCTCCGGGCCGGGGCGCCGGGAGGTCCGGCGCGAGCGCCAGGTGCGCGACGCTCACCACCCGCATCCTGGGGTCGCGCTTCGGGTCGCCGTAGGTGGCGAGCTGTTCGAGGTGGGCGGCGTTGGGAGAGGCCGGAGCCGCGGGGTCGTGGACGAGCAGCCCGGTCTCCTCGGCCAACTCCCTGGCGGCCGCCGCCGTGAGGTCTTCATCGGCCCGCACGAAGCCGCCCGGCAGAGCCCAGCGCCCCTGGAAGGGCGGCTCGCCGCGGCGGACGGCCAGCGCGCACAGCGCGTGCCGCCGGACGGTCAGCACGACCAGATCCACGGTGACGGCGAAAGGCGGGAAGGCCGCTGGATCGTAGGGCATGCCGCGATCATAGTCGTCTGCCTGACGATAATCAGTCCCTTCCGGTTGATCGTCGATGGTGGAGGGAGGGCGACGGAACCGCCCCGGCGGCCCGGCGCCCGGCGGCTCGATGGCGGCTCAGGGGCGGCTGCGGGCCCCTCGCCGGCCGGGCCTGCGCCGCGCCCGCGTCCGGCCGACCGGACGCCGCCGGGCCGCCTGCGCGCTGGGGCTCTTGGCCCGCCCGCCGGACCCTCGCCCCGGCGTCCCGGGTCCGCCGGGCCTTCCGGCGGCAGCGGCCCCGAGGCGCTCCAACTCGCCGCGCACCGCGGTCTGCAGGGCCCGGTCGGCACGGTCCTGGCGCAGACAGCGGCGCAACAGCTCCGGGTCGAGCCCCTCGTTGCACGCCTGGTGGAGCAGCCTGGCGAACAGGTAGTGGGGATCGGCGGACAGCGCTCGGCCGAGCGCGACGCGCGCCGCGGGCTCGTCCCCCATCGACCAGGCGACCCAGCCCGCGAGGGTGAGCGGCGCCGCGGCGTGCTCCGCGTACGAGCCGACGCAGCGGCGGGAGAGGGCGCGCCACAACCGCAGGGCCGGCTCCGCGTCGGGTCCTTCCATCCACTGCGCGGCCCGGTCGCGCGCCAGCCGGTCCTGCAGCCCGACGATGACCGCGGCCGCCTCCTGGTCGCCGATCAGCCCGTCGTCGCGGAGGTCGGCCGCGACCTGGTCGGCGATCGGCGGCGCGGCGCGGAACCGGGCCAGCATGCCGCCGAGGAGGACGAGGGTCTCCTCGCGCACCGCGGCGCAGTCCGTGCCGCCCAGGATCCTCGGCACGAGCTCGCAGCCCGCCGTGTCCAGCGCCCGCTCCTGCTCCTCGGCCCTGGGCGGGGCGAGCGGCGCCAGCCTCGCCTCCATCTCGCGCAGCGACCCGCGCACATGGACGCCCGCGTAGGTGGCGGCCGCCGCCATCACGGAGGTGCCGGGCAGGGTGAGCGGGACGCCCTCCGGCGGGCAGCAGCGCCGGTCCGGGCACACATACGACCAGAACCGGCCGTCGGAGATGCACAGCGCCTCGAAGACCGGCACCTCCAGCCCGCCGCACGCGGTGCGCAGCCGCTGCGCGAGCGGCCGCAGGCGCTCCATCACGTCCTGCCCCGATTCGCCCTCGCCCGGCTCCTGGCACAGGAACAGCACCGTCCCGTCGGGCCGGCCCGCCCGCCGCTCGCTGCCCGTCACCAGGCACTCGGCGAGCTGGTCGCAGACCTCCGGCCATTCCTCGCTCGCCTCGGGGATGCCGAGCCTGAGCCGCCCGCCGAACCGGCCGCGTGGGCCGTGCAGCGCGATCATCACGATGCTGTCGTCCGGATGGAAGCCCAGGACATAGGGCAGGGCGTCGGCGAGCTCGGCCGGGCTGCGGAGGGTGATCTGCTCATCGCCGGACAGGCCGGCCGCTTCGTTGTGTCGGGTCATGGCCCGACGGTCTCCCAGTCCGGCCCGGCCCGCCAGGCCTGTGGATAACCTTATCCACAGGCTCGGGTCCCATTCGCGCGATGTCGGTGGGATCGGGTTGCATGGGGGCATGAGCGACGAAGATCTGCGCATCGCGGCCGACCGTGTCCTGGCCCGCCTGGTCGGGGACCCCTCCGGATCCGCCCGGCTGCGGGAGGATCAGTGGCGGGCGATCGAGGCGTTGGTCGCCGACCGCCGCCGGGCGCTGGTCGTGCAGCGCACGGGATGGGGCAAGTCCGCGGTGTACTTCGTCGCCACCGCCCTGCTGCGCGAGCGCGGCGGGGGCCCGACGGTGATCGTCTCCCCGCTGCTCGCGCTGATGCGCAACCAGGTCGAGGCCGCCGCGCGGGCGGGTATCCACGCGCGCACCATCAATTCCGCCAACACGGAGGAGTGGGACACCATCCAGGCGGAGGTGGCCGCCGGTGAGGTGGATGTGCTGCTGGTCAGCCCCGAGCGGCTGAACAACCCCGACTTCCGGGACCAGGTGCTGCCCAAGCTCGCCGCGGCCACCGGCCTGCTGGTGGTCGACGAGGCCCACTGCATCTCCGACTGGGGCCATGACTTCCGCCCCGACTACCGCAGGCTGCGCACGATGCTCGCCGACCTGCCGCCGGGCGTGCCCGTACTGGCCACGACGGCGACGGCCAATGCCCGGGTGACCGCGGACGTCGCCGAGCAGCTGGGCACGGGCGGGCCCGGGAGGGACGGCGCGGGGGCGGACGGCTCGCCCGCGCTGGTGCTGCGGGGGCCGCTGGACCGGGAGAGCCTGAGCCTGGGCGTGCTGCGGCTGCCGGACGCGGCTCACCGGCTGGCCTGGCTCGCCGACCACCTCCCCGAGCTCCCCGGCTCCGGGATCATCTACACCCTCACGGTCGCCGCCGCCGAGGAGGTGGCGGCGTTCCTGCGGCAGCGGGGCCACACCGTCGCTTCGTACACCGGCAAGACGGAGAACGCCGACCGCCAGCAGGCGGAGGAGGACCTGCTGGCCAACCGGGTCAAGGCCCTGGTGGCCACCTCCGCGCTGGGCATGGGCTTCGACAAGCCGGATCTGGGCTTCGTGGTGCACCTGGGCTCGCCCTCCTCCCCCATCGCCTACTACCAGCAGGTCGGGCGGGCCGGGCGCGGCGTGGCGCACGCGGAGGTGCTGCTGTTGCCGGGCCGTGAGGACGAGGCCATCTGGCGGTATTTCGCCTCGCTCGCCTTTCCCTCCGAGGAGCAGGTGCGCCGCACGCTCGACGTGCTGGCGGCGGCGGACCGTCCGGTGTCCCTGCCCGCGCTCGAGCCGCAGGTCGATCTGCGCCGCTCGCGCCTGGAGACCATGCTCAAGGTCCTCGATGTGGACGGCGCGGTCCGGCGGGTGCGCGGCGGCTGGACGGCGACGGGGCAGCCCTGGACGTACGACGCGGAGCGATACGCGTGGGTGGCGCGGCAGCGGGAGGCGGAGCAGCAGGCGATGCGGGATTACGCCTCGTCCACCGGCTGCCGGATGGAGTTCCTGCGGCGGCAGCTGGACGACGAGGCGGCGGCGCCGTGCGGGCGCTGCGACAACTGCTCGGGGGCCCGGTTCACGGCCGAGGTGTCCGCCGCGTCTCTGGAGGCGGCGCGCGGAGAGTTGGGCCGCCCGGGCGTCGAGGTGGAGCCGCGCCGCATGTGGCCGACCGGGCTGCCCGCGGTGGGTGTGGAGCTGAAGGGCCGGATCCCGGTGGGCGAGCAGGCGGCTCCGGGGCGGGCGCTCGGCCGTCTCTCCGACATCGGCTGGGGAAACCGGCTGCGGCCGCTGCTCGCCCCGCAGAATCCGGATGAGCCGATTCCGGACGATGTGGCCGCCGCGGTGGTGACCGTGCTCGCCGACTGGGCCAAGGGGCCCGGCGGCTGGGCGTCGGGGGCGCCGGACGCCCCGGCGCGCCCGGTCGGCGTGGTCACGGTGGCCTCGCACACCCGCCCGCGGCTGATCCAGACACTGGGCGAGCGGATCGCCTCGGTCGGCCGGATGCCCGTGCTCGGCACCGTCTCGTATGTCGACGCCGGGGCCGACACGCGCGTGCCGCGTACCAACAGCGCGCAGCGGCTGCGGGCGCTGCACGGGGCGCTGACCGTGCCGCCCGCGCTGGCCGCGGCGCTGGAGCGGGCCGCGGGGCCGGTGCTCCTCGTCGACGACGTGGCGGACACCGGGTGGACGCTGGCGGTGGCCGCCCGGCTGCTCCGCCGGGCCGGTGCGGAGGCGGTCTTCCCCCTGGTTCTCGCCGTGCAGGGATGACCGCCGCCGCAGGTGGGAGGTGTGCGCGGAATATTGACCGCGCACCGGCGCAAACCGGTCAGCCGCGCCAATTGCTCGTTGCCGCGCGCCTGTACGACCGCGAGAATTGAAGCAGTTCGCCGCTCCCGGGCCGCCCGTGGTGCGCCGGAGCCAGGTCGTGGCGTGCGCCCGTGCCCGACCCTTCGCACGGACCGTGGGCGCGCAGACGAAGGGAGGACCATGACCTTCGGCTTCGCTCCGCCGCCGGCCACCGACCCCGTTTCCCGCCTGAGCAGGCTGCTCGAACCGGCCGAGTGGGCCGCCGCCGGTATCCCGCTGCTGCGCAATCCGCGTGAGGTCGTCACCGGCCTGCACAGCCGCCATCTGCCGACACCGTCGACGGCCGTCGTCGCGGTCCTCGACCCGGAGGAGCGGCTGGCGGCCAGTGCCTCCTTCACCCGGCGCGGCTCCTCGGCCGCCGACGGCTGGGAATTCCGGAACGCGCTGTTGGCCCAGCTGCGCCGGGTCATCCCGCACGACCTGCGGCGCCGCACGCCCGTCCGCACCGCCGTGCTGCTCTACTGCCGAGAGGGCGAGAGCCAGTGGACGGAGGAGGACGGCGCCTGGATGTGGGGCCTGCGCGACGCCTGCACCCTGCACGGCCTGCGCTGTGGTGCCTACATCACGCTGACCCGCGCGGGCTGGCAGGTGCTCGGCGAGGGGCGGGGCGGCCGCCGGCCGCACTCCGCCTCCCTCCGCAGCCGCCTCGGCGTCGGCACCGCCACCGGTGACGGCGTCACGGCGGCCGTGCCGCACCCCCGCGGCGAGGCGCGCGAGGCGCTGCGCCGCTCCGCGGCCGTGTGAGCGGCCCCGCGGTCAGACGCCCGCGGTGATGTGGGCGTTGACGCGCTGGGGGTCCCCGCAGACGATCAGCAGCGTTCCGGCGCGGCGGGTGGCCTCGGGCAGCGCGCGGGCGACGGCGTCGTCGGCTCCCCCGTTGACCGCCACCACCACGACCGGGCGGGACGTGACGCGGCGGGCCGTGGCGGCGGCGTAGAAGACGTCGTCACCGGCGTCCTGCTGCTCCCAGTACGACGCCGCGCCGAAGGAGAGCTCGTGGGCCGCCCACGGATGCTGCTCCCCGGTGGTCAGCACCAGGATCTCGCCGGGCGCGCGGCCGGAGTCCAGCAGCAGGTCGACGGCCTCGTCCGCCGCGTCCAGGGCCCCCTCCGGCGAGGCGGGGATCAGCTGGATCTGCGGACCGGCCGGCGCGGAGGCGGCTGGCGGCGCGGGCTTGGGCGCGGCGGGCGGGCCGGGCTTCGCCGCGTCACCCGCGGTGCGCTGCGCCGGGGTCAAGGGGGTCGCGGCGGAGCCGCGGTTGGGCCCGGGGCTGCCGGGCCGCCGAGGGGCGGGCCGGGGGCCGGGACCAGGGACAGGACGAGGGGTCGGCGCGGTGCGGCCTGCGGCCGGTGTCGCGCGAGGACCCGGGACACTCTCGTGAATCTGAGGCTCCTCGGGGATGAGAGGCATGGGGTGATGTCTATCAAACGTCGGTGCGAGTCGCATCGGCGGGTGGGTGGAAAAGTCCGTTCAGAAGTCGAAGCCGAGTTGGGCGTAATCCTCCGCGTCGGCTGGTTCAGGGACGCTGCGGACCCGCTTGAGGTGCCGCCAGCGGGGCAGACCGTCCAGATAGGACCAGGACAGCCGGTGGTAGGGGGTGGGGCCGAGCTCCGTCAGGGCGGCGCGGTGCACGGGTGACGGGTACCCGGCGTTGTCGCCGAAGCGGAAGTCCGCGTGGGCGGCTCCCAGTTCGGCCATCAGCGCGTCCCGCCGGACCTTGGCGATCACCGAGGCCGCGGCGACGGCCACGCAGGACTGGTCGCCCTTGATGACGGTGCGTACCTTCCAGGGCTCGCCCAGGTAGTCGTGCTTCCCGTCGAGTATCACCGCGTCGGGGCGCACAGGCAGCCCGTCGAGCGCGCGAGTGGCGGCGAGCCGGAGGGCTGCCGTCATCCCCAGGGCGTCGATCTCCTCCGAAGAGGCGTGGCCCAGGGCGTACGAGGTGACCCACGTCTCCAACTCACCGGCGAGGGCCGTGCGCTTCTTCGGGCTCAGCAGCTTGGAGTCGGTGAGCCCGGCCGGCGGCCGCCGCAGTCCGGTGACCGCCGCGCAGACCGTCACCGGGCCGGCCCAGGCCCCACGCCCGACCTCGTCGATCCCGACGACGATCTTGGCTCCTGTGGTGGCGCGGAGCGAGCGCTCGACGCGATGAGTGGGCGGTTCGTAGGCCATGGCGAGGACCAGATTACGCCGCCCGGGCACCACTCGTGCACCGGGTTCCGCCTGGCGGCCCGCGACCGGCTTCGCGGGCCGGCCCGCTCAACGCGACACCGCCGTCGGGCGGTTCGGCCGACGGGTCGCTCGCCGGGGCGAAGATCGAGGTGGCACGGGGTGTCAGCCGGTGTCGGGGCCGGTCATCCCGAGGACGGGACCCAGCCGGGGAGCGGCTCGGTGCGGTCCTGCCACTCGCCCGGCGGCGCGCCGCCCGCCCCGGCCGCGATCACGCCCCCGACGATGGCGCAGTTGGTGTCCACGTCCCCGCCCACCTGAGCGGTCGTCCAGAACGCCTCCTCGAAGGCGCCGAGGTGCCGGGCCGCCGCCCACAGGGCGAAGGGCACGGTGTCGTGCGCGCTGGTGCGGCGGCCGCAGCCGAGCACCGCGGCGACGGTCCCCGCGTCCGCGTAGTCGAGCATGTCGCGGGCGCGGCGCAGCCCCGCCTGGACGGCGCTGCGCGGGACGAGCGAGATCACCTGGTCCAGCAGGGCCTCGGGCCCACCGGCGCCCGCCGGGTCGGCGGCCAGCGCCGCCACCGCGGCCACCGCCATCGCTCCCGCCACGGCCTCCCGGTGCTGGTGGGTGGTGTACGCGGAGATTTCCGCCTGGTGGGAGGCCTGCTCCGGGTCGCCCGCGTACCAGGCGCCCAGTGGCGCGATCCGCATGGCCGCGCCGTTGCCCCATGAGCCCTGCCCCTGGAAGAGACCCGCGGCCAGCTCCCGCCAGTCGCCGCCCTCTCTGATCAGCCTCAGCATCCGGTTCACCGCGGGCCCGTAGCCCCGGTCGAAGTCATGGTGCTCGGCGAAGGACCGGGCGAGCGCGTCCTGGTCGATGCGGCCGTGGGCGACCAGGACGGCCAGCACGGAGCCGGCCATCTCGGTGTCATCGGTCCACTGCCAGGCGCCCGGCGGCAGCTCGCGCCGTCCCAGCAGCGGATAGTTGGCGGGCACGAAGAACTGGGAGCCGAGGGCGTCGCCCACGGCCAGGCCGCGCAGGCTCCGCAGGGCCCGCTGGAATCGGTCGCCGGTCATCGCCTCACACTCCAACTGGTGAGGCCGTACGGCTCGGGGACGCACCAGCGCTCGAAGGGCCGGTCGAGATGGTAGCGCCCGTCGGAGCCGAGCAGCAGGGCCCGCGTCTCACCGTTGCCCGGGTTGGACAGCGACTCGAACTCCGCGACGGTCCAGTGCAGCCACCGCATGCAGAACAGCCGCATGGTCAGCCCGTGGGTCACCAGCAGCACGTTCGGCGGGTGGGCGGGGTCCTCGAAGCTGCGCCACAGGCTCTCCAGGAAGGCGTCCACCCGGTCGTAGACGTCGGCACCCGACTCGCCCTGGGCGAAGCGGTAGAAGAAGTGGCCGTAGGCGTCCCGGTAGGCCTTCTGCTTGCGGACGTCCTCCCGGTCCTGCCAGTTTCCCCAGTCCTGCTCGCGCAGCCTCGGCTCCTCCCTGACGCGGGTGCGCGCCGGGTCGAGGCCGAGCAGTTCCAAGGTCTGGTGGGTGCGCCGGTACGGCGACACGTAGACCGAGACCCGCTCGTCGGCGAAGGTCTCGCGCAGCCGCTTTCCCGCCTCCGCGGCCTGCCGCCGCCCTGCCTCCGTCAGTCCCAGAGCGTGGTCGGGCACCCGCTCGTACACCGAGTCATCGACGTTCCCCTCCGATTCGCCATGCCGTACGAGAACGATGCGCCGGGGTCGTGCCATGCGGCCACCCTAGGCCACGGGCCTGCCCGCGCGTATCTCGCACAGGCGGCCGGTGAACCGGCGGCGCAGCAGCCGGTCGTGCGAGACCACCACCAGGGCCCCCGTCCACGCCGCCAGGGCCTGCTCCAACTCCTCCACGAGGCCGAGGGCGAGGTGGTTGGTCGGCTCGTCGAGCAGCAGCAGGTCCGCCGGGCGGGCCAGCAGCCGGGCCAGCGCGAGGCGTCGCTGCTGGCCGGCCGAGAGCGCCCCCACCGGCACCGCCAGGTCGCGCTCGCGGAAGAGCCCGAAGGACAACAGCAGCGCCGCGTGGTCCTCGGGACCGCCCGGTATCCCGCGCCCGAACGCCTCCGTCAGCCGCTCCCCGGGGCGGGTGACGGGTATCTCCTGAGCGAGGTAGCCGATGCGGCCCCGGCGCACCACGGTGCCCGTCTCCGGCGCCAGGACCCCGGCCATGACCTTCAGCAGGGTGGACTTCCCCGCCCCGTTGGCCCCGTGGACCAGCAGGCGCTCGCCCGCGGCGACGGTGAGCCCGTCCACCGCCAGCCGGTCACCCACCCGCACCCGGTCGAGGCCGATGAGGACCCCGTCCGCCGTGCCCGTCTCCGGGCGGGCCGCGAACCGCAGGGGCTCGGGGGGACGCGGCACCGGGTCCGCCAGGAGCCTGCGCAGGCGCTCCTGCGCGTTGCGCACCCGGCTGGAGACCGAGGACTGCACCCGCCCCTTGTCCCGGTCGTACGCCATCTTGTTGCCGTCCTTCATGGCCCGGCCGGGGGCCACGCGCCGGGCGACGGTCGTGGCCGCCTCGGCCAGCTCGGCCGTCTGCGCCCGCCATTCCTCGTAGGCCTGCTCCCAGCGGCGCCGGGCGGCGGCCTGCTCGGCCAGGAACCCGGCGTACCCGCCTCCGTAGCGCACCAGGGCGCGCCGGTCCGCGTCCACCTCGACGATCGTGGTGGCCACCCGCTCCAGGAAGACACGGTCGTGGGAGACCGCGACGACCGTGCCGGGGTGTGCCCGCAGGGCGTCCTCGAGCCAGGTGAGCGCCCCGTCGTCGAGGTGGTTGGTCGGCTCGTCGAGCAGCATCACCTCTGGAGCGGCGGCGATCAGGCAGGCCAGCCCCAGCCGGGCCTGCTCGCCGCCCGAGAGGCTGCCCAGGCGCCGGTCCCGGGCGATGTGGGCCAGCCCCAGGGCGTGCAGGGCCTTGTCCACCCTGGCGTCCGCCTCGTAGCCGCCACGAGCCTCGAAGGCGGTGAGCAGGTCGCCGTAGGCGGAGAGGGTGTCGGGTCCGGCCGAGTCGAGGCGCTCCTCCAGCTCGCGCAGCCCGCGCTCCATGGCGCGCAGCTCGGCCAGGGCCGCGTCCACCGCGTCACGGACCGTGCGGTCCGGGGGCAGCTCCGGCGTCTGGGCGAGGTGGCCGATCCCGCCGTCGGCCACCGTGACGACCGTGCCGTCATCGGGTTGTTCGGCCCCGGAGAGCAATCGCAACAGTGTGGACTTGCCCGCTCCGTTCTCCCCCACGATGCCGACCCGCTCACCGGGCCGTACGGAGAACGACGCCCCGTCGAGCAGCAGGCGCTCCCCGCGGGAGAGGGTCACACCGCGCAGCGAGATCTGAGTGGGCAAAAGCGAACCTCCGAACAGGCGGACACCCTACGCAAACACAACTACAGTTGCATTACCCTAACCATGGCACAGCAAACCCACTAACACAACTGGAGTTGCAATTGCCTTCGGAGTCCGCCGCCCACGCCCCCGGCACCGTCCGCCCCGGCGGGCGCACCGCCCGCACCCGTGCCGCCGTCCGCGACGCCGTGCTCACCGGACTCGCCGAGCACGGCTATCCCGGGCTGACCGTCGAATACGTCGCCGAGCGCTCCGGAGTCCACAAGACGACCCTGTACCGCAGGTGGGGCAGCGTCGAGGAGCTGCTCGCCGACGCGCTGGACCTGGCCGGCGAGGACACCTGGACGCCGCCGGACACCGGGGGCCTCGACAGCGACCTGCGGGCCCTCGCCCGCGAGGTCACCGACACCTTCGCCGACGCCTCGTCGGCCGCCGCGCCCTCCGCCTTCATCGCCGCCGCGTTCCAGTCCGAGCGCGCCGCGGCGGCCCTCCACGACTTCTACGCCGAACGGTTCTCCCGCTGCGCGGCCGTGGTCGCGCGGGCCGTCGACCGCGGCGAGGCCCCGGCGGACACCGACGCCGCGGCGGTCGTGCGCGCCGTCTCGGCCCCGCTGTTCTTCCGGGTCTTCATCACCCGAGAGCCCATCGACACGGCGCTGGCCGACCAGTGCGCCGCCGCGGTCGCCGCCGCGGTTCGGGCGGGCGCCTACTCCCCCGCCCCCTGAGCGCGCCACACGGCCCCGGCCGCCGACGACAGGCGCCGGTCGCGCCTCACACCGTCCAGGAGGGCTCGACCCCCACCACGTCCCCCGCGATCGCCGCCACGTCCGCTTCAATTTGCGCACGCAGCGCGAGCCGTTCCACCCGCTCCACCCGGTACTTGCCGTGCTCGGCGGCCGAATCCCACAACGACAGCACGAGGAACTCATTGCCGGGCGCCTCCCCGAACACCCCGCGCAGCATCCCCGGCGACCCGGCCATCGCCGGATTCCACACCTTCTCCTGCATGAGCGTGAAGTGCTCCACCCGCTCCGCGTGCACCCGGCAGTGAGCCACCCGCACCACGTCCGCGTCGGTGAACCGCGGCTGGAACCCCACCTTCACATCGAAGCGGTGCTCGAACAGCCGCACCTGCATGTCTCTGTACGTGCCGGACTGCGCGGCCGCCAGGCGGTCGTGCGAGCGTGCCATGAAGGAGTCGTAGAACGCCCTGCTCTCCCAGAACGCGAAGACGTGCGCCACATTCGGCCGCCCCCGGCTCCAGCCACCGCCCTGCCCCCGGAATCCCGGTTCGCCGGGCAACCCCGCCCACTTCCGCTGCCCCCGCTCGAAACCGCGGCGGTCCACCACGGTGCAGCGAATCCACTTGACCAGCACCGCGCTATCGTACGGCCCCGAAGGTGGCCCGCATCACGGGCCGAAGGAGTCCGGCCGCGCAGGGGTCGCCCCGCGGCAGCACGTTCGAGCCCCGGCGCGGCCGTACGCCCCGCGCACCCGCTCGGGTACAGCGCAGGGGGAACGGCGGAGGCGGGGCCCGGGCCGAAGCCCGGACCCCGCCTCAGGGGCTCACCCGCGAGGGGCGGTGATCAGCTGCAACCGCTGGTCGAACCGCAGCCCTCGCACAGGTAGCAGCTGCCCGCCCGGCGCATCTTCGTCCCGCAGGAGAAGCACAGCGGCGCGTCGGCGTTCAGCCCGAACTGGATCTCGGCGAGCTCCGTGGAGCTGTGGGCCTGCTTCGGCGCCGGGGCGACGGCGCGCGGCTTGGACGTGGCGGCCTGCGGGGCCTCCACGTGGCGCGGGGCCGACTGTGCCAGGCCCTCGACGTCCACCTCGTCCTCAGCCGGCTCGTACGAACCGGTCTCCAGGTGGCGCTGGCGCTCCTCGGCGGAGTGGATGCCGAGCGCCGAGCGGGTCTCGAAGGGCAGGAAGTCCAGCGCCAGCCGGCGGAAGATGTAGTCGACGATCGACTGCGCCATCCGCACGTCCGGGTCGTCCGTCATACCGGCCGGCTCGAAGCGCATGTTGGTGAACTTCGAGACGTAGGTCTCCAGCGGCACGCCGTACTGCAGACCGACCGAGACGGCGATCGAGAAGGCGTCCATCATGCCCGCGAGGGTCGAACCCTGCTTGGACATCTTCAGGAAGACCTCGCCCAGACCGTCGTCCGGGTAGGAGTTCGCCGTCATGTAGCCCTCGGCGCCGCCCACCGTGAAGGAGGTCGTGATGCCGGGGCGCCCCTTGGGGAGGCGCTTGCGGACCGGGCGGTACTCGACGACCTTCTCGGCCTCGGGCCCGGCCTGCTCGACGGGCTTCTCCTCCTTCTTCTTGGCGGAGAGCGGCTGCCCGACCTTGCAGTTGTCCCGGTAGATCGCCAGTGCCTTCAGGCCCAGCTTCCAGCCCTCGAAGTAGATCTCCTCGATCTCCTCGACGGTGGCCGACTCCGGCATGTTGACCGTCTTGGAGATCGCGCCCGACAGGAAGGGCTGGGCCGCGGCCATCATCCGCACATGGCCCATCGGCGAGATGGAGCGCTCGCCCATCGCGCAGTCGAACACCTCGTAGTGCTCGGGCTTCAGGCCCGGCGCGTCGATCACGTTGCCGTGCTCGGCGATGTGGGCGACGATCGCCTCGACCTGCTCCGGCTGGTAGCCGAGCCGCTTCAGCGCCTTCGGGACCGTGTTGTTCACGATCTGCATCGAGCCGCCGCCGACGAGCTTCTTGAACTTGACCAGCGCGAGGTCGGGCTCGATGCCGGTGGTGTCGCAGTCCATCATCAGGCCGATGGTGCCGGTCGGCGCGAGCACCGACGCCTGGGCGTTGCGGAAGCCGTTCTTCTCACCGAGGCGGATCACGTCCTGCCAGGCCTCGGTGGCCGCGGCCCACACCGGGGTGTCCAGGTCGTCCATGCGCTTGGCGACGGCGTTGGCGTCCGAGTGTTGCCTCATGACGCGCTTGTGGGCGTCGGCGTTGCGGGCGTAGCCCTCGTACGGGCCGACGACCGCCGCCAGCTCGGCGGAGCGCTTGTAGGAGGTGCCGGTCATCAGCGAGGTGATCGCCCCGGCCAGGGCCCGGCCGCCGTCGCTGTCGTAGGCGTGGCCGGTGGCCATCAGGAGCGCGCCGAGGTTGGCGTAGCCGATGCCCAGCTGGCGGAAGGCGCGGGTGGTCTCGCCGATCTTCTCGGTCGGGAAGTCCGCGAAGCAGATGGAGATGTCCATCGCGGTGATGACGAGCTCGACGACCTTGGCGAAGCGCTCGGCGTCGAAGCGCTGGTGGCCCGCGCCGTCGTCGTCGAGGAACTTCATCAGGTTGAGCGAGGCCAGGTTGCACGAGGAGTTGTCCAGGTGCATGTACTCGCTGCAGGGATTGGAGGCGGTGATCCGGCCCGTCTCCGGCGAGGTGTGCCAGTGGTTGATCGTGTCGTCGTACTGGATGCCCGGGTCGGCGCAGGCCCAGGCCGCCTCGGCCATCTTGCGGAAGAGTGACTTGGCGTCGACCTCTTCGAGGATCTCGCCGCTCATACGGGCGCGCAGCCCGAACTTCGAGCCGGACTCCACGGCCTTCATGAACGTGTCGTTCACCCGGACCGAGTTGTTGGCGTTCTGGTACTGGACGGACGTGATGTCATCGCCGCCCAGGTCCATGTCGAAGCCCGCGTCGCGCAGGGCGCGGATCTTCTCCTCCTCCTTCACCTTGGTCTCGATGAAGGCCTCGACATCCGGGTGGTCGACGTCGAGGACGACCATCTTGGCGGCCCGGCGGGTCGCGCCGCCCGACTTGATCGTTCCGGCGGAGGCGTCGGCGCCACGCATGAAGGAGACCGGACCGGAGGCGTTGCCGCCCGAGGAGAGCAGCTCCTTGGAGGAGCGGATGCGGGAGAGGTTCAGGCCGGCCCCGGAGCCGCCCTTGAAGATCATCCCCTCTTCCTTGTACCAGTCGAGGATCGACTCCATGGAGTCGTCGACGGAGAGGATGAAGCAGGCGCTGACCTGCTGCGGCTGCTTGGTGCCGACGTTGAACCACACCGGGGAGTTGAAGCTGAAGACCTGGTGCAGCAGGGCGTAGGTGAGCTCGTGGTCGAAGATCTCGGCGTCCGCCGGAGAGGCGAAGTAGCCGTTGTCCTCGCCGGCCTGGCGGTAGGTGCGCACCACCCGGTCGATGAGCTGCTTCAGGCTGGACTCCCGGTCCGGGGAGCCCACCGCGCCACGGAAGTACTTGCTGGTGACGATGTTGACCGCGTTCACCGACCAGAAGTCGGGGAACTCGACGCCACGCTGTTCGAAGTTGACCGAACCGTCGCGCCAGTTGGTCATGACGACGTCACGGCGCTCCCAGACGACCTCATCGTACGGGTGCACGCCGGGGGTGCTGTGGATGCGCTCGATACGCAGTCCCTTGGCCGCCTTGCTTCCCTTGGAGCGGGAGCCTCGTGCGGGGCCGCTCGTCGTCTCTGTCATTCCGCCTCCCTGTACGGGCGAAAACGCCCTGATGTGCCCTTTTCTTCCCGTGGCACGGTGGTGTGTCGTTCATCCGGGGCATCGCGCCCCGGCAGGCCTTGGCCGCCGCGTCAGTCGGCGGCGGTGGCGCGCGCGGGGACCTCCGCGTCCCCGTCGGCGCCGGGCCCGCGGTCGTTCGCGGGAGGCCGTTGCTGGTTGCGCAGCTCCGTGACCGCGGTCTCGAAGTCCTCGAGGGAGTCGAAGGCGCGGTAGACGGAGGCGAAGCGGAGGTACGCGACGAGGTCGAGCTCCTGGAGCGGGCCGAGTATGGCCAGCCCCACGTCGTGGGTGGACAGCTCCGCGCTGCCGGTGGCCCGTACGGCCTCCTCCACCTGCTGGCCGAGCTTGGCCAGGGCGTCCTCGGTGACCGGGCGGCCCTGGCACGCCTTGCGCACCCCGGAGATGACCTTGTCGCGGCTGAAGGGCTCGGTGACCCCGCTCCGCTTGATCACCATCAGTGACGCGGTCTCCACGGTCGTGAAGCGGCGCGAGCAGTCGGGGCACTGGCGGCGCCTTCGAATCGAACAACCGTCGTCGGTGGTCCGGCTGTCGACGACTCGGCTGTCGGGGTGCCTGCAGAAGGGGCAGTGCATGACTCCGAACCCTCCTCACCCTCAAGAACGGCGCATGGCTGACATGCCTCGACCGGCCCTCGCGGGCTTCTCGAAGCGGCCACAAGCATAGGCGAAGCGCTCGGCTCTGAATAACCGGGGACCACAACCTGTGGGTGGCTGAGATCCATCAAACCACTAGATGTGGTGTCTGGCATCCAACCGCAGTGACGGCGTGTCCCGATCCGCGAGCAGGCACGAGACTACGCGAAGCCGACCGGTCGCCGTGCCACGGGGGTGAGGGTGACACACTGGGCCCCGCGCCACAGGCCACCGAACCAACCGCCCTATACACCGAACCTTGTGATCACGTCAGCTCATCTGCGAAATTTCACTCGAACGTGTGTTTGGCGCAACCTTTCGAAAGCAACTACCGTTGCCCTACTAGGGAGAACATCTCGAGAGGGGCCGTCGTGACAACCACCACAGAGAGCGCCACCATCACCGCCCAGGAGCGCTCCCAGAGCCGACTCGAACACACGCACGCGATGAACCAGGGCCACCCGATGAATGACGCAGCCACGAACCCGGAGGGGCAGAAGCCCACGCGCTCCCTACCCGGCCGACCTCCAGGGATCCGGGCGGACAGCTCCGGGCTGACCGATCGGCAGCGGCGTGTCATCGAGGTCATCCGCGACTCCGTGCAGCGGCGCGGCTACCCGCCGTCCATGCGTGAGATCGGTCAGGCGGTGGGCCTCTCCAGCACCTCCTCCGTCGCCCATCAGCTCATGGCGCTGGAGCGCAAGGGGTTCCTGCGGCGCGACCCGCACCGGCCCCGGGCGTACGAGGTGCGCGGCTCCGACCAGCCCAGCACCCAGCCGCCGGACACCACCGGCAAGCCCGCCGCCTCGTACGTTCCCCTCGTCGGCCGGATCGCGGCCGGTGGCCCCATCCTCGCCGAGGAGTCGGTCGAGGACGTCTTCCCGCTCCCGCGCCAGCTCGTCGGCGACGGTGAGCTGTTCGTCCTCAAGGTGGTCGGCGACTCCATGATCGAGGCTGCCATCTGCGACGGCGACTGGGTGACGGTGCGCCGCCAGCCCGTCGCGGAGAACGGTGACATCGTGGCGGCGATGCTCGACGGAGAGGCGACGGTCAAGCGCTTCAAGCGCGAGGACGGCCACGTATGGCTGCTCCCGCACAACGCCGCGTACCAGCCGATCCCCGGCGACGAGGCGACCATCCTGGGCAAGGTGGTCGCGGTGCTGCGCCGGATCTGAGCAGGGCGGGTCCAGGCGCGCCGACCTCCGCGCCCAGCCGACCGGGCCCCGGGACCACTGCGCCGGTTCCGGGGCCCTGCTGTGTCCGCGCTCGGCTAGGCCTTGGCCGCCTCGGCCGCCTTGGCGGCGGCGTCGATGGCGGCCAGCGAGCGCCGCACCTGATTGCGGTCGGTCGTGTACCAGAAGTCCGGCATGGACTTGCGCAGGAAGGAGCCGTAGCGAGCCCGCTCGACCCGCGGGTCGAGCACGGCGACGACGCCGCGGTCCCCGGAGGCGCGCACCAGCCGACCCGCCCCCTGCGCCATCAGCAGGGCGGCATGCGTCGCCGCGACCGCCATGAAGCCATTGCCGCCGGCCTGCTCCACGGCCTTCTGGCGGGCGCTCATCAGCGGGTCGTCGGGGCGCGGGAACGGCACCCGGTCCATCACCACCAGCTGGCAGCTCGGACCGGGCACATCGACGCCCTGCCAGAGCGAGAGCGTGCCGAACAGACACGTGCGGGCGTCGGCCGCGAACGTACGGATCAGCTCCCCGAGGGTCTCCTCACCCTGAAGCAGGATGGGCATGTCAAGGCGGCCGCGCAGCTCCTCCGCGGCCGCCTGGGCGGCCCGCATCGAGGAGAAGAGGCCGAGCGTCCGGCCACCCGCGGCCTCCACCAGCTCGGCGAGCTCGTCGAGCATGTCCGAGCGGCTGCCCTCGCGGCCAGGCTGGGCGAGGTGCTTGGCGACGTAGAGAATCCCCTGCTTGGAGTAGTCGAAGGGCGAGCCGACGTCGAGCCCCTTCCAGGGGGGCGCTGCGCCCTCCTCCTCGGAGTCCCGGACGCCCTCGGGCGAGAGCCCGAGCGACGCCGCCACCCCGTTGAAATCGCCGCCGAGCTTGAGGGTGGCGGAGGTCAGAACGACGGAGCGGTCCTCGAAGAGCTTCTCGCGCAGCAGCCCGGACACCGACAGCGGCGCGACACGCAGCGAGGCGCCGAAACGGTCGTGTCGCTCGTACCAGACGACGTCGTACTCGGACCCGTCGACGATGCGCTCGGCCACCTGGTGGATGTTCTCCACGGAGGCCAGGGCCTGCCTGCGCACCGCGTCCTCGTCCTGGACCGAGGCGTCACGGGTGGCGCCCAGCGCCGAGATGACCGTACGAGCGGCGTCGCGGAGCGCCATCAGGGCATAGCCGAGATCTTCCGGGATCTCCTCGAGGCGGCCGGGCAGCGCCAGCTCCATGAGCCGCTCGAAGGTCTCGGCGGCGGTCTGCAGGGCGTCCGCCGCCTTCTCGTTGACCAGCTTGGCGGCGCGCCGCACGGCGCGGTTGACCTGGCCCGGGGTGAGCTCGCCGCTGGCGACCCCGGTGACCCGGGAGACGAGCTCATGGGCCTCGTCGACGATCAGCACCTCATGGCTCGGCAGGACGGGCGCGCCCTCGATGGCGTCGATGGCCAGCAGGGCGTGGTTGGTGACGACGACCTCGGCCAGCTTGGCCCGCTCCCGGGCGGCCTCCGCGAAGCATTCGGCGCCGTACGCGCACTTGGACGCGCCGAGACATTCCCGGGAGGAGACGGAGACCTGCGCCCAGGCCCGGTCGGAGACGCCGGGGGTCAGATCGTCGCGGTCGCCCGTCTCGGTCTCGTCGGCCCAGTCGCGCATCCGCAGCAGGTCCTTGCCCAGCTTGCTGGTGGGCTCGGCGGCCTCGAACGGGTCGAACAGCCCGGCTTCCCCGTCCGCGTCCTCCTGCGGCACGCCCTCGTGGAGCCGGTGCAGGCACAGGTAGTTGGAGCGGCCCTTGAGCATGGCGAACTCGGGTCGGCGGCGCAGCAGCGGGTGCAGGGCGTCGACGGTGCGCGGCAGGTCCCGCTCGACGAGCTGACGCTGCAGGGCGAGGGTGGCCGTCGCGACCACGACACGCTCGCCGTGTGCGAGGGCGGGCACCAGATAGCCGAGGGACTTTCCGGTGCCGGTGCCGGCCTGGACCAGCAGATGGGAATTGTCGTCGATCGCCTCGGCTACGGCTTCGGCCATGGCGATCTGGCCGGGGCGCTCGGTGCCGCCGACGGCAGTGACGGCGGCGTGCAGCAGGTCGGCGAGTGGAGGCGGGGACGATGCAGTCATAGGACTGTCAGCCTACGCGGCGGCACTGACATCACGGGCGTACTCCTGGCGCGGGAACCTGAACGGGGCGGGCGGTGTATGGAAGAGAGAGGCGCGAACAGGCGCCGACCGATCACAGGAGGTGGCGCAGGGTGCGATCCCGGATCATGAGGGCCGCGTGTTTGTCGGGCAGCCGCACCTCGGCGGAGAGACGGAAGCCGGCGCCGAGGAAGGCGGCCACGCAGGGGGTGTTCCGCAGATCCGGCTCGGCGATCACCCGACCGCAGGACGGGCGCCGGTCGAGGACCAGATCGGCGACGGCGCGCAGCAGGGCCGTGCCGATACCGCGGCCCCGGTCGCGCACCCGGCCGATGAGCAGGTGGAGACCGGTGTCGTGCGGGCGGGCCGGGTAGTACCGGGCGAGGGGGTCGAGGTCGGCGCGGTAGACCTCCCAGTAGCTCATCGGCACCCCGTCCAGAACGCCCAGACAGGGCACGCTGCGGCCGTCGCCGTCGAGCTGGGCGCGCAGGTGACGGGCGGTGGTCTCGTCCGGGCCGGACAGTTCCCAGAAGGCGGACACGGCCGGGTCGTTCATCCATCGGGTGATGAGCTCGACATCGCGCTCGAGGTGGACGGGCACGAGTTGGAAGGCGCCCACCACGGTGCCGGCGGGCCCCCACTGGGCGACCTGGTCGAGCAGGTCCGGCCGACCCGGCGCCTTGGGCCCGGCGAGGTGCTCCTCGGCGAGGCGCGCGGGGGGTTCCTCGGAGGGCCGCATGTCCAGGGTGTCGTCCTCGGCGCCGGAGCTGGTGCCGGAGTCGGTGGGCGGCATGGCGACGCTCTCCTCTCGTCGTTATCGGTGCGTCGTGGATGTCATGCCGTCACAGGCCGGGAAAGGGGGTTGGCGATGGTGACGTAGACGGACTGGGTGTCCACCGGGCCCACGAGTTCGTCCAGACCGCGCAGCCGCGTGAGCAAGTTGGCCTTGCAGCGCAGGGTGGGCGTCTCAAGAAGTCGGGAGGGCAGTGTGGAGCGCGTCTTCGCGGGGCCGGACGCGGCCTCGGCGAGGAAACGGCGGAGCGCGGCCAGCAGAAGGCGCTCGTCGGCGAGCCGCTCGGAGCCGAACGCGCCGATCAGACCGAGGATGTTGTTGACCCCGAGGTAGTAGGCCAAGCGTTCGTCGGCCACCTCGTCGAGGACGAACGTGTCGCTCTGGGCGCCGAGACCGGGCAGCCGCCGCTCGAGGTCCGCCCGCCGGGACTCGCGGAAGTAGTAGCCCTGGTTGTCACGGTAGCGGCCGCCGGCCGGCCAGCCGTCGGGGTCGAGCAGCACCAGGGTGTTCTGCTGATGGGCCTCCAGGGCGATACCGGCCTCGCCGTCCAGCCAGAGCACGGGCCGGACGACGGTGTGGAGATAGCGGAGGAACCACTCCACGCCGACGGTTGCCGGGCGACGGCCGGTGCGGGCGGCGATCCGGGCGATGATCCGGGCGAGCCGTGAGCACATCGTCCTCCGGTCCGCCCAGGGGCGCGGGGAGGTGAGGCCGGCCAGGCACACGGCCTCGTCACCCGGGCCGAACGGGTTGTGCCGGATGACGACGTCGAGTCCGCTCAGCGGGGTCCCGTCGGGCTTGTCGACCGCGAGCCAGGCGGGGTCGCGGACGACGTCGAAGCCGGGGCGCCCCGGGCAGGCCGCGCGCCACTGCCCGGACAGGCCGCTGCGCAGCAGCCGGTGCATCTCGACGCCGCGCCGCAGCTCCTTGCGGAGGTTCTCACGGCGGGAGTTGGTGATCCGCACGGCGAGCGACAGCTTGAGCATCACGGGGGCGCCGGTCCGGTAGACGGTGCGGAGAGAGGAGGTGGGGTGCCAGGGCTCGCCGGCCGGCCCCAGGTCGTGCAGCAGCCCGGCGTCGAAGAGCGCGGCGACGTCCGGGCGGTACCGGATCTCCCGGGCCTGCCAGGGGTGCAGCGGCAAGGGCACGGTACCGGGCGGCCGTTCGGGGCCCGGGCCCGCGATCGAGAGGGCCAGCCGCTCGGCGGGCACGGTCCGGCCGCGCTCGGTCCAGGCCGAGTCGCAGGCCAGGACGGATGTGTCGACGGCGATCCAGTGGAGAGGGAAGGAGCCGCGCGACTCCGGTGAGAAGACGGGCGATTCGGCGTCGGAGAGCCCCTCGCGGCTCTTGGGCGTGGGATGGAGGGGATGTCCGAGGAGAAGGGACTGTTCGGCGACCAGAAAGGGGGTGTCCGTCACGGGGTCGGCCGGTGCCGCTCGCCGACGGGACAGGAATTGGGCGGTGCGTCGTACGGAGTCCGCGACCCGGCCGACGAGTTCGGTGATCCGCGCCGGGGCGCCGGGCCACTCGGCGCCGTGCGCCACCTCCCGGCCGAGGAGGGCGGCGAGGGTGACCGCGTCGAGGGCGGGTGCGTCCTGGGGACCGCCGTCGAGCACGGGTCGGCCGAAGCGGTGCCATCCGGTGGCGGACCAGTGACGCACGGGCACGGACAGGGCGGTGCCGGCGGCCGGGAGCGGGATGCGCAGCGTGCCGTGGCCGGGGGCGTGGGACACGGCGCCGCTCTCGCGCACCCAGCAGCGCAGCAGGTTCTCGGTGGCGCAGGCGTCCGCGGCGGTCCAGGGGTCCGGATGGTCCCACGGGTCGAGGTGGCCCAGCGGATCGGCCCGGACCACAGGGTCGGCGCGGACCACAGGGGCGGCATGGACCACAGGATCGGCACGGACCACAGGGTCGGCGTGGACCAGGGGAGCGGCATGGGCCTGAGGGCCGGGGTGCACCAGCGGCTTGGGGTGGTGGAGGGGGTCGTGATGGGCCAGCGGGGTGGGGTGGTGCAAGGGGGCGGGGCGAACCAGCGGGCCGGGGTGGTGCAGGGGGGCGTCGAGGCCGTCGGGCGGCATGGCGCGGGGGGCGTCGGCCAGCGGGTCCGGGCGGTCCGCCGGGGTCCGGCCGCCGGGGGTGTCGTCGACGCGGCGGCCCTGCCGCGGGACGGCCGCCGGCTCGTCGGTCCGGGTCGGCACGGCGGCGGGCCCCGGGGCCGACGGGAGTTGCGGGTGGGGTTCCCCGGGAGAGTGCGGCATGTCAGGTGCGGGCACGGCTGTCGGTCCTCCTGCTGCTGAACGCCTTTCGCCTGTCCCCCGCACGTACCAACGACGGGCGGGGCGCGGGATCACGGGCAAGCGGAAGATCCACACCGCCGGGAACCATGGACCCGGCTTCGGCCGTCGTAGCCGGCACCGGCATAGTGGGGGCCGTCCCGTCGGCGGGGCGGTGCATGACAATTTCACAGCAGTACTCAGAGCAGCCCAGAACGTCAGGGGGAGTTCCGCCCATGTCACCCAATCGCCAGCCTGCCTCCCGGCCAAGCTCCAGGTGGAGGGCGCTGCGTGCCCGCAGCGGCTCCCCCGTGCTGGCCGCCGCGGCCATTGCCTCGGTGCTGGCGCTGACCGCCACGGCGTGCGGCCCCTCGGACGACAACGCAGGGTCCGAGCCGAGCGCCTCCTCGTCGCAGAACGCGTCCGACGTCACCCTTCCCGACAACCTCAACGACAAGTTGAAGGAGCTCGGGATCGACCTGGACAAGTGGAAGAACGGCGCCTGGAACAAGTGGGACAAGGACGACTGGCTGCGTGAGGCCGGCGACTTCATCAACCCGATCATCAAGGACCTCTGGAAGCCGGACCGGATGAAGGAGGCTCAGGAGCCCGACACCCCGGTCGACGACAACGACATCTCGGGCGACCAGGGCGTCACCGACCCCGACCCCCAGCCGGTCAAGGCCAAGGAGGTCGCGAGCCCCTACAGCACCAGCGTGCCGGAGGCGGGCAAGGTCTTCTTCGACGGCCCCGAGGGCTCGATGGTCTGTTCCGCCACCGTCGTGCAGGACCCTGCGCACCCGGGCAAGTCCAACCTGGTGTGGACCGCGGGCCACTGCGTCCACGCGGGCAAGGGCGGCGGCTGGTACAAGAACCTGATGTTCGTCCCGTCGTACAACGACGCCGGCAAGTCGGCCGCCGAGCTGGAGAACGCCACCAAGGAGCAGCTGGCGCCGAAGGGTGTCTGGTGGGCCGACTGGGCACAGACCTCCTCGCAGTGGATAGACAACGGCGCGGCCATCGGCGGCAAGGGCGCCCCGTACGACTTCGCGGTGCTGCACGTGAAGCCGGAGACCGCCGGCGGCAAGTCGCTCGAGGAGACGGTCGGCGGCGCGCTGCCGGTCAACTTCAACGCCCCGGCGATGAAGTCCATCAGCGAGATCACGGCCACGGGCTACCCGGCCGCCCCGCCGTTCGACGGCCAGAAGATGAACCAGTGCACGGACAAGCCGGGCAGGCTCTCGCTGGACGCCAAGCAGCCGACCATGTACCGCATCGGCTGCACCATGACCGCGGGCTCGTCCGGCGGCGGCTGGGTCGCGACCGGCTCCGACGGGAAGCCGGCGCTGGTGTCGAACACCTCGATCGGCCCGTCCAACGCCACCTGGCTGGCGGGTCCGCACCTCGGCCCCGAGGCCAAGGCCGTGTACAACGCGGTCAGCAAGAAGTTCGCCAACCAGTAGGGCGCGGATGACGAAGGCCCGCCCCCGGTCTCCCGGGGGCGGGCCTTCGTCGTGGAAGGGATTGGTCGCTAGCTCTGCGCCGGGGCGGCAGCCGGTACGAACTGCCGCAGCTCGGCGGCCAGCTCCTCGTGGACCCGCGCCTTGAGCAGGGTGCCCTCCGGGGTGTGCTCCTCGGAGATCACCTCGCCGTCGGCGTGGGCGCGCGCGACGAGCTTGCCCTGCGTATACGGGAGCAGCGCCTCGATCTCGACCTGCGGCCGCGGCAGCTCGGCGTCGATCAGCCCGAGCAGCTCATCGATGCCCTGCCCGGTGCGGGCCGACACCGCGATGGCGCGCTGCTCGACGCGCAGCAGCCGCTGCAGCACCAGCGGGTCCGCCATGTCCGCCTTGTTGATCACGACGATCTCCGGCACGGCGACCGCGCCGACATCCCGGATCACCTCACGAACGGCGGCCAGCTGCTCCTCCGGGTTCGGGTGGGAGCCGTCCACCACGTGGAGGATCAGATCGGCGTCGCCGACCTCCTCCATGGTGGAGCGGAACGCCTCGACCAGGTGGTGCGGCAGATGCCGCACAAAGCCGACGGTGTCCGCGAGGGTGTACAGCCGCCCGCTGGGCGTCTCGGCCCGGCGCACGGTCGGGTCAAGGGTGGCGAACAGCGCGTTCTCCACCAGCACGCCCGCGCCGGTCAGTCGGTTGAGCAGCGAGGACTTGCCCGCGTTGGTGTATCCGGCGATGGCGACCGAGGGCACCTTGTGGCGCTTGCGCTCCTGCCGCTTGATGTCGCGGCCGGTCTTCATTTCCGCGATCTCCCGGCGCATCTTCGCCATCTTCTCGCGGATGCGGCGCCGGTCGGTCTCGATCTTGGTCTCACCGGGTCCGCGGGTGGCCATCCCGCCGCCCGCCGCGCCGGAGCCACCGCCACCCATCTGCCGGGAGAGCGACTGACCCCAGCCGCGCAGCCGCGGCAGCATGTACTGCATCTGGGCCAGGGAGACCTGCGCCTTGCCCTCTCGGGACTTGGCGTGCTGGGCGAAGATGTCGAGGATCAGGGCGGTGCGGTCCACCACCTTGACCTTGACGACGTCCTCCAGGTGGATCAGCTGGCCGGGGCTCAGCTCACCGTCGCACACGACGGTGTCCGCACCGGTCTCGATCACGATGTCGCGCAGCTCCTGGGCCTTGCCGGAGCCGATGTACGTGGCCGGGTCCGGCTTGTCGCGCCGCTGGATGACCCCGTCGAGCACGAGGGCGCCGGCGGTCTCCGCGAGCGCGGCCAGCTCCGCCAGGGAGTTCTCCGCGTCCTGCACCGTGCCGGACGTCCAGACGCCGACCAGCACCACGCGCTCCAGGCGCAGCTGCCGGTACTCGACCTCGGTGACGTCCTCGAGCTCGGTGGACAGGCCCACGACGCGCCGCAGCGCGGCACGCTCGGAGCGGTCGTACTGGTCGCCGTCACGCTCCCCGTCGATCTCGTGACTCCAGGCGACGTCCTCTTCCATCAGGGCGTCGGCCCGAAGGCTCTCGGCGAAGCGCTGCCGGTCCTGCGGAAGGGAAGAGGAGTGGGTCAAATCGATCCTTACGTCGTTGGGTTCCGTCACTTCGACAACGCGCGGCGGGCCCGGAGCATTCCCGGCCACCGGCCGCGGCGCCGACCTGACGATGGTCGCACGCGGCGGCCGGGCCGTCACCCGGGTTTCCCGTCCGCCTTTCCGTCGGCTTTTCCGTCGGCCCCTCCACCGGCCTTTCCGCCGGCTTCCGTCACGCCCTGCCCGGAGGGGGCGGCCTCGGGCTTCCAGCCGGGGTGCCCCGGCATCCTCGGCGTCGTCCTCCCGTACAGCCATGGCCGCAGGAAGCCGTTCAGATCGCGGCCCGCCACCTGGGACGCCAGCCGGACGAAGTCGGCGGTCGAGGCCACGCCGTCGTGGTACCGCCGCACCCATCGGCGCTCCAGCCGCTCGAACGCGGCGGGCCCGATCCGCTGCCGCAGCGCGTACAGCACCAGGGCGCTGCCGTCGTACATGATCGGGCGGAAGATGCCGATCTGCTGGTCCGGGTCGGCGGGCGCGGGGGCGGCGGGCGGGCCGCCGGCGGCGCGCCAGGCGTCGGACTGCTGGTAGGCGAGGCGCATCCGCCTCTCGAGCGGCATCTTCCCGCGCTCGTCCCCGTACAGCGCCTCGTACCAGGTGGCGTGGCCCTCGTTGAGCCACAGGTCGGTCCAGCGGCGCGGGCTGACGCTGTCGCCGAACCACTGGTGCGCCAGCTCGTGCACCATGATCGACTCGATATACCACGAGGGCATCCCCGAGGTGGTGAACAGGCCGCTCTCGAAGAGGGAGAGCGTCTGGGTCTCCAGCTCGAAGCCGGTCCTGGCCCTGGCGATCAGCACCCCGTACGTCTCGAAGGGGTAGGGGCCGACCTTCTTCTCCATCCACTCCAACTGGCCCGGTGTGCGCCGGAGCCACGTGGCCAGGCGCTCACGGTCCGCCGCCGGCACCACGTCGCGCACCGGCAGCCCGCCGGGGCCGGTGCGGTGCAGTACGGCCGAACGGCCGATGGAGATCTGCGCCAGTTCGGTGGCCATGGGGTGGGCCAGCCGGTATCGCCAGGTGATGCCGCCGCCCTCGCGGGTGCGCCCCAGGGGGGTGCCGCCCGCGACCACGGTGAGGTTCGCGGGGGCGGTGACGCGGAAGGTGAATCGCGCCTTGTCGGAGGGGTGGTCGTTGCAGGGGAAGACGCGGTGGGCGGCGTCGGCCTGGTTGGCCATCGCCAGCCCGTCGCGGGTGCGAACCCAGCCGCCGCCGCTGCCGCTCGGGTCACTGGTGTGCGCGACGGTGACGACGAAGGGAGCGCCGTCCCGTACGGGGCGGGCCGGGGTGACGACGAGGTCCTCCCCCGCGCGGGCGAACCGGGCGGGCCTGCCGTCGACCCGCAGCGAGCGCACGGTGCCGTGCGCGAAGTCGAGGTTGAAGGTGCTCAGCGGGGCGGTGGCCCGGGCCCTGAGGGTGGTGACGGCGTCCAGCGGCCGGTCGTTGCCGTGGTAGCGCAGGGCGATGTCGTACGCCGTGACGTCGTAGCCCGGGTTGCCGAGGTACGGGAAGAGCCGGTCGCCGATGCCCCGGGGGACCGGGGGCGGCGGGTCGGCCGCGGTCACCGGCCCCGCGGCGGAGGACGGACAGAACGCGACGAGGGCGGCGGTCATCGCGGCGGCCGCGGCGGCGGTCCTGCGGCGTCGGGCGCGCCGGGCTGACGAGGGGCGGCCCCTCGGGGAAGGCAGCATGCCCTACGGCTATCAACGCCCGGTCGCAAGCGGACGGCGGCACGGCCCAAGTCCACTCGTACGGGGCAACCGCGCGTCGGGGCCGGGCCGGGGTCAGGACCGCGCCGCCGCCATCTCACGGCCCGCACGCGTCACGTCGTAGACGCCGGGCACATCGCGCATGGCGCGCATCAGGGCCGGCAGCCGGCCCGGGTCGGGCAGTTGGAGCGTGTAGGTGTGGCGGACGCGCTGCTCGTGGGGCGGCTCGACGGCGGCCGAGACGACGGCCACGCCCTCGGCGGCGATGGCCTCGGTGAGGTCGGCCAGCAGATGCGGCCTGCTGAAGGCCTCGGCCACCAGGGTCACGCGGTAGTCGCCCGCGTCGCCCTCCTCCCCGTCCAGCCAGCGCACCCCGACCGTGGCGCGCCCGGCCGCCGTCATCCGGGACACGGCGGGGCACCGCTCGCGGTGCACCGTGATGACGGCCCCGCCGCGCACCGCGAAGCCGATGACCGCGTCCGGGGGCACGGGGGTGCAACACCCGGCCAGCCGCACGGCCGCGCCGGGCAGGTCCGCGGCGATGGCGGGCGCCGCGGCCTGCCGGACCGCGGCCGCGCCGGTGGCGCCGCCCAGGCCGGGGGCACCGGATCCGGTGCCCCCGGCCTGGGCGGGATCCGGTTCGGCGGCCGGGGCTGTGGCGGCCGACGGGGGCTGCTGCCGCTCCGGGTGGGCCGCCAGCCAGCGGCTGATGGCGATGCGCGCGGCCGGGGTGCGGGCATGGTCGAGCCACTCGGGCGAGGGGCCGGAGGAGGAGGCGTCCCGGCTGTCGCGGGCCATGAGCAGCTGGAGCATGTCGCCGTCGCGCAGCACGGTGCTCAGCGTCGCGATGCGGCCGTTGACCCGGGCCCCGATGCAGTCGTGGGCCCCCTCCCCGTACTGGGCGTACGCGGCGTCCACACAGCTCGCGCCCGCGGGCAGGCCCAGTGTGCCGCCGTCGGCCCGGAAGACGGTGATCTCCCGGTCCTGGGCGAGCTCGGCGCGCAGCGAGGACCAGAAGGTGTCGGGGTCGGGGGCCGCGCTCTGCCAGGCCAGCAGCCGCGACAGCCAGCCGGGGCGGGTGGGGTCGGCGCGCTCGCCGTCGGGGGCGTCGGCGGCGGCCTCCAGCGGCGCGTGCGGCGCGGTGGTGGTCGCGTACGGATTGCCGAGGGCGATCACTCCGGCCTCCGCCACCCGGTGCATCTGGTGGGTGCGGATGAGGACCTCGGCGACCTCGCCGTCGCGCCCGGCCACCGCCGTGTGCAGCGACTGGTAAAGGTTGAACTTGGGGACCGCGATGAAGTCCTTGAACTCCGAGATGACCGGGGTGAAGCAGGTGTGCAGCTCGCCGAGGACCGCGTAGCAGTCGGCGTCCTCCGAGACGAGGACGAGCAGCCGGCCGAGGTCGGAGCCGGTCAGCTCGCCGCGCTTGACGCCCACCCGGTAGACGGACACGAAGTGCCGGGGCCGGACGAGGACTTCGGCGGCGATGCCCGCCTCGTGCAGCACGGCGCGTACGTCCTCGGCGGCGCGGGCGAGCGGGTCCGGGCGGCGCGCGTGGTCCAGCAGGAGCTCGCGGGTGCGGGCGTACTCCGCGGGGTGGAGGATGGCGAAGACCAGGTCCTCGAGCTCGGTCTTGAGGGCCTGCACGCCCAGCCGCTCGGCGAGCGGGATCAGCACATCGCGGGTGACCTTCGCGATGCGGGCCTGTTTCTCGGGGCGCATCACGCCCAGGGTGCGCATGTTGTGCAGGCGGTCGGCGAGCTTGATGGACATCACCCGGACGTCGTTGCCCGTCGCGACCAGCATCTTGCGGAAGGTCTCGGGCTCGGCCGCCGCGCCGTAGTCGACCTTCTCCAACTTGGTGACGCCGTCGACGAGATAGCGGACCTCCTCGCCGAACTGCTCGCCGACCTGATCCAGGGTCACCTCGGTGTCCTCGACCGTGTCGTGGAGGAGCGAGGCGGTCAATGTCGTGGTCTCGGCGCCCAGTTCCGCGAGAATGAGGGTGACGGCGAGCGGATGGGTGATGTACGGCTCGCCGCTCTTGCGCATCTGGCCGCGGTGGGAGGACTCGGCGAGCACATACGCCTTGCGCAGCACGTCGAGATCGGCTCCGGGATGGTGGGCCCGGTGCACCTTGGCCACGTGCTCGATCGCGTCCGGCAGGCGGCCGCGGGAGGCCGGCCCCAACAGGGCGGCCCTGCTGAACCTGCGGAGATTGCGCAGGTCGATGCGCGGGAGGCCGCGCCTGCGGCCAAGCGCGGCGTGGTCGGTGGCCTCTGCGCTCATGGGCACCTCCGGCGGCGTCGAGCGTCAACCGGCATGGGCACTCCCCCTGGGCCGGTGCTTGATGCTACCGAGCCCATCACGCACGGCCGACCGGCTCTCGCCCAGAGTGAAATGGATCACCCATTGGGGTGAACTGTCAGCCGAGGGCCGTGTCCAGCCAGTCGGGGTCGAGCTCGCCCTCCGCGACGATCACCGCCGGGCCGGTCATCTCCACCGTCCCGTCCGGAAGCTCGCTGATCACCAGGCGTCCGCCGGGGACGTCCACGGTGTAGGTGACGGGCCGGCCGTCGACCGCCGGATCGGCCCCGTCCCTGCGGGCGGCGGCGACCATCACGGCGCAGGCGCCGGTGCCGCAGGAGCGGGTCTCGCCGGAGCCGCGCTCGTGCACCCGCATCGCCACGTGACGCGGGCCGCGGTCGATCACGAACTCGACGTTGGTGCCGTGGGGGTACGCGGAGCCGGGGGTCACGGCGGGAGCGTCGAGCAGACGGCCGGCCTGGGCGAGGTCGTCCACGAACGCGACCGCGTGCGGGTTGCCCATGTCCACGTGGCGGGCGGGCCAGCTGTGCTCGCCGACCGTGACCGTGACCGGGCCCTCGGGGCCGGGCTCGGGCAGCAGGGCCTTGCCCATCCCGACGGTGATCGCCCCGCCGGGGCCGTCCGCGCCGCCGGGCCCGTCCTTGGCGATGTGGACGCGCCGCACCCCGGCCCGGGTGGCGACCGCGAGATCGCCCGGCTCGACGAGCCCGGCCCGCTGCAGGTAGCGGGCGAAGACGCGGACGCCGTTGCCGCACATCTCGGCGACGCTGCCGTCGCTGTTGCGGTAGTCCATGAACCACTCGGCCTCGTCGGCCATGCCCCGCGCCTCCGGGTGCGCCGAGGACCGCACGACGCGGATCAGCCCGTCACCGCCGACCCCGGCCCGCCGGTCGCAGATGCGGGCGACGGCGGCCGGGGACAGCTCCAGCCGACCGTCCGGGTCGGGGACGATGACGAAGTCGTTCTCGGTGCCGTGGCCCTTGAGGAAGGCCGGCCGGGGGGCGTCGCTCATCCCTCGATCTTACGGGGCGCCGGGGACAACCGCCGGGACGGGGCCGCCCACCGCGGGGACCATGGGAGCGCCGGCGGGGCCCGCTCAGGAGCCGCCGGACGGGGCTCACGGAGGGGCCCGCGGAGGAGCTAGGAGTTGTCGTCAAATGTCACGCCCACATCAGCAGCGATGCGAGGGTGACGGCGGCTTGGTAGGACTCGGCGGTCTTGTCGTAGCGGGTGGCGATGCCGCGCCACTGCTTGAGTCGGTTGAAACACCGTTCGACGACGTTGCGCCGTTTGTAGACCTGCTTGTCGAAGGCTGGCGGACGTCCACCACGGCTGCCGCGTCGGAGCCGGTTGCGGATCTGGTCGGACCGTTCCGGGATGGTGTGCCGAATGTTCCGCTGCCGCAGCCAGGTGCGTATGGCCTTGGAGCTGTAGCCCTTGTCGCCGATGACGTGGCCGGGTCGGACCCGGGGCCGCCCCGGTCCCAGCCGGGGCACACAGATCGCCTTCATCACGGCGGTGAACTGGGTGCAGTCGTTGGCGTTCCCGCCGGTGACGGTGAAGGCGAGTGGTCGCCCCACAGCGTCGCAGGCCAGGTGGATCTTGCTGGTCAGGCCGCCTCGGGACCGGCCGAGTCCCGGGGTGCGGAGCCCCCTTTTCGCGCTCCGGCCGCGTGCTGGTGGGCCCGGACGATCGTGGAGTCGACCGACACCAGCCACTCGATGTCCCCGGCCGCGTCGGCCTTGGCCTGGGCGGCCCGGAGCATCCGCTCGAAGGTGCCGTCCTTGGCCCACCGGCGGAAGCGGGTGTGCAGCGTGGCCCAGGAACCGTACCGCTCGGGCACGTCCCGCCAGGCCGTACCGGTCCGGAACTTCCACACGATCCCGTTGAGGACCGTCCGGTCGTCCAGCCGCCTGCGGCCCCGCTCGGACCGGGGCAGCAGCGGCTGCACGAAGGCCCATTCGGCATCGGACAGTTCATGGCGACGTATCACCCGACCATGATCCTCGACCGAAGATCATTTGACGACAGACCCTAGCGGAGCCGGGCGACGCGCCAGATGGTGAGGGCGGCCAGCAGGGCCACCACCACCACGTACAGGACGACGAAGCGCCAGTCGGGGCGGCGCCCGGAGCCCCGGGGCGGCAGCCCGGGCCAGGTGTAGCCGACGCGGCGGGCGGCCGTCAGGCCCCACCCGGCGGCACAGCAGCTGAGCAGCAGCCCGAGCATGGCGACCACCGCCCCGCCGTCGCCGAATTCGAAGGCGAGCGGGAAGGCGAACATCAGGGAGCCGAGGATGGCCAGGCCGACGATCGGCGCGAGCTGCCAGATCCGCAGCCGGCGCGGCGGCCGCAGTTCGCTGAAGGACTCGCCGGAGGCGGGGAGTCCCTCGGTGCCGTCGTCGATCGCCGGGATGCCCGGTTCGCCGGAGACCGGGTCGTCGTCGGGGCCGTCGGAGGCGAGGTCCGGGCTGTCGGAGGTGAGCGGTCCGGGGTCGCCGTGGGGCGACTGCTGCGATGCGTCGCGAGGGCCGGCCTCCATCGCCACCCGCCCTCCCAACTCCTGAACAACAGCACGATCGGAGCTCGATGATGGCACGCCCGCAGGGGCCGTTATGGCATACGGAGCGTCCCGATGCCATCACGTGATCAGGCTGTGACCGCCCGGTCGACCAACGCCAGCGCGTCCGGCAGAAGCCGCTCGCGGCGGTCGGCCGCGCCGCTGAGCCAGTGGACGCGCGGGTCGCGCCGGAACCAGGAGTCCTGGCGGCGCGCGAACCGTTTGGTGGCCCGCACGGTCTCGGCGCGCGCCTGGTCCTCGCCGTACTCCCCGGCGAGCGCGGCGAGCACCTGCTGATAGCCCAGCGCGCGGGAGGCGGTGCGGCCGGCGCGCAGCCCGGCGCCCTCCAGCCGCCGCACCTCGTCCACGAGGCCGGCCTCCCACATGCGGTCCACGCGCCGGGCGATGCGCTCGTCGAGCTCGGGGCGCTCGACGTCCACGCCGATCTGCAGGGTGTCGTAGACGGCCTCGTGGCCCGGCAGGTTGGCGGTGAAGGGGCGGCCGGTGATCTCGATGACCTCCAGCGCCCGCACCACCCGCCGGCCGTTGCTGGGCAGGATCGCGCGGGCCGCCTCCGGGTCGGCTGCGGCGAGCCGGGTGTGCAGGGCCCCCGGGCCCAGCTCCGCCAGCTCGGCCTCCAGGCGGGCTCGGACGGCCGGGTCCGTGCCGGGGAACTCCAGGGCGTCGATCGCGCCGCGGATGTACAGCCCCGAGCCGCCGACCAGGACGGGGATGCGGCCTTCCGCCAGCAGCCGGTCGATCTCGGCGCGGGCCAGCCTCTGGTACTCGGCGACGCTGGCCGTCTCGGTGACGTCCCAGATGTCCAGCAGCCGGTGGGGCACGCCTTGGCGCTCCTCCTCGGTCAGCTTGGCGGTGCCGATGTCCATGCCCCGGTAGAGCTGCATGGAGTCGGCGTTGACCACCTCGCCGCCGAGGTGGTGGGCGAGCGCGACGCCCAAGTCCGACTTTCCGGCCGCGGTGGGGCCGACGACGGCGATGACGCGGGGTGGGGGGCCTGCTGTATTCACCGGACCAGTCTCGCAAACGCCGGACGGCCTACTCGAATGAGCGACGTGACGGAAACCCTCAGGGGTCGTTGCCTGAGCGGCACGCGATATCGCCCACACGAGTAGGGTATGGAGATACAAATGGGTGTTTTTGACTGGTTTCGTCGAGCCTCAAGGGAGGCGAGTCGACCGCCCGAGGCGTCAACCGAGCACGCTCCCGAGGACACGTCGGCGCCTGAGGAGGCGGCCGGGGAGACGGCCGGGGAAGCGGCCGGAGTGACGGCCGAAACGACCGGAGCGACATCCGGCGCGTCCGGGGACAGGGCCGGAGCGTCCGGGGACACGGCCGGAGCGACGGTCGGCGCGGCGGACGTCACGGAGCCGGGACCGCCCGCCGGGGCCGCGGCCCTGGCGGGTGACGGCGTCGGCATCCCGAAGCAGCAGTCCAAGCAGGAGGTCGAGGCCGCGCGGGAGGCCGAGCCGAAGCCCGAGCCGGAGCCGGCTCCGGAGGCTTCGCAGGACTCCTTGGACGGCGCCGCGGCCAGCGAAACCGGTGAGAGCGCCCGGAGATAGTCATTGACCGAGGGAAGGTGGCCCATGAGCACGCTGGACAACCTCAAGGCCAAGGCCGGAGCCATGAAGGACAAGGCCGTCGGCTTCACGCGGCAGCATGAGTCCCGGATCGAGCGGGGCCTGGACAAGGCCGTCAGGACGGTCGACGCCAAGACCAAGGGCAAGTACCGCGACAAACTCGAGACCGGTGCGGACAAGGCCAAGGACGCCCTCAACCGCCTCTCCCAGACGCCCGAGGGCAAAGGCAGGGCCAAGGGCCGGCCGGGCCAGCGCCGGCACGACGCCTGAACCCCGATCGGTGAACGGCCGCGGAGCACCCGCTCCGCGGCCGCGCCCGTACCCGCTCCCGGACCGCCACCCGGCACCCCGCCCGTACCCGCTCCCGGACGGCCACCCGGCACCCCGCGGCCCGCGCCCGCTACGACCACATCGCGACGAAATACCCCACGCCGTACGGCGCCCCCTCATACCGCAACTCCCCCTTCAGCGCGGCCCCTTCGCCCGCGCCCGCGAGCACCTGCAACGGCGCCCGGCCCGCCGCCTTCAGCTCGGCCGCCAGCTGCTCGTCCAGCTCGGCGAGCGTGCCGATGTCCGCCGCGCCCAGCGCCCGCGCCACCGCCTCGTCGAAGGCGGCCGCCCGCTCGTCGAGATAGCCCGGGGCCTTCACCGTCCGGCACGCGCTGCCGTCGCCCATCACCAGCAGCGCGACCCGCTCGGCCTGCGCCGCAAGCTCCCTCCCGACTTCTCTACACCGCTCGGCGGCCAGAGGTTCCCCCACCCCCAGCCCCTCGACCGGCGCCGCCTGCCACCGTGCGCGCTCCAGCAGCCACGCGGCCACGGCCAGCGAGGGCGGCAGCGCCCGCTCGGACGCCTCGCCCGCGGGCTCGTCCCAGCCGCCGAGCCGTACGGCCAGGTCCACCCCGAAGCCGCCGAAGGAGCCGGGCGTGCCCTGCGGGTGCGGTCCGCGCCCGTCGCACTCAGCGGGCCCGACGACGATCAGCCGATCGGGCCGCGCCGCGGCCAGCACGCCGACCGCGTCCAGGCACGCCGCGCGCAGCGTGTCCAGCTCACCGGCCGCCCCGGCGGCGACCTCGGGCACCAGCAGCGGCGGACAGGGACACACGGCGGCGGCGATCAGCATGATCGCCAGCCTATCCGGGGGACCCGGGCCGGGGCGCGGAGTCCCACAGCAGTTCGGCCACCCGGAACCGGAAGCGGTAGTTGTCGCCGAAGGTCTCCAGGATCAGCAGAAAGGTGTCTCCGTCCCGGTACACCAGCCGGCGGGTCGGATTGGCCGGGTGCTTCGGCTGGTAGCGCAGGGCGCGCTCGCGCAGCGCCTCCAGCGCCTCCTCCCGGGTGCCTCTGATGTGGTCCAGGGCGATCGCCGAGAAGTGCCACTCGACGATCAGGCCCCACCACGTCGCCGGGCCGGCTCCCGGCGCGTCCTCCCCCGTCATGCCGTTCCCCCCGTCACGCCGTCCCCCCGTGGAGATCGGCCGGTCGTGTCAGTCGCAGCCGCAGCCCGCGGCGGGCACGGCGACCGGCGGCGGAGCGCCGACGGTCGGCAGGCCCAGCATCACGCCCGCGGTCTTCTTCGCCTCGGCCGCGTTGCGCCGCTCCCAGGCGTCGCCCGCGCGGGTGCGCCGCACGCCCCGGGCCGGGCCCTCGGCGAGCAGGTGGTGCGGAGCGGCGTAGGTGATGTCCACGGTGACGACATCGCCCGGGCGGACGCTCTCCTCGGGCCGCGTGAAGTGGACCAGCCGGTTGTCGGGGGCGCGGCCGGACAGCCGCCGCGTCGCGCCGTCCTTGCGGCCCTCGCCCTCGGCGACCAGCACCTCCACGGTCCGGCCGACCTGCTTCTTGTTCTCCTCCCAGGAGATCTCCTCCTGGAGGGCGACCAGCCGCTCGTACCGCTCCTGCACGACGGCCTTCGGCACCTGGCCGTCCATCTCGGCGGCCGGGGTGCCGGGCCGCTTGGAGTACTGGAAGGTGAAGGCCTGGGCGAAGCGCGCCTCGCGCACCACGTGCAGGGTCTGCTCGAAGTCGGCGTCGGTCTCGCCGGGGAAGCCGACGATGATGTCGGTCGAGATGGCGGCGTCCGGCATGGCGGCGCGCACCTTCTCGATGATCCCTAGGTAGCGCTCCTGCCGGTAGGAGCGGCGCATCGCCTTCAGTACGGCGTCGGAGCCGGACTGGAGCGGCATGTGGAGCTGGGGCATCACGTTGTCGGTCTCGGCCATGGCGGCGATCACGTCGTCCGTGAAGTCGCGGGGGTGGGGCGAGGTGAAGCGGACCCGCTCCAGGCCCGCCACCTTCCCGCAGGCGCGCAGCAGCTTGCTGAACGCCTCGCGGTCGCCGATGTCCGACCCGTACGCGTTGACGTTCTGGCCGAGCAGGGTGATCTCGCTGACGCCCTCGGCGACGAGGGCCTCCACCTCGGCGAGGATGTCGCCCGGGCGGCGGTCCTTCTCCTTGCCCCGCAGCGCCGGGACGATGCAGAAGGTGCAGGTGTTGTTGCAGCCGACGGAGATGGAGACCCAGGCGGCGTAGGCCGACTCCCGCCGCGTCGGGAGGGTGGAGGGGAAGGCCTCCAGGGATTCGGCGATCTCGACCTGGGCCTCTTCCTGGATCCGGGCGCGCTCCAGCAGCACCGGCAGGCTGCCGATGTTGTGGGTGCCGAAGACCACGTCGACCCAGGGGGCCTTCTTGACGATGGTGTCGCGGTCCTTCTGGGCCAGGCACCCGCCGACGGCGATCTGCATGCCGGGGCGCCTGGCCTTGACCGGCGCCAGCCTGCCGAGGTTGCCGTACAGCCTGTTGTCGGCGTTCTCCCGCACCGCGCAGGTGTTGAACACGACGATGTCCGCGAAGGCATCGTCGCCCTCGCCCGCCCCCTCGGGCGCGCGGACGTAGCCGGCCTCCTCCAAGAGGCCGGAGAGCCGCTCGGAGTCGTGGACGTTCATCTGACACCCGTAGGTGCGGATCTCATATGTCTTAGATGAGCGGACATCCACCGCCGTGCTCCGGTCGCTGCTGGTCATGCGTCCAAGGGTAGGCGGTCCGCGGAGGGCCTCGTCCCCGCGCTCCCGCGCCTCCGGTCGTCGCGGGGCGTCCCCCGCCTCCCCCTTCGCCCCCGGGGGCTGGCAGGATCTCGGCCATGGCCGTCCGTCTTCCGCGCCTTGGCCGGCGCCGCGCGCTGCTGTCCGCCGGCGCCGGTGCCCTCGCGCTCGCACTTCTGCTGTGGTGGCTGCTGCCGATGGGGGGCGACGAGTCCCCGCGAGGCCGGGTGACCTTCGCGACGGGCGTGCCCACCGGGGTCTACGAGACGTACGGCAAGATGCTGCGGCGCGATCTCGCGCGGGACCTCCCCGGCCTGCATGTGACGCTTCAGCACTCCAAGGGCTCTCCGGACAACGTCCGGCGGCTCGCGGAGGGCCGGGCCACGTTCGCCATCGCCGCCAGTGACGCGGTCGCCGCCTACCAGGAGCAGGGCGGGGTCCACGCCGACCGGCTGCGCGCCTGCGCGCGGCTGTACGACGACTACATGCAGCTCGTGGTGGCCAAGGGCTCCAAGGTGCGGTCCGCCCGGGACCTCAAGGGGCTGCGGGTCGGGGTCGGCGAGGACGACTCGGGTGTGCAGCTGATCGCCAAGTCCCTGCTCAAGGCCGCCGGGCTCGACATGGACCGGGACGTCCACGCCGTACGGAAGGGCATCGACCAGATGCCGGCTCTGCTGAAGGCCGGGAAGCTGGACGCGTTCTTCTGGTCCGGTGGGCTTCCGACGACCGCGGTGCGCACCCTCGCCCACGACTTCCCGATCCGGCTGGTCCAACTCGGCGACCTCATCGGCCCGCTGCACCGCCAGGGCGGCGTGACCCGCTACTACCGGGCGGCCTCGGTGCCCGCCGACGCGTACGAGGACATGGGTCAGCAGGACGCCATCAAGACGATCGCCGTGCCGAACCTGCTGGTCACCACGGACCGGGTGGACCCCGCGCTCGCGGAGGCCGTCACCCGGACCGTGATAGAGAACCGGGACCGCATCGGGGTCAAGGTGCACGCGGCGCAGAAGGTGGACCTGCGCACCGCGATCTTCACCGACCCGCTGGACCTGCACGCGGGCGCGGCCCGCTACTACCGCTCGGTCAAGCCGTAAAGCCGTTCGGCGAGGCCGTAGCGCCGCTCGGCCAAGCCGTAGCGCTGATCACTGCGGCGCCGTGCGCGGCAGGGTGATGGTCACCCGCAGCCCGCACGGCTCGTTGGGGGCGTACGCGATGGTGGCGCCGCCCGCGGCGAGCAGCGCCCGGGAGATCGACAGCCCCAGGCCCGAGCCGGAGATGTTCTGGTGGCGGCTGCTGCGCCAGAAGCGGTCGCCGACGCGGGCGAGTTCGTCCTCGGTGAGGCCGGGGCCCCCGTCGGCGACGACGATCGCGACCGTGTCCCCGTCCGGCTGGGCGGAGACCACCACGTCAGCCCCGGTGGGAGTGAACTTCACGGCGTTGTCCACGACCGCGTCCAGGGCGCTGGACAGCGCCACCGGGTCGGCCCAGCCGGTGACGGCCGTCGGGCCCTGGTAGGACAGGCGGACGCCTTTGCGCTCGGCGACCGGGAGCCAGGCGTCCACGCGGTCGGTGGCGAGTTCGGCGATGTCGGCGAGCCCCAGGTCGGTGGTGGAGTGCTCGGCCAGGGCGAGGTCGAGGAGGTCGTCCAGGACCTGGGCGAGGCGCTTGCCCTCGGTGCGCACCGAGGCGATCTCCTCATGGCCGTCGGGCAGTTCGAGGGCCAGCAGCTCGATGCGCAGCAGCAGCGCGGACAGCGGGTTGCGCAGCTGGTGGGAGGCGTCGGCGACGAACGCCCGCTGTTGTTCCAGGACCTCTTCGACGTTGTCGGCCATCTCGTTGAAGGAGCGGGCGAGCCGGCGCAGCTCGGGAGGCCCGGAGGCGGCCGCGACGCGCGACTGCAGCCGCCCGGTGGCGATGTCGTGGGTGGCGGTGTCGAGGATCCGTACGGGGCGCAGCACCCAGCCGGTGAGCCGGAAGGCCGCGCCGACCGCCAGGAGCATCGCGGCCGCCTCCCCCGCGCCGATCAGCAGCCAGCCGTGGATGATGCGCGAGCGCATCTGCCCGGTGGGCGAGTCGGTGACGACGACGGCCACCACGTCGCCGTCGCGCACCACCGGGGAGGCGACGGTGAGCCGGCCCTCCTGCCAGGGCCAGACCTGGTCCGGGTCGTGGCTGCGACGGCCCTGGAGGGCCTCGTCGAAGGCCTCGGCGCCGTCCCCGTCTTCGGGCAGCCGCCAGTCGCCGGGCGCCTGGGCCATGGGACGGCCGTTCCGGTAGAAGACGCCGCCCCGGATGCCGTACAGCTCGTGGTAGCGCCGGAGCTCGGCCCTCAGGGTGCTCAGCCGTTCGTCGTCCTCGGCGGTGGCGGCGGCCGCCGGCCCGGCCGTGACGAACTGGGCGAGCGCGGCGAACCGCGCGGTGTCGTCGATCCGGTCGACGACCACGCGCTGCTGCTCGCGGGCGGCCACGCTGCCGGCGAGCGGGAAGCCGAGCGCCAGCAGCACGCCGGCCATGAGGACGATGAGGAGCGGGAGAAGTCGGGTGCGCACGGGGAGAAGTCTCGCGGGTCCTCAGACGGCCGGTGACACCAGGCGGTACCCGACGCCGCGGACCGTCTCGATCAGGGCGGGCATGCGGAGTTTGGAGCGGAGCGAGGCGATGTGCACCTCGAGGGTGCGCCCGGTCCCCTCCCAACTGGTGCGCCAGACCTCGCTGATGATCTGTTCGCGGCGGAAGACGACGCCGGGGCGCTGGGCGAGCAGCGCAAGCAGGTCGAATTCCTTGCGGGTGAGGGAGATGGTGGTGCCGTCCACCGCGACCTGCCGGGTGGGCAGATCGAGGGTGACGGGGCCGATCCGCAGCGGCGGCTGGCGGCCGTCGGTGGTCTCCTCGGGGCTCGCCGCGGGCTCGGCCGGAAGCGTGCGCCGACTCACAGCGTGGATCCGGGCGAGCAACTCCATGGTGTCGTAGGGTTTGACCACGTAGTCGTCGGCACCGAGGTTGAGGCCATGGATGCGGGATCGTACGTCCGCCCGCGCGGTCACCATGATCACGGGAGTGGTGGTCCGCTTGCGGATGCGGCCGCACACCTGGAAGCCGTCCTGATCCGGCAGACCGAGGTCGAGCAGCACCACGCCGAACGGCGGCCCCGAGTCGGGCAGCAGCGCTCTGAGCGCCTCCTCGCCGCTGCGAGCGTGCGTGACATCGAAACCGTGCCTCGCGAGCACCGCGGACAACGCCGCGGCGACATGGTTGTCGTCCTCGACGAGCAGCAGTCGCACCGACCTCTCCACCACCTTTCGGAAAGTGGCGCATGTGTTTCGGCAACATGGCCACAGGGCATCCACGCCCAGTGGACGCGTGCTCGTCAAGACGCATTCAGTCACACTTGGGTTTCCGTTATGTAGCCGGTACGACAGCAGCGGATCACAGATACACAGAGTGTCGGACCACTGTCATATCGTTATCCTCAATTTCCGCTCAGATGTGATGACGCTGGTCTCGGCGGCCCCCTAAGGTCCTCCCAACCGAGGAGGACGGAGCGAAACGCCGAATGAGCGAAGTACCGGTGACCAAGGACGCAACGCCTGTTGCGGACGCGTTGGTTGCGCTGTCAGGAGTCAACAAGCACTTCGGCGCGCTGCATGTGCTCCAGGACATCAACCTGAACATCGCACGGGGCGAAGTGGTCGTCGTGATCGGCCCTTCCGGGTCCGGCAAGTCGACCCTCTGCCGCACCATCAACCGCCTGGAGACGATCGACTCCGGCACCATCACGATCGACGGCAAGCCACTGCCTCAAGAGGGCAGGGAGCTGGCCCGGCTGCGTGCCGACGTCGGCATGGTCTTCCAGTCGTTCAACCTCTTCGCGCACAAGACCGTGCTCGAGAACGTGATGCTGGGCCAGCTGAAGGTGCGCAAGGTCGACAAGAAGGCCGCCGAGGAGAAGGCCCGCACCCTGCTCGACCGGGTGGGCGTGGGCAAGCAGGCGGACAAGTACCCCGCGCAGATGTCCGGCGGTCAGCAGCAGCGCGTGGCCATCGCCCGGGCGCTCGCCATGGACCCGAAGGCGATCCTGTTCGACGAGCCGACCTCCGCGCTCGACCCGGAGATGATCAACGAGGTGCTGGACGTCATGCAGCAGCTCGCCCGGGACGGCATGACGATGGTCGTCGTCACCCACGAGATGGGCTTCGCCCGCTCCGCGGCGAACCGGGTGGTCTTCATGGCCGACGGCCGGATCGTCGAAGAGGCCAAGCCCGAGGAGTTCTTCAACAACCCCCGCAGCGAGCGGGCCAAGGACTTCCTGTCCAAGATCCTTCACCACTGAGCCCCACCTCAGCACCGATCCCCCCCACGTCACCACTGAGCCCCGCACGGCTCACCCACGTCTGCACGCACAACAACCTGAGGGATGCACGATGAGTATTCGTAAGACGGCCGCTGCGGCTTCGGTGGTTCTGGCTCTGGCTGCGACCGCTGCCTGCGGTGGCAAGGAGGGGAACGCCGGTGACAAGCCCAAGGGCGGCGAGGTCATCAGCGGCAAGTACACCGTCGCCAAGGACGTGAAGCTGGACTCGCCGACCCTCAAGGCGGCGCAGAAGCGCGGCAAGCTGATCATCGGCGCCAAGGCCGACCAGCCCTACCTCGGCTTCGAGGACACCACCGGCAAGCGCTCCGGCTTCGACATCGAGATCGCCAAGATGGTCGCCGCCGACCTGGGCTTCTCCGAGGACCAGATCGAGTTCAAGACGGTCGACTCCAACGTCCGCGAGACCTCCATCTCCAAGGGCCAGGTCGACTACTACGTCGGCACCTACACGATCAACGACGAGCGCAAGAAGCAGGTCGGCTTCGCGGGGCCGTACTACGTGGCCGGCGCGGACCTCCTGGTGCGCAAGGACGAGAAGGACATCACCGGCCCGGAGTCGGTCAAGGGCAAGAAGGTCTGTTCCATCGTCGGCTCCACCCCGCTGCAGGAGATCAAGAAGTCGAAGTACGGCGCCAAGACCACCGAGCTCGGCAAGTACTCGCTGTGCGTCAAGCAGCTGCTGGACGGCCAGGTGGACGCGGTCACCACGGATGACGCGATCCTCAAGGGCTACGCCGCCCAGCGCCCGAGCAAGCTCAAGGTCGTCGGCAAGCCGTTCACCAAGGAGCCCTACGGCATCGGCATGAACAAGGGCGACAAGGCGCTGCGCGACGCGATCACCGACGCGCTCGAGAAGCACATCAAGAACGGCGACTACAAGAAGGCGTACGAGGGCACGCTCGGCAAGTCCGGCTCCGCCTACGTCGCCCCCGAGACGCCCCTGCCGCGCTACTGAGCCGGTTCTCCCCGTACGCCCTGAAGCCGGTGCGATCCGTCGCGCTGCCCTGACCGCTAGCGCGGAGAACAGATGAATCTACTCTTCGATTACTTCCCTGAGTTCCGCGAAGGTTTCCTCGGAACCCTGTCGCTGACCGCGGCCAGCGCGGCGCTCGCCCTCATCCTCGGCATCGTCATGGCCGGCTTCAGGGTGTCCCCCATCCCGCCGCTGCGTGCCTTCGGCACCGCCTGGGTCACCCTGCTGCGGAACACCCCGCTGACCCTGCTGTTCCTGATAGCGTTCTTCGTGATCCCGCAGATCCTCTTCCCCGGGACGAGCCCCTACAAGCTCGCCGTGGGGGCCCTGGGCTGCTACACCTCGACGTTCATCTGCGAGGCTGTCCGATCCGGCATCAGCACGGTGCCGATCGGGCAGGCCGAGGCGGCCCGGTCGCTGGGGATGACCTTCTTCCAGACCCTGCGGATGATCGTCCTGCCGCAGGCCACCCGGACCGTGATCCCCCCACTGAGCAGCATATTCATCGCGCTCACCAAGAACTCCGCGATCGCGGGCGCCTTCAGCAACACCGAGTTGTTCAACGTCTCGAAGCTGCTGAACGACAAGGGATACCCGACCGGCTGGATCTTCCTGTGGATCGCCCTCGCCTACCTGGTCATCACCCTCGCCATCAGCGGACTCTTCCGACTGCTTGAGCGCCGCATGGAGGTGGCCCGATGAGCGCAAGCGTCCTGTACGACGCACCCGGCCCCAAGGCCCGTATTCGCAACCGCGTGTACTCGGTCATCGGCACTCTCGCCGTGCTCGGCCTGATCGCCTTCATCGTCGTGCGGCTGAACGACAAGGGCCAGTTCGCGCCGGAGATGTGGGACATCTTCAACTACGCGGGTGTCCGCAACGACATCGTCGACGGCCTGCTGACCACCCTCCAGGTGTTCGCGGTGGCCGCGGTGCTGTCGCTGGCGCTCGGCGTGGTGCTGGCGGTCGGCCGGCTCTCGGACCACAAGGCGGTCCGCTGGTTCGCGACCGGCTTCATCGAGCTGTTCCGGTCCATCCCGCTGCTGATCACGATCTACGCCCTGTGGCAGATCTTCCTCACCTACAAGAACGACCTGGGGTTCGCCGGCGACGGGACGGAGTTCTGGGCCCTGGTCGTCGGCCTGGCCGTCTACAACGGCTCGGTGCAGGCGGAGGTGTTGCGGGCGGGCATCAACTCGGTGCCCAAGGGGCAGCGCGAGGCCGCCTACGCCCTGGGCATGCGCAAGACCCAGGTCATGATGACCATCCTGATCCCGCAGGGTGTCCGCGCGATGCTGCCGACCATCATCAGCCAGCTGGTGGTCACCCTGAAGGACACCTCGCTCGGCTACGTCATCACGTACCAGGAGCTGCTGTACCAGGTCCAGCAGATCGCCGGCAACACCGTCGTCAACGACGACTACCCGTACGTCCCGCTGATCATCGTCGGCGGTGCCATCTACGTGGCTCTGTGCATGGCACTGTCGGCCCTGGCCACCTGGATCGAGCGGCGCGGCCGGCGCGCCAAGAGCGGCATCGCGGTCGCCCCGGCCGAGCAGCCGATCGCCGCGGGAGACGCTCTGGACGTCATCGATCACTCCGAGGTCGCCGGTCCGGCCGGCACCGCGACGAAGAACTGACCGCTGACGCGGTCCGACATCCGGTCCGACGGGGGCGGTGGCGCGCACGCGCCACCGCCCCCGTCGCTTGACGCGGGGACCCGCAGTGGGTTGCATACTTTGTGTGATCGCGCACCGGGTTTCAGCTGCCAGTTTTCGTCTGTCACGTACGCCGCGCAGGGACACGGGAACCGCGCCGTGGACCCGGTGATCGTCGCCGGGGCGGGCCCGGTCGGCCTCGCCCTGGCCCTCGCGCTCGCGCGCTCCGAAGTGCCCGTCATCCTGCTGGATGAGAGCCAGGGCGGCGACGAGCCCCGCCCCGCCCGTACGGTCGTGCTGCGCCCCGACACCGCAGCCCTGCTGGAGCGGCTTGGCTGCCGGGCCGCCGACGCGGCCGAGCCGTGGACCGGCTGGCGCACCCTGCGGCGTCGGCAGGTGGTCCGGCAGCTGGCCCTGGCCCCCGACGGGGTCCACCCGGGCAGTGGCCACCCGGACGGCCGCGGCGGCCGGCCCGCGGACGAGGAGACGGAGGCGGCGCCGCCGTCGCCGCTGCATCTGCCCCAGCACGAGCTCACCCGCGCCCTGCGCGCCGCGCTGGCCGCGGTCCCCGGCGAGGACCTGGTGCGGATCGTCCGGGGCACCCGCGTCGACACCCTGGAGCAGGACGCCCGGGGCGTCACCGTCCACACCCGGGGCGCCCAGAGCACCTGGTGGCGGGGCGGTTATCTGATCGGCTGCGACGGGCCGCGGTCCACCGTCCGCAAGCTCCTGGGCGTGCGCTTCCCCGGTCGCACCGCGGTGGAACGGCACGCGGTCGCCGCGCTGCGCGCCGAACTCCCCTGGCCCGGCGAGGCGGTCCTGCACCGCTCTCCACCGTGGCGCGCGGCCGACGCGGAGGTGCTGGCCCGGCCGCTGCCGCGCGGCGTCTGGCGGCTGGACTGGCTGCTGCCGCCGGGCCGGGACCTGGTCACGCCGGAGGCGCTCCTCGCGCGGGTGCGCGACACCCTCGCGGGGTGGTGCGGCGATCCCGCGCTCCCCCATGAGCTTCTGGACACCGGCGTGCACACCGTGCACCACCGGCTCGCGCGCCGCTGGCGCGTCGGCCGTGTCTTCCTCGCCGGGGACGCCGCCCACCTGGTCGGCGCGCTCGGCACCCAAGGGCTCGACGAGGGGCTGCGCGACGTCGGCAACCTCTCCTGGAAGCTGTCCCTCGCCTGGCACCACGGGGCGACGGAGGCGCTGCTCGACAGCTACCAGGCCGAGCGGCGCGGCGCGGTGGGAGCCCGGCTGCGCGCCGCGGACCAGGCGCTGCCGCTGGCGCGGGCGGCCGGCGGCTGGCACGCGGTACGGCGCTCCGTACTGCCCGGCGCGGTGCGCGCCCACGACGCGCTGCTCACCGACGGTCACCTGGGGCGCGGCCCGCTGGGCGAGCCGCCGGTCCACGACCGCTCGCCCCTGACGCCCGCGGCGGCCCCCGAGGGCTCGGTCGCCGTCGACACCGAGATCGGCGCCCTCGCGGCCGATGTGCCGGTGACCGCCCCGGACGGGTCGCTCACCCGGCTGTGGGCGCGGCTCGGGCGGGAGCCGCTGGTCGTCCTCGTCGCCCCCGGGACGGGCGTGTGGGACCGCCGCCACTGGCTGCGCGCCGGGCTGATGCCACGGCTCGCGGCGGCGATCGCGGCGCTCCCGGTGGGGGCCGAGCTGCTGGTGGCCGAGGAGTACCCGGGAGCCCCGGCCCACACCGTGCTCCTGGTGCGGCCCGACGGGCATCTGGTCGCGGCGCTGGCCGGGGTGCGCCCGGCGGAGCTGTACGCGTGCGTGGACGCGGCGCTGGGCGGGCGGGCCGGACGGGGCGCGGCCGAGGGGCCCGCGGTGGAGGCGGAGGCGACGGCGCGCCGATAGGGCGGTGCGCGCGGCGCGCACGCCGCGCGCACCGGAGTGGGCGTCAGGTGGTGCCTCCGGCGTGCCACCAGGAGGCGTACGGGACGCGTCCGAGGGGTGGACGGGAGTAGTTGACCTTGGGTTCCGGGGCGTGGTTGAGTACGCCGCGTGACTGACGCCCGGTTGCCGCGCTTCTGGCGGAGGGTCCATGTGGACCTCGTCCGCTACGCGGGCTGCGTCTGTTGCCCCTCCTGTTGATCGACTTCTTTCCCGCGCGGCTCGGACCGCGCCCCTTTGCGATCACTCAGGACGGTCTCCGTGCCCGACACAAGCACTTCCTCGCCCACCCTGCCCGCGGGTTCCGCCCGGCCCTCCGCCGACGCCGCGCCCACCCCGGCGGAACTCCTGGAATTCGTCCGCCGGACGGCGGCCGACACCGCCCTCGTCGACTCGCTCCCCCTCGACCCGGAGGGCCGCACCTGGCTGCGGCTCGAGGGGCCGGGCGGCAGCGAGGCATGGCTGATCGGCTGGCCGCCCGGCACCGGCACCGGCTGGCACGACCACGGCGGCTCGCACGGCGCGTTCGTGACGGCGGCCGGAGAGCTCTGGGAACAGTCACTCGCGGCGCGCCTGCCCACCGAGGGCTGGAAGACCCTGGAACTGGCCGACGACGTCGACCGCGAGCGGCGGGTCGCCGCCGGACAGGGCCGCGCCTTCGGGCCGCACCACGTGCACGAGGTGCTCAACACCTCCACGGACCGGCACGCCGTGTCGGTCCACGCCTACTACCCGCCGCTGCCGCTGATCCGCCGGTACAGCCGCACCGGAGCGGTGCTGCGGCTGGAGCAGGTCGAGCGGCCGGCCGAATGGGAGTGATCCGGTGAGCCGGAAGCGGAGCATCGACGACCTGCTGGCCGAGGCCCGTGCCGGACTCGACCGCCTCGGGCCCGAGGAAGCCGCCGCGGCGCACGCCGAGGGCGGGCTGCTGGTGGACATACGGTACGCGGCGCTGCGGGAGCGGGACGGGACGATACCGGGGGCGCTGATCGTCGAGCGCAACGAACTGGAGTGGCGGCTCGACCCGCTGTGCGACCACCGGCTGCCGGAGGCCACCGACCACGGCCTGCGGGTCGTGGTGGTGTGCAACGAGGGGTACGCCTCCAGCCTCGCGGCGGTCTCGCTGCGACAGCTCGGGCTGTCCCGCGCCACGGACCTGGTGGGCGGCTTCCAGGCGTGGCGCGCGGCGGGCCTTCCGGTGCGCCCCCACCCCTGAGCGCCCCCGCCCGCAACCGACCGGCCGGCCCCCGGACTTGAGCCTTTGCCGTTCCCGGGGGCCGGTGCGCGGTTCAGTCCTGGGTTCAGTCCTTGGCCGAGGCCAGGTCCACCGGCCGGGCCGACAGGGCCAGCCGCCCGGGCAGCACGGTCGCCGCGAAGGCCAGCAGCGCCGCGAGCCCCAGCACGAGGGCGTAGGTGAGCGGGACGACGGTGGGCGCCGCGCCGCCGGTCATGCCGACGCTGAACGCGGTCAGGACGGCGAGCGCCGTCCCGGTGCCCAGGACGACCGCGATCAGCAGCAGGCCCGCCGTCTCGAGTCGCAGCATCCGCAGCACCTGGCGCCGCGTGGCCCCGGCCAGCCTGAGCTTCGCGAACTCCCGGCCGCGCTCGGCCGTGGACATGGCCAGGGTGTTGACGACGGCGATGGCGGTGAAGGCCACGATGAGGCCCATCGCGATGTAGTCGACCTCCGCGTTCGACCGGGCGGTCGCGGCGCGCAGTTCCTCCACCCGGTCCGGGTCGAGGACCCGGACCCCCGGGAAGCCCCGCACGGCCTTCGCCACCCGGGCCCGCGCGGCGTGGTCCGCGGCCACGAGCACCGACGAGGCCAGCGGATTGTCGACGTGCCGGGCCACCAGGTCGTGGGGCAGGGTCAGATCCCCGAAGCCCAGCCCGCGGGCGTAGACGGCGACGACCGTGAGCGTGGCGGGGGTGCCGTCCCCGAGGGTGAGCCGCAGCCTGCCGCCGGGGGCCAGTCCCAGGTCGTCGGCCGCGACCTCGCTGAGGGCCGCGGTGCCGGCACCGAAGCGGGCCAGGGAGCCCCGGGTGACGTCCGGGTCCCAGGTCCGGGTCAGGCCCTGGGGGGTCACGCCCTGCGCCTGGTACTTGTCGAGGCCGACGCGCACGGTGGTCCGCACCACCTCGGTGGCCGCCGTGACCCCCGGCGTCCCGCGGACCGCGGCGGCCGCCGCCCCGGGCACGCCGGGGCCCTGGGACGCGAGCGTCCAGTCGGCGCGGTTGCCGTCCCTGGCCTGGCGCCGGGCGGCGTCGTCGAGCGTGGGATGGAGGAAGAGGACCGTCGCGGCCATGCCGATGAGCAGCACGAGCGGGGTGACGGCGGTGGCCATCCGGGTGGCGTTCCCCCGGAGGTTGGCGGTGGCCAGCCGGCCCCAGGGCCGTACGACGCGCAGCGGAAGCGCGAGGACCGCCACCGCCGTACGGACGATCAGCGGGCCGAGCAGCGCGACGGCTCCGGCGAGGACGACGACGGCGAGGTAGGTGACGGGGGTCGAGGCGGGCTCGGTGTGCAGATGGCCGAGGAGCACGACCAGGACCACTCCGCCGGCCAGCAGCGCCAGTCCGGCCAGCGTCCGCCCCAGGGCCGGGCGGGGCCGCGGGGCCGCGGCCTCGGACAGGGCCTCGGCGGGCCGGATGCGGACGATCCGGCGGGCGGAGATCCGGGCCGCGGCCCAGGCGCCGAGCAGCGTGGTGGCCACGGCCGCGCCCATCGGGAAGAAGCCGACGGCCAGGTGCAAGGTGGCGGGGACGGCTCCCACCTCCACGAACCGGCCGTACAGCCAGTGGGCGAGGGGCAGTCCGGCGAGCGCGCCCAGGGCGCCCGCCACCAGGCCGACGAGCAGGGCCTCCCGGCCGAGCAGGCGGCGGATCTGGCGCGGGGTGGCGGCGATGGCGCGGAGCAGCGCGATCTCGCGGTGTCGCTGCTGGATGGAGAGCGCGAAGGTGCCGACCACGACGAGGACCGCGACCAGGAGCGAGGTGCCGCCCATGGCCCCGCCCATGCTGACCAGGCGGGTGCGGGCGGCCGCCGCGTCGGGGAATTCGGTGGGCCCGCGGTCGCCGCCGGTGTGGATCCGGGCCTTGGTGCCGGTCAGGGCCGTGGCGAGGTCGTGCTTCAACCGGGCGGGGTCGGTGCCCGGCTCGGGCAGTACGCCGATGGCGGCGACCCGGCCGGGGTGGGCGGCGAGCCGGGTGGCCTCGGAGTCGGTGAAGAACAGGCTGGTCTGCCGGCGCAGCTCGCCGCCGGCCGGGGCGGCGATGCCGGTGACGCGGTAGGTGCGGGGGGCGGCGGTGGACTGGACGGTGAGCCGGTCACCGGGCTCGAGGCCGGCGCGGGCCGCGAGTGCGCGGTCGACGACGACGTCTCCGGCGAGGCGCGGGGCGCTGCCGCGGGTGAGGGCGAAGGGGGTCAGCGGCGCGGAGCTCCAGGCGTGGCCATAGGAGGGGGTGCCGTCGGGGCCGGACAGGACGCGGCCGTCGGGCGTCACCGCGTGGGCGGGGAAGGTGACTTCGGGGACCGCCCGGCGCACTCCGGGGACCCGCTGGAGGGTGCGCACCGTCCCGTACGGCAGCCAGGCGTGCTCGGCGAGGGGCTTGGCCTTGTGCTTGACCTTCGTCTTGCCCTTCTTGTGCTTGACCGTGACCTGGTGCACGTACTGGTCGGCCGAGACGACGACGGGGGTCGCGGCATAGCGCTCGGTGGCGATGGAGCCGCGCAGGCCGGTCTCCAGCAGCACGCCGCAGGCGGTGATCAGCGCCGAGGCGCAGAAGAGGGCGAGCAGCGCGCCGATGAATCCGCCCTTGCGGGCGCGCAGGGTCCGTATCGCATAGCGCAACATCATGGCTCGCCGTGCGGTGTGCTCTGTCATGAGCGCACCATTCCACGGGGCCGGGGGCGGGGGCGCTCCGGCCGACCGGCCTCTTCAGGGTCGGGTTAACCCCCCTCTCCAGCAGGTCGGGGCCGCCGACCGCACCGGACTCACCCCTCGGGCAGATGCCGCTCCAGCAGCTCCGGGTCCTCCCCCTCCTCCTCCAGCGCGCGCCGCACCACCCGCAGCGCCAGCCCCTCCGCATAGCCCTTGCGCGCGAGCATCCCGGCCAGCCGGCGCAGCCTCTTCTCCCGGTCGAGGCCGCGGGTGGCCCTCAGCTTGCGCTCCACCAGCTCGCGGGCGGTGTGCTCCTCCTGCTCGGCGTCGAGCTGCCCGACGGCCTCGTCGATCAGCGCCGGGTCCACCCCCTTCGTGCGCAGCTCCCGCGCGAGCGCACGGCGGGCGAGGCCCCGGCTGTGGTGGCGGGACTCCACCCAGGCGTCGGCGAACGCCGCGTCGTCGATCAGCCCCGCGTCCTCGAAGCGGGACAGCACCTCCTGCGCCACCTCGTCGGGGATGCCGCGGGTGCGCAGCGCGTCCGCGAGCTGTCGGCGGGTGCGCGGGGTCCCGGTGAGCAGGCGCAGGCAGATCGCCCGCGCCTGCTCCTCCGGGTCGCGCGGCGGCCCCTGCTCGGCCCTCGACGAGGAGGGGACGCCGCTGTCCGGGCCGGCCGGACGGCCTTGGCCGTCCGGCCAGTCGGTCCGCCGCGTCACGGTCAGCTCTTGGCCGTGGCGGCCTTGGCCGCCTTCGTCCCGGCCTTGGCCGCCGTGGCGGGCGCCGCCTTCACCGGTGCGGCGGCGGCCGCGGCCGGGGCGCCCGCGTCGGCGCCGGGCTCCACGGCCGGCTCCTCCCGCTTGACGCCGATGCCCAGCTTCTCCTTGATCTTCGTTTCGATCTCGTTGGCCAGGTCGGGGTTGTCCTTCAGGAAGTTCCGGGCGTTCTCCTTGCCCTGGCCGAGCTGGTCGCCCTCGTACGTGTACCAGGCGCCGGACTTGCGGATGAAGCCGTGCTCGACGCCCATGTCGATCAGGCCGCCCTCGCGGCTGATGCCCTGGCCGTAGAGGATGTCGAACTCGGCCTGCTTGAAGGGCGGCGCGACCTTGTTCTTCACGACCTTGACGCGGGTGCGGTTGCCGACCGCTTCGGTGCCGTCCTTGAGCGTCTCGATGCGGCGGATGTCCAGGCGCACCGAGGCGTAGAACTTCAGCGCCCGGCCACCGGTCGTCGTCTCCGGGGAGCCGAACATGACGCCGACCTTCTCGCGGAGCTGGTTGATGAAGATCGCGGTGGTCTTGGACTGGTTGAGCGCGCCGGTGATCTTGCGGAGCGCCTGGCTCATCAGCCGGGCCTGGAGGCCGACGTGGGAGTCGCCCATCTCGCCCTCGATCTCCGCGCGCGGCACCAGGGCGGCGACGGAGTCGATGACGATGAGGTCGAGCGCGCCGGAACGGATCAGCATGTCGGTGATCTCGAGCGCCTGCTCGCCGTTGTCCGGCTGGGAGAGGATCAGGGAGTCGGTGTCGACGCCCAGCTTCTGCGCGTAGTCCGGGTCGAGGGCGTGCTCCGCGTCCACGAAGGCGACCGTGCCGCCGGCCCGCTGGGCGTTGGCCACCGCGTGGAGGGTCAGGGTGGTCTTACCGGAGGACTCGGGACCGAAGACCTCCACCACACGGCCGCGCGGCAGGCCGCCGACGCCGAGGGCCACGTCGAGCGCCGTCGATCCGGTGGGGATGATCTCGATCGGCTCGTTCGGCCGCTCCCCCATGCGCATCACTGCGCCCTTGCCGAATTGCCGTTCAATCTGTGCGAGCGCGGCGTCGAGCGCCTTCTCGCGGTCGGTTCCTGCCATGGGTTCCACCCGGTTTGCTTGTGTCGATCGCTTCACGTCCACGACGCTAACGCCTGCCACTGACAAGCGGCCCGGACGCCCTCCGCCTGTGGATAACTCAGCCGAGATCCACCATGAGAATGGATGTTCGATTTTCGTGTCAACCGCGCCGCTTCAGCGCGTCGCGGGCCCGCGCGAGCGCCGACATGCCGCGCCGGCGCCGCGTCCGGCCCTGGACCCGCGGGTCGTCCGTCACGTCGTACCGCTTGATGTACGCGCCGAGGAACGCCTGCAGCGTCGCGGTCGCCGGGATCGCGATCAGCGCGCCCACCGCGCCCAGCAGGGCGGTGCCCGCGATGACCGAGCCGAAGGAGACGGCCGGGTGGATGTCCACGGTCCTGGCGGTGATGCGCGGCTGCAGCAGGTAGTTCTCGAACTGCTGGTAGACCACCACGAAGACCAGTACCCACAGCGCGTACCAGGGGTTGACGGTGAACGCGATGAGCATCGGCAGGGCGCCCGCCAGATAGGTGCCGATGGTCGGGATGAACTGCGAGATCGCCCCCACCCAGACGGCCAGCGCCGGGGCGTACGGCACGCCCAGCCACTCCAGCAGCACGTAGTGCGCTATGCCGGAGATCAGCGCCATCAGGCCACGCGAGTAGATGTAGCCGCCGGTCTTGGCGACCGCGATCTCCCAGGCGCGCAGCACCTCGGTCTGCCGGCTCGGCGGCAGCACCGAGCACAGGGCGCGGCGCAGCCGGGGGCCGTCGGCGGCGAAGTAGAAGGCGAAGAGGGTCACCGTGAGGACCTTGAAGAGCCCCCCGAGCACCTGCGCCGAGACGTCCAGCACGTTGTTCGCGCTGTTCTTGACGTAGCTCTGCAGCCACTCGGAGTGGAGCAGGCTGTCCTGGATCTCGACCCGCGACAGCTCGGTGTGGAAGGTCTCGTTGATCCAGCTGACCACCTGGTCCAGATACTTCGGGAACTCCTCGACCATGGTCACGATCTGGTCGGCGAGCATCGAGCCGAGCAGGGTGAAGAACCCGGCGACGCCGATCAGGATGCCGAGGAAGACCAGCCCGGTGGCCAGCCCCCGGCGCACGCCGCGCGCCGCCATCCGGTCCACGGCCGGTTCGACGGCGAGCGCGAGGAAGAACGCTATGAGGATGTTGAGGAGCAGTCCGGTCAGCTGGTCGAAGGCCCAGGTGGCGAGGCGGAAACAGGCCACCAGGGCCAGCGCGAGCACCATGGCGCGCGGGAGCCAGCGCGGCATGCGCCCGTCGGGCCGCGCCTCGCGGGCGGCGGCGGCCTCGGGGGCGGCGGGGACGCCGTCGGCGTCGGGCGGGAGGGTCTCTTCTGCGGGGGCCACTGGGCAAGTGTGGCGTACATCCGGGGCGGACATCCGGCCACCCCGCGAGTCGGGGCCCGCGGGACGGCGGCCGCGCGGCGCCCGCTCGGCGCTTGTTCAGCCCTTGCTCACCGCTCGGCTCAGCGCCTGTCAGCGCCTGTCCGTTCTTGTCAGCGCTTGTCCGCGCTTGTCCGCGCTCGTCAGCGCTCGTCAGCGCTCGTCAGCGCTCGTCAGCGCTCGTCAGCGCCGGTCCGCCGGAATCTCCATCGCGCGGCAGACCCCGCGCCAGACGTCCTTGGCCTCCCAGCCGGCGTCCAGCGCCTGGTGCACGGTGCGGCCGCCGAGCTCCGACATCACATGGTCGCGCGCGAAGGAGTCGGCGTACCCCTCTCCGAAGTAGTCCGCCATCCGTCGCCAGAAGTCCGTCAACCGCATGCGCCCAGTATCGCGCTCCTGGGGGTGCACTCCGGCGCGAGCCGCCGTGCGACAGCGCTTTCCGGCCTACGGTCGGCCCATGGACCGATCCGCAGCAGCCCCCTCCTCCCCGCTGGCCCGCGCCGAGCAGTTCGTATGGCTGACCGCCCGGGTGCTCGAGCAGCGCAGATTCGCGTACCACTTCCTGGGCGGGGGCGCCGACCCGGTCGAGACCGCGCTGACCGCGTACCTGGGGGACGACGGGGGCTACGGCCACGCCCTGGAGCCGGACCTGCGGGGCCCGCACAGCCGGCCGCAGCACGCCGCGCACGCGCTGCGCGTCCTGGACGGGATCGGCCGCTGCGGGGGGCGGCGCGCGGAGGGCCTGTGCCGCTATCTGACGGAGATCACCACCCCGGACGGCGCGCTCCCGGCGCACCGCCCCGCGCCGCCGGGCAGCCCGGCGGCCTTCGGGGGCCCGGTGGCGGACGGCCCGGCCGGGGACCTGCTCACCACCGGCCCGGTGGTGGGGCTGCTGCACCGCAACGACGTCTGGCATGCCTGGCTGTTCCGGGCCACCGACTTCTGCTGGGCGGCGGTCGCGGCGCTGGAGGAGCGCGCGGCGCCCCGTGCGGAGGAGGTCCTGGCGGCCGTCGCCTTCCTCGACGGCGCGCCGGACCGCCCCCGGGCGCTGGCGGCGGCGGAGCGGCTCGGCCGGCGGGTGCGCAAGCAGGGGCTGGTGGCGCTGGACCCCGAAGCCGCCCGGGCCACCCCGCCTCCGCACGGCCACCCCCCGGACCGGCGGATCTTCGTCCACGAGGTGGCGCCCACTCCCGGCTCCCCCGCCCGCGCATGGTTCACCGACACCGAAGTGGAGCGGTCGCTCGACTTCCTCGCGGACTCCCAGTGCGAGGACGGCGGCTGGCCCCTCCGCCGGAGCACCCGGGCGCCCGGGGCGGCCCTGGAGTCGCGGCCGATCGTGACCATCGAGGCCCTGCTGACGCTGCGCGCGTACGGCCGCGCCCTGTGAGGGGGCCCGCGGCTACAGCGCCCGTACGCCCGCGGTGACGGCCACCGCGACGGCGACCACCACCAGGAAGGGAGCGCGCGCCACCAGGGCGATCACGGCCGCGCCGAGCCCGGCGGCCCGCGCGTCGAGGACCAGGTGCCCGCCGTCGCCGAAGGTCTGCTGGGCGGTGAGGGCGGCCAGCAGCGCGACGGGGAGCAGCGCGGCCAGGCGCCGGACGAGCGGGCGCTCGAGCGCGCCGGCGGGCACCGACAGGCCCAGCAGTTTGACCAGGTAGCACCCGGCCGCGGTGACACCGATGGCGATCCAGGTGCTCAACGGTCCCTCCCCTCCCCGGTCGCGCGCCGGGCGCGCAGGCCGTGCGCGGCCAGCACGGCGGGCGCGGCGAGCGCCGCCACCAGGACCGGTACGCCGGCGGGCAGCGCCGGCAGGCAGCCGAGGACGAGCAGGGCCCCGAGGCCGGCCGCGGCCCGCTCGACCGTGCCGCGGAGGGGCCAGCAGGGCGAGGAAGACCGCCGGGCCGGCGGCGTCCAGCCCCCAGGCGGCGGTGTCGCCGAGCGCGGACGCGCCGAGGGCGCCGATCAGCGTGGTGAGGTTCCACAGGACGTACAGGCTCAGGCCGGTGACGGTGAAGCCGAGCCGCGCGCTCCGCCGGTCCGGCTGCGCCAGGGCGACGGCGGAGGTCTCGTCGATGACCCACTGGGCGGCCAGGGGCCGCACCGAACGGGGCAGCGCGAGGAGGCCGGACAGCCGCAGCCCGTAGAAGGCGTTGCGCACGCCCAGGAAGAACGCCCCCGCGGCGGCGGTGAGCGGATTGCCGCCCGCCGCCAGCGCGCCCACGAGGGCGAACTGCGAGGCGCCGGTGAAGACGAGGAGGCTGAGCGCGCAGGTCTGCGGGACGCTGAGGCCCGCGCCCGCCGACGTCACCCCGAAGGCGAAGCCGGAGAGCCCGACCGCGACCCCGACGCCCAGCGCGTCGCGGACCACGGCCGTGCTCGCCTTGGGCGCTCCGGGCGGGGAGCCGGTCACGGGCTCGGTTCCGGGCTCGTCTCCGGAACCGCGGTCGGCTCCGGGACCGGCCCCGGAGCCGGTACGTATGTCGATCTGTTCTGCCACACTCCGCACGCTAGGAGACCGGACCGGATCCGGTCTTGTACGTTCTTGCACGCTCGCGCCGGTAGGCGCCCGGTGGCACTCCGACGATCCGGGTGAAGTGGCGGTTCAGATGGGGCTGATCGGTGAAGCCGACGGCGACGGCGGCCTCGGCCGGGGCGGCCCCGCCCTCGAGCAGGCGGCGCGCCCGGCGCACCCGCGCGTCGGTGAGCCAGGTGTACGGCGGCATGCCGTAGGCGGCACGGAAGGCGCGCAGCAGGGCGAAGGGGCCCGTACCGAGCTCGGCCGCCAGGGCCTCCAGGGTGGGCGGGTCCGCCATCCGCGCGTCGAGGATCTCGCGGGCGCGTACCGCCACCCGCGCGCCCGCGGTGCGCGCCGGGCGTGCGGGGAGCGGGCCGCCGTGGCGCCGCAGCAGCCGGGCGACGGCGACGCGCAGCAGGCCGTCGGCGGCGAGCGCGTTGCCCTCCTCGGCCGCCCGGTGGACCTCGCTGATGAGGTGTGCGGCGTGCGCGTCCTCGACCAGGACCTCGCGGAACCCGACGGTGCCGCGGACCGTGGTGGTCTCGGCCGCGATCTCGGCGATCACCGACAGGGAGGGGTAGAGCGTGGCGTAGGCCCAGCCCTCCGGGGCCCCGGCGCGCGCGGTGTGCGGCACCTCGGGGTTGATCATGACGACGGTGCCGGGGCCGGCCCGCTCGGTGCCGCCCGGCAGCCCGACCTCCTCCACCCCGCGGGTGACCGCGCCGAAGACGTACCCGTCGTGCGAGTGCAGGGGGAAGCTGTGGTCCACGTAGCGGGCCCGCAGCAGGTCGAGGCCCGGCAGCGCGGTCCAGCGCCAGTGCCGTGCCCACTCCGCCGACCGCCGTTTGGTGTCCATGGGGTCATTGTGCGCCGCTCCCCGGGGCCCTGACCTGCGGGTCCGCCCGTTGTCAGTGGCCCGGTGCACGATGGAGGACATGGCAGGCCCAGCACTCGACGGTTTCTCCCCCGCGACCCGCGGATGGTTCACGGGCGCCTTCACCGCGCCCACGGCCGCCCAGGAGGGCGCCTGGCGGGCGATCGGCGAGGGCTCGGACGTGCTGGTCGTGGCCCCGACGGGCTCGGGCAAGACCCTGGCGGCCTTTCTCGCCGCCCTCGACCGGCTGGCCGGCACGCCCCCGCCGGCCGAGACCCGGAAGCGCTGCCGGGTGCTGTACGTCTCGCCGCTCAAGGCCCTGGCGGTGGATGTCGAGCGCAACCTCCGCAGCCCGCTCACCGGCATCCGCCAGGAGTCCGTCCGGCTCGGCCTGCCCGAGCCCGAGATCCGGGTGGGCGTGCGCTCCGGCGACACCCCGGCGGCCGAGCGCCGCGCGCTGGTCAGCCGGCCGCCGGACATCCTCATCACCACCCCCGAGTCGCTGTTCCTGATGCTCACCTCGTCCGCGCGGGAGGCGCTGCGCGGCGTGGAGACGGTGATCCTGGACGAGGTGCACGCCGTCGCCGGGACCAAGCGCGGGGCGCATCTCGCGCTCTCCCTGGAGCGGCTCGACGAGCTGCTGGCCCACCCGGCCCGGCGGATCGGGCTGTCGGCCACGGTGCGGCCGGTGGACGAGGTGGCGCGGTTCCTCTCGCCGCGGCGCAGGGTGGAGATCGTCCAGCCGCCCTCGGGCAAGGAGTTCGACCTGTCGGTGGTGGTCCCGGTCGAGGACCTGGGCGAGCTGGGCGGCTCGCCCGTCCAGGACGGGGACACGGGCGAGAAGCCGTCGATCTGGCCCCATGTGGAGGAGCGGATCGCCGATCTGGTGCAGGCCCACCGCTCGACCATCGTCTTCGCCAACTCCCGCCGCCTCGCCGAGCGCCTGTGCAACCGGCTCAACGAGATCGCGTACGAGCGGGCCACGGGCGAGGCGCTGCCCGAGGACCACTCCCCCGCCGAGCTGATGGCCGAGTCGGGGGCCGCCAAGGGGGCGCCCGCCCTGCTGGCCCGCGCGCACCACGGCTCGGTGTCCAAGGAGCAGCGGGCGCTGGTGGAGGAGGACCTGAAGGCGGGCCGGCTGCCTGCCGTGGTGGCCACCTCCAGCCTGGAGCTGGGCATCGACATGGGCGCGGTCGACCTCGTCGTCCAGGTCGAGTCGCCGCCGTCGGTGGCCTCCGGGCTGCAGCGGGTTGGCCGCGCCGGCCATCAGGTGGGGGCGGTCTCCACCGGTGTGGTCTTCCCGAAGTACCGCGGCGACCTGGTGCAGGCGGCCGTGGTCACCGAGCGGATGCGCGAGGGGGCCATCGAGTCGCTGCGGGTGCCCGCCAACCCGCTGGACGTGCTGGCCCAGCAGCTGGTCGCCATGGTGGCCGTGGACACCTGGGACGTGGACGAGCTGCTGGCCCTGGTGCGCCGGGCCGCGCCCTTCGCCGCGCTCCCGGAGTCCGCCTTCACCTCGGTCCTCGACATGCTCGCGGGCCGCTATCCCTCCGACGCCTTCGCCGAGCTGCGGCCGCGCCTGGTGTGGGACCGGGTGGCGGGCACCGTCACCGGGCGCCCGGGGGCGCAGCGGCTGGCCGTCACCTCGGGCGGCACGATCCCCGACCGCGGCCTGTTCGGGGTCTTCCTGGCGGGCTCGGACCCCAAGAAGGGCGGGGGCCGGGTCGGCGAGCTCGACGAGGAGATGGTCTACGAGTCGCGGGTGGGCGATGTGTTCACCCTCGGCACCACCTCGTGGCGGATCGAGGACATCACCCGCGACCGGGTCGTGGTCACCCCGGCCCCCGGCGTCCCCGGGCGCCTCCCGTTCTGGAAGGGCGATCAGCTGGGCCGCCCGCTGGAGCTGGGCCGCGCGCTGGGCGCGTTCCTCCGCGAGGTCGGCGGCCTGGCCCCGGAGGCGGCCCGGGAGCGGCTGCTGGCCGCGGGGCTCGACACCTGGGCCGCGGACAATGTGCTGGCGTATCTGGACGAGCAGCGCCGCGCCTGCGGCCATGTGCCGGACGACCGCACGATCGTCGTGGAGCGCTTCCGGGACGAGCTGGGCGACTGGCGCGTCGTCATCCACTCCCCCTTCGGCGCGCAGGTCCACGCGCCCTGGGCGCTGGCACTGGGCGCGCGCCTGGCCGAGCGGTTCGGTCTCGACGCGCAGGCGATGCACGCGGACGACGGCATCGTGCTCCGTCTGCCCGACGCGGACCTGATGGGCCTGGACCTGCTGGACGGCGACCCGATGGCCCCCGGGCGGGAGTACGACGCCGAGCAGTCCCCCGTCGGGGCGGCCGATGTCGCCTTCGACAAGGACGAGGTCGGCCAGATCGTCACCGACCAGGTCGGCGGCTCGGCGCTGTTCGCCTCCCGCTTCCGCGAGTGCGCCGCCCGCGCCCTGCTGCTGCCCCGCCGCGACCCGGGCAAGCGCACCCCCCTGTGGCAGCAGCGCCAGCGGGCCGCGCAGCTCCTCCAGGTGGCGAGCGAGTTCGGTTCGTTCCCGATCGTGCTCGAAGCCGTCCGCGAATGTCTGCAGGACGTCTTCGACGTACCGGGCCTGACCGAGCTGATGGGCGACATCGAGTCCCGCCGGGTCCGGCTGGTGGAGGTGACCACCCCCGAGCCCTCCCCGTTCGCCCGCTCGCTGCTCTTCGGCTATGTGGCGCAGTTCCTGTACGAGGGCGACTCGCCGCTGGCCGAGCGCCGGGCCGCGGCGCTCTCCCTGGACTCCCGGCTGCTGGCGGAGCTCCTCGGCCAGGCCGAGCTGCGGGAGCTGCTCGACGCGGATGTGCTGGCCGAGCTGGAGCGCGAGCTGCAGTGGCTCACCGACGACCGGCGGATCAAGGACGTCGAGGGCGTCGCCGACCTGCTGCGCGTCCTCGGCCCGCTCACCGACGCCGAGCTGTCCGAGCGCGGCGCCGAGGCCGCGTGGGCGCCGGAGCTGGCGGCGGCCCGCCGCGCCATCCGCGTCCGGATCGCCGGGCAGGAGCACTGGGCGGCCGTCGAGGACGCGGGGCGGCTGCGGGACGCGCTGGGCACCGCGCTCCCCGTGGGGGTGCCCGAGGCGTTCACCGAGCCGGTCAAGGACCCGCTCGGCGATCTTCTGGCCCGCTTCGCCCGCACCCACGGCCCCTTCACCTCCGCCCAGGCGGCGGCCCGCTTCGGCCTGGGCACCGCGGTCACCGAGGGGGCGCTGCACGGCCTCGCGGCGAGCGGCCGCATCGTCCAGGGCGAGTTCGCCCCCGCCGGGGCCGGCCAGGAGTGGTGCGACTCCGCCGTGCTGCGCCGGCTGCGCCGCCGCTCCCTGGCCGCGCTGCGCCATGAGCTGGAGCCCGTCCCGCCGGCCGCGCTGGCCGCCTTCCTCCCCCGCTGGCAGCACCTGGGCACGCACAGCCTGCGCGGGATCGACGGCCTGGTGCGCGCCGTCGAGCAGCTCCAGGGCGCCCCGGTGCCCGCCTCGGCCCTGGAGAAGCTGGTCCTGCCCTCCCGGGTCAGCGACTACACCCCCACCATGCTGGACGAGCTCACCGCGAGCGGGGAGGTCGTGTGGGCCGGGGCGGGCGCCCTGCCCGGCAAGGACGGCTGGGTCACCCTCCATCTCGCCGAGTCCGCTCCGCTGCTGCTCCACGCCCCGCACCCGCTGGAGATCGGCCCCCTCCACCAGGCGGTGCTGGACGCGCTGGCCGGCGGCTACGGGCTGTTCTTCCGCCAGATCGCCGAGCAGGTCCGAGCCGCCGGACACGACGTGCAGGACCCGCGGCTCGCGGAGGCCGTCTGGGACCTGGCCTGGTCCGGCCGGCTGACCGGCGACACCCTCGCCCCGCTGCGCGCCCTGATGGGCTCGGGCCGCACGGCCGGCTCCACCGCCCACCGCGCCAGGCGCGCGGTCCCCCGGGGCCGTTACGGCGGCCTGACCGCCCGCCCCACCGCCTCGCGGAACGGACCGCCCACCGTGGCGGGCCGCTGGTCCCTGCTCCCCGAGCGCGAGCCCGAGCCCACCCACCGCGCCCACGCCCTGGCGCGCACGCTGCTGGACCGCCATGGCGTGGTCACCCGCGGCGCGGTCGCCGCCGAGGGCGTCGAGGGCGGATTCTCCGCCGCCTACCGGGTGCTGTCCGCCTTCGAGGACAACGGCCAGGCCCGCCGCGGCTATGTGGTCGAAGGGCTCGGCGCCGCCCAGTTCGCCATGGACGGCGCGGTCGACCGGCTCCGCGCCGCGGCCACGGCCCGCGAGACCGGCGACCCGGCCCGCCGCGCCGTCCTCCTCGCCGCCGCCGACCCGGCCAACGCGTACGGAGCGGCCCTCCCCTGGCCCGATCCGCCGGGGGACGCGACCCACCGGCCGGGCCGGAAGGCGGGCTCCCTGGTGGTCCTCGTCGATGGAGAGCTGACCCTCTACATGGAGCGCGGCGGCAAGACGCTCCTCGCCTGGCACGACGACGCCCGGCTCGACGCGGCGGCCGAGGCGCTCGCCCAGGCCGCGCGGGCGGGCTCGCTGGGCACGGTGACCGTCGAGCGGGTCAACGGGGCGGCGGCGCTGTCCTCCCCGACCGGGCGCGCCCTGGAAGCCGTCGGCTTCCACCCCACCCCCCGGGGCCTGCGCCTGCGCCCCTGACCGCCCCGGGATCCACGCGGCCGGCGTCCCGGGCCCCGGCCCGCCCCGCGCCGCCGGGCGGCATCATGGAGCCATGCCCGAGGGAGACACCGTCTGGCGGACGGCCCGCCGTCTGCACCAGGCCCTGGCCGACCGGCCGCTGACCGGCTGCGACCTGCGCGTCCCCCGGCTGGCCACGGTCGACCTCGCCGGGCGCCGGGTCATGGACGTCACCGCGCGCGGGAAGCACCTCCTCACCCGCATCGAGGGCGGCCTGACCCTCCACTCACATCTGCGGATGGACGGGGCGTGGCGGGTCTACGACCCCGGCGAGCGGTGGCGCGGCGGCCCGCTCCACCAGGTCCGCGCCGTCCTGTCCACCGCCGACCACACGGCCGTCGGCTACCGCCTCCCCGTCCTCGACCTGCTCCGCACCGCGGACGAGGACCGGGTCGTCGGACACCTGGGCCCCGATCTCCTCGGCCCCGACTGGGACCCTCAGGAGGCCCTGCGCCGGCTGCTCGCCGATCCCGCCCGCCCCGTCGGCGAGGCGCTGCTGGACCAGCGCAACCTGGCGGGGATCGGCAATGTGTACAAGTCGGAGCTGTGTTTCCTGATGCGCGTCTCCCCCTGGCTGCCCGCCGGCCAAGTGCCGTCCCCGCAGCGCCTGGTGGCGCTCGCCAAGAGACTGCTGGAGGCCAACAAGGCCCGTCCGGCGCGGATCACCACGGCCGAGTCGCGAGCCGACCGCCGGCTGTGGGTCTACGGCCGGGCGGGCAAGCCCTGTCTGCGCTGCGGGACGCCGGTGCGCACCGACGGCCTGGATCCCTCCGGCCAGGAGCGGCTCACCTACTGGTGCCCGGCCTGTCAACCGGACCCGGCCTCCCCGGTCGGCCCGACTGATTGACGCTCCGTCAGATCAGGTCGTACGGTCGCGCCATGACCGTCATCGCGTACGACCTCACCGGCCGCACCGCCCTGGTCACCGGCGCGGCCGGCGGAATAGGCCGGGCCAGCGCCCTCCTGCTCGCCGAGGCCGGCGCGACCGTCCACTGCGCGGACCTGGACGGGGCAGGGGCGCGCCGGACGGCCGAGCGGATCAACGAGTCCCGGGGGAGCGCCCACGCCCACACCCTCGATGTCGCCGACCGGGCCCAGGTCGCCGCCGCCGTGGCCGCCGTCCGCGTAGGAGGCCGGCTGGACATCATGGCGAATATCGCGGGGATCATGCACAGCAGCCCGGTCCTGGAGACGGCCGACTCCGACCTGGACCGGGTGCTCGCGGTCAACTTCAAAGGGGTGCTGTACGGCTGTCAGGAGGCAGCCCGCGCCATGATCGAGCAGGGCGGCGGAGGCAGCATCGTCACGATGGCCTCCGGCGCCATCGACACGGGGGCGCCCGGCCTGCTGTGCTACGGCGTCGCGAAGGCCGCCGTCGTGCAGCTCACCAAGACCCTCGCCACCGAGGTGGGCCGCCACGGCATCCGCGTCAACGCCGTCGCCCCCGGCTGGATCCGCACGCCGATGACCGAGCGCGGCAGTAAGGAGGAGCAGCGCCGGGCCGAAGAACCGATGGCGCGGCGCGCTCCGCTGGGGCGGGTGGGAGAGCCGGCGGACGTCGCACACACGGTGCTCCACCTGGCGTCCGACGCCTCATCGTTCACGACCGGCCAGATCCTGCGCCCGAACGGCGGCGTCGCCATGCCCTGGTGACCCCGGCCGCGACCCCGGCCCCGACCACAGGCGGCGCACCGCCCGCCCCGGGGAGGGGCCGCAGTGAACCGGCAGCAGGCTCAATCCCCAGCCGCCGGCCGTGAAGGCGCCCTCGACGGGCCCGGTCTGCTCCGGCGCGGCGGCCAGCCGTAACACCGCCCACCACCAGACGCCACCGAGCGCGAGCGCGAGCATCCACCGGACCGGTCCCCGGCGCCGCTTGTCGTGCCGTTTACCGGCTCCTCCCAGGGCTGCCATCGACTGCCTCCTTCGGCCGACGCTAGACGCCCGCTCACTCGCGGCGGGAGGGCGTACGGGAGGCTCACGGGCGCGTATCACACATCCCACGCCCCTTGAGCCCGCCGATCACGCCGCCCCCGACAAGGTCACGCCGCCCCCGCCCGCCCCGGGGCCACCGCCGGCCCCGCCCGCTCCGGGCTAGCGACCGTTGACGTTCTCCGCCTGGAACATCCAGTGGTGCTTCTCCAGGTCCCGCGTGAGCCCGATCAGAATGTCCTGCGTCACCGGATCGGGTTCGGCCGTGGCCTCGATGCGCTCCCTCATCCGGGTGATCACGGCCCCGAGGCCGGCCACCAGGGCACGCACCGCGTCCGTGTCCTCGGTCCAGCCGCTCTTGGCCGTCTCGATGCCGCTGGTCGCCGCCACGGTCGCGGCACGGCCGTCCGGCGGCACCCCCAGCGCCGAGGCGCGCTCCGCCACGGTGTCGGCGTGCGTCCTGGCGGTGGTGACGACCTCGTCGAGCTGCAGATGGACCGAACGGAAGCGCGGGCCGACGATGGTCCAGTGAACCTGCTTGCCCACGAGCGCCAGGTCGACGAGGTCGACGAGGGCGCCCTGCAGCGCATCACCGACGACCTTGAGGTTCTCCTCCGAGAGGGGGCTCTTCACCACAGACATCCATCTCCTCCTTTTCGACCTGTTGACTGACCTTTGAATGCGTTTTGAACCATTTGGGGCCTATTGAACCCCTCCCTCCACCTTCCCACGTGTGTCCCGCAAACAACCTGGCAAACGTCGAGCCCCGGTCGGTTGTACACCGACCGGGGCTCGAAAGCTCTGCGCTGTCAGGCTGCGACGACGACCGTCAGGCCGCCACGACGTCCACGGCCTCCGTAGGCGCCTTGATGGTCACCCGCTCCTCCGGGACACCCGTCACGGACGTCACGGAAACCGAGTTGAGCATGGGCCGCATGGGTGCGGGCACCTTCTCGCTCGCCGCTGTCGACTCCGCGAGCTCCGCGAGCGACAACTCGTCGCTCACCTCTCGCATGACCTGGGACATCCTGACGTCCAGCGCGTCGCAGATCGCGGACAGCAGCTCGGAGGAAGCCTCCTTCTGGCCGCGCTCCACCTCTGAGAGATAGCCGAGGGACACCCGGGCGGAGGAGGACACCTCGCGCAGGGTACGGCCCTGGCGCTGGCGCTGCCGGCGCAGCACGTCACCCAGCAGGCGACGGAGCAGAATCATCGCTGGCTCCCTCCTCGGACCTCGGATCCGGATCCTTCACGCCCCACCGTACCGCCTCTTGCTGCGCCCGTGCGGGGAGCGATGTCGTGTTCACTCAGGGCTGCAAACATCAAATCCCCCCGTGTTGTTCCGTATCCTGTGCCCTCGACGACGCGATCAATTCCCTCAACAGCAGCTTGACCGCTGCCTCCACCGTCTGTCCACGGATTCCGGCGCGATCTCCGGCCAAATGCAGCGCGGCCCCGGTGGCCGCCCCCGACGGCCCCGCGACGGCCACGTGCACCGTGCCCACCGGCTGTCCGTCCTGCGGTGTGGGGCCCGCGACACCCGTGGTCGCCACGCCCCAGTCCGCGCCCAGCACCCGCCGCACACCCTGGGCCATCTGCCGGGCGACCTCCGGGTCCACGGCCCCGCGGGCGTCGAGCAGGGCGCCCTCCACGCCCAGTACCTCCCGCTTGAGTTCGGTGGCGTACGCGGTCACCGAGCCGCGGAACGAACGGGACGCGCCCGGCACGGCGGTCAGCTCGGCGGCCAGCAGCCCGCCGGTCAGCGACTCGGCGACGGCCACGGTCTCCCCGCGCCCGTCCAGCAGCCCCAGCGCCTCGGCGGCCACTCCCCCGCTCCCCCCGGTCACCCCACGGACTCCCGCTCCGCCCGCTCGCGCTCCGCGGCCAGACCGGCCCGGCGCAGCACGACCGCCTGCCGGACGTAGTCGATGCCGGTGAGCACGGTGAGCGCCACCGCCACGGCCATCATCCAGAACCGCAGGGTGGCCAGCGGCCCGGTGAGCGCCAGGATGTACATGCCCACCGCGGTGCCCTGGGCGAGCGTCTTCATCTTCCCGCCCCGGCTGGCCGGGATCACTCCGTGCTTGATCACCCAGAAGCGCATCAGGGTGATGCCGATCTCGCGGAAGAGAATCACTCCGGTGACCCACCACGGGAGGTCGGAGAGGGCGGACAGGCAGATCAGCGCGGCGCCCATGATCGCCTTGTCGGCGATCGGGTCGGCGATCTTGCCGAAGTCGGTGACCAGGTTGTACCGGCGCGCCAGGTGCCCGTCGAAGAGGTCGGTGATCATGGCGATGGCGAACGCGGCCCAGGCGAAGGAGCGCCAGACCGGGTCGTACCCCCCGTTGTGCAGCATCAGCAGCACGAACGCGGGCACCAGGAGCAGCCGGACCATGGTGAGGATGTTGGCGATGTTCCACAGCCCGGCGGGCCGCACGGCCGCGGCCGGGCGGTGGTGGCCCCCCGCGGCGGAGGCCGGGACTCCGCTCATCTGGCCGCCTCCTCGGAACACGCGCCGGCCCGCGCCGGCTCGCCCCGCGGCAGCACCTCCGCGACCAGGTCCACGCCCTCCGCGGCCACCACCTTGGCCGTGACCAGGTCGCCCACGGCGGGCCGGGGGCCGGCTCCGGACAGGGTCAGCATCGTCTGGCCGTCGGTCTCAGGCGCCTGGTGGGCACCGCGCCCCACCACGGACCCCCCGCCCTCACCGGCCTCGATGCCGTCCCGGCCGCCGGCATCGGTGTCGGCCTCGGTGTCGTCTTCGGCGTAAGAGCCACCGATCTCCTCGACCAGCACCTCGACCACCTCACCCAGCCGCTCCTCGGCCCGCTGCGCGGTGAGCTCCTCGGCCAGCCGCGAGATGTGCGCCAGCCGCTCGGCGACCTCGTCCGGGTCGACCTTGTCCTCGTACGTCGCGGCCTCGGTGCCGTCCTCGTCCGAGTACCCGAAGACACCGATGGCATCCAGCCGGGCCTCGCCGAGGAACCGCTCCAGCTCGGCCAGGTCGGCCTCGGTCTCGCCGGGGAAGCCGACGATGAAGTTGGACCGGACGCCCGCCTGCGGCGCCTTGGCCCGGATGCGGTCCAGCAGCTCGAGGAAGCGGTCTGTGTCCCCGAAGCGGCGCATGGCGCGCAGCACCGCGGGGGCGGAGTGCTGGAAGGACAGGTCGAAGTACGGCGCGACCTTCTCGGTCGAGGTCAGCACGTCGATCAGGCCGGGCCGCATCTCGGCGGGCTGCAGATAGCTGACCCGGATCCGCTCGATGCCGTCCACCGCGGCGAGCTCGGGCAGCAGCGTCTCCAGCAGCCGGATGTCGCCGAGGTCCTTGCCGTAGGAGGTGTTGTTCTCGGAGACCAGCATGATCTCCTTCACCCCCTGCTCGGCGAGCCAGCGGGTCTCCCCCAGCACATCGGAGGGTCTGCGCGAGATGAAGGACCCGCGGAAGGACGGGATGGCGCAGAAGGAGCACCGGCGGTCGCAGCCGGAGGCCAGCTTGACGGAGGCCACCGGGCTGGTGCCCAGTCTGCGGCGCAGCGGGGCCCGGGGGCCGGAGGCGGGGGCCACGCCCTCGGGCAGGTCCTCGGGGGCGGGGGCGGCCTCGGCCTGCGCGTGGCCCGGCAGGGCGACCTCGGCGGCCTCCTGCCGCTCGGCCGGGCTGATGGGCAGCAGCTTGCGGCGGTCCCGGGGAGTGTGGGAGGCGTGGACGCCGCCGGACAGGATGGTGCGCAGCCGGTCCGAGATGTGGACGTAGTCGTCGAAGCCGAGCACTCCGTCGGCCTCGGGCAGCGCTTCCGCCAGCTCCTTTCCGTACCGCTCGGCCATGCAGCCGACGGCGACCACGGCCTGGGTGCGGCCGTGGTCCTTCAGGTCGTTGGCCTCCAGCAGGGCGTCGACCGAGTCCTTCTTGGCCGCTTCGACGAATCCGCAGGTGTTGACGACGGCGACGTCGGCGTCGGCGGCTTCCTCGACGAGCTCCCAGCCGTCCGCCGCCAAGCGGCCTGCGAGCTCCTCCGAGTCCACCTCGTTACGGGCGCAGCCAAGAGTGACAAGGGCGACGGTACGGCGTTCGGACATGGGCTCAGACTACTTCGTCGCAGCGACACCTCCCGCTGCCAGGGCTCCCGTCCGGCCGCCGGGTCAGCCCGCCTCGGGGTCTCCCTTGGTGTAGCTCAGCCGCTGGACCTGCCCGTTGGCCGCCAGGTTCTTGACCTCCTTGCCGTTCACGAACAGCTTGATGGCCTGGGCGTTGCCGAGCACCAGATCGATCCGCTTGCTGTCCCTGAAGGTCTTCGAGTCGCCCTGGCGCAGCAGGCCCTCGTGGATCAGCCGTCCGTTGTGGTCCTGGGCGGAGATCCAGCTCTGCCCGCCCTCCGCGGTCAGCTTGACCGTGACCTTGTCCGCCGGGACCCCCGCGATGGCGCTGTCGGAGGGCTCGGGCTTCTGGTCGGTCGGCTTGGTGGGGGCGGGCTTGGTGCTGGGCGGGGTGGTGGACGGCTTGGCCGTGGTGGTCTCCTCGGCGACCGTGGAGCCGTCGTCCCCCGTGCCGCCGCTGAAGAGCGTGAAGCCGACGAATCCGACGACCGCCACGATGGCCGCGACCATGGCGGCCGTCCAGTTGGGGCGCCGGGGCTCGGGGCGGATCCGCTCGGCCTCGAAGAGCGGCGCCGCGGGGGTGGGCTCGGGGCGGCCTCCGTGCTCGGCGTCGTACTGGGCGACCAGGGCGTCCGCGTCCAGGCCGACCGCGCGGGCGAGCACGCGGATGTGGCCCCGGGCGTAGACGTCGCCGCCGCATCGGGAGTAGTCGTCCTGCTCGATGCCTCGGACGAGGGGAACACGCACCCGGGTGGTGGTACTGACCTCGTCGACGGTCAGCCCGGCGGCGATACGGGCCTGCTGGAGGGCGCGGCCGACGGAAGGCCGCTCGTCCTCTGGGAAGTTGCCGGGGGAGTTGCCGATGGACACGGGGGCGCCTTTCGAGCGTGTAGCCACCTGCTGGAGGTTCAGTCTAGGGGTGGGGCGAAAGGGTCGGGCAAGCGGGAGGGCGGAGTTTGTCCGCCATCAGGATTGCCGTATGACCGCGATCGTGGGACATCGCTCCGCCACCTCCCTCAACTTGACGTATCGGCAGGGGAAACGGTTGCCCGCCGATTCCTTATGAGTGAGCCTCCCCGCGGATCACGGCCAGCACGCCATCCAATTCTTCCGGTTTGACCAGTACATCGCGCGCCTTGGAGCCCTCGCTCGGGCCGACGACCCCGCGCGACTCCATGAGGTCCATCAGCCGCCCCGCCTTGGCGAAGCCCACCCGCAGCTTGCGCTGGAGCATCGAGGTCGACCCGAACTGGGTGGAGACGACCAGCTCAGCGGCCTGGCACAGCAGATCCAGATCGTCGCCGATGTCCTCGTCGATCTCCTTCTTCTTCGCCGTCCCGACGGTGACGTCGTCGCGGAAGACGGGCGCCATCTGGGCCTTGCAGTGCTCGACGACGGCGGCGACCTCCTCCTCCGTGACGAAGGCGCCCTGCATCCGGACCGGCTTGCTCGCCCCCATCGGCAGGAACAGGCTGTCGCCCTTGCCGATCAGCTTTTCGGCGCCCGCCTGGTCCAGGATCACCCGGCTGTCGGCCAGCGAGGAGGTGGCGAACGCGAGCCGTGAGGGCACGTTCGCCTTGATCAGGCCGGTGACGACGTCCACGGACGGCCGCTGGGTGGCCAGCACCAGGTGGATGCCCGCCGCGCGGGCCAGCTGGGTGATGCGGACGATCGAGTCCTCGACGTCCCTGGGGGCGACCATCATCAGGTCCGCGAGCTCGTCCACGATCACCAGCAGATACGGGTAGGGCTTGAGCTCCCGCTCGCTCCCCTCGGGCTGCTTCACCTTGCCGGCCCGGACCGCCGCGTTGAAGTCGTCCACGTGCCGGAAGCCGAACGCCGCGAGGTCGTCGTAGCGCAGGTCCATCTCCCGCACGACCCACTGCAGGGCCTCGGCGGCCCGCTTGGGGTTGGTGATGATCGGGGTGATCAGGTGCGGGATGCCCTCGTACGCGGTGAGCTCCACGCGCTTGGGGTCGACCAGCACCATCCGCACGTCGTCCGGGGTGGCGCGCACCATGACCGAGGTGATCAGGCAGTTGATGCAGGACGACTTTCCGGAGCCGGTGGCGCCGGCCACGAGCACGTGGGGCATGGTCGCCAGGTTGTGCGAGACATAGCCGCCCTCGACGTCCTTGCCGAGCGCGACGATCATCGGGTGGTCGTCGCCGACGGCGTCGGCCGAGCGCAGCACATCGCCCAGCCGGACCATCTCGCGGTCGGTGTTGGGGATCTCGATGCCGACGGCGGACTTGCCGGGGATCGGGCTGATGATGCGCACATCGGGGCTGGCGACGGCGTAGGCGATGTTCTTCGTCAGGGCCGTGATCCGCTCGACCTTCACCGCCGGGCCCAGCTCCACCTCGTAGCGGGTGACCGTCGGGCCGCGGGTGAAGCCGGTGACGGACGCGTCCACCTTGAACTCGGAGAAGACGGTCGACAGCGAGGCGACGACCGCGTCGTTGGCCGCACTGCGGGTCTTGCCCGGCCCGCCGCGCTCCAGCAGGTCGAGCGAGGGCAGGGCGTAGGTGATGTCGCCGGAGAGCTGCAGCTGCTCGGCGCGCGGCGGCAGCGGCTCGGAGGGCTCGGGCGTGGGCCGGGTCAGGTCGGGGACGAGGGCCGTCCGCTCCCCCTCGGCCCCCTCGGCTCCTTCGGCCGCCTTCGGCCGGCCGGGCCGCTTCCCCTTGCCCGCCGGGGCGCCCGGCGCGCCGGCCTGCTCGGCGTCGCGCGCCCCCGGCACCCCGCCGGTGTCGGAGCCGGGGATCCGGTCGGTGGTGGAGATCCCGCTGCTGAGCCCGGCGACCAGCGGTGAGGGCTGGACGCCGTGCAGCACCGCCCCGTCCAGGGCCGCGGCCGCGGCGGCCGCCACGTCCACGGCGTCCATCGGGCGGTCGAGCGGCGGCTGCGCGGACTGGCCGCGGCGCGGCCGCCGGCGCTTGCGCAGCGCCTCCTCCTCGGCCCGCTCCGGGTCGTCCGCGCCCTGCGGGCCCCCCTTGTCCAGGGAGGCCCGCCGAGGCCGCCTGGCGGGCGTCTCGCGCCATTCCTGGGCGTACTCGGCGTCGTCCCGCTCGTAGGCCGCGTAGTCGTCGTCGACCTGGTAGCCGACGGGGTGTTCGCGGACGAGGCCGAGCCGGATGCCGAGCAGCCGCAGCCGGTGCGGGATCGCGGCGACGGGCGTCGCGGTGACGACCAGCAGCCCGAAGACGGTCAGCAGCACCAGCAGCGGTACGGCCAGCACCTCGCCCATCGCGACGATCAGCGGCCGGGACGCCGCCCAGCCGATGAGGCCGCCCGCGTCCTGGATGGCCTGGGTGCCCTGGCCGCGCCCCGGCGCCCCGCAGGCGATGTGGACCTGCCCGAGCACGCCGATCACCAGCGCGGAAAGGCCGATGACGATCCGTCCGTTCGCCTCCGGCTTCTCGGGGTGGAGGATCAGCCGGACCGCGATGGCGCCCAGCAGTATCGGCACGATCAGGTCGAGCCGCCCGAAGGCGCCGGTGACCAGCACCTCGACCAGGTCACCCACCGGGCCCCGCAGATTGGACCAGGTGCCGACCGCGACGATCAGGGCCAGGGCGAGCAGCAGCAGCGCGCTGCCGTCCTTGCGGTGGGCCGGATCCAGCCCCTTCGCGCCGCGCCCTATGCCGCGGAACAGCGCCGCGACACCGCGCGCCATCCCCATCCAGACGGCCCGCGCCGCGCGGAGCACCCCGCTGGTGGGGCTCGGCGCCGGCTTGGGCGGCGCGGCCTTGGCCGCCGCCTTCCTCGGCGCGGCCTTCTTCACGGGCGCGGCGGACTTCTTGACGGGCGCCTTCCTGGCGACCGCCTTCTTCGCGGGCGCCTTCTTGGCCGCGCCCCCGGACGGCCCGGCGCGCTTCTTCGAGGTGCCCGCCGTGCTCTGGGAACCCTTGCCGGACGTACGAGAGGCCATGGGGGCGAGATTACCCGCGTCCGCCGTACGGAGCACGCATACCGCGGTGCCGGGCGTCACTCACGTCACACCCGTGACGGCGCCGCCCGCGGCGGCGTGCGGAGCGGGACAAGGGATGACGGGACGTCAGGGCGACGGGGCGTCACTCCGCCCTGAGCTGTTCAGTTCTGTGAGGGCGCCTGGCCCGCTCCGCCGCCGGCGCCGGGCTCCAGCGCGTCAAGCGCCCGCCGCAGCCCGGTCAGTTTGCGCTCCAGATGGGCGGCGGTGGCCACGGCGGCCGCGTCCGCGGACTCGTCGAGCTGTTTGGACAGCGCCTCGGCCTGCTCCTCCACCGCCGCCAGCCGCGCGGACAGCTCGGCGAGCAGCCCGGCCGACTCCTTGGCGTCCTCCCCGGCGGCGGGCTGGCCGCCCTCGAGCTGCAGCCGCAACAGGGAGGCCTGCTCCCGAAGCTGGCAGTTCTTCATGTACAGGTCGACGAACACCGAGACCTTCGCGCGCAGCACCCACGGGTCGAACGGCTTGGAGATGTAGTCGACCGCGCCCGCCGCGTACCCGCGGAAGGTGTGGTGCGGACCGTGGTTGATCGCCGTGAGAAAGATGATCGGGATGTCGCGGGTGCGCTCCCGCCGCTTGATGTGCGCGGCGGTCTCGAATCCGTCCATCCCCGGCATCTGGACGTCCAGCAGGATCACCGCGAAGTCGTCCGTCAGCAGCGCCTTGAGCGCTTCCTCCCCTGACGATGCCCGTACCAGTGTCTGATCGAGCGCGGAGAGAATGGCCTCCAGCGCCAGCAGATTCTCCGGCCGGTCATCGACCAGGAGGATCTTGGCCTTCTGCACCATGGCCCGTCCTCCTCGCCCCGGCATGGGGCCTCCCCTGCTCGAAGAGCTCGGGGAGGCGCCGGCCGCCGCCCCGGGGGACGACTCCCTTGCGCCGCCCGTCCTTGTGCCGGTCATGGTAGCCGCACCCCGCTGTTCGCCACACCCTGTCACCGCGATGTCACTGTGCACATAGCAGAAACGCGGTAAGAGACCAGAAGGTTCCCCGAATCCCGTGTTCCCACACGTGTTCGGCGACACTCCGTCAGCAGCCCCGCCGGGGCCGCGTTCCCACCGGTCACTCCGCGCCCATCCACTGTTCCATCACCGCGAGAAGATGATCCGTGTCCACGGGCTTGGTCACATAATCCGACGCGCCGGCCTCGATGCTCTTCTCCCGGTCGCCCTTCATCGCCTTCGCGGTGAGGGCGATGATCGGCAGCCCGGCGAACTGCGGCATCCGGCGGATCGCGGCGGTCGTGGCGTACCCGTCCATCTCCGGCATCATGATGTCCATCAGCACGAGGACGACATCGTCGTGCTGCTCCAACACCTCGATGCCCTCCCGGCCGTTCTCGGCGTAGAGCACCTGCAGCCCGTGCTGCTCCAGCACGCTGGTGAGGGCGAACACATTGCGGATGTCGTCGTCGACGATCAGCACCTTCTCGCCGTGGAACCCGCCCGACGGCTCCGGCGCCACCAGGTCCTGGCCGCCCAGCAGCCAGGGCTCGGGCGCCTCCGCCGACCGCGAGGCCGGGCGGCGCCCCGACCGGGCCACGGACGACCCGCCGTCCGCCGCCTCCCGCTGGGCCCGCCAGCGCCGTCCGAGGGTCCCCGCGCCGCGCACCCGATGCTGCGCCGCCGAGGTGTCCTGCGCGGACTCCCGCGGCAGGGCGCCCTCCTCGGCCACGCCCTCGGCGCCGGTGTCCAGCACGGCCTCCAGGGCCGGCGCCCCCTCGCTGCCCGGGCCGAGCTGCGGGTAGCCCTGGGGCGGCAGCTCGCTGGGGTGGAGCGGCAGGTACAGCGTGAAGGTCGAGCCGCGACCCGGCTCGCTGGCGGCGTGGATCTCGCCGCCCAGCAGCCGGGCGATCTCCCGGCTGATGGACAGGCCGAGGCCGGTGCCGCCGTACTTGCGGCTGGTGGTGCCGTCGGCCTGCTTGAACGCCTCGAAGATCACCCGCATCTTGCTGGCCGCGATCCCGATGCCGGTGTCGGTGACCGAGAAGGCGATCATCTCGGCCTCCGGGTCGCGCAGCGCGCCGTGCTCCAGGAGCTGTTCGCGGATGCCGTCGGGCACATCGGCGCCCGCCGGCCTGATGACCAGCTCCACGGCCCCGGTGTCGGTGAACTTCACCGCGTTGGACAGCAGGTTGCGCAGCACCTGCAGCAGCCGCTGCTCGTCGGTGTGCAGCGTCGCCGGAAGCTCCGGGGAGACCCGGACGGAGAAGTCCAGGCCCTTCTCCGCGGTCAGCGGCCGGAACGTGGCCTCCACATAGTCGACGAGCTGGATCAGGGCGATACGGGTCGGACTGACGTCCATCTTGCCCGCCTCGACCTTCGACAGGTCCAGGATGTCGTTGATCAGCTGCAGCAGGTCCGAGCCCGCGCCGTGGATGGTCTCGGCGAACTCCACCTGCTTGGGCGAGAGATTGCCGTCCGCGTTGTCGGCCAGCAGCTTGGCGAGGATCAGCAGCGAGTTCAGCGGGGTGCGCAGCTCGTGCGACATGTTCGCCAGGAACTCGCTCTTGTAGCGCATCGAGACGGCGAGTTGCTCGGCACGCTCCTCCAGCACCTGCCGGGCCTCTTCGATCTCGGTGTTCTTGACCTCGATGTCGCGGTTCTGCCGGGCCAGCAGCGCCGCCTTCTCCTCCAGCTCAGCGTTGGAGGCCTGGAGCGCCTTCTGCCGGTTCTCCAGCTCGGCCGAGCGCTCCCGCAGCTGCTCGGTCAGCTCCTGCGACTGCTTGAGCAGCACCTCGGTCTTGGTGTTGACGCTGATGGTGTTGACGCTGGTGCCGATCATCTCGGCGATCTGGTTGAGGAAGTCCTTCTGGATCTGGGTGAACGGCTGGAAGGAGGCCAGCTCGATCACACCCAGCAGCTGGCCCTCGAACAGCACCGGCAGCACGATCACATTCGCCGGCGGGGCCTCGCCGAGACCCGAGGAGATCTTCAGGTAGTTCGGCGGCACCCGCTCCATCAGGATGCTGCGCTTCTCGACCGCGACCGTGCCGATGAGCGAGTCGCCCGGCCGGAAGGTCGTCGGCATGGTGCCCTTGGAGTAGCCGTAGCTGCCGATCAGCCGCAGCTCGTACGCGTCCTCGTCGCCCTCGCCGCCCACCTCGGCGCCGGCCTCCACGCCCTCGTCGGTCGGCACCGCCAGGAAGAACGCGCCGTGCTGCGCGGAGACCACCGGGGTCAGCTCGCTCATGATCAGCTGGGCGACGTCCTCCAGGTCGCGGCGCCCCTGCATCAGAGCGGAGATGCGGGCCAGGTTGCCCTTGAGCCAGTCCTGCTCCTTGTTGGCGAGCGTCGTCTCGCGCAGGTTGGCGATCATGGTGTTGATGTTGTCCTGGAGGACCTGGATCTCCCCCGCGGCATCCACATCGATCTTCAGGTTCAGATCGCCCCGGGTCACCGCGGTGGCGACCTCGGCGATGGCGCGCACCTGCCGGGTCAGGTTGCCGGCCATCTCGTTCACCGACTCGGTCAGGTCCTTCCAGGTGCCGGCCACGTCCCGCACCCGCGCCTGGCCGCCCAGCTGCCCCTCGGTGCCCACCTCGCGGGCCACCCGGGTCACCTGGTCGGCGAACGACGACAGCTGGTCGACCATCGTGTTGATCGTCGTCTTGAGCTCGAGGATCTCGCCCCGCGCCTCGATGTCGATCTTCTTGGTCAGGTCGCCCTGGGCGATCGCCGTGGTGACCATGGCGATGTTGCGGACCTGCCCGGTCAGGTTGGACGCCATCGAGTTGACGGACTCGGTCAGGTCCTTCCAGGTCCCCGAGACGCCGGGCACCCGGGCCTGACCGCCCAGGATGCCGTCGGTGCCCACCTCGCGCGCCACGCGGGTGACCTCGTCCGCGAAGGACGACAGCGTCGTCACCATCGTGTTGACGGTGTCGGCGAGCGCCGCGACCTCGCCCCGGGCCTCGACCGTCACCTTCTTGGTCAGGTCACCGTTGGCGACCGCCGCCGAGACCTGGGAGATGTTGCGCACCTGAATGGTGAGGTTGTTGGCCATCAGGTTGACGTTGTTGCTCAGGTCCTTCCAGATGCCGGTCACGCCGGGCACCCGCGCCTGGCCGCCCAGCTGGCCCTCCGTGCCCACCTCACGGGCCACCCGGGTCACCTGCTCGGCGAACGACGACAGCTGGTCCACCATCGTGTTCACGGTCGTGACGAGCTCGAGGATCTCGCCCTTGGCGTCCACCGTGATCTTCTTCGACAGATCGCCCTTGGCCACCGCCGTGGTCACCTCGGCGATGCTGCGCACCTGGGAGGTCAGGTTGTCGGCCATGCCGTTCACGGACTGGGTGAGGTCCTTCCAGGTGCCGGAGACCCCCTGCACCTCGGCCTGACCGCCCAGCTGGCCCTCCGTACCCACCTCACGGGCCACCCGGGTGACCTCCTCGGCGAAGGAGGACAGCTGGTCGACCATGGTGTTGAGGGTGTTCTTCAGCTCCAGGATCTCGCCGCGCGCGTCGACGTCGATCTTCTGCGACAGATCACCGCGGGCGACCGCCGTGGCGACCTGCGCGATGTTGCGGACCTGGGCGGTCAGGTTGCCCGCCATGCTGTTCACCGAGTCGGTCAGGTCGCGCCAGACACCCGCGACGCCGGGCACCCGGGCCTGGCCGCCCAGCCGGCCCTCCGTACCCACCTCGCGGGCCACCCGGGTCACCTGCTCGGCGAAGTCCGACAGCTGGTCGACCATCGTGTTGATGGTGTTCTTCAGCTCCAGGATCTCGCCGCGCGCGTCCACCTCGATCTTCTGCGACAGATCGCCGCGCGCCACCGCCGTCGTCACCTGCGCGATCCCGCGCACCTGCGAGGTCAGATTCCCCGCCATCGAGTTGACGGAGTCGGTCAGGTCCTTCCAGGTGCCGCTGACGCCGTCCACCCGGGCCTGACCGCCCAGCCGGCCCTCGGTGCCCACGTCCCGCGCCATCCGCGTGACCTGGTCGGCGAAGGACGACAGCTGGTCCACCATCGTGTTCACGGTGTTCTTCAGCTGGAGCATCTCGCCGGAGACGTCCACGGTGACCTTCTGCGACAGATCGCCGTTGGCGACCGCCGTCGTCACCTGCGCGATGTTGCGCACCTGTCCGGTGAGGTTTCGGAACGCGGTGTTCACCGAGTCGGTGAGGTCCTTCCACGTCCCCGCCGCGCCCGGCACCTGCGCCTGACCGCCCAGCTCGCCCTCGACGCCGATCTCCCGGGCCACCCGGGTCACCTCGGCGCCGAAGGACTGCAGCTGGTCCACCATCGTGTTGACGGTGTTCTTCAGCTCCAGCATCTCCCCGGCCACGTCGACCGTGACCTTCTGCGACAGATCGCCATTGGCCACCGCCGTCGTCACCTGCGCGATGTCACGCACCTGCGCGGTGAGGTTACGGAACGCGGTGTTCACCGAATCGGTGAGATCCTTCCACGTCCCCGCCGCACCCGGCACCTGCGCCTGACCGCCCAGCAGGCCCTCGGCCCCGACCTCGCTGGCCACCCGCGTCACCTCGTCGGCGAAGGTGCGCAGCGTCTCGGTCATGGTGTTGATCGTCTCGGCGAGCTGGGCGACTTCGCCGCGCGCGCTCACCGTCACCTTCTGCGACAGATCGCCATTGGCGACCGCCGTCGTGACCTGGGCGATCCCGCGCACCTGCGCGGTCAGGTTCCCGGCCATCAGGTTGACCGAGTCGGTGAGGTCCTTCCAGACCCCGGCGACGCCGGGGACCTTCGCCTGGCCGCCCAGCTCGCCCTCGGTGCCCACCTCGCGGGCGACCCGCGTGACCTCCGCCGCGAAGGAGGAGAGCTGGTCCACCATCGTGTTGACGGTGTTCTTCAGTTCGAGCATCTCCCCGGCCACGTGGACCGTGACCTTACGGGACAGATCACCCTTGGCCACCGCCGTGGTCACCAGAGCGATGTCTCGTACCTGGGCGGTGAGCCGCGACGCCATCGTGTTGACGGACTCCGTGAGGTCCTTCCACGAACCGGACATCCCGCGCACCCGGGCCTGTCCGCCCAGCTTGCCCTCGGTGCCCACCTCGCTGGCCACCCGCGTCACCTCGTCGGTGAACGCCGACAGCTGGTCCACCAGCCCGTTGACCGTACGGCCCACCTTGAGGAACTCCCCGCGCAGCGGATGCGCCGAGCCGTCCGCCGCCTGCGAGCGCAGATCCATCCGCTGCTCCAGGTCGCCCTCGGCGACCGCCGAGAGCACCCGGCCCACCTCGGACACCGGCCGTACGAGATCGTCGACCAGCGCGTTGGACGCCTCGATGGCCGCCGCCCAGGAGCCCTCGCAGGCCCCCATCTCCAGCCGCTCTGTGAGCTTTCCCTCACGCCCGACCACCCGGCGCACCCGCGCCAGCTCGCCCGTGAGCTGCAGATTACGGTCGGCGACCTCGTTGAAGATCGCCGCGATCTCGGACATCACGCCCTCGCCCGAGACCGTCAGGCGCTTGCGGAAGTTCCCGTCCCGCATCGCCGTCATCGCCGTCAGCAGCCGGTTCAGGGCCGCCGTGTCCACTTCGGTCGTCCCACTGCTCCGGGACCGTCCGCCCTTCGCGCGCGTGCTCGTGCCTCGCGTCGCCGCGCCAGACTCCACCGTGTCCCTCCCGCAGGGTTGACCATCGTCCTCGGGTTCTTCTTCCAGCTTCCCCAGTGTTTCACCATGGTCCTACCAGGCCATAACAGTTCGGCAGCATCGCATACCGCCGACAGCACACTCTGGGGTGGAATCAGCCCCCACCGGCATTCGCTGAAGCGGTGGAGGTAAGTAACCTGGCATCGGCCAGGCATCGGAGGGGCGCTGCGACATGGGTGAGCAGATCGCCGAGACACGCATGAGGAGACCTGTGATCACCGCGCGGGCAGCCGCCACCTTCGAGCCGGTGGGACGCTCGGTCGCCTCCGCCCGTACCTTCGTCCGCGACACCCTCCAGGGGTGGGGCCTGACCGACATCGTCGACGACGCGGTCGTCCTCACCAGCGAACTGGTCACCAACGCGGTCGTCCACTCCGGCACGACCGCCGACGTGGTGTGCGTCCGCGCCGACAGCGGCGTGCGCATCGAGGTCACCGACCGCTACCCGGAGCGAGAGCTCCCGCTCCAGACCACCAGCCGCCCCATCGGCAACCCCGACCGCGAGGGCGGCCGCGGCCTGCTGCTGTGCGCCGCGCTCGCCTCCCGCTGGGGCGTCGAGTACACCTCGACCCACAAGCAGGTCTGGTTCCACCTGGAATTCCCGGACCGCCCCGCCGGCACCCGCTCGGCCGGCCCCGCCCTCCCCAACGACGCCCTGCCGGTCACCGACGCCCGGGTCCGCGTCGCCGTCACCCAGGTCGACCGCACCGGTCTCATCACCGCCTGGAACGACGACGCGCAGGAACTGTTCGGCTACGCAGCGGAGCAGGTCAGCGGCAAGCCCCTCACCGACCTCGCCGCCTGGCCGCACACCCCCGGCACCGGCACCGGGGTCGCCGAGGCCCTCCAGCTGTCCCGCTGGGAGGGCTCGTACGGCATCAGGGGCGCCGACGGGCGGGTCGTCCCCGTCTACGCCTCCCACCTCCGCGTCCGCGACGCCAACGGCGATCCGTCCACCGTCTGTCTGCTGGTGCGCGAGCGGGAGCGCGCGGTGCTCCAGAGCCCGCAGCGCGGCCCGGGGACCGACGCCGCGGAAAGCGCCGAGCGCGGCCCGGCCGGCGACGCCTTCGAGGTCTCCATCGGCTCGCCCGCCCCCGACGACCTCGACGGGCTGCTGCAGCGCACCGTCGAGCGCGCCCGCGACATGCTCGACGGCGACGCCGCCTACCTGCTGCTCGCCACCGACGACGAGACCGAGCTGGAGGTCCGCGCCTCCACCGGGCTCACCTCCGCCCGCCAGCGCTTCGCCCGCGTCCCCGTCGAGGCCGGCACCGGCCGCTACGGCTCCGCCCGGATGCCCGCGGTCCACGAGGACCTGTCCATCGTGCCCGGCGCCGTCCCCCTGCTCGCCAACACCGGCCTGCGGTCGGTCGTCACCGTCCCGCTGAAGGTCGAGGGCCGGCTCACCGGCTCGCTCGGCGTCGCGGCCGAGGCCCCCGGCCGGTACAGCAACGAGGAGGCGCTGCGGCTGCAGTTCGCCGCCGACCGCATCGCGCTCGCGGTCGAACGCGCCCGGCTCACCGAGCTGGAGCGGCTGCGCCGCAACTCCCTCTCGTTCCTCGTCGAGGCCTCCGACCTGCTCGCCGGCACCCTCGACCGCGACCAGACGCTCGCCCTCATGGCCCAGATGACCGTGCCCACCCTGGCCAACTGGTGCGCCGTCTACACGGTCGCCGACCCGGCGTCCGACCCCGAGCTGTCCTACGTCCTGCACGAGGACGAGGAGCGCATCGACGGCCTCAAGGCGCTCCTGACGAGGATCGACCCGCCCGAGCAGGTCCGCACCGGCGGCGCCCGCCTGTGGACCGCCCCCGCCCAGACCGCCCACGCCGCGTCGCTGCGCACCTCCCTGCGCGGCCTCAGCCTCGGCGACGCCGCCCGCCCCTCCTCCGGCCCCAGCGCCTCGCTCGCGACCGCCTCGGCGGTCGGCGGGGAGACCGTGGTGCTGCCCCTGGTCGCCCGCAACCGCGTCATCGGCATGCTCACCCTCGGCAAGTCCACCGACGGGCACTTCCGCCAGGAGAACCTGGAACTCGCCGAAGACCTCTCCCGCAGGGCGGCCCTCGCGCTCGACAACGCCCGGCTGTACTCCGAGCGCACCGCCATCAGCCAGTCCCTGCAGCGCAGCCTGCTGCCGCCCGAACTGCCCGACGTCTCCGGCGTGGAGGTCGAGGTCATCTACCGCGCCGCGGGCGAGGGCAACGAGGTCGGCGGCGACTTCTACGACCTCTTCCCGATCCGCGACGGCGCGTACGGCTTCGCCATCGGCGACGTCTGCGGCACCGGCCCGGAGGCCGCCGCGGTCACCGGCCTGGCCCGGCACGCGCTGCGGCTGCTCGCCCGCGAGGGCTTCGGCGGCCCGGCGGTCCTCGAGCGCCTCAACGCCGCGATCCTCGACGAGGGCGCCCGCAGCCGCTTCCTGACGCTCCTGTACGGGGAGTTGTGGCCGCAGGAGGACGGCAGCGCCGTGCTGAAGGTCGTGTGCGCGGGCCACCCGCTGCCGCTGCGGCTGCGCCAGGACGGCTCCGTGGAGCCCGCGGCCGAACCCCAGCCGCTGCTCGGCGTGATGGAGGACCTGGAGCTGTACGAGCAGACCGTCACCCTCGACCCGGGCGACGTCCTGCTGTGCGTCACCGACGGCGTGACCGAGCGCCGCGAGGGCTCCCGGATGCTCGGCGACGACGGCCTCGTCGACGTGCTGACGACCTGCACCGGGCTGACGGCGGGCGCGGTGGCCTCCCGGGTGCTGCGGGCGGTCGAGCGGTTCGCCGCCGAGCCGCCGTCCGACGACATGGCGATCCTCGCCATGCGCGTCCCCGAGCCGCAGGACTCCTGAGGGGCCGTCGCCGTATTCACAGACCGTCGCCCTGTACGACGAAGGCCCTCGCCGATGGGCGAGGGCCTTGTGCCGCGACTTCTGTCACAAAGACTTCTGTCACAAAGAGAGAGCCCCAATACGGAATCGAACCGTAGACCTTCTCCTTACCATGGAGACGCTCTGCCGACTGAGCTATTGGGGCGCGTCGACGGAATAAATCATACCCCGAAGATCAGGGTGCTCCGTACCACCGTCCCGGCGGCCCACCCGGAGAGCCGCTGCTCAAGCCGCCGCCTGAAGCACCCCGCCGAGCGCGTTGCAGGCGGACACCACGCGGTGCAACTCCCGCCGGGACATCGCCGCGTCGACAGGCAGGGCAAGGCATTCGTCCGCGGCCCGTTCGGTCTCCGCGAGCCACATGTCCCGCCGGAAACGCGCGGTGCGGTGCGCCGGCGTCTGTACGGGCACATGGCACACGACGCCGCGGGAACGCAGCGTACGGGCGAAGGCGTCACGGTCCGGCCTGCCATTGCCGGGAACGCGCACCACGTACTGCTGATAGGTGTGCTGGGCGCCGGGCGCCACCCACGGGGTGACCACGCCGCGCAATTTCCCGTTCAGATAGGCCGCGTTGGCCTGCCGCCGCAGTACCTCCGAGGCCGGCTCGGGCCGCGCCCCGTGCTCGATGACGACCAGTCCGTGCCGCCTGCCGAGCTCACCGAGGCGTGCCATGTCGGCCGGATGCCCGAAGGTGTGCACCGCGATGACGGCGGCGGTCCGGGGGGTCAGCGCGTCCGCCACCGCGGCCGGATCTATGCAGAAGGTGTTGGCGTCGATGTCCACGAACACCGGCCGGGCCCCGGCCAGCAGGACCGCTTCCGGGGCCTCGGCGGTCCCGTACGACGGCACCACCACCTCGTCACCCGGCCGCACGCCCGACCCGGTGAGCTCTCGCAACAGCTCGTCCGCAGAAGTCCCCATGGCTGGCATCGTGCCCAGGCAACATGAACACCGAGTGGCCCGCAGCACAACAAAAGAGAGCCCTGTCGGGAACCGAAGTTCCCGACAGGGCTCTCTGTAAAATTTGTTCGGCGGCGTCCTACTCTCCCACAGGGTCCCCCCTGCAGTACCATCGGCGCTGAAAGGCTTAGCTTCCGGGTTCGGAATGTAACCGGGCGTTTCCCTAACGCAATGACCACCGAAACACTATGAAGAAAACAAACCAGCCCAACCCGAGAACGGGCCAGCACATGGTCGTTACTTCAGAACCAACACAGTGGACGCGAGCAACTGAGGACAAGCCCTCGGCCTATTAGTACCAGTCAACTCCACCGGTCACCCGGCTTCCATATCTGGCCTATCAACCCAGTCGTCTACTGGGAGCCTTACCCCATCAAGTGGGTGGGAGCCCTCATCTCGAAGCAGGCTTCCCGCTTAGATGCTTTCAGCGGTTATCCCTCCCGAACGTAGCCAACCAGCCATGCCCTTGGCAGAACAACTGGCACACCAGAGGTTCGTCCGTCCCGGTCCTCTCGTACTAGGGACAGCCCTTCTCAAGACTCCTACGCGCACAGCGGATAGGGACCGAACTGTCTCACGACGTTCTAAACCCAGCTCGCGTACCGCTTTAATGGGCGAACAGCCCAACCCTTGGGACCGACTCCAGCCCCAGGATGCGACGAGCCGACATCGAGGTGCCAAACCATCCCGTCGATATGGACTCTTGGGGAAGATCAGCCTGTTATCCCCGGGGTACCTTTTATCCGTTGAGCGACGGCGCTTCCACAAGCCACCGCCGGATCACTAGTCCCGACTTTCGTCCCTGCTCGACCCGTCGGTCTCACAGTCAAGCTCCCTTGTGCACTTACACTCAACACCTGATTGCCAACCAGGCTGAGGGAACCTTTGGGCGCCTCCGTTACCCTTTAGGAGGCAACCGCCCCAGTTAAACTACCCACCAGACACTGTCCCTGATCCGGATCACGGACCCAGGTTAGACATCCAGCACGACCAGAGTGGTATTTCAACAACGACTCCACCATGACTGGCGTCACGGCTTCACAGTCTCCCACCTATCCTACACAAGCCGAACCGAACACCAATATCAAGCTGTAGTAAAGGTCCCGGGGTCTTTCCGTCCTGCTGCGCGAAACGAGCATCTTTACTCGTAATGCAATTTCACCGGGCCTATGGTTGAGACAGTCGAGAAGTCGTTACGCCATTCGTGCAGGTCGGAACTTACCCGACAAGGAATTTCGCTACCTTAGGATGGTTATAGTTACCACCGCCGTTTACTGGCGCTTAAGTTCTCAGCTTCGCCACACCGAAATGTGACTAACCGGTCCCCTTAACGTTCCAGCACCGGGCAGGCGTCAGTCCGTATACATCGCCTTACGGCTTCGCACGGACCTGTGTTTTTAGTAAACAGTCGCTTCTCGCTGGTCTCTGCGGCCACCACCAGCTCCGAGCGCAAAGGCCCATCACCAGCAATGGCCCCCCTTCTCCCGAAGTTACGGGGGCATTTTGCCGAGTTCCTTAACCATAGTTCACCCGAACGCCTCGGTATTCTCTACCTGACCACCTGAGTCGGTTTAGGGTACGGGCCGCCATGAAACTCGCTAGAGGCTTTTCTCGACAGCATAGGATCATCCACTTCACCACAATCGGCTCGGCATCAGGTCTCACCCTTATATGAGAGACGGATTTACCTACCCCTCGGGCTACACCCTTACCCCGGGACAACCACCGCCCGGGCTGGACTACCTTCCTGCGTCACCCCATCGCTCACCTACTACAAGTCTGGTCCGTCGGCTCCACCACTCCCCTTCACCCGAAGGATCCAGGGCGGCTTCACGGACTTAGCATCGCCTGGTTCAGCGCTGGCGCTTCAAAGCGGGTACCGGAATATCAACCGGTTGTCCATCGACTACGCCTGTCGGCCTCGCCTTAGGTCCCGACTTACCCTGGGCAGATCAGCTTGACCCAGGAACCCTTAGTCAATCGGCGCACACGTTTCTCACGTGTGAATCGCTACTCATGCCTGCATTCTCACTCGTGAACCGTCCACAACTCGCTTCCACGGCTGCTTCACCCGGCACACGACGCTCCCCTACCCATCACAGCGGCCGTTGGACCTCATGCTGCAATGACACGACTTCGGCGGTACGCTTGAGCCCCGCTACATTGTCGGCGCGGAATCACTTGACCAGTGAGCTATTACGCACTCTTTCAAGGATGGCTGCTTCTAAGCCAACCTCCTGGTTGTCTCTGCGACTCCACATCCTTTCCCACTTAGCGCACGCTTAGGGGCCTTAGTCGATGCTCTGGGCTGTTTCCCTCTCGACCATGGAGCTTATCCCCCACAGTCTCACTGCCGCGCTCTCACTTACCGGCATTCGGAGTTTGGCTAAGGTCAGTAACCCGGTAGGGCCCATCGCCTATCCAGTGCTCTACCTCCGGCAAGAAACACACGACGCTGCACCTAAATGCATTTCGGGGAGAACCAGCTATCACGGAGTTTGATTGGCCTTTCACCCCTAACCACAGGTCATCCCCCAGGTTTTCAACCCTGGTGGGTTCGGTCCTCCACGAAGTCTTACCTCCGCTTCAACCTGCCCATGGCTAGATCACTCCGCTTCGGGTCTTGGGCGCGCTACTCAATCGCCCTATTCGGACTCGCTTTCGCTACGGCTTCCCCACACGGGTTAACCTCGCAACACACCGCAAACTCGCAGGCTCATTCTTCAAAAGGCACGCAGTCACGACGCAAGGACAAGTCCCTGCGCGACGCTCCCACGGCTTGTAGGCACACGGTTTCAGGTACTATTTCACTCCGCTCCCGCGGTACTTTTCACCATTCCCTCACGGTACTATCCGCTATCGGTCACCAGGGAATATTTAGGCTTAGCGGGTGGTCCCGCCAGATTCACACGGGATTTCTCGGGCCCCGTGCTACTTGGGTGACTCTCAAGCAAGTTGCTGACATTTCGGCTACGGGGGTCTTACCCTCTACGCCGGGCCTTTCGCATGCCCTTCGCCTACATCAACAATTTCTGACTCACCGACCGGCCGGCAGACCGATCAAGAAAGCTCCCACAACCCCGTATACGCAACCCCTGCCGGGTATCACACGCATACGGTTTGGCCTCATCCGGTTTCGCTCGCCACTACTCCCGGAATCACGGTTGTTTTCTCTTCCTGCGGGTACTGAGATGTTTCACTTCCCCGCGTTCCCTCCACATACCCTATGTGTTCAGGTATGGGTGACAGCCCATGACGACTGCCGGGTTTCCCCATTCGGACACCCCCGGATCAAAGCTCGGTTGACAGCTCCCCGGGGCCTATCGCGGCCTCCCACGTCCTTCATCGGTTCCTGGTGCCAAGGCATCCACCGTGCGCCCTTAAAAACTTGGCCACAGATGCTCGCGTCCACTGTGCAGTTCTCAAACAACGACCAGTCACCCGTCACCCACCCCATCAGGGCAGTTCACCGGGACCGGCGCCAAGGGAAACAGGCTCCCGCCCGTGCCCTCAGACACCCAACAGCGTGCCCGGCAGGCTCGTCATCCCCGTCTCTTGTTCCACGCCCCCGAAGAGGCAGTACTGGAGAGGCGGATCATCCGATCCTGCCGAATAGTCAACGTTCCACCCATGAGCAACCGTGCGAGACATTCGCCCGCAGTCGGCTATGTGCTCCTTAGAAAGGAGGTGATCCAGCCGCACCTTCCGGTACGGCTACCTTGTTACGACTTCGTCCCAATCGCCAGTCCCACCTTCGACGGCTCCCTCCCAAGGGTTGGGCCACCGGCTTCGGGTGTTACCGACTTTCGTGACGTGACGGGCGGTGTGTACAAGGCCCGGGAACGTATTCACCGCAGCAATGCTGATCTGCGATTACTAGCGACTCCGACTTCATGGGGTCGAGTTGCAGACCCCAATCCGAACTGAGACCGGCTTTTTGAGATTCGCTCCACCTCGCGGTATCGCAGCTCATTGTACCGGCCATTGTAGCACGTGTGCAGCCCAAGACATAAGGGGCATGATGACTTGACGTCGTCCCCACCTTCCTCCGAGTTGACCCCGGCAGTCTCCTGTGAGTCCCCATCACCCCGAAGGGCATGCTGGCAACACAGGACAAGGGTTGCGCTCGTTGCGGGACTTAACCCAACATCTCACGACACGAGCTGACGACAGCCATGCACCACCTGTACACCGACCACAAGGGGGCACCCATCTCTGGATGTTTCCGATGTATGTCAAGCCTTGGTAAGGTTCTTCGCGTTGCGTCGAATTAAGCCACATGCTCCGCCGCTTGTGCGGGCCCCCGTCAATTCCTTTGAGTTTTAGCCTTGCGGCCGTACTCCCCAGGCGGGGAACTTAATGCGTTAGCTGCGGCACGGACAACGTGGAATGTCGCCCACACCTAGTTCCCAACGTTTACGGCGTGGACTACCAGGGTATCTAATCCTGTTCGCTCCCCACGCTTTCGCTCCTCAGCGTCAGTATCGGCCCAGAGATCCGCCTTCGCCACCGGTGTTCCTCCTGATATCTGCGCATTTCACCGCTACACCAGGAATTCCGATCTCCCCTACCGAACTCTAGCCTGCCCGTATCGAATGCAGACCCGGGGTTAAGCCCCGGGCTTTCACATCCGACGTGACAAGCCGCCTACGAGCTCTTTACGCCCAATAATTCCGGACAACGCTTGCGCCCTACGTATTACCGCGGCTGCTGGCACGTAGTTAGCCGGCGCTTCTTCTGCAGGTACCGTCACTTGCGCTTCTTCCCTGCTGAAAGAGGTTTACAACCCGAAGGCCGTCATCCCTCACGCGGCGTCGCTGCATCAGGCTTTCGCCCATTGTGCAATATTCCCCACTGCTGCCTCCCGTAGGAGTCTGGGCCGTGTCTCAGTCCCAGTGTGGCCGGTCGCCCTCTCAGGCCGGCTACCCGTCGTCGCCTTGGTAGGCCATCACCCCACCAACAAGCTGATAGGCCGCGGGCTCATCCTGCACCGCCGGAGCTTTCCACCCGGTAAGATGCCTCACCAGGTAATATCCGGTATTAGACCCCGTTTCCAGGGCTTGTCCCAGAGTGCAGGGCAGATTGCCCACGTGTTACTCACCCGTTCGCCACTAATCCACCACCGAAGCGGCTTCATCGTTCGACTTGCATGTGTTAAGCACGCCGCCAGCGTTCGTCCTGAGCCAGGATCAAACTCTCCGTGAATGCTTCCGGGCTATCCCGGCAACACCACGAGAGCGGAGCAGGCCGGAGGAATAATCCAGCCCGCTCACAGCGTCCTCGCTGTGTGTGTTTCTTCAAAGGAACCTCGTCCGATCAGACGATCCGAATCAGACCGGCCGACCGTACGGGGTATCAACATATCTGGCGTTGACTTTTGGCACACTGTTGAGTTCTCAAGGAACGGACGCTTCCTTCGAAACCGTTTCACCGGTTTCTCCGGGCGCTTCCCTTCGGTGTCTCCGACTTTATCAGAATTCTTTGGGCCGGATTCCCACCCGCCTTCCGGGCTCACCCGGCACGCTGAGTGCTCGGGGTTCCCCTCTGGCGGAGCCGTAAACGTACTGGAGCGGGGCTCCCGGATGCAAATCGGGGAGCCCCGCTCGTGGCTCAGCGCCGGTCAGGCGCTGAGTCGGCGTCAGACCTCAACGACCACAGGGAGGATCATCGGGCGCCGGCGGTAGCTGTCGGACACCCACTTGCCCACCGAGCGGCGCACCAGCTGCTGCAGCTGGTGGGGCTCGGCGACGCCGTCCGAGGCCGACTTGGCCAGGGACTCCTCGATCTTCGGGATGACCGCGGCGAAGGCCGAGTCCTCGATGCCGGAGCCCCGCGCCTGGATGTGCGGGCCGCCCACGATCTTGCCGGTCGTGCTGTCGACGACCACGAAGACCGAGATGATGCCCTCCTCGCCGAGGATGCGGCGGTCCTTGAGCGAGGTCTCGGTGACGTCTCCGACCGAGAGGCCGTCGACGTACACATAGCCCGCCTGCACCTTGCCGACGATCCTCGCGACGCCGTCGACCAGGTCGACCACCACCCCGTCCTCGGCGATGACGCAGCGGTTCTTGGGCACGCCGGTCAGCGCGCCCAGCTCGGCGTTGGCGCGCAGATGCCGCCATTCACCGTGCACCGGCATCAGGTTCCGGGGCTTGCAGATGTTGTAGAAGTACAGCAGCTCCCCGGCCGAGGCGTGCCCGGAGACATGGACCTTGGCGTTGCCCTTGTGGACGACGTTGGCGCCCCACCGGCTCAGGCCGTTGATCACGCGATAGACGGCGTTCTCGTTGCCCGGGATGAGCGAGGACGCGAGGATCACCGTGTCGCCCTGGACGATGCGGATCTGGTGATCGCGGTTGGCCATCCGGGACAGCGCGGCCATCGGCTCGCCCTGGGAGCCCGTGCAGACGAGGACGATCTCGTCGTCCGGCAGGTCGTCGAGGGCCTTCACATCGACGACGAGTCCGGCCGGGACCCGCAGATAGCCCAGGTCGCGGGCGATGCCCATGTTGCGGACCATCGAGCGGCCGACGAAGGCGACTCGCCTCCCGTACTCGTGGGCCGCGTCGAGGATCTGCTGGATGCGGTGGACGTGGCTGGCGAAGCTCGCCACGATGATCCGCTTCTGGGCGTCCGCGAAGACCTGGCGCAGCACGCCGGAGATGTCGCGCTCGGGCGGGACGAAGCCGGGGACCTCGGCGTTCGTGGAGTCGGAGAGCAGGAGGTCGATGCCTTCCTCTCCCAGCTTCGCGAAGGCGGGCAGGTCCGTGAGGCGGCCGTCGAGCGGCAGCTGGTCCATCTTGAAGTCGCCGGTGTGCACGGCCATGCCGGCCGGGGTGCGGATGGCGACGGCGAGGGCGTCGGGGATGGAGTGGTTCACCGCCACGAACTCGCAGTCGAAGGGGCCGATGCGCTCACGCCGGCCCTCCTCCACCTCGAGCGTGTACGGGCGGATGCGGTGCTCCTGGAGCTTCGCCTCGATCAGGGCGAGGGTCAGCTTGGAGCCGATCAGTGGGATGTCCGGCTTCTCGCGGAGCAGGAACGGGACGCCGCCGATGTGATCCTCGTGGCCGTGCGTGAGCACGATGCCGTCGATGTCGTCGAGCCGGTCCCGGATGCAGGTGAAGTCCGGCAGGATCAAGTCGACTCCGGGCTGCTCCTCCTCGGGGAAAAGCACTCCGCAGTCGACGATCAGCAGCCGGCCGCCGTACTCGAAGACCGTCATGTTGCGGCCGATCTCGCCGAGCCCGCCGAGCGGGATGACGCGCAGTCCCCCCTGGGGGAGCTTCGGCGGAGGGCCGAGTTCAGGATGCGGATGGCTCAAAAGACTCTCCTCACCACACACGCCACGTGCCCCCCTGGGGCACATGGCGCGCGTGACATTCGTGCACTTGCTTGATGTGTCTGTATGTAGTTGTGAAGTACGAAGGTGTGAAAAGCGCGCGTCTGGTTACAGCTGTACCCCGCCGGCAGCCAGATCGCGCTTGAGCTGTTCCGTTTCCTCGGCGGTGAGCTCGACGAGCGGCAGCCGCAGCGGCCCGGCCGGCAGGCCCTGGAGGGCGAGCGCGGCCTTCGTCGTGATGACGCCCTGGGTGCGGAACATCCCGGTGAAGACCGGGAGAAGCTTCTGGTGGATCTCGGTGGCCTTGGCGACATCGCCCGCCAGATGGGCCTCGAGCAGCGCGCGCAGCTCCGGGGTGACGAGGTGGCCGACCACGGAGACGAAGCCGATGGCGCCGACGGACAGCAGCGGCAGGTTGAGCATGTCGTCGCCGGAGTACCAGGCCAGGCCGGACCGGGCGATGGCCCAGCTCGCGCGGCCGAGGTCGCCCTTGGCGTCCTTGTTGGCGATGATGCGCGGGTGCTCGGCGAGCCGGACGATGGTCTCGGTGCTGATCGGCACGCCGCTGCGGCCGGGGATGTCGTAGAGCATGACCGGCAGCTCGGTGGCGTCGGCGATGGCCGTGAAGTGCCGCAGGAGCCCCTCCTGCGGAGGCTTGCTGTAGTACGGCGTGACCGCCAGGAGGCCATGGGCGCCGGCCTGCTCGGCGGCGCGGGCGAGGTCGACGCTGTGCCGGGTGTCGTTGGTACCCGCTCCGGCCACGACGTGGGCGCGGTCACCGACCGCTTCCACCACGGCTCGTACGAGCTCGGCTTTCTCCGCATCGCTGGTGGTGGGGGACTCGCCGGTGGTGCCGTTGACGACCAGGCCGTCATTGCCGGCGTCCACCAGATGGGCGGCGAGTCGCTGAGCGCCGTCGAGGTCGAGCGCGCCGTCAGCGGTGAATGGCGTGACCATGGCGGTCAGCACCCGCCCGAAAGGGGTCTGCGATGTGGATGTCGGTGCCATGGGTCCCACGCTACTCGTAGCGCGCCTCGCGGTGCTCGCTCGGGGCGGCGACCGGGGCGGCGGTATGGGACCCGGCACTGCCTGCTCGGGGGTTCAGGCAGTGCCGGATCCGTTTGTTCAGCCTAGATGAACTTCACGAAACGCCGCAATACGGACACCTCGGGGGCGTGATCCGTCCGGGGAGTGTCCGGTTTCCGCCCCGAGGAACGGCACGGGCCGCGCTACGGGGCGACGCGCCCATTGGCGTTGAAGGCGGCGTAGGTGAGCGGCATCAGCTCGGCCCAGATCGCCTCCATCTTCTCGCCGACCATCTCGATCTCCCGCTGCGGGAAGGAGGGCACGGCGGCCTGCTCGTGCTGGGTGCGCAGGCCGAGGAAGTGCATCAGCGATCGCGCGTTGCACGTGGCGTACATGGAGGAGAACAGGCCGACGGGCAGGACCGAGCGGGCCACCTCGCGGGCCACGCCGGCCGCCAGCATCTCCTGGTACGCCTCGTAGGCGTGGCGGTAGGCGTCCTCCATCACCCGGCCGGTCAGCTCCTGCTGCGCCTGGGTGCCCTCCACGAACTCGTACTTGCCCGGGCGGCCCCGCTGGACCAGCTTGCGGGCCTCCCCGGGGACGTAGAAGACCGGCTGGAGCTCGCGGTAGCGGCCGGACTCCTCGTTGTACGACCAGCCCACGCGGTGCCGCATGAACTCCCGGAAGACGAAGATCGGGGCGTTGATGAAGAAGGTCATCGAGTTGTGCTCGAAGGGGCTGCCGTGCCGGTCCCGCATCAGGAAGTTGATCAGCCCCTTGGAACGCTCCGGGTCCTTGGTGAGCTCCTCGAGGGACTGCTCACCGGCCGTGGACACCCGGGCGGCCCACAGGACGTCGGAGTCGGCCGTGCTGTGCTTGACCAGCTCGACGGTCACATCGCTGCGGAAGCTGGCCTTCTCGCTCTCGGCGGGGGTCTCGGTCACCGGCGGGTCCTTCCATCTCTCATCGCTCGGGGCGCGCCCAGCTTACGGGCCCCCACCGACATCCCCTCCGGCCAGGTGGCAGCGGTGAAAATGTTGACTGAAGTCGCCGAAATAGGGCACCTCGCCCCTCGTTCACACGTCCTACTGACAGAAGTACAGAAGTGCCCACTTCGAGGTTCCAAGGAGAGCCCCCGTATGTTCCGCCGGCGCGAGCCCGTGCCCTTCGCCTTCATCGCCGAAGCCGACCGGTTCCGCAGCAACGTCACCCCGCCGCCCCGCCCCCGCGCCACCCCGTCGCAGATAGCGGGCCGTACCCTCATCGGCCTGACGATCATCGCCGGGTTCGTGGGGTCGCTGCTGTTCGGGCTGCCCGCGCTCGAGACCGGGCCGCGGACCACCCACCAGGTGCAGCAGTCGGAGGCGTCCAACGGGCGCTGAGCCCCTGGGATAGCCTCACCCACCACAGGCCCATCCGGACGTGTGTGTGAGTGAGGACCATCCGTGCCCCTGCCCTTCCTGACAGCGGACCGCGCCCTTGACGAAGACGGACCGGCGGCCGCCGCGGCCCCCCTCCCGTACGAGGACCCCGGCCGCCGGCGCCGCCCGTACCGGCCGGGGCCCTGGAGGGTCGGCGGAGCCGCGCTCCTGCTGCTGCTCGCCTCGTATGTGCTGTTCTCCGCGATGATCATCGCGTTCGCGGGGTCGGTCCCCGCCGCGGGCATCTGCGTGGCGGCCGCCGTTCTGGTGATCCTGGGCGCCGTCCGGCTGGTGCGGACGGGGGTGTGGATGGACGAGGAGGGGCTCCGGCTGACGGGCCTGCTCTCGGCCACGACGGTGCGCTGGCCGGAGGTCGCGGCGATACGCACCGTCCAGCAGCCGGTGCGGTGGCTGGGGCTGCCGCGCAGCGTCCAGGGCCAGGCGGTGCTCGTCGAGCGGGTCGGCGGCGGGGCTCCGACGGTGGCCCTCACCGACCACAGCGCCGACTTCCTCGGCCGTCCCGAGGCCTTCCGCATGGCGGCCGACGCGATCGAGGGCTGGGCGGACCGGTACCGCTGAGACCGGACCGCTCTCGCCCACTGCGCCGCCCGCCCGCTGCCCCGCTCGCCGTCCGGGCCCGCGGGTCAGGGGGCCGGCGGTTCGCCCCGGCGCGGCGGTCCCGGTCAGCCCCGGGACCGCACCGGCCGTCCGTCGTGCAGGGCGATGGCGCGCTGCATCGCCTTGCGGGCGCGCGCCGTGTCCCGCGCGTCGTGATAGGCGACGGCCAGCCGGAACCACGAGCGCCAGTCGTCCGGCGACTCCTCCGTCTCGGCCCGCCGCTTGGCGAACACCGCGTCCGCCGAGTCCCGGTCGATCCGCCCGCCGGGCGTCCGTACCAGCTCGTCGACCGGAAGGCCGCCCTCGGCCTCCAGCTCCCGGGCCAGCCGGTCCGCGCTGCGCGCGAAGACCGTCGTCTTCCACAGGAACCAGAAGCCGATGAGCGGCAGCACCAGCACGGCCACGCCGAAGGCCACGGTCACCGGCGTGCCCTGTTCGATGAGCATGACGCCCCGGCTGCCGACCAGGACGAAGTACACGACCAGGACGGCCGCGAGGACGAAATACGTGATCTTTGCGCGCACCGCTGTGTCTCAGTCCAGATCGAGGAAGTGTTCCAGCCCGAGCGTCAGGCCGGGGGCGGACACCACGCGCCGCACCCCCAGCAGCACGCCGGGCATGAAGCTGCTGTGATGCGTCGAGTCGTGCCGGATGGTGAGGGTCTCGCCCTCGCCGCCGAGCAGCACCTCCTGGTGGGCCAGGAGCCCGCGCAGCCGCACCGAGTGCACCGGCACCCCGTCCACATCGGCGCCGCGCGCGCCGTCCAGGGCCGTGCTCGTGGCGTCCGGCTGCGGGGCGCAGCCCGCCTGCTCCCGGGCCTCCGCGATCAGCTGCGCGGTGCGCGTCGCGGTGCCCGAGGGGGCGTCCGCCTTGTTCGGGTGGTGCAGCTCGATGACCTCGACCGACTCGAAGAAGCGGGCGGCCTGCCGGGCGAACCGCATGGTCAGCACGGCGCCGATGGAGAAGTTCGGCGCGATGAGGACGCCGGTGCCGGGGGCGGCGTCCAGCCATCCGCGCAGCCGCGCCAGCCGCTCGTCCGTCCAGCCGGTGGTGCCCACGACGCCGTGGATGCCGTGGCGGACGCAGAAGTCGAGATTGCCCATGACCGACTCGGGGTCGGTCAGCTCCACCGCGACCTCGGCGCCGGCCTCGACCATCGTCTCCAGCTTGTCGCCCCGGCCGAGCGCGGCGACCAGCTCCATGTCCTCGGCGGCCTCCACGGCTCGTACGGCCTCGGAACCGATCCGGCCCTTGGCGCCGAGAACGGCCACGCGCAGCTTGCTCATCGTTCGAATCCCTCGTGTCGTCCGCTGGTGTGCGGCGGGCCCGGCCGGTCGGCGGGCCCGGCTAGGCGACTGCCTCCCGCAGGCGCGCCGCCTGCTTGTCCTTCAGCGGTCCGATGACGGACAGCGAAGGACGCTGTCCCAGTACATCGCGGGCCACCTCGCGCACCTCGTCCGGGGTGACGGCGGCCATGCGGGCGAGCATGTCGTCCACCGACATCTGGTCGCCCCAGCACAGCTCGCTCTTGCCGATGCGGTTCATCAGCGCGCCGGTGTCCTCCAGGCCCAGCACCGTGGAGCCCCTCAGCTGGCCCACCGCGCGCCGCAGCTCCTCGTCGGTGAGCCCGTGCTCGGCGACGTGGACCAGTTCGTCGCGGCAGATCTTCAGGACGTCCGCCGCCTGGCTCGGGCGGCAGCCCGCGTACACCCCGAACAGACCGCAGTCGGCGAAGGACGAGGTGTAGGAGTAGACGCTGTAGGCGAGCCCGCGCTTCTCGCGGACCTCCTGGAACAGGCGGGAGCTCATGCCGCCGCCGAGCGCCGTGTTGAGGACGCCGAGCGCCCAGCGCCGGTCGTCGGTGCGCGCGATCCCGGGCATGCCGAGGACGACATGGGCCTGCTCGGTCTTGCGCCCCTGCACCTCGACGCGCCCGGCCGCGCGGATGGTGCGGGAGCCGTCGCGCGGGGCGACGGGCACCGCGTCCGTACGGGACAGCGCGCCCGCCTTGTCGAACGCCTTGCGCACCTGCCGGACGACCGCGGCGTGGTCCACATTGCCCGCGGCGGCGACCACCAGGTGGGTGGGGTCGTAGTGCTTCTTGTAGAAGCGGGCGATCTGGTCGCGGCCGAGGCCGTTGACGGTGTCGACGGTGCCGAGGACCGGGCGGCCGAGGGGGGTGTCGCCGAGCATGGTGTGCGCGAACAGGTCGTGCACACAGTCACCCGGGTCGTCCTCGGTCATCGCGATCTCTTCCAGGACGACGCCGCGCTCGGCCTCCACGTCCGCGGCGTCGATCAGCGAGCCGGTCAGCATGTCGCAGACGACGTCGATGGCCAGCGGCAGATCGGTGTCGAGCACCCGCGCGTAGTAGCAGGTGTACTCCTTCGCGGTGAAGGCGTTCATCTCGCCGCCGACCGCGTCGATGGCGGAGGAGATGTCGAGCGCGCTGCGCCGCCGGGTGCCCTTGAAGAGCAGGTGCTCCAGGTAGTGGGTGGCGCCGTTGAGCGCCGGGGTCTCGTCGCGGGAGCCGACGTGGGCCCAGATGCCGAAGGTGGCCGAGCGCACCGACGGCAGCGTTTCGGTGACGACGCGCAGGCCCCCGGGGAGCGTGGTCCTGCGGACCGTCCCGATTCCGTTCTCACCCTCGAGAAGCGTTTGGGTACGGGCGACGGCCCGCCCCTCCGAGGAGGGGCGGGCCGTCGCCGCGTGAGCACGGGACGTCACTGGGCAGCTTCGTCCTTCGACTCGTCCTTGGCGTCGTCCTTCGCCGCGTCCGCGCCCTCCTCGCCCTCGATGACGGGGATGAGCGAGAGCTTGCCGCGCTGGTCGATCTCGGCGATCTCGACCTGGACCTTGGCGCCGACCTTGAGCACGTCCTCCACGTTCTCCACGCGCTTGCCGCCGGCGAGCTTGCGGATCTGCGAGATGTGCAGCAGGCCGTCCTTGCCCGGGAGCAGGGAGACGAAGGCACCGAAGGTGGTGGTCTTCACCACCGTGCCCAGGTAGCGCTCGCCGACCTCGGGCATCGTCGGGTTGGCGATGCCGTTGATGGTGGCGCGGGCGGCCTCGGCGGCCGGACCATCGGCGGCACCGATGTAGATGGTGCCGTCGTCCTCGATGGTGATCTCGGCGCCGGTGTCCTCCTGGATCTGGTTGATCATCTTGCCCTTGGGGCCGATGACCTCACCGATCTTGTCCACCGGGATCTTGACCGTGATGATCCGCGGCGCGTTCGGCGACATCTCGTCCGGCCGGTCGATGGCCTCCATCATCACGTCGAGGATGTGCAGCCGGGCGTCGCGGGCCTGCTTGAGGGCCGCGGCCAGCACGGACGCCGGGATGCCGTCCAGCTTGGTGTCCAGCTGCAGGGCGGTCACGAACTCCTTGGTGCCGGCGACCTTGAAGTCCATGTCGCCGAAGGCGTCCTCCGCACCGAGGATGTCGGTGAGGGTGACGTAGTGGGTCTCGCCGTCGATCTCCTGGGAGATCAGGCCCATGGCGATGCCGGCGACCGGGGCCTTCAGCGGCACACCGGCGTTCAGCAGCGACATGGTCGAGGCGCAGACCGACCCCATGGAGGTCGAACCGTTGGAGCCGAGCGCCTCGGAGACCTGGCGGATGGCGTACGGGAACTCCTCGCGGGACGGCAGCACCGGGAGCAGCGCCCGCTCGGCCAGCGCGCCGTGGCCGATCTCGCGGCGCTTCGGGGAGCCGACGCGGCCGGTCTCACCGGTGGAGTACGGCGGGAAGTTGTAGTTGTGCATGTAGCGCTTGCGGGTCTCGGGCGACAGCGTGTCCAGCTGCTGCTCCATGCGGAGCATGTTCAGCGTGGTGACGCCCAGGATCTGGGTCTCGCCGCGCTCGAACAGCGCCGAGCCGTGGACCCGCGGGATCGCCTCGACCTCGGCGGCCAGCGTACGGATGTCCGTGACGCCGCGGCCGTCGATGCGCTTCTTCTCCTTGATGACGCGCTCGCGCACCAGGGCCTTGGTCAGCGACCGGTACGCGGCGGAGATCTCCTTCTCGCGCCCCTCGAACTGCGGCAGCAGCTTCTCGGCGGCCAGGCCCTTGACGCGGTCCAGCTCGGCCTCGCGCTCCTGCTTGCCCGCGATGGTCAGCGCCTGGGCGAGCTCGTCGCGGACGGCGGCGGTGAGCGCCTCCAGGACGTCGTCCTGGTAGTCGAGGAAGATCGGGAACTCGGCCGTGGGCTTGGCGGCCTTGGCGGCCAGGTCCGACTGGGCCTTGCAGAGCACCTTGATGAAGGGCTTCGCGGCCTCGAGGCCCGCGGCCACGACCTCCTCGGTCGGCGCCTCGACGCCGTCCTTGACCAGCTGGATGGTCTTCTCGGTGGCCTCGGCCTCGACCATCATGATCGCGACGTCGCCGTCCTCGAGGACACGGCCGGCCACGACCATGTCGAAGACGGCGTCCTCCAGCTCGGAGTGGGTCGGGAAGGCCACCCACTGGCCCTTGATCAGGGCGACCCGGGTGCCGCCGATCGGCCCGGAGAAGGGCAGGCCGGCCAGCTGCGTGGAGCAGGAGGCGGCGTTGATCGCGACCACGTCGTAGAGGTGGTCGGGGTTGAGCGCCATGATCGTCTCGACGATCTGGATCTCGTTGCGCAGGCCCTTCTTGAAGGACGGGCGCAGCGGGCGGTCGATCAGCCGGCAGGTGAGGATCGCGTCCTCGGAGGGGCGGCCCTCACGGCGGAAGAACGAGCCGGGGATGCGCCCGGCGGCGTACATCCGCTCTTCGACGTCGACGGTCAGCGGGAAGAAGTCCAGCTGGTCCTTGGGGTTCTTGGATGCGGTGGTGGCCGACAGCACCATGGTGTCGTCGTCCAGGTAGGCCACGGCGGAGCCGGCGGCCTGACGGGCCAGGCGGCCCGTCTCGAAGCGGATGGTGCGGGTGCCGAAGGCGCCGTTGTCGATGACGGCCTCGGCGTAGTGGGTCTCGTTCTCCACCAGGAAAATCTCCTCTTCTGCGTCCCTCGTCCGTGTGACGGGGGACGGTGGTGGAGCAGCGCCCCTGGCGTTGAGCCGGCGGCCGGGCCGGTCTTCGATCGAAGCCACCGGAATTGCCAGTTCCGGGAGCCACTACCGAGGACCGGCTCTCAGGGCGCCGGCGCCACGGGAATGAGGCGCTCCTCCTCGTTCGTTATGACGTTGTTGGGACCAGACTACAAAGCTTCGCCCGTCCTCACGACGGCTGTGGATTCCGGTGGGGACGGCGCGCGGGCCGCGGTCGGTCCCGGTGGCGTACCGCGCCGCGCGGGTTCGGCGGCACGTACGGCAAAGGGAGCGGCCCCCTGTCCCGGGAACCGCTCCCTACCACGGCGTCTTACTTGGCGCCCGCCGCACCGCGGCGGATGCCCAGGCGCTCGACGAGCGCACGGAAGCGCGTGATGTCCTTCTTCGCCAGGTACTGCAGCAGCCGGCGGCGCTGGCCGACCAGGAGCAGCAGACCACGGCGGGAGTGGTGGTCGTGCTTGTGGGTCTTGAGGTGCTCGGTCAGGTCCGAGATGCGACGCGAGAGCAGCGCGACCTGGACCTCGGGGGAACCGGTGTCGCCCTCCTTGGTGGCGAACTCGGCCATGATCTGCTTCTTCGTAGCGGCGTCGAGCGACACGCGGTACTCCTTCAGGGTTCTTCGGCCACCGAGTGCCCCTGGTCTGTGTCTCAGGGGAGCTTCCATGACTCGGGAGGCGGGGTCCGCTGGGCGCTGTCTCCAGAGTGCTCGTACGACACTCCGGGGGCGCGTACACAAACGGCCGTCACACAGCGTACCAGCCGTCGGCCACCCTCCTGACCGACTGGTCAGGCCGCGCCGGTCGATGGGCGCGTCATCCGCTGGTCAGGCTGCGCGCGGAGCTGTAGACGTCCAGCACGGCCAGGGTCAGGGGGACCAGGGAGAGCAGCAGCGCGCTCTCGGCCAGGTCGGAGAAACGGCCCCAGAACGGGGACAGCCCCTTCTTGGGAATGATCAGCGCGATGCCGGTGATCAGCGCGGCTCCCGCCGTGACCGAGGCGGCCAGCCAGATCGTACGGACGTCCAGCGGGCCGCTGTCGTGCTGGACCAGCAGCTTGAACATGGCGTCGCCGGGCGGGTTCAGGGACAGCCCGAGGACGAGCAGGCCCAGCGCGATCAGGCCCGCGGCCAAGACGGAGGCGACCTGGGCGGTGTAGCGGAAGAGCCGGGCGCGCAGCAGCATCGCGAGGCCGGAGGTCAGGGCGAGCACCTGGCCCCAGACGTTGTCGGAGAAGCCGAGCACGGCCGCGGCGCCCACGACGACGGCGGAGCAGCCGCCGACCAGGCCGAGCAGCATCTCGTGGCCGCGGCGGGCCTGGGCGGCGATGCGGTCGGCGTCCACGGGCTCCGGGGCGGGCCCGGACCCGGGGTCGAGGTCGTCGTCCTCGGCCGCCGAGCGCGGCGCGGCGTAGCCGATGGGCAGCCGGGCGACGCGCGCCGACAGGCCCGGCAGGAACGCGACGGCGCCGATCGCGACGGCGGCGCAGACCGCGGCGGTCTCGGTGGGGCTGACCTCGGTGAGGATCGCGCAGAAGGTGGCGAGGGTGCCGACCGTGGAGGCGAAAACCGCGGCGACGAACGGGGCGTCGCCGGTCGGCATGGCGACCACCAGGGCGACCGAGACGACGAGGACGGCCACGCAGCCGAGCAGGAACTGGAGTCGGCCGACGCCCTCGCCCCGGTCGAGGGCGAGCAGCCCCGAGCCCGCGATCATGGCGTGCGGGAGGGCGGCCAGGCCCAGCGCGATCGCGGAGGCGCGGTCCTCGTAGACCCGTGCCCGCACCCCCGACAGGGCCGTCAGCAGCACCGTGACGGCGGCGGCGATGATGCCCGGCAGACCGTGCATGTCGTGCTTGAGGGGGTCGGCGAACCAGAGCACGAAGCCCATGAGGATCAGCAGCAGCGAGCCGCCGAACAGCCCGAACGCGCGCAGGAACCGGTCGCTCCACAGGGTCCGGTCGCGGGTGACGGCCGAGGCGATCGCGTCCGACACGTCGTCGTAGACGGCGGGCGGCAGCGACTCCGCGAAGGGGCGCAGGGACAGCAGTTCGCCGTCGAGCACCTGCTGGGCGGCCAGCGTCAGCGCGCCGTCCAGGACGGTGCCGTCGCGGCGTACGAGGTGGTAACCGGTCGGGGCGCCCACGGGCTGGGTCTGGCCGGTCAGACGGAGGATCTCGGGGTAGACGTCGGCGACCGCGATGTCCTCCGGAAGAGCCACATCGATCCGACTGTCAGGTGCGACCACGGTCACCCTGCAGAAGCCGGTCGTGGCGGACGTACTCACCTTTAAGGCCCCCTGTTCGCTTCGCTGCGGCGCCGGTACCAGGCGTGCGGCGGCCACCCTACCGGGGCCTGACAGCTCATACGTCGGTAGGATCGCCGTCTCGCAGAGGGAGTCCGTCGCCACGGGGGTGCCGGAGAGGAACTGTTCATCTGCGACGAGGGGTTGAGGGAACCGGTGAGCCAGGTCGTCGTCAAGCGCCAACCGCGGGCTCTCCCGCCCGAGGTGCCGAGCGAGGAACTCCGCCTCGAAGCGCCCCCTGAGCTGCCGCGAGGCCAGCAAGAGGGCGTCCTGATGCAGCTGCTGCCGACGCTGGGCATGGCCTCCTCGATGGTCTACTTCTTCATGCCCGGCGCCGCGCCCATGATGAAGATCATGGGCGTGATGATGATGTTCTCCACGCTCGGCATGACCGTGGCGATGTTCATCCGGCACCGGCAGGGCTCACAGGGCCAGATGGCCGACATGCGCCGCGACTACCTCAAGTACCTGGCACAGACCCGGCGCACGGTACGGCGCACGGCGCGGGCCCAGCGCGACGCGCAGTTCTATCTGCACCCCTCCCCCGACCAGCTGTGGTCGATCGTGGCCGAGGGCAGCCGGGTGTGGGAACGGAGGGCGAGTGACAACGACTTCGGGCAGATCCGGATCGGGCTCGGCTCCCAGCAGCTGTCCACCCCGCTGATCGCCCCCGACACGGCCGCGGTCGACGAGCTGGAGCCGCTGACGGCGGGCGCGATGCAGAAGTTCCTGGCGACCCAGGGGTCGCTGGACCACATGCCGATGGCCGTGTCGCTGCGCGCCTTCTACCACGTGACGATCTCCGGGGAGCCGGATTCGGTACGGGGCGCGGCGCGCGCGCTCGTCGCCCAGCTGGTCACCCTCCACTCGCCCGAGGACCTGGTCATCGCGGTGGTCGCGCCGCGCAGCGCGACGCCCTACTGGGACTGGACGAAGTGGCTGCCGCATCTGCAGGTGCCCGGCGCGATCGACGGGGCGGGCGCGCGGCGGCTGTTCAGCGACTCCCTCGCGGAGCTGGAGGAACTGCTCAAGGGTCGGCTGGAGGGCCGGTCCCGGTTCAGCAAGGACGCCCAGCCGCTGCTCGACCAGCCGCATGTGGTGGTCGTACTGGACGGCGGGATGGTGCCGCCGGAGTCGGCGTTCGCGGCGCAGGAGGGCCTGCAGGGCGTCACCGTCATCGAGGTGGTGCCGGGCGACCTCGACGAGCTGCGCGGCGGCCTCTCGGTGATCGTACGGCCGGGCAAGCTGGAGCTGCTGTCGCAGGTCGCGGCGTACGACGGGGTCCCGGACGTGCTGTCGCTCGAGGCCGCGGACGCGCTCGCCCGGCAGCTGGCGCCGCTGCGCATGGGCGGGGGCGACGACGACGAACCGCTGCTGGCCAACCTGGACTTCACCGACCTGCTCGGGCTCGGCGACGCGGCCTCGGTGGACGTCTCGCGGACCTGGCGGCCGCGGTCGCTGGCCGAGCGGCTGCGGGTGCCGATCGGGGTCGGCGAGGACGGCTCGCCGGTGATGCTGGACCTCAAGGAGGCGGCGCAGGACGGCATGGGCCCGCACGGTCTGTGCGTCGGCGCCACCGGCTCGGGCAAGTCCGAGCTGCTGCGCACCCTGGTGCTGGGGCTCGCGGTCACCCACTCCTCCGAGACGCTGAACTTCGTCCTGGCGGACTTCAAGGGTGGCGCGACCTTCGCGGGGATGTCGCAGTTGCCGCATGTGGCGGCGGTCATCACCAACCTCGCGGACGACCTCACGCTGGTCGACCGCATGCGCGACTCGATCACCGGTGAGCTGCAGCGCCGTCAGGAGCTGCTGCGCGCGGCCGGCAACTACGCCAACATCCACGACTACGAGAAGGCGCGGGCGGCCGGCGCCCCGCTGGAGCCCGTGGCCTCCCTCGTCCTGGTGATCGACGAGTTCAGCGAGCTGCTGACGGCAAAGCCCGACTTCATCGACATGTTCATCCAGATCGGCCGCATCGGCCGCTCCCTGGGCGTGCACCTGCTGCTGGCCTCGCAGCGGCTGGAGGAGGGCCGGCTGCGCGGCCTGGAGACGTACCTCTCGTACCGGATCGGTCTGCGGACCTTCTCCGCCGCCGAGTCCCGTACGGCTCTGGGCGTGCCGGACGCGTACCACCTCCCGTCCGTCCCCGGCTCCGGCTACCTGAAGTTCGGCACGGACGAGATGACCCGCTTCAAGGCGGCCTACGTGTCGGGCGTGTACCGCACCGGCGCGGCCCCCGCCGACTTCGACGGCACCTCGCTGCCCATCGAGCGCCGGCCGGTGCTCTTCACCGCCGCGCCCGTCCCGGTGACGTACACCACCCCGGACCCGGCCGCGCTGACCACCCCGGCCCGCCAGGAGGACGACGCGCTCGCCGACACGGTCCTGGACGTCATCGTCCGCCGCCTCGAGGGCCAGGGCGCCCCGGCCCACCAGGTCTGGCTGCCGCCGCTGGACGAGGCCCCCTCGCTGGACCAGCTGCTGCCGCCGCTGTCCCCGGTCGAGGGCCGCGGCCTCACCGCGCCCGAATACCCGCGCCTGGGCAACCTCGTCGTCCCGCTCGGCCTCATCGACAAGCCCTTCGAGCAGCGGCGTGACGTGCTCTACCGCGACTTCTCGGGCGCCGCGGGCCACATGCTGGTCGTCGGCGGCCCGCAGTCCGGCAAGTCCACGCTGATGCGCACCCTCATCTCGGCCTTCGCGCTCACCCACACCCCGGCCGAGGTCCAGTTCTACGGCCTGGACTTCGGCGGCGGCGGCATGAGCGCCGTCGCCGACCTGCCGCACGTCGGCGGCATCGCCTCCCGTCTCGACCCCGAGCGGGTGCGGCGCACCATCGCCGAGGTGGCCGGCATCCTGGCCCGGCGCGAGGAGTACTTCCGCGCCAAGAACATCGACTCGATCGCCACCTACCGGCGTCAGCGGTCCCGCGGCGAGCACGCGGACCAGGGCTGGGGCGACGTCTTCCTGATCATCGACGGCTGGGCCAACTTCCGGCAGGAGTACGACATGCTGGAGGGGGTCGTGGCCGACATCGCGAGCCGCGGCCTCGGCTACGGCATCCACGTCGTGGTCACGGCCTCCCGCAACATGGAGGTCCGCGCCTCCCTGAAGGACCAGCTCCTCAACCGCCTCGAGATGCGCCTCGGCGACACCATGGACTCCGAGTTCGACCGCAAGGTCGCCGCGAACGTGCCCGTCGGCGTCCCCGGCCGCGGCCAGCTCCCCGAGAAGCTGCACTTCATGGGCGCCCAGCCGCGCATCGACTCGGGCAGCGACCCCGACGAGATGACCGACGCCACCGGCGAGCTGATCCGCGCGGTGCGCACCAACTGGAACGGCCCCCACGCCCCCCGCGTCCGGCTCCTCCCCCGCCGGCTGCGCGCCGAGGACCTGCCCAAGGGCTTCGAATTCCCCCAGCAGGGCATCGCGATCGGCATCGACGAGACCAACCTCGAACCGGTCTTCGTCGACTTCGAGTCCGACCCCTTCTTCCTCATCTTCGGCGAGAGCGAATCCGGCAAGACCTCCCTGCTGCGGCTCATCGCCAAGCAGATCACCGAACGGTACGGCCCGGACGAGGCGAAGATCGTGGTCGGCGACTACCGCCGCTCGCTGCTCGACGTCATCCCGGACACCCACCTCCTGGAGTACGCGCCGATCGCCTCGGCCCTCCAGGTCCACACCACCGCCCTCAACGGCCTCATGGAACGCCGCGCCCCCAAGCCGGACATCACCCCCCAGCAGCTGCGCGACCGCAGTTGGTGGAGCGGCCCCCAGTTCTTCGTCATCATCGACGACTACGAACTCGTCTCCACCAGCAGCGGCAACCCCATGGCCGTCCTCACCGACAACCTCCCCTTCGCCCGCGACGTCGGCATGCGCTTCATCATCGCCCGCAACTCCGCCGGCGCCTCCCGCTCGATGTTCGAGTCCTTCATGCAGCGCATCAAGGAACTCGGCGCCCAAGGCGTCATGCTCTCCGGCGACCCCACAGAAGGCGACCTCCTCGGCGGCGTCCGCCCCCGCCCCATGCCCCCGGGCCGCGGCTTCTTCGTCTCCCGCAAGCGGGGGACGCCGCTGGTACAGCTGGGCTGGCTGCCGGACCAGTAGGCCGGCCTCTCCGACCCCCCCAGACCTCTGCCCCGGGCCGGGCGGCCCGGGGCAGAGGTCTCTTTGGTCGGCGACACGCTCCTTCGACTTCCTCCACTCTCAGTCAACTACCGTATGCTGCTGGTTACTTACGACTTTGATTTACAACACGCATGCCTGGGGAGAGAAGCGTGTCTTTTGAACAAGAGTGGAAGGGACTTCGGGCCGAAGCGACAACGCGCATGCGTCTCAATGAAGCCGGCAAGACATCACCCGCCACTGCGTCCGGCGACCTCATCGTGTACCGAGACGATCTCGGACGGGTCGGCCACGAGGCGTTCTTACTCCATGACCGCTTGAAGAAGGCCGGAGACATGACCCGGGGGGCCAAGGACGACGGCTCGACGGCCAAGGCAGCGAGCGTGCTGGCCATGCACCACTTCACCTTGGGCGGTGCTCTCACCACCATGACCATGATCTGGAACGACCAGCTCAAGACGCTCCTCCAGGCCTGTGCCCATATCTCCAACCACCTCGACTACTCGAAGAAGTCACAGGCGCATACGGACGCGAAGATCGCCGCCGACATGGCACGCCGGGACGGAGCCGCCATGCCGGTCTCCGAGATCTCCAAGTACTACGAGTAGGAAGGGCAGGGACCGGAGATGGGGCGCCTGACTTTCGACGACCTGTACCAGGTCTCCTTAACCAGCCTCGGCTCGGCAGCCGACGACTGGAAGGAGATGGTCGACCAACTCGAAACCCTGGCCACGGACGCCAGGGATGGCATGGTGAAGCAATCCGAGGCCGCCCGCTGGGCCGGCGTCAACGCCGATGTCACCAGACCCTTCGTACGCAAGACCGCCAAAGAATTCAGCGACGCCCACACCGAGGCCAAAGCCATCTGGGCCATGCTCCGCGACGCCCATGCGGATCTGGTGGCGGTCCAGTCGGCTCTGAAGGAGGCCGTGGATGTGGAAGCCAAGAAGCAGCACATTCAGGTCACGGGCCTCCCTGACGGCACGGTGTCATGCGTCTATCTGCATCAGCGCGACAGCAATGACACGCAGACGCAGGAGCAACTCGACTACAAGGACCGCCTGGAAAGCCGAATCAACAATCTCATTGCTCAGGCCGATGAGATCGACAACTCGGCATCACGAGCCCTGAAGAAGATCCACGGTAACGACAGCCACAACTTCGGTCATGCGAAGTACGACTCCCTGGACGACGTCCAGTCCGAGCGGGCAGTCCAACTCGCCAGGAAGAGTCTTGCGAAGTATCGGGATGGTGGTGAGCTCAGCATCACGGAACTCACCGAACTCAGGCAGCTTTTGGCGTACAACTCCAAGGACCGCGAGTTCACTGTCGATTTCTATAAGGCTCTGGGTCCGAAGGACGCCCTGCGCTTCCAGGCACAGATCGCCCTCGACGCCTCAGCGGAGGGCGACAAGACGCAGTTGAAGCTCGCCCACAGCATCCAGACGAGCATGGGCGAGGCACTCGCCACGGCGACCCGGCCTCCCACCGGGAAGGACGACCCCAGTACCGCGTTCCGGGAGGACAGGGATTATCTCGGGAAGGCGTGGCAAACCGAACTCAAGCGGGTGGGCCGTGCGCCTCTCACATTCGAAAAGAACAACGCCCGGGTCGAAATTCGAGGCTATCAAGTTCTCGGAACGCTTTTACGGCATGGTAACTACGACAAGTCGTTCCTCACTCCCATCGCAGAGGACATGGTCACCTTCGAGCGCAAGCAGCCGTGGGCCTGGCCGGAGCCGCACAACTCGTACTCGGGCCTCGGAATGGACAGGTTCGGCCTCAACCTCGACAAGGACGGCGGTCCCGGTTGGGATCCCGTGACCGGCCTCTTGGAAGGTCTCTCGCACAGTCCTGAAGCATCGACAGCGTTCTTCAACGGCTCTACAGGTGAGGGCGAGCACGACGGACTCAAGAAGATCAGCAACCTCGACTACTTCCTCGGTGACAAGGACGGAAACGGCGCACGTGAGTGGGCATACGGCGCCGCAGGCATCAAAGTCTCCGACACCGAGAATTTCGGCAAGGAAGCACTCGGACACGCCCTCGAGTCCGCAACGTCCGGGCGTCCGTACGACAGCGACGCACCCTCCAAGCCTCACACGGAGGAGCAAGCCGACGTCTTCGGCTCAGTGGTGAAAAAAGTGGCTGCGAACCCCGATCTCTTCAAGGGCGACGGCGAACTCGCGCCGATTGCGGGCAGCCTTGGCAATATGTCCGCAGAGTACATGCACGATATCCAGCGAGTTTACGCAGGTGGGGACGAAAGTGGCTACATCAGAGACACCGGCGCTGAACCGAATCTCTCAAGGCCGGAGGACAAACATGCTCTAGATCTGTTCCTGAAGACGACCACAGCAGACCCCAATGCATACGCAACCATCACACAAGCTCAGGAAGCAGTGACCAGCGAAACACTCCGCAATGCAATAACTCATCGCGGGGACAAGGTAGATGTCGGGGATCTGGCCGAGCTTGCCGTGGTTCCCGGCGCAAGGGTCGAAGGAAACACGGCCGAGGGCCGGGCCGATGCAATAGCAGCTGCTGACAACAGCGTACAGAAGGCCAAAGAATACAACGATTCACTGGAAGCTGGAGACGGATGGCTGGGGCGATTGGTGGATCTGGGGATTGGCACCATCGACAATATTCCCGTGGCCGGCGATGTCGCCGGATGGGTGGTCGAGGACGTACGAGAGGCTGTCCTCGACCACAAAGCAGCGGACCCGGACGCTGCAGCGAAACAGGTTCAAGAAAACCGAGATGCATATCTGACAACCGAACGCGTCAAGAGGGCCCAAAGGGCAAAGCAAGCTTTTTATGATGCCGTAGCCGAAGCGGGCATGGACAAGACCCAAAGCGTCAAAAACGCCGCGCAGAGGGCATATGATGCAGCATACCAGGCCAACGCCGTCGAGGCTTCATAAGGAAGCAGGTGCCTCTCGCACATGAGGCTGAAACCACTACTCACGACTCGACGCAAAGGGATCGTCGCCACCTCGACCCTGGTACTCGGCGCCGGGATATGGTGGGCAACACACGAGCTGAGGTCGGATACCCAGGTCGCCAATATCCCTCAACGGATCTGCCATAACCGCATTTCCAGCGAAAAGGCGGCACCCCTCCTGCCCACCAAGGGATCGAAATACACGGAGGACGCCGACACCTTTGGCGGCTGGTCATCCCTGGGAACTTGCGAAGTCAAGGTAGATGATAGTGCGATTTACGTCGGATATCAGGACGCTCTGGGCCATAAGCGCAATTATCAGCCCAAAGGCATTCCCGTCTCCTTAGGCAAGGCGCACGGATCCCTAACCGCAGAAGGGGCCATTAACCTATACGTCTCATGCATCAATACCCCTAGAACTGTCACAAAGTGGCTGCTAATAGGCGCAAACGCCACCGTCGTGGATCGCGAAGTCGAAGCCGGCCAGAAGCTGAATAGGTCGACCAGAGGGCTGCGTGCTCTCACAGAGTTCACCGCCCAGGCGGTGCGCGATCTGACCCAGGACTGGTTCAAGTGCCCCGGCGCGGACCAATTGCCAGATGGCCCTGTCACGATCCACTGGGACAAGCCAGCGGTTCCCTGAGCCCACCCACCATCGCGTCGCCAGCAGATCAAAGACCCGCATGGTGGCCGTCAGCATGCCCGCGCAGGCCTACCACCTGAGGCGGTAGGGCTGAGGCTGTAGGGTTGTTGATCAATCAGCCAGGCGAGAGTCCCTCCCTGCTGAGCGCGGAGGCACGTGGGACCGCGAACACGGGGGTTGCAAAGTGACGGGCCATGGGGGAACGTCTTCGGACGGTCCGAAGCCGGGCGACGGCTACAAGATTGAGATTGCCTCGGTACGCAGGGTTTTGACTCCGTTGGAGGAGTCAGTCGTCGCCGCACGCAAGATCAAAGGCGACTGGAAGAACCTGGCCGATCACATCCAGAATTCGGCTGACTTCGATGTCTATGACGCGGCAGAGAAGATGCTCTCGTCCTGGGGGTTCGGGATGGGGCGGGTGGCAGAGCACACGGACGCGGTGGTGGAGACGCTACGGGAAGTGATCGCCGCCTACGTGTTGGCGGATTTGTTGCGGATCAAGGATTTCGCGCCGACCGCGGACAACATCGCCAAGCTGCCGTTTGGAGAGCACGGGCTGAGGGCGTGGCAGAACGGGTCCCGGCCGAAGTTCGACCCGCCACCGGAGATCTATCAGGAGCCCTGGCTCGACGATGACGGGTCCGGTGGCGCCCATGACGTGCCGACCAATCCCCGTAAGCGTTATGACGGCGGCTGGGAGGTCGACGGGGGCTCGAAGGGGACGATCGCATGACCCAGCGTGATGCGATGGAGGGTGGTTCCCAGGAGCGGATACCGCCAGGCGCGAAGCCCTCTGAGGTGATCTACGGCAATCCGTCCGATATCGATGACCTGGCCGTCAAGCTGCGCGCCTACGCGGGGGCGTTCAAGGACGGGCGTGACCAGCTTGACGCCCTGATGTTGATGGACTGGACCGGGGCCGGGTCGGAGGGGTTCGAGAGGGCGACGGAGAAGCTTCCCCGGGAGCTGGAGTCCGCGAAGACGTACTTCACCGCCGCCGCGAGTGCCCTGGACTCGTACGCGGACAAGCTGCGTTCCGTCCAGAAGCGGGTCGAGCCGATCATCGCGGACGCGGAGGCGGCGCGGGCGGCCTCCAAGAAGTACTGGAAGGACTACAACGACTACATCGTCGCGGAGGACCGCGGCGACGATCCACTGCCCGAGCGTCCGCCCGAGGACGATCCGGGGATCGCGGCGCTGGAGGGCTGTTACCGGCGGCTGGACAAGCTGGAGAGCGAGCTGCGGCCCGTCGTCGACGCGGCGAAGAAGAAACTCGCCAAGGCGGCGGAGAAGGCGCCGGACAAGCCGCCGGCTCCCAAGGGCTGGGACAAGGTCAAGAAGGGGTTCGGAGACTTCGTCGGCGGCGCGGGCGACACCCTGTACGACTGGTACGAGGGCTTCGACGACCTCGTCAAGGACGGCCCCCAGGGCCTGGGCCTGCACTTGGCGGGGGCCCAGGACGGTATCGCCTATGCCGTCGCTCATCCGAAGGAGTTCGCGAAGGCGGTCACGAACTGGGAGGAGTGGCAGCGCAACCCCGCCCGCGCCGCCGGGCAGCTCACTCCGGAGTTGCTTCTGGCCCTGGCCACCGGTGGCTCGGGTGCCGTGCGCCGTGGTGGTTCGGCGGCCAAGAATGCCGCGCAGCGTCTGCTGAGCCGTGAGCGGGGGCTGCGGCGGGACGGGAGTGCGCGCCGGCGGGTGGACGGTGACCCGAAGCGGAGCTGTACGCCCGGCGGGGACAAGTGCACGACCGGTGAGCCGATTGATGTGGCGACCGGTGAGATGGTGATGTCCGCCACCGATGTCAGCCTGCCCGGCGCGCTGCCGCTGGTGCTGGAGCGGCATTATGTGTCGGGGCATCCGTGCGGGGGCTGGTTCGGCCGCACCTGGGCCGGCACGCTCGACCAGCGCCTGGAGATCGACGACGCCGGCGTCGTCTACATCACCGACGACGGCATGCTCCTGACCTACCCGGTGCCCGAGCGCGATGTGCCCGTGCTGCCCACGAACGGTCCGCGCTGGCCACTGCGCTGGGACGGCAAGCCCGACGGGGCGTTCACCATCACCGTCCCCGAGCACAACCGCACCCTGCACTTCGCCCCCCTGCCGCTGGGCGGCCGGGAACTGGCGCTGACAGCGATCACCGACCGCTCCGGTGAGGGCGACCGCATCGACATCACGTACAACGCACAGGGCGCACCGACAGAGGTCACTCACTCCGGTGGCTACCGCATCGCCATCGACACCGACCCGACCCGGCTGCGGATCACGGGCCTGCGCCTGCTGCACGGCGACGGCCACGAGCGCAGCACGACCCTGATCTCTTTCGGCTACGACGAAGCGGGCGACCTGACAGAGGTCGTCAACTCCACTGGTCTGCCGCTGCGGTACCAGTACGACGATCAGCACCGGATCACCTCGTGGACGGACCGCAACGGCACCACCTACGCCTACATCTACGATCATCGGGGTCGGGTGCTGCGCGGGATCGGTCCGGACGGCGTCCTCTCGGGCCGTCTGCACTACGACAGCGAGGCCCGCACCACCCGCTACACCGACTCGCAGGGCCACACCACGACCTACGTCTGCAATGAGGCGTACAAGGTCATCGCGCAGACAGATCCGCTGGGGAACACCACCCGGACCGAGTGGGACGAGACCAACCGCCACCCCATTGCTGTGACCGACCCTCTCGGCCACACCACGCGCTACAGCTACAACGAGCAGGGCCGGCTGGCAGCCGTCGAACAGCCTGACGGCACCGTCACCGAGGCCGTCTACGACGACCAGGGCCTGCCGCTGGAGGTCCGGGAGCCGGACGGCGCAATATGGCGCCACACCTACGATGCGCGTGGGGCGCGCACGTCCACCACCGACCCCAGCGGCGCCACCACCCACTACACCTACGACAGCTCGGGTCACCTGTGCTCCATCACCGACCCGCTGGGCCGCACCACCCAGGTGGTCACGGATGCGGCGGGGCTGCCAGTGGCGGTGACCGATCCGCTGGGCCACACCACCCGGATCCGGCGGGGTCCGCACGGCCGGATCACGGCCGTCACCGATCCCCTGGGGCGCACGACCCGTCATGGCTGGACGATCGAGGGCAGGCCCGCGTGGCGTGAGAGTCCGGACGGGGCCCGTGAGGTGTGGCAGTGGGACACCGAGGGCAATCTGGCCCGGCACACGGATGCGGCCGGGAACACCACCACCTACACCCACACCCATTTCGACCTGCCCGCCATCCGCACCGACCCCGACGGTGTCACCTACACCTTTGAACATGACACCGAGCTGCGTCTGACCCAGGTCACCAACCCCCAGGGCGACCGGTGGGTGTACGAGTACGACGCGGCGGGTCGCCTGATCGCGGAAACCGACTTCAACGGCGCCACCCACACCTACCAGCGCGACGCGGCGGGCCGCCTGACCGCGCGTACCAATCCGCTGGGCGAAACCCTGCGCTACACCCTCGACTCGGTCGGCCGTGTGACCGCCCAGCACGACCGGGCCACCGGCGAGGTGACGACCTACGCCTACGACGCGCGCGGCAACCTGCGCCACGCGGCGAACGCCGGGGCAGAGCTGAGCTGGGAGCGTGACGGGGCGGGCCGCGTCATATCGGAGGTGTCGGGCGGCCGGGTGACGACGTACGCGTACGACGCGGCAGGCAATCGCATCCGCCGCACGACACCCTCGGGTCTGACCTCCATCTGGAGCTACGACGCGGCCGGCCGGCCCGCCACGCTCACCACGGCCGGCCACACCCTCGCCTTCACCCACGACGCCGCAGGCCGCGAGACCCGGCGCAGCACGGGAGAGATCACCCTCTCGCAAGCGTGGGACACAGCGGGCCGTCTGGCGGCCCAGACTATTTCCAGTTCGTCCGTGGACCTGCTGCAACACCGCACGTACACCTACCGTCCCGACGGCTACGTCACCGAGATCCGTGAACTGACCGCCGGGAAGCGCGAATTCGCGCTGGACCGCGTGGGCCGGGTGACGGGCGTCCGGGCGCACGGCTGGACGGAGAAGTACGCCTACGACACGGCCGGCAACCAGACCCACGCCACCGCCCCCGGCCACCCGGCGGAGGGCGGCCGCGCCTACCGGGGCACCCTCATCCGCCACGCGGGCCGCACGACCTACGAACACGACGCCGCGGGCCGCCTGATCCGCAGGACCCGCAAACTCCTCAACGGCCAGACCCGCACCTGGACCTACACCTGGAACGCGGAAGACCGCCTCACCAGAGCCACCACCCCCCACGGCGAGGAGTGGACTTACGCCTACGACCCCCTGGGCCGCCGCACATCCAAGACCGGCCCCGACGGGACCGCCCTCACCTTCGCCTGGGACGGGCCTGGCCGA
>NZ_MAXF01000106.1 GCF_001704635.1 Streptomyces sparsogenes | reverse complement strand
GCCAGACCCGCACCTGGACCTACACCTGGAACGCGGAAGACCGCCTCACCAGAGCCACCACCCCCCACGGCGAGGAGTGGACTTACGCCTACGACCCCCTGGGCCGCCGCACATCCAAGACCGGCCCCGACGGGACCGCCCTCACCTTCGCCTGGGACGGCACCCGCCTGGCCGAACAGACCACCCACGACGGGACGACCACCACGTGGGAGTACGCGCCGGGCACCCACCGCCCGCTATCCCAGTCCACACACCGGATACCCGAGGCTGTCCCCGGCACTGACCGTCCGCTGGCCCCTCTGGCCGAGACCACCTCGCAGCCCGAGTACGACGCCCGCTTCCACGCGATCGTCACGGACCTGGTCGGCACGCCGACCGAGCTGGTCACCCCCGACGGCACCCTCGCCTGGCAGCCTCGCGCCACCGTGTGGGGCACTCCCCTTCCCGCTCAACCAGGCGAGACGGACTGCCCCCTCCGCTTCCCCGGGCAGTACGCGGACTCGGAAACCGGCCTCAACTACAACCTCTTCCGCTACTACGACCCCGAGACCGCCCGCTACCTCACCCCCGACCCACTTGGCCCCGGCTGACA
>NZ_MAXF01000105.1 GCF_001704635.1 Streptomyces sparsogenes | reverse complement strand
AGGCGAGACGGACTGCCCCCTCCGCTTCCCCGGGCAGTACGCGGACTCGGAAACCGGCCTCAACTACAACCTCTTCCGCTACTACGACCCCGAGACCGCCCGCTACCTCACCCCCGACCCACTTGGCCTTGCCCCGGCTGACAATGCCCATCTCTACATCGCCAACCCTTTTACCTGGACCGACCCACTCGGTCTAGAGGGCTGCAAATCAAGCCCTCGATTTGTCGACGGTGATATCTGGGACGACTCGTTCGAGCTGTCCGGCCAGAAAATTGAGACCATGGCGACCGTGCGCGCCGCCGGCGACACTCTGCATCTCGAAGGTTTCATGGTATTCCCGAAGGGCACGGAGGGACTCGCCCGGGCGCCCATCGGACCTGATGCGCTGAGGGAGATGAAGCATGCCCTGGCAGCACAAGCGCGCGCCGAGGGATACAGTACCGTTGTCCTCAACTATGAGCGCCACATCCCAAAGCCGGATGGGACAATATTCAAGCGTCCTAGCTCCATGACCTTGGATGTCGATAAGATATTGGGAGGAGGGTGAGTATGGATCGGCCACTCTTGGACGCGCTCGCGTCACAGTTCACCCACGAGGGCCTGGTTGATCAGGAAGAGGTATTCCAGAAATTGCGCGATCTTGGAAAATCTCCGATCGAGACGATTTACGTGGCATCCCAGGTCCTCGGCCTGTCATTGCCGGAAGCGAAAACGGCCCTCTACCGGAGCGCTGCCTGGCGAGACCAGCATGAGGCCTGGCAGGGCGTTCAATCCTCCCTCAGCGACAGCTAAGACCACCCACGACTCCTCTGGGCGCTCGTTTCATACGCGACAGTGCGCGGAGGCTCCGCCAGCGGCTTCCCGGCAGAGCCTCCGTGTCGCCTGGCAGCGGGAGGGACGACTGTCGCCGCTCGGCCTCGTCCCGGCCGCCCACGAGCCCGGGACAGGCGGCGATCGCCTCGGCCTCAGGCCCACCCCCGACCTCAAGCGACGTCGGTCTGGTTCGCGCCCTGCCCGCAGCTCCACCTGCGCCTCCCGCCCCCCCTGAAACAGGACCTGGACAGCAGAGGGCGTGCGGTCGGGCAGCATTCCCCTTTAAGAGCTCCTAACAAAGGCGTTGAACGTGTCGGTGGGTGATGAGGCAGGCGGCGAGGCCGAGGAAGGCTTCGTGGATGTCGTCGCGTCTCTCCCAGCGGATGCGCAGGCGGCGGAAGCCGTGCAGCCAGGAGATCGTTCGTTCCACGACCCAGCGGAAGATGCCCAGGCCGGAGCCGTGCGGCTGGCCGCGTTCCGCGATCACTGGACGGATACCACGCTGCCACAGCAGCCGCCGGTACTTGTCATGGTCGTAGCCGCGGTCCGCGAAGAGCATGTCCGGCCGTCGCCGTGGCCTGCCGACGACGCCGGCGACCGGTGGAACCTTGTCGAGCAGGGGCAGTAGCTGGGTGACGTCGTTGCGGTTTCCGCCGGTCAGCGACACCGCGAGTGGGATGCCCTGGCCATCGGTGAGGACGTGGTGCTTGCTGCCCGGTCGTGCACGGTCGACCGGGCTCGGCCCGCTTTTGGGCCCCGCCGGGCCGCCCGCACGTGGGAGGAGTCGATCACCGCCCGCGACCAGTCCAGCTGCTTGGCCGACCGCAGCTTCTTCAGCAGCACCAGGTGCAGCTTGTCCCATACACCGGCCTCGTTCCAGGCTGCCAGGCGCCGCCAGCAGGTCATCCCTGAGCCGAAGCCCAGCTCCTGCGGCAGGTACTCCCACTGGATGCCGGTGTGCAGCACGAACAGGATCCCGCACAGGGCCTGCCGGTCCGGCACCCGCGGCCGGCCCGCCACCAGCTTCGGCCCCGGCTCCGGCAGCAACGGCTCGATAAGCGACCACAGTTCGTCCGACACGATCCACGGCCGCGACTGACGTTTCCCCACGACCCGACCAACGAGCCGACAAGCCGACGGTCACGTGATCAACAACTTCTGTTAGGGCCTCTAAGACAAGAGCAACCACGGCCAGTAGATCCGCCCGGTGAGCCGGCTTCCTCGCCGGTGCCGAAATACTGCTGGCCCTGCTCTGCCGACGCTGGCGCAAGCCGACTTCGGTCACCGATGGTTCGATGACCATCCGATTGCTCACACAGCTTCCAACTCCCTTGCCCTGAAGACAGGTTGACCGCAAAGCCATTTAGAGCGAGTTGTCTCCGCCACCACAGCAGAGCCCTCCTCTGCACGCCAGAACAAGAACCGGTCTCAACTTAACGTTGCGCTAACACAAAGCGCTGGCGAGACACCTTGGACCCGGACCTATCGAACCGGGGGTAACAGGGAACTCTTGACCTGTGATTGAAGCGCGCCATGGAACCCGCTGAGCCACACACACGTCTATCTCCGTAAGTTTCCTTTCCGGACACCACTGGTTCGAGCTTCCGGCACGCCACGTAGTCGCGGCGTCATCCTCCGCGACGAGAACCCTCGCCTCCGAGGGGCGAAGCACACAAAACGGCCCATCGCTCGATCAGTGCGCCCGGAAAGGGGTGAATAACAAGGCACCAGCGTGCTAACTTCGGAAGGCTAATTTCCGTATGCGACGTGCCACTTGATGCCTAGCCATGGGGGAATCATGACCTTTGAGGACGAGTGGTCCAAGCTCCGCACCGACGCTGCCGCGGGGCAGAAGTCCACCCACATGCAGCTCAACCAGACTGACCCCCCTGGTCCGGGACTGCCCGGAGTGCTCACGTTCAAGTCGAGCTCCTCCAGGAAGAAGAGCGCCGTCAAGGCGTTGGAAGACACTGTCCAGCCGGACACCAAGACGGCCGGCGAGTGCGTCGACGAATCGACCGAGAAGGCCCAGAAGGAGTTCAAGGACTGGGCCACGGGGAGTGGGCTCACCGAAGCTCTTAAAGGATGGCATGCGTCGGTGAAGGCGCTCCAGGCCCGTCTCTCGCAGGAGAAGTCGGCGCTGAGCGGGGCCAACACGTATTTCCTCAACAATGACTACATGGTGGGGACGGGGCTCTCGGCGGTTGTCCCGCCCAGTCAGTACCCGGAGGACATCCCGTACCCGTCCCGTATCTCGAAGTACCAGTAGAGGGGGGCTCGTGCTCACGTACCACCAGGTCATGACCATCGATCTGTCCCTCCTCGAGACCGCCGCCAAGCAGTGGGACGAGGCCGCCAAGAAGTTCGAGGCGGTCCAGAAGGTCTATGACAGCCAGGTCAAATCGGTGGGACTCGACGGTACTTGGTCCGGTCAGGCGCTCTTCGTAGCGCGCCCCGACATGCAAAAGACCGGCGAGCAGTTCACCGCGGCCCCGAAGGAGGCGCGTGCGATCGCGTCGGTGCTGCGGGACGCGCACAGCCAGTTCGTGGAGCTGCGCGGAAAGGTGAAGTCCGCGGTCGAGGACGCGGTGAAGGCCGGGATGAAGGTCTCGGAGGACGGGCGGGCGAGTTACGACTTCTCCAAGGTCAGCCAGGACGATGCCTTCACCATCAAGCACGACCCGGATCTGCACAGCACCGAGCTGTCGTGGACCCGATACATCGAGGCGGCGGTCCAGGCGGTCGACGACGCCGACCAAGGTGTGAAGCTCGCGCTCAAGGCGGCCACGCAGGATCCCAATCCTTTCGATTGGGCCGTCAACGGGTTCAACGGCAAGGCGGAAGGGGACATCGAGAAGGTCGAGGCCAAGGAGGCCAAGGAGCTCGCAAGCAAGGTCAAGTCTGGTGAGAAGCTCAGCGACAAGGAGATGGCCGAGTTCCAGCGGCTGTTCCGGGACAACGAGCACAACAAGGAGTTCAGCCAGACGTTCCTGGCCGGCCTGGGCCCCAACGACACCATTGAGTTGAACATCAAGCTCAACGATTTGGCCAAGGGCGACGACAAGAAGGACTTCCGCGCCATCCAGGAAGGCGTGGCGACTTCCCTGGCGACCGCCACGAAGTCGCCCTCCGACCCCTTCTACCAGAAGTGGCGTGAGGGCCTGCGCAAGGCAGGCAGCAAGGACTTCGACGGGGGGACGGTCCCGCTCTACGGCTACCAGTCGTTCGTCGAGCTGATGAAACATGGAAATAACTATGGAAAGCAGTTCCTGACCGATGTCGGTAACGACATCATCGCCCTGGAGAAGAGCGACGGTATGGGACCTGGCCGATGGGACTCGTGGCAGGGCCCGGGCCTGTCCCCCCACAAGGGGATAGCGACCGACCCGCTGGACGGCCTGCTCGGCATCATGAGTAAGCAGCCGAACGTCGCCACGTCGTTCCTCGACCCCGGCGCGGACGGCAAGAACGACCACCTGAAGTACCTGCTCAAGGAACGCGAGTGGCCGACGACTGCCTCGCCCAACAGCATAGGGATTTACCGGAGCGACCTCCCCGACAACCGGGTGGGCTTCGGCGCGGCGTTGGAGGCGGCCGCCACCGGGAATCTTCCGGGCGCCGACCACACGCTCGGCTATCACACCGAGGCCGAGTCCCGGGTGATGCACGACACCATCAAGATCCTGGATGAAGGCCGGAAGGGAGCCGATATACCCTACAACCTGCGGGGAAGTCTGGGTCGCATGCTCGTCGACTACACGCCCGAGACCCATGAAATCCTGAGTGGTACGGGTCCGTACATGGACAAGGACAGCGTGTGGCACGACGGAACGGGTGACAAGAACGGCCATATGTCCGTTCCCAAGGAGAGCCTCACCCGCATCATGCGTGGCGTGGCGGAGGACGGTAAGGCGTTCGGTGAGATGTTCGACGCCGAGCGGCTCTACGCTGCGGGGACGCTGTCCAATACGAACTTCAGCGACCCCAACGAACGCGCTGCGGCGATCGAAGGGGCATCGCACGTCTTCGGTTTCTACGACGGCGTCAGCTCCGACATCGCGCGCGACGAGAAGAACGACACCATCTCGTTCGCCAATCACGCGCAGACGGCCGAATTCGTCGTCACCGGAAGCATGCAGGCTGCTGCGAGCGCCCTCAAAGGCCAGCCCACCGGATTCATCACGGATGCCGCCTACCGCATTCTCTACGCGGGTGCCTACGACTGGAAGGAAGACCAGATCGCTCAAGCGAACGCCCTCGCCGCCCAGGAGACGGAGTCTCACTTCACCACCGGCCAGAAGCAGGTGAACCATATGGTCGCGGGGTGGGCCCAGACAAACGGCTACGGCGTCGACAGCGGGCTGTCCCGGCACCTCGTCGGCTCCGGGCAGGAACGCTACGACAGTGCACGGACCGAAGCGCTTATTTATTTGGACTGAACTGATGAGAGTGAGCCGTTGAGCCGGGACTTCGCTCGGCTCACGGACTCGACTGGCTATGTTTGTCTGTCAGCCGCCGGCGGGGGCTCTGCCTCCCCCGGCGGCTTTCGCATGTGGGTGGGGAGGGCGGCGGGGGCGCTGGTCCGTGCGGCGGCCGAGTCGGTGGGAATGCCGCCGGAGTCCGCGGAAATGCCGATGGGGCGGACGGCGGTGTGAACCGCCGCCCGCCCCATCGAGGAGGCGAATCGCTCAGTAGCCCAGGCTGAACAGCTTCGACGCCTTCACGTCGGTGGCGTGGTACGCGTCCTTGCCCGACTCGACCAGCGCCGCGACCTTCGTCACGAGACCCTGGATGTGGTCGGCCCGGGCCTGGAACTGCTTCTCGGCCGCGAGCATCGCCTGGTGGGCCTCACCCTCCCAGCCCTCGGTGACCTTCTTCACGGCCGCCTGGATGTCGTTCATCTCCTTGCGGACGTTGCCGGCCGCCGTACGGAGCTGACTGGCGAGCTGCAGCACCGACTCGTAGTCGACGAGCATTCCGTCTACTGTGGACACTTGTCCCCCAACTCGTTAGTTCTTTAAGCGTTTTGTCAAACGGCGCAGGGGTGCCATGGTGCCACTGCCAGGCACCCCTTTCCGCATGGGTCGGGCTTAGAAGCCGTCGACCTTCGAGTACGAAGCGATCGGGGCGTCGGTGCCGGCGCCGAGGCCGCCCACGCCGCTGCCCGGGGTGATGTGCCCGCCCGCGGCCGAGCCGTTGACGTCGATGGCCTTGAGCTGACTGGCGATGTCGTCGTCGTTCGCGCCACTGGCACGGTGGGTCAGGGCCACGGCCTCGCGGATACCGTCGACCAGGCGGCGGACGGCGTCGTGGTCCTGCTCCAGGTCCATCTGCGCCTTCTTGAAGGCGCCGGCGCCCTGGCCCTGCCATCCCGAGTCCACCGTGGCGAGGATGTCGGCCATCAGCTTCATGTTGCTGGCGAAGCCCTGGATGGACTGGTCCAGCTCATTCGTGAATGTCTGGAACGCGGAATCGCTAACCCGCTGCTTGCTCATTTTCCACCTTCCCCCATGAGTTGTTGGCGAGTTGATCTGGGGTTTCACTCTTCAACTCACCACTGTGCGTGATTCCTTGCGGATTCAACGTACTGTTACTAGGTGTACTACACATTGTGGCAAACGTCGGCAACACCTCGCTCGTCGTTCACAGTTGTTACATATGTTGAACGAGAGCTCGGTGCCCGTCGGCACCCCTGCTCCCCGGGGGTGTCTCGGCGGAGTACTCGGTCCGGCACTCGGCAGTGGCAGCTGGTCATTGGCCGGCCTACGCCCTGCCGCGGCGGCGTACGAGCGCGAAGGCGACGGCAGCTCCCAGGAGAACGGCGCCTGCGCCAATGGCGATCCAGAGAGTACTGCTATTGTCGTCGTTTTTCTTGGGTTCCGCGACGGTTTTCTTGTCGCTTTTTTTGTCGTGCTGCGGGGTGGGCGTCGACTGGGGGTCGGCGCTCGGGGACTTGGAAGCGGACGCGGATGCGGAGGGGTCCGGTTTGGTCGCGCCCTCGCGGGCGAGCAAGGGGTTGACGTCGGCCGGGCCGGGGTCTCCTTCGCCGTCCAGGAGGACCTTGCGGGGGCGGATGGAGCCGTAACCCACATAGATGCTGGGGAGCTTGCCGGTGGTGGGCTTAGCGGCGGTTTGCATCATGACGCGCAAGACCTGATTGTTCGTCCACTTGGGGTGCTTGGCCCAGATGAGGGCTGCGGAAGCAGAAGCGATGGCGGTGGCCTGGCTTGTGCCGCCAGAGTTGCAGATGCCCTCCGTCTTAGTGCAGTGGATGGGGATGCCGTCGCCGAGAGCCACCAATCCTACGTGGTCACCGGAGGTTGACCATTTGGCGACGTTGCCATTGCGGTCGATTGCTCCTACGCCTACGACGCCGGGAATAGCTGCGGGGTACGAAGGCAAGTTGCCCTTTTCTCCATCGTTCCCTGCACCCGCCAGAACCAGACTCCCTCTTCCAAGTGCGTACTCAATGGCTGACCTGGTCTTCGGGTAATGATCGCTAGCTCCAGTCGACGACAGTGAAATGTTGATGACTTGAGCTTTTTGCCCGACAGCAAATCTGATTGCACGACTGAGTGCCGAGTCCACCGAGAAACCCTCGCCATCAACCGCAATCTTTACAGGTAGGATTTTGGATTCCGGAGCAAGGCCCTGGATCCCACCACCGGATCCAGTACCTGCAATCAGAGCAGCCATGTTCGACCCATGACCGTTGCTATCTCTCTCGGGACTTTTTTTGCCATCTGAGACATCTTTGCCACCGAGTACTTGACCCTTGAGCTCAGGAAGCGAGGTGTTTACTCCGGTGTCGATGACGGCAACCTTAATTCCCTGTCCCCGGCTCACCTTCCATATGGCGTCCGCCTTCATCGCGTCGAGGTACCACTGTTGCGAGCGAATATCCTGCGCCTCCGCAGAAGGCGCAAAACCAGCCGCGGAGACGAGTACAGCACCTGCCAGAGCCAGGAGGGCCCGACGCCGTACGCTAAGGGATGGAAGCTGCATCTAGTGGAAACTCCTCGAGTTAAACAGCTGTTCCGTGGGCTATTCGATAACCGGCGGGACAGTGTTGCGCCGACCGCCGGACCAAGTCTCTTCGTCCTCGACGACGTAGTCCGGCCTGGCCCCGGCGTTGCGCTGGTTACCACCGTGCGGAAGGGATGCCGAGGGTGGTACTGCGGCAGGACCGTGACTCCCACGCACGAGCCCCGATCCTCCTTGAGTGAACTCGGAGCGGCCCTCACGAGGGACACGCGGACCACCTGTGACACCACCGGGCTCCGACGCCAACCGTCGGCCCGAGCCCGTGCCGCTGGGAGCATGCGCGCCGTCGACCGGGTGAACTCCCGCTCCGACGGGACCACGCGGGAGAACACCTCGCTCCTCGCCCACAACCGTAGTGCGCGGCAAACCCCGGCCGGGTGGGTTCGTCCCCTTCGGACGGTCAACCATCCCTCCTGGCTCCGACACAAGTCGTCGTCCGGGGCCGCTGACCCCCGTCGTGTTCGGGCCGTGCCCGAAGTAGGTGCCCGGCCCGACGGGGCCGCGTGTCATGGGAGAGTGCGGCTCCTCGCCAATCACCATGCCACGTGGGATCCGCGGAGTATTGGTCTGTCCAACGCTCCGCTTTCCGCCGATGATTCCCTCGTTCGTCGGAATACGCGGGGGCACGCTTGACGGCCGGGGTGTACTCGGTGCGGACGGAGGTAGCTTGGCCAGTTGCCCAGGTCCGGGGATCGGGGCAGTCCGGTTCACAGGCGGGGTCGTAGGGAGGGTCGGCTTCGGCCCTGGGAGGCCGGTGACCGGGGGCAGTGTGGGGCCGTTCGACGGGATGTTGGGAACCTCGTGCAGCGGCGGAAGAGTGTTGGGCCTGTTGATCGGGTCCGGCGCCGGCGGGGCCTTGACGGAGTCGATAGTGGTGTTGGTCGGGTCCGGGGGGGTCGGGAGGTTCGGGACGCCCGTCCCGGAGACGCCCCCGCCACCGATCGGCGTCACAGGCGTGTGGGGGCTTACTCCAGCAGGGCTTGCAGGCGCGCTCTTCGGAGCTGCGATAGCACGGTCGGCTACGGAAAGCGGCGTCGCGTGAGACCCAGACGAACCGTAGCTTGCTGCGCTCGCAGAAGACGATGCGCCGAGAGGCGTCTCGTAGCCCTCGACCGGTGTCAGCGCATCTGGTAGCGGAGGAAAGTTCGGCTCCTCAAGCGCCGTCTTCATATACGTGTGCGCCGTCTCGTAGTACGAGTCCAGCTTCACGATCTGCTTGATGGCCTCTTGTCGGTCAGGCTCGTTCTTGAGCCGGGCCTTTTCCTTGTCCTCATCCACGTAGCACATAGGGACCAGCTTCGCGCCCGGTGAGTCCGGCTTCGGCATTGCCGACTTGACGTCGGCCAGGCCCAGTGCGGCAACACCTATGTTGTTGCCAATCCCCCACGTGTAGCTGGCCAAGTGCAGAGTCTGCTTGGACAGCTCCTCCATCCAACTGCGGAAGGCCTCAGCTCCTTCGCCCTTCCACTTGACATTCTCAGCGTGCAGCCGCATCTCCTCCGCGAGCCCAGTCAAATCGGTCCACGCGGCCATCAGAGCGGTACTCGCATCGCTCAACTTGGTTGAATCGGCGTGCTGCACAATCTCGTAGAGCTGCTGGTGACTCATTCCCTCGTATTTGCTGGAACCCGCATCACCCATCTGTACCTACCCCCTCAGCTTGCGTCCGGGCCGACAGACCTACCGTCATGCGAGGAGTCGCCCGACGCCCCCGACTGACCCGACTTCGGGGCACGGTAGTACTTCTGCGCCTCTGCTTGGATCTCCTGCATGCGGCGCCTTTGCTCGGCGTCAACACCGTCGTATCCTTTTTCGGCAATCAGCGCCGCGATACCCAATGCCTCTAGCTGGTCACCGAAGGTCTTGGAATAGATTTTGATCTTCTCGTGAACCTGGTTGTACATCTGCGACAAGGCATCGGCAGATGTGAGGGTACTGTTGCCGTAGGCGGCCCGAGAGATGGTTTGCTCGTCAAGCTTCGTCTTGGACGCAGGCGACTTCTCAAGATCGGACAAAACCTTGTCAATCCGGCTCTTGAACTTCGCCAAGGTCTCCGCTTCCTTGGCCATGCCCTTGCCGAACAAGTGCGACTGTGGAGCCGAACCGCCTGGGTCGACTGGTTTCGCCACCGCATCCTCCCCGTATGACACCAACGATGTCCTGAGCCACTCTAGCGATCCAGCCTGGGTGGCCCAACTATCGTATCGTCAAGGTTGATCGACGACTCTGTAACAGAGCACTACTCGGGGACCCTGCACAGCCGTTGCATCGTCAATCATCGATCCGCACCCCGCACCGCGGCGAGCGCGAGGCCCAACCGCCGGAGGCAACGCCCCGGCGCCAACCCTGAGATTACGGCCGAACGCAACGTATGGGCGCGCCATGACTCTGCTGTTGACCTTGCTAATAACGCCTCGTGACTTTGGGGAATCTCGGCGCAGACGGTCGGCGATCCCGTGACGCTGCGGATGACGACGGTCGACCGTTCGGGGCGGCACCCGCCAGGGCCGGCGGTCGCGTTGTGATCGAGTGCCGGTCAGGGACCTCCAGAGCAAGTTGGGCGGCGCCCAGTTCCCTGACACCCAGGTCGTCGAAGGTCCCGTACGTTTCGATGTGCTGGTCCAGCGTTGGTCCGGCCAGGAACCCAGTGGCCATCCACGGCCAGCTTCCTTCGTACCAGGCTCCGAGGTACGCGCGCGACGCCGGTACTGGTGAGGGCCTGCGCGACCTGCGCCTCGCGAACGAAACGCTGAGCCATGTTCGGGTCAGATGCCAACTCTCTGCGGAGCACTTTGACTGCGACTGCCCGGCCGGCGCCGTCCCCCGAGGTAGACCCTGCCCATACCGCCGTCCCCCAGCACGGCCACGAGGCGGTATGGACCGAGACGAAGGGGGTAGCCAGGACCTAGAGGGTTCATGTGATGATTGTTTTCCTGTCACTCGAAAGGAACGGCACACGCGAAATCGCCGCTCGTCTACACAAGGGTCGCGGCACGATTATGGGCCACGAACGCGCCGCCGAAATTTCCGGGGACACGGAGGTCCAGGCGACTTTGTGGGTACGCAGGTCGACAGCGCTGATCCTGGCATTTCCATCGACAGCGACATAGGCGTATTTTCTGCCGATGACGGGGCTCGCCAGGAGATTGGGTATCCCTCCCAGGCTCACTTCCCATAGCGGCTTGCCACTGTCTGCCGCTATGGCGACAAGTCCGCGGGTCCCCTCGGCCACGTACACCGCGCCGTTCTTGACCGCCGGTCTGCCGTACGGACGCTCGCCCTTCTTGATGTCGCCCTTGGCTCGGCCTTCACCGAATTTCCATACCCTGTCTCCGTCGGAGAGCCGGAACGCATAGACTTTCCCGGCCCCGAAGTAGACGTGTTCCCGGTCGGCCGCAAGTTGGCCAGGGTCCAGATGCTGGAAATCCAGATGTTCTCGGGGCAAGTCCCAGGACCACACCAACCGACCTGTGCGGGTGTCCCGGGCGGGACGAGGTGTCCCGTCGCCGCGTACGCCAGCACCGAGCCCAGGGCGTAGATGTCGCCCGGCGGCCGGGGGCGTCCGCCCGTGAGCTGCTCCGGCGCGACACTGCCCGAGGCGAGGCCCGGCAGTCCCGATCGCTGCTCGCCGTCCGGCGCCGCCGCCCGTACGGCGCCGAAGCAGGTGAGCAGCGGGCCGCCCGCGGTGATCAGCACTGCGGCGGGTGACAGGCCCGCGTGCGTCACGCCCGTGGCGTGCAGGGCCGCCAGGGCCTCCACGAGGGCGGCGCCCAGGGCGCCCACCGTGTGTTCGGGGAGGGGGCCCTGATGCGCGGCGAGCGCGGCCGTCAGTGGCAGGGCGGGCAGGTATGGGGAGGCGTACCAGGGTGCTTCGGCCGTGCCGCCGGCTTCCGTCACGGGTGCGAGCCAGGGGTGGGGCGGTCGTTGCCGGGCGGCCGTCGCCTCCGCGGCGAAGCGGGCCGGGTCCGTGCCGGGCAGCGGCAGGCTGATCAGGACCGTACGGTTTCCGCCCGGCAGCCGTGCGATGAAGCGGCGCTCGGGGACCGGTATCCGGTCTCCGTCCGCGTCTAACCGGGCCACGACGTCATAGGGGCCGAGCCGCCGGGGGTCGTCCGGGCGCAGCGGTTCCATGGATGACGTTTCCCCCCTCGCGACAGCCGGCGGCACCACCTTACCGACGAGTGGGGACAACGAAGTTCCCCCTCCGCTAGGCAACTTGGCTACGCGGTTCGGCGGCGTCGTCTGTGTTCGTGGAGTACGGCCGCCGTGCCCGTGATCATCGCGACGAGGAGGGCTGCGCCGCCCAGGATGTAGGTGGCGAAGCGCTCTTTGCGTTCCTGGGGGGTTTCGCCGAGGGTGAGCGGGGCGGGGGTGGGGGCGTCGACGTTGCGGGCGGGGCTTTTGTCGAGGGTGACGTGGTCGATGGGGTGGTCGTCCTCGGTGAGGGCGCGGACGGGGTCCACGACGCCCCAGCCGACGTAGGCGTCGTGGGCGTTGACGGCGCGTTCGGCGGTCTGCTCGATCTGGGCGACGACCTGGTACTGCTTCCAGTCGGGGTGCTTGGCGCGGATGAGGGCGGCGACGCCCGCGACGTAGGGGGCGGAGAAGCTGGTGCCGTTGTCGACGCACTGGCCGCCGCCGGGGACGGTGGAGACCATGTCGACGCCGGGGGCGGCGACGCCGACGAAGTCGCCCGCTTGGGAGAAGGGGGCGCGCTCGTTGTTGCGGTCGGAGGAGCCGACGGCGAGGACGCCCTTGTAGGCGGCGGGGTAGGTCTTCTTGACCTTGCCGTCGAGGCCGTCGTTTCCGGCGGAGGCGACGACGACGACGTCGTGCTCGAGCGCGTTGTTGATGGCGCGTTCGAGGTTGTTGTTGGCTTGCAGCGGTTTGACGGTGTCCTGGGAGATGTTGATGACCCGGGCGCCCCTCGTGACGGCCTTGTCGATGGCCTCGGCCATGGTGTCGGTGGTGCCGGAGCCCTTTTCGTCGTTCTGCCGGATCGGGATGATCTTGGCCTCGGGGGCGAGGCCGACGAAGCCCGTGCCCGGGTGGGGGCGGGCGGCGATGATGCCGGCGACCTTGGTGCCGTGGCCGACCAGGTCGTCCGTGCCGTCGCCCTTCTTGCCCTTTTCCAGGGCGTTCTTGCCGGACTTGCGGACCTCGAAGCCCAGCTTGGTGTCGACCGCGTCGGTGAGCTGCGGGTTCTTGATGTCGACGCCGGTGTCGATGACGGCGACGAGGACGGGGCGGCCGGTCTTCTTGTCGATGCCCTTGGTGTGCTGCCACAGCTGGTCGAACAGGACCCGTTGCAGGGACCAGGGGGTGCCCTTGATCTGCTTGGCCGGGTAGGTGCACTCCCCCGCGCCCGTCAGGGTGAGGCCCGGGTCGGCGAGGGCGGGGGTCATGGGGCCGTGGGCGGCGGAGAGGGACGTGAGGGCGATCGCCGTGGAGAGGAAGATCGCCTTCTTCGCGGTCCGCCGTGGCTGCCGGCTCTTCGTGTCGCTCATGGCCTACGACCCCTGCGGCTGCTTGGCGCTGTTGGTGTCCAGGCGCGGTCCCCTGGGCAGGAACTCCGACCAGTTGGCGGGCACCGGCACCGGGATGACGTCCTGGTAACCGAGCCTGATCTGGGCCTTGTTGACGTCCTGCTGCGCGGCGTTGGTTCCGGACTGGCCGGAGTCCTCGTCGCCGATCTTCGACTTGTCCGTACCGCTGTCGTTGTTGGACTGGACGACGTAGCGGAGTCCGGTGTCCGTGACCAGGAAGATGGAGCCGTTGCTGGTCTGGCGGCCGGTGACCTGGCGGTAGAGGAGGCCGGAGCCCGGGGTGACGTAGGCGCTGGTGGCCCCGTCCGGGATGGTGGCGGGGAAGTCGGTGCCCGCCCAGGTGGCCAGCCTGGGGGTGCGCTTGGAGGTCATTCCGCTCATGATGCTGCAGACGGTGTCCCGCTCGGCGCTGCCCTGGGTCTCCTGCTGCTCGATGGAGTTGGCCTGCTCGGGGATCCGCGTCGGCCAGTCGTAGTCGCCGTAGAAGTTCCCCTCCGGGGTGAAGGAGGCGGTGGCCACCTGCTCGGCCTGGCTCTTCTGGCCGAGGCCGGCGAGCTGCTTGCTGCGGAGGAGGAGGGTGGCGACGAACTCCGAGACGCGCTGCACCTTGCCCTTCAGCACGACGTAGTTCTGGGTGCCGGTGCCGGTCTCCGCTTCGAGGACCATGCCGACGTGGTTGGCCCGGTCGGGGAGGGTGTCCACTCCGGCGTTGTCGCCGATCCGGCCCGGGAGTTCGGGGAAGACGATGGGCTGGCCGTCCTGGAAGGTGGCCAGCCAGTCATCGGTCACGCGCTGCGGCTTGGCGCCGTCGCGGAAGAGGGCGCGGAGCAGGAGGTCGTAGTCCGAGGGGGCCAGCTGCTTCCACTTGGTGCCGCCGATGAGGTACTTGGTGCCCTGGGGGTCGACGAGGTAGCGGGCACCGTTGCGCCCCTGGACGTAGAGGGCCTGGGCGCCGCTCAGCCGCTGGTTGCCGCGGAGCTTCTTGCCCTTGGGGTCGCGGTCGGAGAAGAGGAAGACCGCCTTCTGGGTGGTTTTCCCGTTGCCGCCGGGCTGTTCGCAGACGGCCCATTCCTTCTGCTTCTTGGCCTCCTCCGCGCTGGGCAGGCGGTCGGGGGCGTACGGGATGCCGATCGTCGGGCCGCGCGGGATGTGGCCGCTGTCGAGCTCGGACTCCTTCACCTTGATGACGCTGGACTTGTCACCGGAGAGGACGAGCTTGGCGGAGGCGAAGTTGAGGACGGGGTGCAGCTGCACCTTGCCGTCGGTCTTGAGGATCACATAGCGCGTGGTCGAGTCGCTGCCGACGATGACATGGGCGCCCACCTCGTCCCAGCCCTTGGGGGCGGTCGGTTTGAACATGCCCCAGGCGCCGAACCCGGCGAGGATCAGGGCGCCTATGACGACACCGGGGAGGACCGTGCGCAGCGGGCGCGGGGCGCCCTCCTCCGTACCGCTGGGTGAGGGTTGCAAGAAGGCGGCGACTGTCCGCTTCTTCGCGAATGTGTAGGCGTTGAGCTCATCCCGCCGTGATGCCATCTTTAGCCGTTTCTCCCCGCTTTTCGGCCTCGGTCGTCGGGCACTGCCCTCGGTCCGGGTGTCTACCGACCCTCTACTATGCCGGGAAGGAATTGGCTCGTGTCGCTCGGGGACGATCCGGCCACGGACGTCCGCCGGGTCTTTCGGGTGTGTTTCGGACTTTAAGGGGCTGACGGGGATGGCTGCCGCCACGCGCGCACGCACCGCGGGGAGCGGATCCGGCCGGAGGAGGTCGGGCGAGTCCCGCTCGCGGACGCCCTCCGGCTCCGCGCCCGGCCCCGCGCCGACCCCCGCCGCGGGAGCCGTCACGCCGCGGCCGGCGTCCCGGCCGGGCAGCTTCGGGCCGGTGCGGCTGCAGCAGTTCGTGCTGATCGAGGTGGCCGCGGCGGTGGTGCTGGTCGCCTGGGTCGTGGACGAGCTGCTGCTGGTGCCCGCCGCGGTGGTGGGGCTGGTGCTGGTGCTGCTGGCCGTGGTGCGCCGCCGGCAGCAGCCCATCTCGGAGTGGCTGAGCACCGCGGCGGCGCTGCGGCGGCGCAGGCGGCTGGCGGCGAAGCCGCTCGACGCGGGCACGGACCCCGGCTTCGCGATCGCCGTGGAGTGCGAACCGGCCCTGCGGACCCTGACGTTCATCGACCGCGACCGGCGTGCGGTGGGGATGGTCGGGGACGGCACCTTCCTGACGGCGGTGCTGCAGGTGGAGGCGGTGGACGCGCCGCTGCGGCCGCAGCGGGCCCAGCAGCCGCTGCCGCTGGCCCTGCTGCGGGACGCCATGGAGGTGGACGGGATCCTGCTGGAGTCGGCGCAGGTCGTCCAGCACACGCTGCCCGCGCCCGCGCACCACCTGCCGCCCCAGTCGCTGGCCCTGCGCAACTACGCGCCGTTGCAGGCGCAGACCGGCGCTCCGGCGGTCCGTATGACGTGGGTGGCGCTGAAGTTCGACCCGGAGCTGTGCCCGGAGGCCGTGGCCGCGCGGGGCGGCGGCCTGGGCGGTGCGCAGCGGTGCCTGCTGCGGGCGGCGGACCAGTTGGCCAGCCGGCTCCAGGGGGACGGCTTCGGCGTGACGGTGCTGTCCGAGGAGTCGCTGACCGCCGCGATCGCGACGGCGGCGAGCGCCAACCAGCGGGCCACGGCGCAGGCCGGGCGGCGGGACACGCCGAACCGCCGCACCCTGGAGAGCGCCCGTGCCTGGCGGTGCGACGACCGCTGGCACACGGCCTACTGGATCGGCCGCTGGCCGCAGTTGGACCCGGTGGCGGCGCCGCTGCCGCAGTTGGCCGCGCTGCTGACCTCGCTGCCCGCGCTGTCGACCACTCTGAGTCTCACGCTGCGCCGCGGCGGCACGCTGGGCGGGCGGCACGCGCCGACGATCAGCGGCCATGTGCGGATCACCGGCCGCAGCGCCGACGAGCTGGTCACCATCCGCAAGGAGCTGGAGCGTACGGCGCGCGGGGTGCGGATCGGGCTGGTGCGGCTGGACCGCGAGCAGGTGCCCGGTGTGCTCGCCACGCTGCCTTTGGGAGGGACCCGCTGATGGCCACGCCCACGACCGCCCCGAACGGGGGCGTGTTCCCCGGCCCGGGGGTTCCCGGCCAGGGTTTCCCCGGCTCCGGCCTCCCCGGCTCCGGCCTGCCCACGGCCGGCGGCCCCGGGCAGCTGCCCGAGCCGGAGCCCGCGCCCGCGCCGCCGCCGCGCAAGCAGTGGTACGGCTTCGGGTTGCTCGGCCCGCGCCGGCAGCGGCATGAGGTGCCGCCCGAGCAGTTCGAGTCGCTCGCGCTGCCCATCGGCGACGACGGCATCGTGATCGGCGCGGACGGGCAGGGGCAGCCCGCGGTGCTGGGGCTGCACCGCCCGACCCCGTTCAACGTCCTGCTGGTCGGCGGCCTGTGGACGGCGCAGGTGATCGGCCTGCGCGCGGTCGCCACGGGCGCCCGGGTCACCGTGGAGACCGGCCGTCAGCAGATGTGGACGACGCTGGCCCAGGCCGCCAACAACAACCAGCAGTGCATCACCCTGCACGACGTGGGGCGGGTGCCGCCGCAGGGCGCCTCGGTCAGCAGCCCGGTACTGGTCATCCGGGACGCCGGGATGCGGCCGCCGCGCGGGCGGGTGACCGCGGCGCCCTGGCAGTCCGTGCTGACCCTCCTGCCGTATCTGAGCCCCGTCGCCCCGCGGCTGATGGAGAACGCCGGCCTGGTCGGCGTCCAGCGGGTGTCCCCGGACGAGGCCCAGCAGATCGGCCGGATCATGGGGCTGCCGGAGGTGGACGTGTCCGCGCTGTCCACGCTGGCGGACGGGGTCACCCTCTGGTGCACCCGCCATGCGCGGCTGTACGTGGCGACGCAGCCGACCGACGCCGAGTCGGGCCTGCTGGGCGCGCCGCGCCGGATGGACTGACTCCGGGTCCGGCGTCGGCTGTCAAGTCGGATTGCCTCAACGCGCGCGGCGGACGACACTGTCCGCGACAGTGTCCACCCGCTCCGCCACCGTGGGCACGTTGGTTTCCGCTGTTTCCGAAGGGACGTACGAACCGATGGCCGACGCCCACGAGAAGGCCGAGCTGTACGCGCTCGACATCTCCGATGCCGAGTGGCTCAGCGCGCCCGGCAGCGCCTCCGAAGAGCGAGTGGAGATCGCCTATTTGCCGGGCGGCGCGGTCGCCATGAGGAATTCCTCCGATCCGGAGACGGTGCTGCGCTACACGGAAGCGGAATGGCGCGCCTTTGTGCTCGGTGCGCGGGACGGCGAGTTCGATCTGCAATAACGTTGTTCGCCGAGCAGGGCGTTCGCGCGCCCGTCTGCCCCTGGGGGTGGCGGGCGCGGTTCCGCTCCCCCGCCCGGGGCGAGCGGGCCGGCGGTGGTCAGGGGCGGAAGGCCACGATCATCGCTTCGTCCGCTCCGGAACCCGCGAGCCGGTCCGAGGCGATATAGAAGGTGCCCTTCCGGTAGATCCGGGACGCCGAGGCGAGCCCGACCTCCGCGGCCCTGGTGGCCTTCGGCAGCCGCAGCAGGGTCTTCGGCCGGCCGCCGGTCACGCCGACGACGGAGCCGGCCGCCTTCTCCGTCGGCTGCTCGTAGGCGATCAGGTCCTCGCCGCGCACGCTCAGCGGAAGCAGCACCCGGCCGGGCACCTTGGACGTCCACTTCCGCTGTCCCGTCCGCAGGTCGAAGGCGTGGATCTCGTTGGTCGGGCCCCGGCCGCCGTCGGGGCTCAGCTCGGTCGGGAGGTAGAAGGTGTCGGAGGACGCCGCGACGCCCCGGCAGCCGCCCGTCCTGGTGCCGAAGAGGTCCTGCCCGCACTCCGGTTGATAGGACCGCTCGCCCAGGTCGAGGGTGGAGCGCCGCGTCCCGCGATCCGAGAGCGCCACGATTCCGCCCGACTTGTGGTGGTCGTCGGCGAGGGAGACCACGACGGGGTCGGTGGAGTAGATGTTGCTGACCTTGTAGCCCTCGCGGACGCGGTACGTCCAGGACACCTGGCCGGTGGCCGTGTCGAGCCTCTGCAGGCCGGCGGTGCCGTCGTCGCAGGAGTAGGCGCGCAGCAAGGACCGGCCGCCCGCGAAGCCGTCCACGCGGCAGCCCGGGGGCAGGGCGCCGGCCGGGACCCGGCGGCCGTCGCCGACCGCGACGACGGCCGAGCCGCCGTACCAGGACAGGCCGGCCAGGTCACCGCTCTGGGCCAGGCCCATGCCGAGGTGGTCGCCGCGGGGGCCGCGCGCGGCCGGGGCGCGCCGGTCCCAGAGCTTGGCGCCGTGGTCGAGGTCGATGAGCGCCAGCCGGCCGCACTCGTCCTTCCCCGGCCCTCCGTAGGCGATGACCACCGTGCCCCCGGTGGGGGATTCGGGGGCCGCGCACACCGCCCCGCGCAGGGTGACGGTCCACTTCCGTTCGCCGTGGTCGCCGTAGGCGATGACCTTGTCCCGGACGGCCTTGACGACATGACCGTCCCTCACCCAGAAACCGGGGATGTCGGCGCCGTTTTCGGGGGCACCGGGCGCGGGTTCCCGGAACAGCACCTCGGCCTCGTCCGGTCGGCGCGCGTCGCCGGGGGCACGCTCGTCTCCGCGCCGGCCACTGGTGGTCCCGGGCCGGCCGGTGGGCCCGGCCGGGAGCGGGTCCGTGTGCGTCCCCGCCCGGGCGTGACCCGGCGCGGGGGTGCGAGGCTCGCCGCCGCCCGCCGCGGCCCATACGCCCGCTCCCGCGGCGAGGAGGGCGCCCACGGCCGCGCCGATGACGAGGGTTCTCCGCCGTCTGCCGGGCTCTCGCCCACCGCCCGTGGGACGGGTTGGCGGCCGGTCGGGGGGCTGGGGCGGCTGCGACATCGCGCTCACCTCTTACGCGGGTCCGCGGACCGATCGGCCTCCCCCCGCGTTCCAGAAGGCCGTTCCTCCCGGAAAGGAGCGATTCGGTCGGGGATCCCGCTGTGCCAACGGCATTCGAGCGGGGAATCTTTCTATCACCCGGCGCCGGGGCGCACCGACGGTCGCGCGGCCTTCCGCCCGCGCCGCCCGCGCTTTCCGCGCGCTGCGGCGTGAGCCTTCTCCAGGGGCGGCGGGCGTTTCGAAGACGCCGGAAGGAGAGGGAAAGTGTGTGCGCGCGGCATACGCGGCGTTGCCGTCAGGCGTGCGTGAGGTACCGGACAGCGGCGGGGGCGGGACGGGCCTGCCCCTGTGGCGCGCATGGTGATTAGTCTTGGTGTGCACGAGGGAGAACCTGATCTCGGGTGCCCGCGTCGCAACGGGGAAAGCCGAGCGGTCGGACGACAGTAACGATCGGCAACGATCGGCCTCGCCAAGATTTTCAAAGGTGCTCGACCACACCAGGAGGCATTGTGAGTAGCGATCGGGACGAGATCCGCGCGGGCGGAACCACACCCGGCGATGATCGGTCCGACGCGGAGACCGAGCACACGGGCGAATTCACCATCGATTACACCCCGCCTGCCTGGTACACGCAGAACGCTTCCCCCTCGTCGGCGACATCGGGCGGTACGGCCTTCGGCGGCGGCGGTACGGGCGCCGGGAGCGGCGGGGGCGCGGCGACGCCTCCTCCGCCCCCGACGGGCGAGCCGGTGGCCGTCCCCGGCCTGCCGGAGCCGAACGGCTCCGCCCCCGCGTGGCCGGCGCCCGGCGCGCCCGCCGCCGGGGCTCCCGCGGGGGAGGCCGCGCGGGGCGAGGCCGCGCCCCCGGAGGGCGCGCGCGAGTTCGGCGCCGAGCGCCCCGAAGGGCCGGGGGCGCCGTCGGGTTCGTCCGATTCCTCCGACTTCACGTTGCAGCCGAGTGCGCCGGCCGCCGCGGCTGACGCACCGTCAACTGACGCCGCGTCGGCCCCCGGGCCGGGTGAGGGCGGTCCGGCCGGCGGTCCCGAGCGGCGGGAGCCCGTGGCGCCGCAGGCCGCCGACGGCGTCCGGGAACCCGCTGAGGCGTCCGGAGGCGGATCCGGTGACGCCGGCTCCGGTGACCCCGGGTCCGGTGACCCCGGGGACGACGCGGCATCGCGGGGCGACGGATCCGCCTCCGGCGATCTGGCCGCCCACGCCACGATGCGCTTCTCCCCCGCCGCCCTGCACCGCGAGATCGCGGACCGGGCCGGCGGGGCCGACGGCGCGGGGGGAGCCGGAGGGCCCGCTGGATCCGCTGGATCCGCTGGATCCGGCGCAGACGAGCCGTCCGGAGCCGTTCCCGCCGACGCGCCTCCCGCCCCCACGGACGCCGCACCGCCCGCCGACGAGGCCCGCAGCGGCGATGTGCGCAGCGAGGGCACCCTGCGGTTCTCCACGGCCTCGCTGCGCCGCGACATCGCCGAGCGCAGGGCCGAGGGCGCCGAAACGGCGGACGCCGTGCCGCCGGTGGCCCCCGACGCCGAAGCCGGGCCCCAGGCGGCCCCGCCCGCCGCACAGCCGCCGCAGGCCCCGCAGCCGCCCGCCGCGTGGGCCCCGCCGGCCGCCCCCCAGGCCGGACTGCCGCCGCTCCCCCCGGACTTCCAGCCCGCCGCGCCGCAGGGCGCGGCCGAGGCACCGGGCGGCGGCGCCGCGCAGCCCGCGCCGGGCGCGCCGTGGCCGCCCCAGGGCGCCGGTGCCGCCGGGCCGGGGCCGCTTCCGCAGCAGCGTACGGACACCCCGCAGCAGGCACCCGGCGGGCCCGCCGGGGACGGCTCCTTCGCCCAGCAGGCCGCCGCCTGGCCGCCGCCGGCCCCCGGCACCGAGGGGCAGCCCGCCCCCGGCGCCCCGACCGGCCCGCAGCCCTCCCCCGCGGCCCCCGGGCAGGGCGGTTACGGCTTCCCGCAGCAGGCCGCAGGCCCCGGCAGCCCGCAGGCCCAACCCGGCCAGGGACCGGCCGCACCCGGCCAGCAGGGCGGCTACGGCTTCCCCCGCCCCGCCGATGCCGCGCCCGCCGATGCCACCCCCACCGGCGGCGCCCCGGTCACCGGCACCCCCACCGCGACGCCCGGCCCGCAGCCCGGGCACGGCGCGCCCGGCCAGGGCCCGGCGGGCCCGCAGGCCGGGTACGGCTATCCGCAGCAGAGCCCGGGCGGGCAGCCGGCCCAGCCGGGCGCGGACCACCGCGGTTATGGATATCCGCAGCCCGGGGCGCCCGGCCCGATCCCGGCCCAGCCCTCCCCCGGGGCCCCCGGCCAGGGACCGGCGGCGCCACAGGGCGGTTACGGCTTCCCGCAGCAGGCCGCGGGACCGGGCAACCCCCAGCCCCAGCCCGGCCAGGGACCGGCCACGCCCGGCGCCCCCGGCCACCAGGGCGGCTACGGCTTCCCC
>NZ_MAXF01000104.1 GCF_001704635.1 Streptomyces sparsogenes | reverse complement strand
TTCCCCCGCCCCGCCGATGCCGCGCCCGCCGATGCCACCCCCACCGGCGGCGCCCCGGTCACCGGCACCCCCACCGCGACGCCCGGCCCGCAGCCCGGGCACGGCGCGCCCGGCCAGGGCCCGGCGGGCCCGCAGGCCGGGTACGGCTATCCGCAGCAGAGCCCGGGCGGGCAGCCGGCCCAGCCGGGCGCGGACCACCGCGGTTATGGATATCCGCAGCCCGGGGCGCCCGGCCCGATCCCGGCCCAGCCCTCCCCCGGGGCCCCCGGCCAGGGACCGGCGGCGCCACAGGGCGGTTACGGCTTCCCGCAGCAGGCCGCGGGACCGGGCAACCCCCAGCCCCAGCCCGGCCAGGGACCGGCCACGCCCGGCGCCCCCGGCCACCAGGGCGGCTACGGCTTCCCCCGCCCCGCCGACGCCGCGCCCGCCGACGCCACACCCACCGGCGGCGCCCCGGTCACCGGCACCCCCGCCGCCACGCCCGGCCCGCAGCCCGGGCACGGCGCGCCCGGCCAGGGCCCGGCGGGCCCGCAGGCCGGTTACGGCTATCCGCAGCAGAGCCCGCAGGACGGCTACGGCTACCCGCGTCCCGGCGAGGGCGCGAGCAGCCCCGGCACCAACAACGACTCCCCCCTCGACCCGCGGACCGGCGGCTGGCCCGTCATCAGCCCGGAACAGCGGCAGCGTCCGGCGGGTCAGGGCGCGGGTGCCCCGCTCGGCTACACCGCCGCGGTCGAGCTGTCCTCGGACCGACTGATCCGCGGCAAGCAGAAGCCGAAGAAGAACAACAACAGCGGGCCTTCGCGGTTCAAGATCGGGGGCCGGAAGGAGGAGGCCGAGCGGCAGCGCAAGCTCGAGCTGATCCGTACGCCCGTCCTGTCCTGCTACCGCATCGCGGTGATCAGCCTCAAGGGCGGCGTCGGCAAGACCACCACGACCACCGCCCTCGGCTCCACCCTCGCCAGCGAGCGGCAGGACAAGGTCATCGCCATCGACGCCAACCCGGACGCGGGCACGCTCGGCCGCCGGGTGCGCCGCGAGACGGGCGCGACGATCCGCGACCTGGTGACCGCGATCCCGTACCTCAACAGCTACATGGACATCCGGCGGTTCACCTCGCAGGCGCCCTCCGGCCTGGAGATCCTCGCCAACGACGTGGACCCGGCGGTCTCGACGACCTTCAACGACGAGGACTACCGGCGCGTCATCGACGTGCTGGGCAGGCAGTACCCGATCATCCTCACCGACTCGGGCACCGGCCTGCTGTACAGCGCCATGCGCGGGGTCCTCGACCTCGCCGACCAGCTCATCATCATCTCCACCCCCTCCGTGGACGGCGCCAGCAGCGCCAGCACGACGCTCGACTGGCTCTCCGCCCACGGCTACGCCGATCTGGTCTCGCGCAGCATCACGGTCATCTCCGGGGTGCGGGAGACCGGCAAGATGATCAAGGTCGAGGACATCGTGTCGCACTTCGAGACCCGGTGCCGCGGCGTGATCGTCGTGCCGTTCGACGAGCATCTGGCGGCGGGTGCCGAGGTGGACCTGGACATGATGCGTCCGAAGACCCGGGAGGCGTACTTCAACCTCTCCGCCATGGTCGCCGAGGACTTCTCCCGCGCCCAGCAGGCGCAGGGGCTGTGGACGGCGGACGGCAACCAACAGCCGCCGCAGATGGCGCCGCCGCTGCCGGGGCAGCAGCACGGCGCGGCGTACGGGCAGCAGCCCCAGCAGCCGCAGCCGTCGCCGTACCCGCAGCAGCAACAGCCGCAGTACCCGGGCCAGCCGGGGCAGCCGGGCCAGCCGGGTTACCCGCAGCCGGCCCAGCCGGGCTATCCGCAACCCGGACAGCCCGCCCGGACAGCCCGGACAGCCCGGCTATCCGGGGGCGCAGCAGCAGGGGTGGCAGCAGCCCCCGCCGGGCCAGCAGGCCCAGGCAGGGCAGCCGCAGCCCGGTCAGCAGGGTTATCCGCAGCAGGGCCGGCCTGGGCAGCCGTGGCAGGCCGCGCAGCAGGGCCAGGCCTGGCAGCAGCCCGGGGGTTCCCGGGGCTGAGCGCGGCCCGGGCGCCCAGCGCCCGGGCCCCGAACCACAGACGCCGGACGGGTTGGTTCCAGCCCGTCCGGCGTCTTCGTCTCTCTGCTGCCCGCTACCCGCTGGGAGGGTTCAGCGGCCGTCGTCCGCCCGGAAGGCGGCCTCCGGGGAGCCCGCCGCCTCGACCAGCTCGCGGGCGCGCTTCACATCGTCCGCCATGCGCTCCAGCAGGGCCTCGATGGAGGAGAAGGTCTCCTGGCCGCGCAGGTAGGCGAGGAAGTCCACCTCGACGTGCAGTCCGTACAGGTCCAGGCCCACGCGGTCGATCGCGTACGCCTCGACCGTGCGCTCGGTGCCGTCGAACTGCGGGTTGGTGCCGACCGAGATCGCCGCCGGCATGGCCTCGCCCTCGGCGGTCAGCCAGCCGGCGTACACGCCGTCGGCCGGGATCGCGGTGTGCGGCAGGGTCTCCAGGTTGGCCGTCGGAAAGCCCAGTTCACGGCCGCGCTGGGCGCCGCGCACCACGACGCCCTCGACGCGGTGCGGCCGGCCGAGGACCTCCGTGGCGCCCGTGACGTCCCCCTCGGCGACCAGCCGGCGCACCAGGGTGGACGAGAACGGCTCGCCGCCCCCCGCCGCCCCGCGCTGGTACAGGTCGACGACCTCGACCTCGTAGTCGTAGGTGGTGCCGAGCTCCTTGAGGAAGTCGACGTTTCCGGCGGCCTTGTGGCCGAAGCGGAAGTTCGGGCCCTCCACGACGAGGCGCGCGTGCAACTTGTCGACCAGCACCTTCACCACGAAGTCCCCGGGCGACAGCCGGGAGAACTCCGCCGTGAACGGCAGGATCAGCACCGCGTCCACGCCCAGCCCGGCCATCAGCTCGGCCCGCCGGTGGTGCGGGGCGAGCAGCGGCGGGTGGCTGCCGGGCCGTACGACCTCGCTGGGGTGCGGGTCGAAGGTGACCACGACCGCCGGTACGCCCAGCTCACGCGCGCGCGCCACCGTACGGCTGATGATCACCTGGTGTCCCCGGTGCACCCCGTCATAGGAGCCGATGGTGACGACGCTGCGCCCCCAGTCCTCGGGGATGTCCTCCAAGCCACGCCAGCGCTGCACTGTGCCCGCTCCTCGCCCGAACTCATGTGTGTCGACTTCGCAGGTCTAAGACTGCCATGTCGTCGTCGTCCGCTTCGCATCGGTGGGCGTCCCGGCCGCCCGCGCCGGTGGCCTCAGGCGAACACGGCCAGGCTCTTCGCCTTGCCCTTGTGCTCCTCCACCAGGGCCAGGAAGCGCCCGTCCGGGCCGAAGACCGCGACCGGACCGGCCTCCTCACGGGCCGGCATGGCGATCCGTACGCCGTTGCCCAGCAGCCGGGCCCGCTCCGCGTCGATCTCCCAGCGCGGGAAGGCGGCGGCCGCGGCCTCGGCGATGGGCATGATCCGGAGGGACTCCTCGAGCTGGGGCAGCGTCCTGGCGGCGGCCAGCCCGTACGGGCCCACCCTGGTGCGCCGCAGCGCGGTCAGATGGCCGCCGACGCCGAGTCCGGCGCCCAGGTCGCGGGCGAGCGCCCGGATGTAGGTGCCCGAGGAGCACACCACGGTGACGTCCAGGTCGAGGACGGGCGTGCCGTCCTCCGCCTTGGTCTCGCGGTGGGCGTGCAGGGCGAAGGACGACACGGTCACCGGGCGCGCCGGGATCTCGAAGTCCTCGCCCTGCCGGGCCCGGGCGTAGGAGCGCTTGCCGTCGATCTTGATGGCGCTGACCTTGGAGGGCACCTGGAGGATGTCCCCGGTGAGCACGGCGATGCCGCTCTCGACGGCGCTCAGGGCCGTCCCGGTCGCGCCGGTGGCGGAGGTGATCTCCCCCTCCGCGTCGTCGGTGACGGTGGTCTGGCCGAGCCGGATCGTCGCCTCGTACTCCTTCTCGGTCAGCGCCAGGTGGCCGAGCAGCCGGGTGGCCTTCTCCACGCCGACCACGAGCACGCCCGTGGCCATGGGGTCCAGCGTCCCGGCGTGGCCGACCCGCCGGGTCCCGGCGAGTCGGCGCATTCTGGCCACGACGTCGTGCGAGGTGAAGCCGGCCGGCTTGTCGACGACGACGAGGCCGTCCTGGGCCGCGGAGCGGGCCCGTGCGGTGTCGCGCGTCATGCGTCCGGGGTGCCCTTGCCGTCGGTGCTGCCGGCCGCGCCGGGGCCCTCGGCGGCCTCCTCGGCCTCCTGGTCCTCCTCGGAGGCCTCGCCGGGCTTGCGGTACGGGTCGGCGTCGCCGGCGTACGTCGCGCCCGAGGACGCCTGCCGCACCTGGGCGTCCGCCGCCTTGGCCTTGGCCAGCAGGTCGTCGATCGTCCGGGCGTTGTCCGGCAGGGCGTCCGGGACGAACGTCAGGGACGGGGTGAAGCGCACCCCGGTCTGCCGGCCGACCTCGGACCGCAGCACGCCCTTGGCGCTCTCCAGGGCCGCCGCGGAGGCCGCCCGCTCCTCGTCGTCGCCGAAAACCGTGTAGAAGACGGTCGCCTCCCGCAGGTCACCGGTGACCCGGGTGTCGGTGATCGTGACGTAGCCGAGCCGCGGGTCCTTGATCCGCCGCTGCAGGGTCTCCGCGACCACGACCCGGATGCGGTCAGCCAGCTTGCGTGCCCGCGCGGTGTCGGTCATGCGTCTTCTTCTCTCTTCTTCGGTTCGTCAATCGGTCATCGGGGACGCTCGGCCCGTCATGCGCTCACGCACTCACACGCTCGCGCGCTCTGACGCTCACGCGCTTACTCATCGTGCGCGCCGTGGAACCGGCGCCGTACCGACAGCAGCTCCACCTCGGGCCGGGCGGCGACCCAGCGCTCACAGCGGTCGAGTACGTCCGTGAGGTGGCTCGCGTCCCCGGAGACCGCCGCGAGGCCGATCTCGGCCCTGCGGTACAGGTCCTGGTCGCCGACCTCCGCCACGCTCACCGCGTAGCGGCGGTGCAGCTCGGCGACGATCGGGCGGACGATGGAGCGTTTCTCCTTCAGCGACCGTACGTCGCCGAGGAGGAGGTCGAAGGACAGCGTCCCTACATACATGCGGTCCGGGTCAAGCCACCCGTGGGGCCTTCGGTGTACGTGCTCGGCCGTCGTGCATCGCTGTGCAGACTCCGAAACCGTACACGCAATGGCCGGGGCCGATCGACGGAAATTTCTCCGCCGACCGGCCCCGGATGAGCAGCAGCGCGTCAGCCGCGCGGCTTCTCGCGCATCTCGTAGGTGGCGATGACGTCGTCGACCTTGATGTCGTTGTAGCTGCCGAGGTTGATACCGCCCTCGAAGCCCTCGCGAATCTCGGTGACGTCGTCCTTGAAGCGGCGCAGGCCCTCGATGTTGAGGTTCTCCGCGATGACCTTGCCGTCGCGGATGAGGCGCGCCTTGGTGTTCCGCCGGACCTCGCCGGAGCGGATGAGGACACCCGCGATGTTGCCCAGCTTGGACGAGCGGAAGACCTCGCGGATCTCCGCCGTACCGAGCTCGACCTCTTCGTACTCCGGCTTCAGCATGCCCTTGAGGGCCGCCTCGATCTCCTCGATCACCTGGTAGATGACCGAGTAGTAGCGGACGTCCACGCCCTCGCGCTCGGCCATCTGCGTGGCACGCCCCTCGGCGCGCACGTTGAAGCCGATGACGATGGCGTCGGAGCCGGTCGCCAGGTCGATGTCGGTCTCGGTGACCGCACCGACACCGCGGTGCAGCACCCGCAGGTCCACCTCGTCGCCGACGTCGAGCTGGAGCAGCGAGGACTCCAGCGCCTCGACCGAACCGGACGCGTCGCCCTTGATGATGAGGTTGAGCTGCTGCACCTCGCCGGCCTTGAGCACCTTGTCCAGGTCCTCGAGCGAGACCCGGCGGGTCCGCTTGGCGAAGGCCGCGTTGCGCTCGCGCGCCGCGCGCTTCTCGGCGATCTGGCGGGCGGTGCGGTCCTCGTCGACGACGAGGAAGTTGTCGCCCGCGCCCGGGACGTTGGTGAGACCGAGCACCAGGACCGGGGTCGAGGGGCCCGCCTCGTCCAGGGCGTTGCCGTTGTCGTCGAGCATCGCGCGGACGCGGCCGTACGCGTCGCCGGCCACCATCGTGTCGCCGACCCGCAGGGTGCCGCGCTGGACCAGCACGGTCGCCACGGCGCCGCGGCCGCGGTCGAGGTGGGCCTCGATCGCGATGCCCTGCGCGTCCTGGACGGGGTTGGCCCGCAGGTCGAGCGAGGCGTCGGCGGTGAGGACGACGGCCTCCAGGAGCTCGTCGATGTGCAGCCCCTGCTTGGCGGAGATGTCGACGAACATGGTGTCGCCGCCGTACTCCTCGGCCACCAGGCCGTACTCGGTCAGCTGACCGCGCACCTTGGTCGGGTCCGCGCCCTCGACGTCGATCTTGTTGACCGCGACCACGATCGGCACGTCGGCCGCCTTGGCGTGGTTCAGCGCCTCGACCGTCTGGGGCATCACACCGTCGTTGGCCGCCACCACGAGGATCGCGATGTCGGTCGACTTGGCACCGCGGGCACGCATGGCGGTGAACGCCTCGTGACCCGGGGTGTCAATGAAGGTGATCTTCCGGTCCTCGCCGTTGACCTCGGTGGCGACCTGGTAGGCACCGATGTGCTGGGTGATGCCGCCGGCCTCGCCCGCGACCACGTTGGTCTTGCGGATCGCGTCCAGCAGTCGGGTCTTACCGTGGTCGACGTGACCCATGACGGTCACGACCGGCGGACGGGAGACGAGCGCTTCCTCGCCGCCCTCGTTCTCGCCGAACTCGATGTCGAAGGACTCGAGAAGCTCGCGGTCCTCCTCCTCCGGGCTGACGATCTCGATGTTGTAGTTCATCTCCTCGGCGAGGAGCTGCAGCGTGTCGTCGGAGACGGACTGCGTCGCGGTGACCATCTCGCCCAGGTTGAACATCACCTGGACCAGGGACGCCGGGTTGGCGTTGATCTTCTCCGCGAAGTCGGTGAGCGAGGCACCCCGCGACAGCCGGACCGTCTGGCCGTTGCCGCGCGGCAGCATCACGCCGCCGATGGACGGGGCCTGCATGGCCTCGTACTCCTGGCGCCGCTGCCGCTTCGACTTGCGGCCACGACGCGCCGGGCCGCCGGGACGGCCGAAGGCGCCCTGCGTGCCACCACGGCCACCGGGACCACCCGGACGGCCGCCGAAGCCGGGACGGCCACCGCCGCCACCGAAGCCGCCGCCACCGCCGCCGCCGGGACCACCCGGACGGCCGGCGAAGCCGGGACGGCCGCCACCGCCGCCGCCACCGGGACGGCCGGCGAAGCCGCCGCCCGGACGGCCCGCGCCGCCGGGACGACCGGCACCGCCGGGACCGCGGCCACCACCGCCGGGACCCGGACGCGGGCCCGCGGCGGGACGCTGCGGCATCATGCCCGGGTTCGGGCGCGGACCGCCGGGACCGCCGCCGGGACGGGGACCGCCCGCGGCGCCCTGCGGACGCGGCATCGCGCCCGGGGTCGGCCGGGGGCCGCCGGGACCGCCGCCGGGCCGCGGGCCACCGCCCTGGCCGCCCTGCGGGCGCGGACCGGCGCCGCCCTGGCCACCGGGGCGCGGGGCACCGCCCGGACGGGGCGCCTGCGGGCGCGCCATGCCGGTGGAGCCGCCGGAGGTGAAGGGGTTGTTGCCCGGACGCGGACCGGCCGGCCGGGGCGCGCCCGGACGCGGGGCCCGCTCGCCACCGGGGCGCGGAGCGCCGCCGGGACGGCCGCCCTGACCCTGGTCACGGCCCTGTCCGGGGCCGCCGGGGCGGGCGCCGGGACGCGGGCCGGGGGCGCCGCCGGGCTTGGCCGGGCCACCCGGCTTGGCGCCGGTGGGCCGCGGGGCCGCCGGCGACGGCGGGGCGGTGAACTCGGGCTGGGCCGGGGTCACGGGCTGGGCCGGACCCGGCTTGGGGCCGGGGGTCGGCCGGGCGCCCGGGGCACCGGGGGTGGGCCGCGGGCCCGGAGCGGGCGCCGACGGCGTGCTCTTGGGACCCTCCGCCACGGCCGGCTTGGGGCCGGGCGTCGGGGGCTTGGGGGCGGCGGGACGTGCCGCCGACGCCGGGGTGGGCGCGGACGGCTTGGCGGGCGCCGCCTTGCGCGGCGCCGAGGGCTTCCCCGCGGATCGGCCGGAGCCGCCCTGCTGGAAAGCGTCAGTCAACTTGCGAACAACCGGCGCTTCGATCGTCGAAGACGCCGAACGGACGAATTCGCCAAGTTCTTGGAGCTTGGCCATGACGACCTTGCTCTCGACTCCGAACTCCTTGGCGAGTTCGTATACCCGGACCTTAGCCACATCGCTCCTTCTGGTCCGGGGTGGTCGTCCGCCGGACCGTCGCTACTTCATGGGCGTACTCATCGCGTACTCATCGAGTGCTCATCGCAATCTCGACCTACTTCCGACTCGCGAGGTACCTGACCGCACGGTGACCCGTGCCGTTCTTCCAACTTCTTACGTCGCCGATGCCTGATCGGCGTGCTCGACGTAGCGGCGCAGTGCCGTCGTGTCGAGCGGCCCCGGCCCCCTGAAGGCCCGGGGAAGAGCCCGGCGGCGAACCGCCAGCTCGAGGCAGACCCGTGTGGGGTGCACATAAGCACCCCGGCCGGGCAGCGTACCGCGCCGGTCGGGGACGCAAACGCCCTCGGCCGCCACGATCCGCAGCAGATCGTCCTTGGCCGCCCGCTCCCGGCATCCCACACAGGTTCTCTCAGGGCAGGCGCGAGCACGCGTGCGGCCAGACACTGCTTAAGTCTACCTCCCTGAGCCGACCTCACCCCTCGGGGGATGTGATCGAACAGTCAGATGTTTTCGGCCGAAGTCTCGGGAGACCCCGGCTTGAATCAGCCTTGATCGGCGGGCTGTTCCGTGTCGGGGCGGATATCGATGCGCCAGCCGGTCAGCCGGGCCGCCAGCCGGGCGTTCTGCCCTTCCTTCCCGATCGCGAGGGAGAGCTGGTAGTCCGGCACGGTGACGCGCGCCGAGCGCGCCCCCAGGTCCACCACCTCCACCTTGCTCACCCGGGCCGGTGACAGCGCGTTGGCCACCAGCTCCGCCGGGTCGTCGGACCAGTCCACAATGTCGATCTTCTCGCCGTGCAGCTCGGCCATCACGCTGCGCACCCGTCCGCCCATCGGGCCGATGCACGCGCCCTTGGCGTTCAGGCCCGAACGGGTGGACCGGACGGCGATCTTGGTGCGGTGGCCGGCCTCGCGGGCGATCGCCGCGATCTCCACCGAGCCGTCCGCGATCTCCGGCACCTCGAGCGCGAAGAGCTTCTTCACCAGGTTCGGGTGGGTGCGCGACAGGGTGACGGACGGGCCGCGCACCCCCTTGACCACCCGGACGACATACGAGCGCAGGCGGGTGCCGTGCGCGTAGTTCTCGCCGGGGACCTGCTCCTGCACCGGCAGGATCGCCTCGAGCCGGCCGATGTCCACCAGCACGTTCTTCGGGTCCTTGCCCTGCTGGACGACGCCGGTGACGACATCGCCCTCCCGCCCCGCGTACTCGCCGAAGGTGATCTCCTCCTCGGCGTCCCGCAGCCGCTGCAGGATGACCTGCTTGGCGGTCATCGCGGCGATCCGGCCGAAGCCGGAGGGGGTGTCGTCGAACTCCCTGGGCTCCTCGCCCTCCGCCAGGTCCTCGGCGTCCTCCCGGGCCCACACCGTCACATGGCCGGTGGCCCGGTCCAGCTCCACACGGGCGCGGCGGCGGCTGCCCTCCGTGCGGTGGTACGCGATGAGGAGGGCCGACTCGATCGCCTCGACCAGCAGGTCGAACGAGATCTCCTTCTCCCGAACCAGACCCCGCAGGGCACTCATGTCGATGTCCACGGCTACGCCTCCTCCTTGCTCTCGTCGCTCTCGCCCGCGGCCTTCTCGGCGGGCTTGCGGTTGAACTCGATCTCCACTCGTGCCTTGGAGATCTCGTCGAAGGCCAGCCGCCGGGCAGTGGGTCTGCGCCCCTTCACGCCCGGCACCTCCACGTCGAGCCCCTCGTCGTCCACCGCGGTGATCCGCGCGACCAGCTCACCGCCCTCGGCCAGCCGGGCCTTGATCAGGCGGCCGGCGGCCCGGCGGTAGTGGCGCGGCTCGGTCAGGGGCCGGTCGGCGCCGGGAGAGGTGACTTCCAGGACGTACGGGTGCTGACCCATCACATCGGTGTCGTCGAGCGTCTGCGAGATCGCCCGGCTCAGCTCCGCACACGCGTCCAGCTGCACGCCGTCGTCGGAATCCACCACGATACGGAGCACGCGCCGCTTCCCGGCCGGTGTCACCTCGACCTCTTCCAGATCCAGGTCCCGCGCGCTGACGAGCGGTTCCAGCAGCCCGCGCAGCCGCTCGCTCTGGGTGGTGCTCATCCGGGTGACTCCTCGGCCGCGTGTGCTGTTGTGGGAAGGTCGCGTGTCAGGTCAAAGCCTATCCGTTCCGGCGGGCGGCTGACGATTCGGTGGCTGGTGCCCGGCGGTGGGCCCGTACGCGGGTACGCTCGCCTGCTGTGATCACCAACGGCGGCCGGGAGCGGCCGCAGCCCGGAAAGAGGAACGTGCCGATCACGACTCCCCCACCGCCCCCGCGCCCCTCCCGCGCCACGCTGTCCTCCTCCCTGCCCTCGGCCCTGCCCTCCTCCGCCGCGCCCCCGTCCTCTCCGGGGCCGGCCTCGCCGGGCCGGCGGGGTTTCCTGCTGGCCGGGGGCGCGGTGGGGGCCGTCGCGCTGCTGGGCGGCTGCTCCGACGGCTCGACGGCCCGGCACGACGCGGCCGGGCCCGGCCCGGGCGAGGAGCGGCTGCTCGCCCGGGGCGCGCGTGACTCCGCCGAGCTCCTGGCGCGCTACGACGCGACCGCCGACGCGCATCCGGGGCTGGCGGACCGGCTTCGGCCGCTGCGGGAGGAGACGGCCCGGCACCTGGAGGCGTTCCGCGCGCCCGACCGGGGCGCGACCTCGGCGGGCTCCTCGGCGTCCGCGTCGTCCCCGGCCTCCGCGCCCGCCGCGCCGTCCGCCTCCGCGTCCTCGGGCAAGCCGCCCGCGCCGAAGGTGCCGGGGGACGAGAAGGAGGCCCTGGCGGCGCTCGCCCGCGCCGAGCGCCGCACCGCCGACACCCGCACCGCCGCGCTCCGCGACGCCCCGCCCGAACTCGCCCGTCTGCTGGCCTCCGTCGCGGCCTGCGGGGCCGCGCACGCGTACCTGCTCACCGCGCAGGGCTCATGACGCCCTCATGACGCCGGACGCACCCGGGTGCCCTCGCTCGGGGCGCCACGACCACCGATGGGCGGCACGCGCCGCCGCGGAAGGGGACTGACATGACCGCCTCCACGGCCCCCGCGCCGGGCACGCTCAAGGCCACCCAGGCGGCGCTGGCCGCCGAACACGCCGCCGTCTACGGCTACGGCGTGGTCGGCGGGCGGATCGGCGACGACCGGCTCCAGGAGGCCCGCGACGGGTACGCCGCGCACCGGGCCCGGCGCGACGCGCTCGCCCGCACGGTGCGCGCCCTGGGCGGGACGCCCGAGGGCGCGGCCCCCGCGTACACGCTGCCCTTCGCGGTGCCGGACGCGGCGGCCGCGGTGCGGCTGGCGGCGGAGCTGGAGAGCAGGGTGGCCGCCGTCTACGCGGACCTGGTCCGGGCCTCCGAGGGCGCCCTGCGCCGCGAGGCGGCCGGCGCGCTGCGCGAGGCGGCGGTCCGGTCGGTGCGGTGGCGGGGCAGCGGCGTAGCCTTCCCTGGGCTCGCCGAACGCGCCGCCGCGCCCACTCCGTCGGCGTCGGCCAGCGCGTCCGCGGGCGAGCTGTGACGGCCGGCCGCGCGTGGTGGATCATGGCGTGCCGGCGCCGTCGGGGACCTCGGCGGAGCGGTGGGCGACGGACGGGGAGCGGCGGCGACGGACGCGCGTGACGCGGCCGCGACAACAGACGGAGCGGGCGAACGACCGCGGACGAAGGGGACAGCTCGGCGATGGCATCGGCACCGCAGCCCGGAGGCCCTGAGGCGGCCCCCATCACCCTGCCTCAGCGGCTGCTGGACGCGCTGAGCGCCGACCCCGAGAGCCCCGCCCGCGCCTGGCTGGCCGAGCTGCCGGAGCTGGTCCGCCGGCGGCTGCGGGACTGGGAGCTGACGCTGGAGCGGGTGCCGAGCCCGGGCGGCCGGAGCAGCCTGATCGTGCTCGTACGGCAGGCCGACGGCACCCCCGCGACGCTGAAGCTCCCCGCGCCGGGCGCGGACGCGCGGCGCGAGGGGGCGGCGCTCGCGCACTGGAACGGCTGGGGCGCGGCGCGGCTGCTGCGCGCCGACCCCGACGGCGGGGCGCTGCTGCTGGAGCGCCTGCACAGCGCGGTGTCGCTGCGCTCACTGCCGGAGGCCAAGGCGCTGCTGGAGGCGGCGGGCACGGTGCGCAGGCTGTGGGTGCCGCCCGCGGAGGAGCACCCGTTCACCACGGTCGGGGCCCGGACCGGCGAGGGGGTCGAACCCCTCCGGCTGATCGCCGCGGGCCCCTGGGCGGCGGACGCGCGGCCGCTGGTCGACGAGGCGCTGGAGCGGCGCGCGGAGCTGGCCGGGGAGTCGCCTGAGCAGCTTCTGCTGCACGGCGACTTCCGGCAGGGCAAGGTGCTCGCCGGGGACCGCGCCCCCTGGCTGGCCGTGGGACCCTCGCCCCTGGTCGGCGAGCGCGCCTACGACCTGGCCCAGCTGGTCCTCGACCGCTGCGAGGACCTGGCCGCCGGCTCGGGCCCGGCGGCGGCCGCGCGGCGCCGGATCGCCAAGCTGGCGGATTCCCTGGAGGTCGACCGCGACCGGCTGCGCGGATGGACCCTCTTCCGTGCCGTCGAGACCGCCCTGCGCCACGCCGCGACCGGCGACCGTCGGCGGGGCGAACTGCTGCTGGAGTTCGCGGGCTGGCTGTAGGCCGCCCCGGGGCCGCCCACGCGGGCCCGGACGGCCCACGCGGGCCGGGCGACCCACGGCGCGGCACCGCGGATGCCTCGCCACTCCGCCCGACCGCCCCTCGGCCTGCGCCTCCGGCGGGGCGCCGGGGCTGCTTCCCCAAGGAGTCGGTGGGCGGCCCCGCCCCGACGCCTGTCCGCGTCGGCGGCATGGACGTGTGGACGTGCGCCGACGCGAGGGACGGAAGCCGGTGGGCCGCACCGCCGGCCAGCGTCGAGCGAGCCGGGGTCGCACGCCGGGTGCGGGAGGCCGGTCGGGGGCCGCCGGCGCGCGATCGACCGTCACGACCCTCGCCCGCGCCGCCTCCGTGCCTGTCCCGGCCCACGTCCGGCGGCATCAGCCCGCCGCCCGCCCGCCGGGCGGGCAGGGCGGGCGGGCCGGGCCGTCGGCTGGTCAGGCGGTGAGGCGGGCGAGGGCCTCGTCGGTGGGGAGTTCTTCGCGCTCGCCGGTGCGGCGGTCCTTGAGTTCGACCAGGCCGTCCTTCGCGCCGCGGCCGACGACCAGGATCGTCGGGACGCCGATCAGCTCGGCGTCGGTGAACTTCACGCCCGGGGAGACGCCGGCGCGGTCGTCGACCATGACGCGTACGCCCGCCGCGCCGAGCTTGTCCGCGAGGTCGAGGGCCAGCTCGGTCTGGAGCGCCTTGCCCGCGGCGACGATGTGGACGTCGGCCGGGGCGACCTCGCGGGGCCAGCAGAGGCCGGACTCGTCGTGGGTCTGCTCGGCGAGCGCGGCCACGGCGCGGGAGACGCCGATGCCGTAGGAGCCCATGGTGACGCGGACGGGCTTGCCGTTCTGGCCGAGCACGTCGAGCTGGAAGGTGTCGGCGTACTTGCGGCCGAGCTGGAAGATGTGGCCGATCTCGATGGCCCGGTCGAGCTCGATGCCCGCGCCGCAGCGGGGGCAGGGGTCGCCGGGCTCGACGACCACGACGTCCAGGTACTGGTCGACCTCGAAGTCCCGCCCGCAGACGACGTTGCGCGCGTGCTTGCCGGGCTTGTTGGCGCCGGTCACCCAGGCGGTGCCGGGGGCGACGCGCGGGTCGGCGAGGTAGCGGAAGGACTCGCCGGCCAGGCCCTGGGGGCCGATGTAGCCGCGCACCAGGTCGGGGCGGTCGGCGAAGTCCTCGGCGGTGACGACCTCGACCTGGGCGGGGGCGAGGTGCTCGGCGAGCTTGCCGAGGTCCACCTCGCGGTCGCCGGGGACGCCGACCGCGGTGATCTCGCCGTCGACCTTGACGAGGAGGTTCTTCAGGGTGGCGGAGGCCGGGATGTCGAGGTGCCGGGCGAGGGTCTCGATGGTGGGGGTGTCGGGGGTGTCCAGCTCCTCGACGGGGCCGTGCGCCGACCCGTCGACGGGGGTGACGGCCACCGTGACGGCCTCGGTGTTGGCCGCGTACTCGCAGTTCGGGCAGTCCACGAAGGTGTCCTCGCCGGCCGCGGCCGGGGCCAGGAACTCCTCGGAGGCCGAGCCGCCCATCGCGCCGGAGATCGCGGAGACGATGCGGTAGTCGAGGCCGAGACGCTCGAAGATCCGCTGGTAGGCCTGGCGGTGCAGCCGGTAGGACTCGGCCAGGCCCTCGTCGGTGGTGTCGAAGGAGTACGAGTCCTTCATCTGGAACTCGCGGCCGCGCAGCACTCCGGAGCGCGGGCGGGCCTCGTCCCGGTACTTGGTCTGGATCTGGTAGAGGATCACGGGCAGGTCCTTGTAGGACGTGCACTGGTCCTTGACCGTCTGGGTGAAGATCTCCTCGTGGGTGGGGCCGAGGAGGTAGTCGGCGCCCTTGCGGTCCTTGATCCGGAACAGCAGGTCGCCGTACTCGTCCCAGCGGCCGCTGGCCTCGTAGGGCTCGCGGGGCAGCAGGGCGGGCAGGAGGACCTCCTGGCCGCCGATGGCGTCCATCTCCTCGCGGATGATCCGCGTCACGTTCTCCAGGACCTTCTTGCCGATGGGCAGCCAGGTCCAGACGCCCGCGGAGGTGCGGCGGACGTAGCCGGCGCGGACGAGCAGCTTGTGGCTGGCGGTCTCGGCATCGGCCGGGTCCTCGCGCAGCGTCTTCAACATCAACGTGGACATGCGCTGGACGTGGGCCATGGTTCTTCTCCTGCGTACGGGATGGGATGACCAGGAGATTAGCCGCTGCCGCCGCGCGCCGGGAAATGCACCGGGGGACGCCGGGGGGCGCAGGGGGACGCCGCGCTCCGGGGAGGTCAGCGGCGCAGCGGGAGCGGGGCGCCCATGACCGCGTAGGGGGTCGGCGCGCTGGGGAAGAGCACCGGGCGGGCGAGGTCGCGGTAGCCGAGGGCGTGGTAGAGGTGGCGGGCCGGGCTGTCGACGTCGATCGCGGAGAGGATGGAGCGCGGCTGGGCCGCCCCGTCGGTGATGGCGGTGATCAGCGTGCGGCCGATGCCGCGCTGCTGGTAGTCGGGGTGGACGTGGAGTTCGGTGATGACGAAGGAGTCGTCCAGCCAGTCCTCGTGGCCGCGGTCGCGCAGATACGGCTCGACGATGGTGGACCACCAGTGGGTGCGGTCGTTGGGCATGCCGTAGACGAAGCCGACGAGCCGTCCGGCGCGGGTGGTGGCGCCCAGCGCGCGGGCGCCGGGGTTGGTGAGGTGGCGCAGCACGATGTGGCGCCGTACGCCCGCTTCCTCGTCGGTGAGGCCGAAGGCGATCGCCTGGACGGCGAGGGCCTCGTCCACGCGCGCGGCCAGATCCAGCGGTCCGACGACGACGCCCCGCGGGTCGGGTGGTCCTTCGCCCGGTAGATGCACCATGGGCGGCACCCTACTGGGCCGTCGATCAGAACAGCACACTCATGAAGGCGCCGACCTCCTGGAAGCCGACGCGGCGGTAGGCGGCGCGGGCGGCGGTGTTGAAGTCGTTGACGTACAGGCTGGCGACGGGCGCGACCTCGCCGAGCGCGTAGCGCAGTACGGCGGCCATGCCGGTCTCCGAGAGTCCGCGGCCGCGGAATTCGGGGGCGACCCAGACGCCCTGGATCTGGCAGGCGTGGCGGGTGGCGGCGCCGATCTCGGCCTTGAAGACCACCCGGCCGTTCTCGACGCGGGCGAAGGACCGTCCGGCGCCGACCAGTTCGGCGACCCGGGCCTGGTAGAGCAGCCCGCCGTCGCCGGCGAGCGGCGAGACACCGACCTCCTCGGTGAACATCGCCACGCACGCGGGCATGATCACGTCCATTTCGTCCTTGTGGACGCGGCGGACGTGCGGGTCGGGCGCTATGTCGGCGGGCATGGAGGTGGTGGCCATGAGCGGCTGGTGGGCGCGGACCTCGCGGGCCGGTCCCCAGCTGGGTTCGAGCAGGGACCACAGTTCGGCGGTGGTGTCGGCGGGGCCGACGATGGAGGAGCAGCGGCGGCCGGCCCTCAGGGCGCGTTCGGCGAAGCCTCGTACGGCCTCGGGGGTGGCGCAGATGGGGACGAGGTTGGCTCCGGCGTAGCAGAGCGATTCGAGCCGGCCACCGGTGTACCAGCCCCACATCTCGCCGCCGAGCCGCCAGGGGTCCAGGCCGGCGACCTGGACGCGGGCGGCGACGAAGGCGTTGGAGATCGGGTCGCGGTCGAGGACCGCGAGGGCCGCGTCGAGCTCGTGGGGCTCGAGCACCCTGGTGGTGGACGTCGTCAGCACGTGTCGGTATGCCTCACCGGTTGCGGCCGAGGGCCAGAAGATTCGATTCTCCGCACTGTACCTCGGGGGCCGTCCCGGTCACCGCCCGCGCTCCCCGGCGGGGCCGTGGCCGGGGCGCGGGCGGTGGGGTGGGCGGTGTCAGCCGGTGACGGAGACCTCGGGTTCGCCGGAGGCGATGCCGTCCTTCTCCATCTGTTCGGCGATCTTCATGGCCTCGTCGATCAGGGTCTCCACGATCTTCGACTCGGGCACGGTCTTGATCACCTCACCCTTCACGAAGATCTGCCCCTTCCCATTGCCCGAGGCCACCCCCAGATCCGCCTCTCGCGCCTCACCAGGACCATTGACCACACACCCCATCACCGCGACCCGCAACGGCACCTCCATGCCCTGCAGACCCGCCGTCACCTCATCCGCCAGCTTGTACACATCCACCTGCGCCCGACCACACGACGGACACGACACGATCTCCAACCGCCGCTGCCGCAGATTCAACGACTCCAGAATCTGGATACCGACCTTCACCTCCTCCACCGGAGGCGCCGACAACGACACCCGGATCGTGTCCCCGATCCCCTCACTGAGCAGCGCACCGAACGCCACCGCCGACTTGATCGTCCCCTGGAACGCCGGCCCCGCCTCCGTCACCCCCAGATGCAACGGATAGTCACACCGGGCCGCCAACTGCCGGTACGCGTTGATCATCACCACCGGGTCGTTGTGCTTCACCGAGATCTTGATGTCCCGGAACCCGTGCTCCTCGAACAGCGAGCACTCCCACAACGCCGACTCCACCAGCGCCTCCGGAGTCGCCTTCCCGTACTTCGCCAGAAGCCGCTTGTCCAGCGACCCCGCGTTCACCCCGATCCGGATCGGCACCCCCGCCTCGGAAGCCGCCTTCGCGATCTCCTTGACCTTGTCGTCGAACTGCCGGATGTTCCCCGGATTCACCCGCACCGCCGCACACCCGGCGTCGATCGCCGCGAACACATACTTCGGCTGGAAATGAATATCCGCGATCACCGGAATCTGCGACTTCCGCGCGATCACCGGCAACGCGTCCGCGTCGTCCTGCGACGGACACGCCACCCGCACGATCTCGCACCCCGAAGCCGTCAGCTCCGCGATCTGCTGCAGCGTCGCACCCACATCCGCCGTCACCGTCGTCGTCATCGACTGCACCGACACCGGCGCGTCCCCACCCACCGCCACCGACCCGACCTGGATCTTGCGGCTGACCCTGCGGTCGGCGAGCTTGAGGGGAACGGACGGAATTCCAAGCGAAATCGCGGTCATCTGGCGAGCAACCCCAACGTCATGAATGAAGGTCCCGAGATCGGCGGGCTCCGGAGTCCGAGGTTACGGCACCGTACGGGACCTGGGCACACCGCGGTTCCGAAGTGCACCCAAAGGTGCACTTCGGAACATTTCGCAGCATCAGGAGATTTTCACCGGATTCACCACATCGGCCACCAGCACCAGCAGGGTGAAGCAGATGAACACCCCGGCGATCACATAGGCGACCGGCATCATCTTGGCCACGTCGAACGGCCCGGGGTCGGGCCGGCGGACCAGCCGGGCGGTGTGCCGCCGGATCGCCTCCCACACCGCGCCCGCGATGTGCCCGCCGTCCAGCGGCAGCAGCGGCAGCATGTTGAACAGGAAGAGGGAGAGGTTGAAGCCGGCCACCAGGAACAGCATGGTGGCGACCCGCTGCGAGGCCGGGATGTCGAGATTGGCCACCTCTCCGCCGACCCGGGCCGCGCCGACCACACCCATCGGGGAGTCCGCCTTGCGCTCACCGTCGCCGAACGCCGCGTTCCACAAGTCGGGGATCTTCGAGGGCAGGGCGATCAGCGAGTCGATGCCGTCCTCGACCATGTTGCCCATGCGGTCCACCGACTGCCCGAAGGACTGCTTGACCACGCCGCTGGCCGGGGTGAAGCCGAGGAAGCCCGCGGTGACGTACTTCCCCTCCACATAGCCGCCCCGCCCGTCCGACTTGGCGACCTGGTGCTTTATGAGGACCGCGTGCAGATCCTTGCGGACGCCGTTCCGCTCGACGGTGATCGTCGCGGGGCCGACCGTCCTGCGGATGCTCTGCTGGAGGGTGGACCAGTCCGAGGTCGGCTCGCCGTTGAAGGCGACGATCTTGTCGCGGGGCCGCAGCCCGGCGGTGTTGGCCGGAGTGTCCTTGGCGTCCTTGGGGCACGTGTCGGTGTTGGCCGAGGCCGGGACCACGCACTTCTGGACGGTGCCCACGGTGGTGGTCTGGGTGTTGACGCCGAAGCTCATCATCACCCCGAGGAAGATCACCACGGCGAGGACCAGGTTCATGAACGGCCCGGCGAACATCACGATCACGCGCTTCCACGGCTTGCGCGTGTAGAACATCCGGGTCTCGTCGCCGGGCTGGAGCTCCTCGTAGGCCGCCGACCGGGCGTCCTCGATCATGCTGCGCCACGGCGAGGTGGAACGAGCCGTTATCTTCCCGTCGTCTCCGGGCGGGAACATCCCGATCATGCGGATGTACCCGCCGAGCGGGACGGCCTTGACGCCGTACTCCGTCTCGCCCTTCTTGCGGGAGAAGATCGTCGGGCCGAAGCCGACCATGTACTGCGGCACCCGGATGCCGAAGAGCTTGGCCGTGGAGAGGTGGCCGAGCTCGTGCCAGGCGATCGAGAAGAGCAGTCCCACGACGAATACGACTATGCCGAGGACCGTCATCATCAGTGTCGTCATGCGCGAGCCTCCGGTGTCGCGTTCGCCGCGCGGGCGGCCAGTTCACGGGCGCGGGCGCGGGCCCAGGCCTCGGCCTGGAGGACGTCCTCGACCGTCAGCCGGGTTCCCGCGGCGGGGGTGCCGTGTTCCGACACCACCTGGGCGACCGTATCGACGATTCCGTTGAACGGCAGCTTCCGGGCCAGGAAGGCGTCCACGCACTCCTCGTTCGCCGCGTTGAAGACGGCGGGCACGGTGCCGCCGAGGGCGCCGACGTGGCGGGAGAGGCCGATCGAGGGGAACGCGTCATTGTCCAGCGGGAAGAACTCCCAGGTGTGCGCCTTGGTCCAGTCGCAGCCGGGCGCGGCGTCCGGCACCCGGTCCGGCCAGCCGAGGCCGAGCGCGATCGGCATCCGCATGTCGGGCGGGCTCGCCTGCGCCAGGGTGGAGCCGTCAATGAACTCGACCATCGAGTGGATGTACGACTGAGGGTGGACCACGACCTCGATCCGGTCGAAGGGGATGTCGTACAGCAGGTGCGCCTCGATGACCTCCAGCCCCTTGTTGACCAGGGTCGCGGAGTTGATCGTGATCACCGGGCCCATGTCCCAGGTGGGGTGGGCCAGCGCCTGCTCGGGCGTGACCTCGGTCAGCTCCTGCCGGGTACGCCCCCGGAACGGCCCGCCGGACGCGGTGACCACCAGCCTGCGGACCTCCTGCCGGGTGCCGCCGAGCAGCGCCTGGAAGAGGGCGGAGTGCTCGGAGTCCACGGGCACGATCTGACCCGGCTTGGCCAGGGCCTTGACCAGCGGCCCGCCGACGATCAGCGACTCCTTGTTGGCCAGCGCGAGCACCCGGCCGGCCTCCAGGGCGGCGAGGGTGGGCGCCAGGCCGATGGAGCCGGTGATGCCGTTGAGCACGGTGTCGCACTCGGAGCGGGCCAGCTCGGTGGCCGCATCGGGCCCCGCGATGATCTCCGGCAGCGGCTCCCCCGCCCCGTACCGCGCGGCCAGCGCCTCGCGCAGCTCGGACACGGCCTCGGGGCGCGCCACCGCGACCGTCGCCACGCCCAGCCGCCACGCCTGCTCGGCCAGCAGCCCGGCCCGCCCGCCGGCGGCGGACAGCCCGGTGACGCGGAAGCGGTCGGGGTTGCGCAGCACCACGTCGATGGCCTGGGTGCCGATCGATCCGGTGGAGCCCAGGATCACGATGTCGCGCGGCCCTCCGGTGGCGGCGGTGGCCGCCGGGAAGCGGAGGTGGGGGTCAGCCAGGGAATCGGTCATTGCCCCATTGTTGCCCTTCGCGCACGGCTCGGGTGACCGGGTCCGGCAGCGGCATGGTGAACTCGGGGCTCAACCTCGCCCCGGGTCCACCGCAACCATCAATTGAGCAACCCCTACGGCGACCGGCCAGGTCCGCGAGAGCGGCGCCGGTTTAGGCGCAAGGCCTGATGCGCCGGTGGACGTTGTCCTTCGTGGCCGGGCCCGGCGTGGCGTCGGCGATCCAGGGGCCGTCGCCGCTGGGGTCGAGCACGCCGTCCTCCAGCCAGCTGTACGAGCCCGCCAGGACGCCGGAGACGACCTTGCGGTCGAGGTCGTCGGTGTTGGTCCACAGCCTTTCGAACAGCTCCTCGGCGCGGATCCTCGCCTGCCGGCAGAACACGTCGGCGAGCTGGTAGGCCTCGACGCCGTGGTCGCCCGTGGTGCGCAGCATCTCCGCCCGTACGCAGGCGGCGCTCATGGCGAACAGCTCCGCGCCGATGTCCACGATCCGGCCGAGGAAGCCCTGCTTGGTCTCCATCCGGCCCTGCCAGCGGGACATGGCGTAGAAGGTGGAGCGGGCCAGCTTGCGCGCCGAGCGCTCGACGTAGCGCAGGTGCGGGGAGAGGTCACGGTGGCCGGGGGGCCGGAATTCGGCGTAGGCGCGCGGGAGCTGGCCGGGGCCGGTGACCAGGCCGGGCAGCCAGCGGGCGTAGAAGCCGCCGGCCTTGGCGGCCGCCCTGCCCTTGTCGGACAGGGACTTGTCCGGGTCGATGAGGTCGCCCGCCACGGACAGGTGGGCGTCCACGGCCTCGCGGGCGATCAGCAGGTGCATGATCTCCGTCGAGCCCTCGAAGATGCGGTTGATGCGCAGGTCGCGGAGCATCTGCTCGGCCGGGACCGCGCGCTCGCCCCGGGCGGCGAGCGAGGCGGCGGTCTCGAAGCCGCGGCCGCCGCGGATCTGCACCAGCTCGTCGGCCATCCGCCAGGCCATCTCGCTGCCGTAGAGCTTGGCCAGCGCCGCCTCGATCCGGATGTCGTTGCGGTCCTCGTCGGCCATCTGGGAGGCGAGGTCGATGACGGCCTCCAGGGCGAAGGTGGTGGCCGCGATGAAGGAGATCTTGGCGCCGACGGCCTCGTGGCGGGCGATCGGCTTGCCCCACTGCTCGCGGGCCGCGGACCACTCGCGGGCGATCTTCAGGCACCACTTCCCGGCGCCCGCGCACATCGCGGGCAGCGAGAGCCGGCCGGTGTTGAGGGTGGTCAGGGCGATCTTCAGGCCGGCGCCCTCGGGGCCGATGCGGTTGGCGGCGGGGACGCGGACCCGGTGGAAGCGGGTCACTCCGTTCTCCAGGCCGCGCAGGCCCATGAAGGCGTTGCGGTGCTCGACGGTGACGCCCTCGGAGGCCGTCTCGACGACGAAGGCCGTGATGCCGCCCTTGTGGCCCTCGGAGGCGGGGACGCGGGCCATGACCACGAGGAGGTCGGCGACCACGCCGTTGGTCGTCCACAGCTTCACCCCGTCGAGGATGTAGTCGTCCCCGTCGGGCACGGCGGTGGTGGCGAGCCGGGCCGGGTCGGAGCCCACGTCCGGCTCGGTGAGCAGGAAGGCCGAGATGTCGGTGCGGGCGCAGCGGGGCAGGAAGGTGCCCTTCTGCTCCTGAGTGCCGAAGAGCTTGAGCGGCTGCGGCACGCCGATGGACTGGTGGGCGGAGAGCAGCGCGCCGATGGCCGGGCTGACCGAGCCGGCGAGGGCCAGGGCCTTGTTGTAGTAGACCTGGGTGAGGCCGGCGCCGCCGTACTTGGGGTCGATCTTCATGCCGAGGGCGCCGATCTCCTTGAGGCCCTGGACGGTCTCGTCGGGGATCTTCGCCTCGCGCTCGATGCGGGCGGCGTCCACGCGGGTCTCGCAGAACTCGCGCAGCTTCTCCAGGAACTTCTCACCGCGCCGCACGTCGTCCGGGGCGGGAGCGGGGTGGGGGTGGATCAGATCGAGCCGGAAGCGGCCGAGGAACAGTTCCTTCGCGAAGCTCGGCTTGTGCCATACCTGTTCGCGGGCTGCCTCGGCGACCTGGCGCGCTTCGCGCTCGGACACCGGCCTGACGGATGATGCGGTCATGGGTGCTCCCTTGCCGCGAATCGACGGTCTCGTGACATTACCGGCACGTACGGTGCCAGTGTGCCTCCGGGTCGACGGGGCGGCAAAGCGGGTGGCCCGAGGCGGTGGAAAAAGCCAGTTGAAGCGCTTCGACTATCTGGACAGCGAACCCGTACAGGATTACTGTCGATACGGTGCAGCCAGCCAGGAGTCGCCCGGCAGCCCTGTCGAAGCGCTTCACTGACTGCCCCTCTCCGGTGGAGTCCTGCGTGGGTCCGCCGAAGAGTCCCCTGTCGCGGTCCACGTCGGATGGAGTCCCCGCATGGTCACCCTCGCCGAGGTCGCCCGGCACGCCGGGGTCTCCGCCAGCACGGTGAGTTACGTCCTCAGCGGCAAGCGCTCGATCTCGGCCCCCACCCGCGAGCGGGTCGAGCAGAGCATCAAGGAGCTCGGCTACCACCCGAACGCGGGAGCCCGCGCCCTCGCCAGCAGCCGCTCCAACATCATCGCCCTGATGGTGCCACTGCGGACCGACATGTACGTGCCGGTGATGATGGAGGTCGCCATCGCGGTGGCCACCACCGCCCGCGCCCACGGCTACGACGTGCTGCTGCTGACCGGCGAGGAGGGCCCGGCGGCCGTGCGCCGGGTGACCGGCAGCGGGCTGGCCGACGCCATGATCCTGATGGACGTGGAGCTGGAGGACGAGCGGCTGCCGCTGCTGCGGGACGCCCGGCAGCCCACCGTGCTGATCGGACTGCCCGCCGACACCGTCGGACTGACCTGCGTCGACCTCGACTTCACGGCGACCGGCGCGCTGTGCGCCGAGCACCTGGCCCAGCTCGGCCACCGCGAGATCGCCGTGGTCGGCGAGGCGCCGGCGGTCTACGAGCGCCACACCGGCTTCGCCGTGCGCACGCTGGAGGGGCTGCGCGGCCGGGCCCGGGAGCTGGGCCTGCGCCTGCTGCACCGGCCCTGCGAGGGCAGCTACGAGTCCATGGCCGGGGCGCTGGCCCGGATCTTCGACGAGCGCCCCGGCACCACCGGCTTCGTGGTGCAGAACGAGGCCGCCATCGACCCGCTGCTGAGCCTGCTCCGCCGGCAGGGCCGCGCGGTCCCGGAGGACATCTCGGTGGTGGCGGTCTGCCCCGACCAGGTGGCCGCCCAGGCCTCGGTACGGCTGACCTCCGTCGCCATCCCCGCGGAGGAGATGGGCCGGCGCGCGGTGGAGCTGGTGGTGGCCAAGCTGGAGGGGCGCGGCGCGGACGAGGTGACCCTGCTGGCGCCCGAGCTGACGGTGCGGGCGAGCTCGGGCCCGGCGCCGCACACCGCGCCCTGACCCGGCCCCCTGAAGCCCGCCCTCGCGGGGCAGTCCCGCCCTCGTAGTGCCCCTGAGCCGTACGTCCCCGAAGCGATACGCCCGTAGAGCTCTCAGCCCCGTACGTCCACCGCCGCATCCCGAGGAGCGCCCCGTGAAACCGTCACCGCCGGCCACCGCATCGGCGTCGCTCGCCCAGTCCTCCCCCACCGTCGGCAGCTTCGGCGAGCGCGACGGCGCGCTGGAGTGGACCGGGCGGCAGGAGACCGTGCGTCTGGAACCGTGGGGGCCCGACGCGATCCGGGTCCGGGCCCGGCTCGGCGGGCCGCTGCTGGAGGACCTGCCCGGCGCGCTCCTCGACGCCCCGCCACCGGCGGCCGCGAGTGTCCGGATCGAGGCCGGGCAGGCGTCGCTGACCTGCGGCGCGATCACCGCCCGGATCGGCGCGGACGGCATGATCCGGTTCGAGACCACCGAGGGCGGCCGGGAACTGCTCGCCGAGCAGCGCGCCCACTTCTGGTGGCCGGGGCCGCGGCTGCGCACCGCCACGGGCAACGGCTACCACCGCATCGAGCAGCGCTTCAAGGCGTACGAGGGCGAGCGCCTCTACGGCCTCGGCCAGCACCAGCACGGGCTGCTGGACCAGAAGGGCGCCGTGATCGACCTGGTGCAGCGCAACTCCGAGGTGGCGATCCCGGTCCTCACCTCCAGCCGCGGCTACACCCTGCTGTGGAACAACCCGGCCATCGGGCGGGTGGAGCTGGCCGCGACCGGCACCCGCTGGGTCGCCGACAGCGCGCGCCAGATCGACTACTGGATCACCGCCGGGGACCCGGCGGCCGCGCAGCGCCGCTACACGGCGGTGACCGGCCGTGCGCCGATGCTGCCCGAGTGGGCGGCCGGCTTCTGGCAGTGCAAGCTGCGCTACCGCACCCAGGAGGAGCTGCTGGCGGTGGCCCGCGAGCACAAGCGGCGCGGGCTGCCGATCGACGCGATCGTCTGCGACTTCTTCCACTGGACGCACCTGGGCGACTGGAAGTTCGACCCGGTCGCCTGGCCCGACCCGGCGGCGATGACGCGGGAGCTGGAGCGGCTCGGCATCAAGCTGGTGGTGTCGGTGTGGCCGTCGGTCTCCCCGCTGAGCGAGAACCACGACACCATGGAGCAGCGGGGCCTCCTGGTCGGCACCGAGTACGGGCCCACGGCGCACGCCGACTGGCCCGATGTGCGCGAGGGCGAGCGGATCCACGTCGCCTTCTACGACGCGACGAACCCCCGGGCGCGGGAGTTCGTGTGGTCGCGGGTACGGGAGAACTACCTGGAGCCGTACGGGATCCGCGCCTTCTGGCTGGACGCCTGCGAGCCGGAGCTCAAGCCCGGCTTCCCCGCGAACCTGCGCTACCACGCGGGGCCCGGCCTGGAGGTCGGCAATCTGTACCCGCGCGAGAACGCCCGCGCCATCCACGAGGGCATGCGGGCGGCGGGTGAGGAGGAGGTGGTGACCCTCAACCGCTCGGCGTGGGCGGGGAGCCAGCGCTACGGCGCGGCCCTGTGGTCCGGCGACATCGGCACGGACTTCGCGACGCTGCGCCGGCAGATCGCCGCCGGGCTCAACGTGGCGCTGTCCGGCATCCCGTGGTGGAACACCGACATCGGCGGCTTCCACGGCGGCGACCCGGACGATCCGGCCTACCGCGAGGTGCTGATCCGCTGGTTCCAGTTCGGCGCGCTGTCCCCGATCATGCGGCTGCACGGCTTCCGCGACCCGGGGCTGCCGCTCGGGCCCGGCATGACCGGCGGCCCCAACGAGGTGTGGTCGTACGGCGAGGAGGCCGAGCGCATCCTCGGCTCCTACCTGCGGCTGCGCGAGCGCCTCAAGCCGTACGTGCTGGCGCAGATGCGCGCCGCCCACGAGGAGGGGCTGCCGCCGCTGCGCCCCCTGTTCCTGGAGTTCCCCGGCGACGAGGCGGCCTGGGGCGTCGCGGACGCCTATCTGCTGGGGCCGGATCTGCTGGTCGCCCCGGTCCTGGAGGCGGGCGCGACGGAGCGGAGCGCGTATCTCCCGGCCGGGGCGCGCTGGACGGACGCCTGGACCGGGGACAGCTGGGAGGGCGGCAGGACGGTGACCGTGCCCGCGCCGCTGGACCGGATCCCGCTGTTCCTGCGCGACGACGCGCGGCTGCCGGTGCGCGAGCCCTGAGGGGCGGGGAACCGGGCCGGCGCGCGCCCTGACGGGCCGGGACCGCCGGAGCCGAGCCGCCACCCGCGGCGGTCGGCGCGCCCGCCTCAGCCGGAACCCGGCTCCGGCCCGCCTCGGCCGGCGTCCGGCCGCTCCAGCGCCACCTTCGGCAGCCGGCGCGCGAGGGGGGCGGGCAGCCACCAGGCGCGGGCGCCCAGCAGCCGCATGACGGCCGGGACGATCAGACAGCGGATCACCACCGCGTCCAGCAGGACGGCCACCGCCAGGCCCAGCCCGAACTGCTGGAGCATCCGGTCCGGACTGAGCACGAAGGCGGCGAACACCACGATCATGATGGCGGCGGCCGCGGTGATCACCTTGCCGGTGGCCGCGAGGCCCTCGCGGACCGCGTGGGAGGGGTCCCGGGTCCGCTCCCACTCCTCGTGGATGCGGGAGACGAGGAACACCTCGTAGTCCATGGAGAGGCCGAAGACGATCGCGAAGATCATGACCGGGATGAAGGCCTCGATCGGGCCGGGCTGCGCCCCGAACCAGCCCTCCTGGAAGACGAGCGTGATCACGCCCAGCGCGGCCGCGATGGACAGCAGGTTGAGCAGCGCGGCCTTCAGCGGGATCAGCAGGGAGCGGAACACGACCATCAGGAGCAGCGCGGACAGGCCGACGACCACGGCGACGAACAGCGGCATCCGGTCCGCGACGGAGTCGGCGAAGTCCTGGGCGGCGGCGGTGGGCCCGCCCACCAGGTACTCGGCGCCGGTGCGCCCGGCGAGCGGGGGCAGGACGCGGTCGCGCAGGGTGTGGACGAGGTCGGTGGTGCCCTCGTCCTGCGGGGAGGTGGCGGGGAAGGCGAGGACGGTGGAGACGGCGCCGTCCTCGGAGGGCAGCGGCGGCGTGGTGGCGACGATGCCGTCGGTGTGGGCGAGCGCGGTCCGCAGCTCCCGGGCGGCCGCCGCGTCGCCCCGGCTCACCACGACCAGCGGGCCGTTGAATCCGGGGCCGAAGCCCTCGGCGAGCAGGTCGTAGGCCCGGCGGCTGGTGGACGTGGTCGGCTCGTTGCCCGCGTCGGCGAAGCCCAGGCGCAGGCTCAGGGCCGGGGCGGACAGCGCGAGCAGCGCCACGACGGCGGCCAGCAGCGCGGGCAGCGGGCGCCGCTGCACGGCACCGGCCAGGGCCCGCCAGCGCCGGCCCTCCTCCCTCCCCTTGGCCCGGGCCCGCTCGGCGCGCCGCAGCACCTGGCGCCGGACGCGCCCGCCGAGGACGGCCAGCAGCGCGGGCAGCAGGACCAGGGAGGCCGCCATGGTGACGAGCACGGTCAGCGCGACGGCGAGCGCCACGCCCTGCAGCGCGCCCAGGCCCAGGGCGACCAGGCCGAGCAGCGCGATGATGACGGTGCAGCCGGCGAAGAAGACCGTGCGTCCGGCGGCGTCCAGGGCGGTGCGGGTGGCGGTGTGCCGGTCGGCGCCGCGGATGAGTTCGTGCCGGTAGCGGTAGAAGATCAGGAGCGCGTAGTCCACGCCCACGCCGAGCCCGACGAGCATCATGACGGGCGGGGTGAAGTCGGCGACCGTGAACACATGGGAGGCCAGGGCGATGAGCCCGATGGCCCCGCCCACCGCGAACACCGCGGTGACCAGCGGCAGCGCCGCCGCCACCAGCGAGCCGAACAGCATGACGAGGATGACCAGCGCCGCGAGCATCCCCGCGCCCTCCGCGACGCCGCCTCCGCCCTCCTCGGCGCCGCGCACGGCGTCGCCGCCGAGCGCGACCTCCAGGCCGTGGCCCTCGGCGGCCCGGGCGGTGTCGATGACGCGGGTGACGTCCTCCTTCGGCACCTGCTCCGCCTTGCCGTCGAGGGTGACGGTCGCGTAGCCGACGGTGCCGTCCCGGGAGATCGCGGAGGCGTCGGCGTAGGGGCCGCGCACCTCGACGACGGAGGGCAGGCCGCGGACCCGGTCGAGGGTCCTGCCGACGGTCCCGCGCTCGGCGCGCAGCCCGCCCTCGTCCCTGAAGACGATCTGCACGCTGTCGCCCGCCTGGCGGGAGCCGTGTTCGGCCAGCAGGTCGGTGGCGGTCTGGGAGTCGGTGCCGGGCAGGGTGAAGTCGTTGCGGTAGGCGCTGCCGGCCGCCTGTGATCCGGCGGTGACGGCGGCCACCGCGAGGACCCACAGGAGCAGTGCGCCCCAGCGGTGGGTCTGGGACCAGGCGGCGAGGCGCCCGAAGACGCCCGGGGCCGCGGACGTGGCGGAGTGGGGAGGTGCGCTCATGGCCCGGAAGCATCCGGGCCGGGCGGGCCCCGGGGCATCGTCCCGGGGCGGACACCCGCCGTACCCCACGGGTGGGCGGGTGCCGGGCCGGCGTACCCCTCCGGTCGTGGGGGGCTATCCCGCCAGCCAGCCGGGGCTGACCATGCCGGACTCGTAGGCCAGCACCACGAGTTGGGAGCGGTCCCGGACGTCCAGCTTGCTCATGATCCGGCTGACGTGGGTCTTGGCGGTGGCCGGGCTGAGCACCAGCCGGGCGGCGATCTCGTCGTTCGTCAGCCCGGCGGCGACCAGCTCCATCACCTCGCGTTCGCGGCCGGTGAGGGCACGCAGCCTGGGGCCCGGCTCGGGGGCCCTGACCCGTCCGGCGAACTCGGCGATCAACCGCCGGGTCACCGAGGGGCTGATCAGCGCGTCCCCGCGGTGGGCCACCCGTACGGCGTGGATCAGCTCCTCGGGTTCGGTGTCCTTGACCAGGAAGCCGGTGGCACCGGCGCGCAGCGCGCCGTACACGTAGTCGTCCAGGTCGAAGGTGGTCAGGATGACGACCCTGACGCCCTCGAGGCGGGGGTCGGCGGTGATCCGCCGAGCCGCCTCCAGGCCGTCGGTGCCGGGCATCCGGATGTCCAGCAGCGCCACATCGGGGCGCAGTTCGCGGCAGGCCGAGACGGCCGCGTCGCCGTCGCCCGCCTCCGCGACCACCGTGATGTCGTCCTCGTCCTCCAGGATGGAGCGGAATCCGGCGCGCACCAGCCGCTGGTCGTCCGCCAGCAAGACCTTGATCATGCCTGCCATGATGCTCCGTCACGGTGCGGCAGGCGGGCGCGGACGGCGAAGCCGCCGTCGGGCCCGGGGCCGGCGGTCAGCTCGCCGCCCAGCGCGCGGGCGCGCTCGCGCATGCCGCTGATGCCGCTGCCGGGGGCGGTCCGGTCCGGGCCGCGCCCGTTGTCCGCGACCTCGATCCGCACCTCGCGGGGCGCGTGGCCGACGTGGACGGTGACGGCGGTGGCCCGGGAGTGCCGGGCCACGTTGGTGAGCGCCTCCTGGACGATGCGGTAGGCGGCCAGCTCGACTTCGGTGGGCAGCGGCACCGGCTCGCCGGTGGTGTGCGCGCGCACCTCGAACCCGGCCGTCCGGGCCGACTCGACGAGTTCGCCGATCCTGGCCAGGCCGGGCGGCGGCGCGGTGGGCGCCTCCTCGTCGACCTGCCGCAGCAGGCCGAGGGTCGTCCGCAGCTCGCGCAGGGCCTCACGGCTGGACTTCTTGATCGCGGCGAGGGCCGTCTCGGCCTGCCCGGGGTCCTTCCTGATGCGGTGCAGCGCGGCCGAGGACTGGACGCTGATGAGGGAGATGTGGTGTCCGATGACGTCGTGCAGCTCCCGGGCGATGCGCAGCCGCTCCTCGCCGGCCGCGCGCTGCTCCACCTCGTGGACGTAGGCCAGGCGGGTGTGGCGCGCCCGGCCGAGCGCGATCACCGCGACAAGCCAGCCGGCGAGCATGAACAGGCCGACTCCGTTGACGTCGTCGTTGCCCTCCAGGGTGCCGGCGCCGACGGCGAGGACACTCAGCGCGGCGAGGGCGACGGCCGCCCATGTCCGTCCCCGGGCCGCGACCGTGTACAGGGCGACGACGAACGCGACCAGGAGCGGCCCGTCGTAGGCGCTGGTGAGGTAGTAGGCGGCGGTGGCGGCCAGCACGCCGAGGGCGACGGCCACCGGATGGCGGCGGCGGAACCAGAGCGCCCCGCAGGCGGCGGCGATCATCGCCCAGCCGAAGGCGGTGACCGGCCAGGGTTGCTGGCGCTCACCGATGAGCGACCTCAGGCCGCCCGCGGCCGCCAGGATGAAGACCCCGCCGGCCGGCATCGCGTCCGCCCACCGGCCGCGGGGCGGCCACAGACGGGCGAGGGAGCCGTGAGAGACCATGCGCCCACCCTAGATTCGGCTCGCGTGCGGGCCCCTCCCCCGTACGGCGGCAACCAGGCTTCTCCCGCCGCGACCCGGGGAGTACGCGGCGCGCCGGGGCCGCAACCGGTGGGGTACGGCGGGTGCCGTCCGCACGCCGATGCCCGGCCGCGGGCCGGCGGAGTTCCGCGGACCGGCAGTGTTCCGCAGGCCGCCGCCCCAGGGAGCGGCGGCACGCGGCCGGCGGGGCGGGAATCAGCTGAAGGACACGCCGAAGCTGTTGGTCCTGAAGTCCAGGCCGCCGGACGAGGAGGTGATCCCGTAGCCGAAGACGAGTCGCGGGGACCGGGCTCGCCCGAGTGCTGTTCGGCTACGTCACCCGTGCGACGGGGACGAGGTGGTGCGGATCTACGGCAGCGCCCCGGGCGCGCGTGCCGCGGCCGCGCCGCAAGCCGGCCGCCCACCGCCGGATCCATCTGCCCGTCTCGGCTTCTCCGGTCGAGGGTCCGGAGCGGCCGAGGACGGGCCCGGCCCGACATCGCGGGCCACGCGCCCACGCGGAGGACCTACGTCACCCTCCGCGTGGGCGCCCTACGTCCGAGCGTCGTCCGGCTCAGAGGTCGAGGCCGGTGAGCACCAGGACCCGCTCGTAGGTGTAGTCCTCCATCGCGTAGCGCACCCCCTCGCGGCCCACGCCGGACCGCTTGGTGCCGCCGTAGGGCATCTGGTCGGCGCGGTACGACGGGACGTCACCCACGATCACGCCGCCGACCTCCAGCGCGCGGTGGGCGCGGAAGGCGGTCTGCAGGTCGTGGGTGAAGACGCCGGCCTGCAGCCCGTACTTCGAGTCGTTGACCGCCTCGAACGCCTCCTCCTCACCCGCCACCTCGCGGACGATGAGCACCGGGCCGAAGATCTCCTCGCAGGAGACCAGGGCGTCGGCGGGCACATCGGCGAGGACCGTCGGGGCGTAGGACGCGCCCTCGCGCTTGCCGCCCGTCAGCACCTTCGCCCCGCCCTGGACGGCCTCCTCCACCCAGGCCTCGACGCGCTTGGCGGCGTCCTCGCTGACCAGCGGGCCGACGTCGGTCGCCTCGTCGGACGGGTCGCCGGTGACCTGGGCCTCGACGGCCGCGACGATCTTCGGTACGAGCCGCTCGTAGACGGACGTGTCCGCGATCACCCGCTGGACGGAGATGCAGGACTGCCCGGCCTGGTAGTTGGAGAAGGTCCCGATGCGGCCCGCCGCCCACTCCAGGCCGACCTCGGAGGTGTAGTCGCCCAGCACGACCGCGGCGCCGTTGCCGCCGAGCTCCAGCGTGCAGTGCTTGAGCGGCACGGACTCCTTGATGGCGTAGCCGACCTTGTCGGAGCCGGTGAAGGAGATGACCGGCAGCCGCTCGTCCTGGACGAGGGCGGGCATCCGGTCGTTGGGCACCGGCAGCACGCTCCAGGACCCCGCCGGAAGGTCGGTCTCGGCCAGCAGCGCGCCGAGGAGCAGCGCCGAGAGCGGGGTCGCGGGGGCCGGCTTGAGGATGATCGGCGCACCGACGGCGATCGCCGGGGCGACCTTGTGGGCGCACAGGTTCAGCGGGAAGTTGAACGGCGCGATGCCCAGCACGGCCCCGCGCGGGAAGCGGCGGGTCAGCGCCAGCCGCCCGGTGCCGCCCTGGTCGGTGTCCAGCCGCTGGGCGTCCCCACCGTTGAACCGGCGGGCCTCCTCGGCCGCGAACCGGAACACGGAGACGGCCCGGCCCACTTCGCCGCGCGCCCACTTGATGGGCTTGCCGTTCTCGGCGGAGATGAGCCGCGCGATCTCCTCGGCGCGCTCGCCCAGCCGCCGCGAGACATGGTCGAGGGCGGCGGCCCGTACGTACGCGGGGGTCGCGGCGAAGTCCTCCGCGACGGCGGCGGCGGCCGCGACGGCCTCCTCGACCTGGGCCTCGGTGGGAATGCTCACCGCGCCGACGAGGCGCCCGTCCCAGGGGGACGTGACCTCGAAGGTGCTCTCGCCCGTGGCCTCGCGGCCGGCGAGCCAGAACGCGTGGGTGACGGCTTCGTTCGTGTCTGGCACAGCGGATCCCGACCCTTCCGGAAAGTGGTGGGGTGATGGTGCGGATGTCTCTCAACCTCCACCGTAGGCGCGACCGGGCCGGAAACGGTTTGTCCGCTGCGTAGCAGTCGGAGGGTGGCGCGCTACGCATTGGCGTGGGGCGCCAGGCATCGGCGCGCCAGGCATTGGCGTGGGGCCCCACTCATCGGCGTGGGGCGGGCCAGCCCTGCTAGGTGCCCTGCGCGGTCGCCTTGAGGGCCAGCCACAACTCCATGCGCACATCGGGGTCGTCCAGCGACCGGCCCAGGATCTCCTCGACCCGGCGCATCCGGTAGCGGAGGGTGTGCCGGTGGACCCCGAGGTCGGCGGCCGCCGCGTCCCACTGGCCGTGCCGGGACAGCCAGGCCCGCAGCGAGGCCACCAGGTCCCCGCGCCCTGTCGCGTCGTGCTCCCGCAGCGCCCGCAGCATGCCGTCGGCGAAGGCCCGTACGGCGTCGTCGGCCAGCAGGGGCAGCACGGAGCCCGCGGCCACCTCCTCGTGCTCCACCAGCACCCGGCCGCGCCGCCGGGCCACGGAGAGCGCCTGCTCCGCCTGGCGGTAGGCGGCCGCGGCGGCCGTCGGACCCGCCGGGGCGGAGAGCCCGATGACAAGATCGTCGCCCAGGGGCGCGGCGCTGCGGTCACGCGGCCGGGTCGCCGTGCCGCGGCGGCTCTCCACCGCCTTGGCGTGCTCGGCGCAGACGGAGACCGCCACGCCGCCGTCGGGGGCCAGCACGACGAGACGCTCACCGTCGGGCACCACCAGCACGGCCTCGCCGGAACGGGCGGCGGCCGCCTCCATCGCGTCGGCGAGCGACCCCAGGGGGTCGCCGGCCGCGGCCGTCTCGGCTGCGGCGGCAGCCGCGACGGCGGTCCTGGCCTTCGCGGTGCCCTTGACGCCCTTGCGGGCCGCCGCGCCGCCCGGCTTGGCGGCGGCCTGGGCGTCGGCGCGGGTGGCGCCGGGCGGGGCCGTGCTCGCCGGGCCGTCCGCCGGCGCGCCGTCCGCGCCGTCCGTGCCTGCGGAACCGGCGGAACCGGGGGAACCGGCGACCGAAGCGGCGGCTGAGCCGGCTGCGGAACCGGCGGCGGAACCGGCTGCTGGACTGACCGCTGCGCTGACCGCTGAAGCCGCCGCTGAACCGGTCACGGCGCCGACCGCGGAGGCTGCCACGGCGCCGGCCCCGGAACCGACCGCGCCCGGCTGCTGCTGTGTTCCCCCGCCCGGCGCCGCCTCGGCGACGAGCATCCGGAACGGCGCGTCGAGCAGACCGCCGTACAGCTGTCCGGCGACCGCCCGCGCGTGGTCGGGCTCCCCCGCGAGCAGCATCCGCAGCACGGCGGCGCCGAGCCGCTGCTCGGCCTCCTGTAGGGCGCGGGAACGCTCGGTGGTCAGGGTCAGCAGCGCCACCGCCGAATGCACGGCGTAGCGCTCGGCGGTGCCCAGAGGCGCGGCCGTGCCGACCGCGAGCACGCCCCGGGTACGGCGCCCGGTGCCGAGCGACTGCAGCTCCACCCGGTCCGCCGCCGCGTCATCGGCCGCATCCGCGCCCCCGGCGCCCTCGCTCCCCTCCCCCTCGGCGCTCCCGCCCCCGGTTCCCGTTCCGCCTCCGCCTCCGCCGCCTCCGCCTACGACGGCGCTGGCGGGGGCCGGGCGGGTGCGCAGCCGCTCGACGTCGGCCGTGAGCCGGGCGGCCCGGCGGGCCGCCCAGTCGGGAGCGACGGCCACCACCGCGCCGGAGGCGTCGTACAGCGCCGCCCAGCCGTGCACGTGCGCGGCGAGCCTGGCCAGCAGCGCGGCGGGCCCCTCCGCGCCGATCGCGGCCCGGGTCAGCTCCCGCTGCGCCTCGAACCCGGCGGTCACCGCGCGGTACTGGTCCGCGGCGATGGCCGCGGACACGGCCTTGCTGATCGCGATGAACGGAGTGCGGCGCGGCACCTCCAGCAGCGGCAGCCCCTCCTCCTTCGCCGCGGCGACGAGCGCGGCGGGCACCCCCTCGTAGTTCACCCCGACCGCGAAGCCGACCCCCACGACCCCCGCGCCGACCAGCCGGCGCACATAGCGGCGCATCGCCTCCGGGTCCTCGGCGTCGAGCTTCATCGCGGTCGTCAGCAGCAGCTCACCGCCTTCCATATACGGCACGGGGTCGGCGAGCTCACTGACGTGTGCCCAGCGCACGGGCGTCTCCAGCCGGTCCTCACCGGCGAGCACGGACAGCTTCAGCGCGGTGTGGTGGACCAGTGAGGCGAGGGTGGGAAGCATGGCACCTTCGGTGGACTTCGACGCGGCTCCGCCGCCATCGACGCGACTTCGCCGTCCCGTATGAACGGCTGTAACCGATTCTGCCTCAGTGGCCGAATCCCGGGAATCGAAGAAAGGCCGAGTTTCGGCTGCTTCCGGCCGCGCGCGCCCGGAGGGCGGCCGGCCCGGGGGCGGACGGACCCGGGGGCGGGCGGACCGGGGGCGGACGGACCCGGGGGCGGACGGACCCGGGGGCGGACGGACCGGGGGCGGGCGGACCGGGCCGAGCGCCGAGCCTCCCCGGTGGGGCGGGCCGACCCGGGCCGAGCACCGAGCCTCCCCGGTGGGGCGGGCCGACCCGGGCCGAGCACCGAGCGTCCCCGGGCCCCCGGAAACCCCGGCAAGCCCTCAGGCGCGCAGGTCCACCAGCACCGGCGGCCCGCTCTCGCCCCGCACGGAGGTCACCGACAGCACGGCGTGCCCCGCGGGCACCGAGTGCGCCAGTTCCGAGGCCGACCAGCGCTCGCGCTCGACCCTCCGCACGGTCACCGACTGGGTGGTCACGGCCTTGCCCGTGACCACCTTCCGGATGAAGTGGAGCACCTTGGTGAACGGCTCCTCCGCGATGATCTGGCGGTCGGTGACATCCCGCGCCTCGACCCACTCCGTGCCCCACACCTCGGCGAACCGCGCGCCGTCCCAGGTCGTCACACCCGCGTAGGCCATCCGGCAGCCGACCGCGCCGAGCAGCGCGCTGCGCAGCGCGTCGGGCACGTCGTCCAGGGTGCGCAGGGTCAGGACGGCACCCGCGTTGGCAGCACGCAGCCGCTGGATACCCCGCAGCGCCTCGGCGGTGATGGTGTGCGAGGCGTCGTCGAGCACCAGGCAGGCGAACAGCGAACGGTCCGCGCGGCCCACGGCGCACTCGGTGAACTGCGCCAGGACCAGGCGCGCGAGCATCCGGGACGCCTCGGCGTGGCCGCGCTCGGGCAGGTCGATCCGCACCCGCAGCGGGTGCTCCAGGGCGCGCAGCGAGAAGGGGCGCCGGTCGCCGCCCGTGTGGAAGAACTCGGCGAACGCCGGCCGGTCCAGCAGCGCGATCCGGTCGGCCAGCAGCGAGCCCACATCCCCCGGCGTCCCGGCCTGCCGCACCCGCGCGTCCAGCTCACGCGCCTGGGCCGACTGCCCGGCCGCGTCCAGCGCCTCGCGAAGCGCGCCGATCGCCGCCTTCGAGCCGTCCAGCAGCTCACGCAGCTCGGGCACGGACGGGAAACGGCCGTGCGCGGCGCGATACGGGCCGAGCAGCTGGGCGAGCGCGGTGGCTGCCCGGCGGCTGTCCCCGCCCGGCAGCGACGCCGCCATGTCGCCGATCAGGGCCTCGGCGAGGACGCCGGCGGCCTCGTCGGGGTCGGTGGTGCCGCCGTAGAGGTCGAGGTCGTAGGCGGAGTCCGGACGGCCGATCTTCACCACGACGTCGAACGCCTCATCGGCCCCGAGCCCCGACCCCGCCGCCCCCACCGCGACCACCGCCACCTGCCCCGCGAGCGCCTGTAGACACAGCGCCTCCACCACGGGCCGCACCAGCCGCCCCGTCTTCCCCGCCCCGGGCGGCCCCACGGCCAGCAGCGAGGTGCCCAGCACCTCGGGGTCGAGGGCGAGGCCGACACCGCGGTGCTGGTAGGGGTTGCGCGGGGCGTCGACGGCCGTGCCGATCCGGACCTGGCGGGCGACCAGGTCGTGCACGGCCGTCCGGGCGGGCAGGTCACGCGCGCCCGACGGATGCCCGTGCGCGGCGGCGCCGTGGCGCAGCACGGTGTCGGTGAAGGCGGCGAGCGAGTTCCGTCCGGCCCGCACGGCCTGCCAGGCCCCCCGGATCCGGACAAGATCCACATCATTCATCCGCCCCACCCGCGCCTCCTCAGCCAGCCGCTCAGCGGCACTGTGCGCACCGGCGGCACGCAGCTCGGGCCACTGGGCTGGGTCGGCTTGGGGGTCGGCGGGGGTGGGCGAGGAGCCGGGATCGTCCCATGCGCGGCGGAAGAGGGGGAGCGCGTAGCGGCGCCAGACTTCTGCCCAGTGGCCTACACGGCCGAAGATCACAATGATGGCGCCGGCAAAGATCGCGTAATAGGCGTACGTCGCCACGACATACGCCATCTCCCCGTTCTCCGCCCAGGAGTTCGGGGTGAGCAGATCCAGCGGCCACAACCAGTAGGTGCCGAGATAGTCGTTCCAGAGGAGAGCCCACACCAGCCAGCCGCAGAGAGCCGCGATCAGCGCCCCGGCGATCAGCTGCCGGTCGGGAATCCGGTCCTCCTCCGGTGGCTTGGGCTTGTACCCATACGTCCACACTCCCGGCGCCCCTTGGGGCCGCGGAGTGCGCAGCCAGGCGATCAGGGAAGGCTGTGCGCCGGGGCCCGGGGCGGCCGCGGGGAATGTACCCGGCGCGCTCTGAGGGCGAGGCGGCTGCGGCGGGGCGGCCTGGTAGGGAGGGTGGGGCAGCGCTGCGGTGGGTGGAGCGGCAGGCGGGGGACCCGCGGGCGGAGCAGGGAAGGGGGGCGGGGTGGCCGGGTACGGGGGTGGGTTGTGGTGGGTGCCGCGTGCGTCGAAGGTGCCCTCGGTGTCCATCTGCTGCCCCTTGCCCCCTGACCGGCTGTGCTCCGTGCTTCGCGCTCCGCGTCACCGCGCTGACGCGCCGGCGTCCAATCTAGTGTTCCCGGCCGGGGAGTTCACCGACCCGGCCGTTTCCGCGTCCCGCGGGCGGCGGCGGAGCGGTCGTGACGAAGCGGCGCGCTATGTCCGTCGCGGACAACGCGGGCCGCGCACTGCTCCCGAACGGAACATGCCGTACCCGCCTCCACCCGCCTAGCCTGCGAATAAAGCCACCGTTCTTTCAAAGCCACCGTTCTTTTGGAGCACCCCATGACCGAACTGTCCGGAGGCCCCTCCCTCCCGCAGGAGCGCCGCATCGTCACCGCGATCCCCGGCCCGAAGTCCCAGGAGCTGCTCGCGCGCAAGACCGCGGCGGTGGCGGCCGGGGTCGGGACGGTCATGCCCGTGTTCGCCGCGCGGGCGGGCGGCGGGGTGATCGAGGACGTCGACGGCAACTCCCTCATCGACTTCGGCTCCGGCATCGCCGTGACCTCCGTCGGCGCCAGCGCCGAGGCCGTCGTCCGGCGCGCCACCGCCCAGCTCGCCGACTTCACCCACACCTGCTTCATGGTCACCCCCTACGAGGGCTACGTCGCGGTCTGCGAGGAACTGGCCGCCCTCACCCCGGGCGACCACCCCAAGAAGTCCGCCCTGTTCAACTCCGGCGCCGAGGCCGTCGAGAACGCCGTCAAGATCGCCCGCGCCTACACCAAGCGCCAGGCCGTCGTCGTCTTCGACCACGGCTACCACGGCCGCACCAACCTCACCATGGCGCTGACCGCGAAGAACATGCCGTACAAGCACGGCTTCGGCCCCTTCGCACCCGAGGTCTACCGGGTCCCGGTCGCCTACGCCTACCGCTGGCCCACCGGACCCGACCACTGCGCCGAAGAGGCCGCCGCCCAGGCCATCGACATGATCACCAAGCAGGTCGGGCCCGACAACGTCGCCGCCATCATCATCGAACCCGTCCTCGGCGAGGGCGGCTTCATCGAGCCCGCCCCCGGCTTCCTCCCCCGGATCGCCGCCTTCGCCAAGGACAACGGCATCGTCTTCGTCGCCGACGAGATCCAGTCCGGCTTCTGCCGCACCGGGCAGTGGTTCGCCAGCGAACACGAAAACCTGGTCCCCGACCTCATCACCACCGCCAAGGGCATCGCCGGCGGCCTCCCCCTCGCCGCCGTCACCGGCCGCGCCGAGATCATGGACGCCGCCCACGCCGGCGGGCTCGGCGGCACCTACGGCGGCAACCCCGTCGCCTGCGCCGCCGCCCTCGGCGCCATCCAGACCATGCGCGACCTCGACCTCAACGCCAAGGCCCAGCGCATCGAGCAGATCATGAAGACCCGCCTGACCGCTCTCCAGGACAAATACGACATCATCGGCGACCTCCGCGGCCGCGGCGCCATGATCGCCATCGAGCTGGTGAAGTCGGGCACCAAGGACCCCAACCCGGAGGCGACGGCCGCGGTGGCCAAGGCCTGTCACGCCGCGGGGCTGCTGGTGCTGACCTGCGGTACGTACGGGAACGTGCTGCGCTTCCTGCCGCCGCTGGTCATCGGCGAGGAGCTGCTGAACGAGGGTCTGGACGTCCTCGAAGAGGCGTTCGGACAGCTGTGACTGTGAGTGATCAATGTGCGGCGTGAAGAAGATGTGCGAGGGCGATGACAGCTGGGTGATCGGCCTGTCCGGCGCGGCTTCGCTGCCGTACGGTCGTGACAGATGAGAGAAACACCCCGCTCGCAGGGGACTGCGAGCGACGCCGAGCCGGTGCTTCCCCAGCCCCGACCCGGCTGTGCCCTCGCGCACACCACTGGAGCCTCCGGCTCCGGATCTCCTCACCGATCGGATGGCCGCCCGCCCCAAACCCCCCGGGGCGCGCGGTACACCGGTCACCACGGCGGCCCCGGAACCACCCCCCCTGTTCCGGGGCCGTCGGCTGTTCCCCCCTCGCCCGGACCGGGCCCCGTCCCGGCGGTATCCGTCCCGGCGGCATCCGTCTCCTCGGTATTCGTCTCCGCGGTACTCGTCCCGGCGGTCCTGTTCGCGCTGTGCACCTGGCAGGTGGCCGCCCACGGCCCGCTCCGCCCGCTCGACGAGCGGCTCGACCGGGCGCTCACCGCCCCCTCCGGGCCCGGGGCCACGCTGCTCCCCTCCTCCGCCGCCGAGTTCTTCGCCGACCTCGGCAACATGACCGTGGCGCTGCCCGTGCTCGCGGCCGTCGTGGGCTGGGTGGCCTGGCGGGAGCGGGGCGCGGGGGCGACGGCGGCGCGCCGGTGGCTGCCGCCGCTGGCCGCCGCCGTGGCGATGGCGGCGGTCCCGGCGCTCGTCGCCCCGGCCAAGGCCCTGGTCGACCGCCCCGGCCCGCCCGGCCCCCTCGCGGACGGCTCCGGCTTCTACCCGTCCGGCCACGCCGCCACCGCCGCGGTCGCCTACGGCGCGGCCCTCCTGCTGCTGCGCCCGTATCCCCGGCGCCCTCAGCACTCCCGGCACCGGGCGCTGCGCCGTGCGCTGGTCGCCTTGGTCGCGCTGCTGAACCTCGCCGTGGGCGCGGGGCTGGTGCGGCGGGGCTATCACTGGCCGCTGGACGTGGTGGGGAGCTGGTGTCTTTCCGGTTGTCTGCTGGGGGCGCTGTGGCTGGTCCTGCGCCGCACCCGGCGTTGAAGGGCCGGCCGACAAAAGCCCTCAGCGGTCAACCCCTCAGCTACCGGAAAGCCCCCGGCTACCGGACGGCCCCCGGCTACCGGACGGCCCCCGGCTGCCGGACAGCCCTCAGCTGTCGAAGCCCAGCCCCAGCCGGTCCATGACCCGCAGCCACAGATTGCGCCTGCCCCCGTTGGCGTCCGCCCTCCTCATCGACCACTGCGTGATGCCGATGCCCGCCCACCGCACCGGCTCCGGGGGGAACGGCAGCGGCTTCCGGCGCACCATCTCCAGCCGGGTCCGCTCGCTGTCCTCGCCGCCGAGCAGGTCGAGGATCACCTCCGCGCCGAAGCGGGTCGCGCCCACCCCGAGGCCCGTGTATCCGAGGGCGTAGGCGGCCCGCCCGCCGTGCGCGGTGCCGAAGAAGGCGGAGAAGCGGGAGCAGGTGTCGATCGCGCCGCCCCAGGCGTGGCTGAAGCGCACGTCCTCCAGCTGCGGGAAGCAGCGGAAGAAGTGCTGGGCGAGGGTCCGGTAGGTGGCGGGGCGGTGGTCGTACTCGGCGCGCACCCCGCCGCCGTAGCGGTAGACGATGTCGTAGCCGCCCCACAGGATGCGCCGGTCGGTGGTCATCCGGAAGTAGTGGAAGTGGTTGGCGCTGTCGCTGAGGCCCTGGCGCCGCTTCCAGCCGATGGCGGCGAGCTGGTCGTCGGTCAGCGGCTCGGTCATCAGGGCGTGGTCGTAGACGGGGACGACGTACGGGCGCACGCGCCGCACCAGCGCCGGGAAGGCGTTGGTGGCGAGGGCCAGCTGCCGGGTGCGGACCCGTCCGTAGGGGGCGCGGACCTCGAGGGCGGCGCCGGCGCGGGTGGGGCGTTCGGCCGGGGTGTGTTCGTAGATCCGCACTCCCGCCTCGGCGCAGGCCCGCTTGAGCCCCCAGGCGAGCTTGGCGGGGTGCAGCATCGCCACGCCGGTGCGGTCCCAGAGCCCGGCGAGGAAGGTGGGCGAGTCGACCTCGGCGCGCACCTCGTCGCGGTCGAGCAGCACGTGCTCTCCCAGGCCGAGCTCGGCGGCCTGGGCGGCGGTCCGGCGCAGCTCCTGGACCTGGTGGGGGGCGGTGGCCACGTCGATCTCGCCGGTGCGTTCGAAGTCGCAGTCGATGGCGTAGCGGGCGACGGCGGCCTCGATGGCGTCGAGGTTGCGGCGGCCGAGCCGTTCGAGTTCGGGCAGTTCGCCGGGCCAGCGGGCCAGGCCGTTGCCGAGGCCGTGGGTGAGGGATGCGGCGCAGAAGCCGCCGTTGCGGCCGGAGGCGGCCCAGCCGGCCTCGTGGGCCTCGACCAGGACGACCTCGCGGTCCGGGTCACGTTCCTTGGCGAGCAGGGCGGTCCACAGCCCGCCGTAGCCGCCGCCGACGACCAGCAGGTCGCAGTGGACGTCGCCGACGAGGGCGGGGTGGGGGCGGGGGCGTGCGGGGTCGTCAAGCCAGTAGGGCCTGGGGGCGGCGTCGGCCAGGGCGCGTAGGGCTCTTTCAGGGCTCATGGCGGCTGTGGCCATGGCTATCGGCTCCTCTTGCGGCGGCTGCCGGCCAGTCGGCCGGCGAGGACACACAGCACCGCGATGGCGAACATCGCCGTGCCGATCACATTGATCTGTACGGGCGTACCGCGCTGTGCGGATCCCCAGACGAACATGGGGAAGGTGACGGTCGATCCGGCGTTGAAGTTGGTGATGACGAAGTCGTCGAAGGAGAGCGCGAAGGAGAGCAGGGCGCCGGAGGCGATGCCGGGGGCGGCGATCGGGAGGGTGACGCGCCAGAAGGTCTGCGCCGGGGTGGCGTAGAGGTCCTGGGCGGCCTGTTCGAGCCGGGGGTCCATGCTCATCACGCGGGCCTTGACGGCGGTGACGACGAAGCTCAGGCAGAACATGATGTGGGCGATGAGGATCGTCCAGAAGCCGAAGTCGACGCCCATGTTGAGGAAGAGGGTGGCCAGTGAGGCGGCCATGACGACCTCGGGCATGGCCATCGGCAGGAAGACCAGGCTGCTGACCGCGCCGCGCGCCCGGAAGCGGTAGCGGGCGAGCGCGAAGGCGATCATCGTGCCCAGGACGGTGGCGCCGATGGTCGCCCACACCGCGAGCTTGAGGCTGAGCGTGAGGGAGCCGCACATATCGGCGACGCCGCACGGGTCGCTCCAGGCGTCCGTGGAGAACCGCTGCCACTCGTAGTTGAAGCGGCCGTTGGGCTTGTTGAAGGAGAAGACCAGGACGACGACGTTGGGCAGGATCAGGTACGCGAGGGTGCCGAGGCCCGCGATCACCACGAGGTTCCGCCGTATCCAGTGCCCTGTGGGGCGCAGCAGGGGCATCAGAGCAGGTCCTCCGTCCCGGACTTGCGGATGTAGACGGTGACCATGGCGAGGATGGCCGTCATGAGGAGGAAGGACAGCGCGGCGGCCGTCGGGTAGTCGAGGACGCGCAGGAACTGGGACTGGATGACGTTGCCGACCATCTTCTCGTCCGTGGAGCCCAGCAGTTCGGCGTTGATGTAGTCGCCGGCGGCGGGGATGAAGGTGAGCAGGGTGCCGGCGACGACACCCGGCATGGACAGCGGGAAGGTGACCTTGCGGAAGGTGGTGAAGGGCCGGGCGTAGAGGTCCTGGGCCGCCTCGTGGAGCCTGCCGTCGATGCGCTCCAGGGAGGTGTAGAGCGGCAGGATCATGAAGGGCAGGAAGTTGTAGGTGAGTCCGCAGACCACGGCGAGCGGGGTGGCCAGCACCCGCTGCCCCTGGGTGAGCCCGATCCAGTCGGTCAGGTCCAGCAGGTGGAGGGTGTTGAGCGCGCCCACCACCGGGCCGCCGTCGGACAGGATCGTCTTCCAGGCGAGCGTGCGGATCAGGAAGCTGGTGAAGAACGGGGCGATGACCAGGACCATCAGCAGGTTGCGCCAGCGGCCCGCCTTGAAGGCGATGACGTACGCGAGCGGGTAGCCGAGCAGCAGGCACAGGGCGGTGGCGGTGGCTGCGTACAGCACCGAGCGCAGGAACTGCGGGTAGTACTCGGCGAGCGCGTCCCAGTAGGTGCTGATGTGCCAGGTGACCTTGAAGCCCGCTTCGAGGGAGCCGGTCTGGATCGAGGTGGACGCCTGGTAGACCATCGGCGCGACGAAGAAGACCAGCAGCCAGAGCATGCCGGGGAGCAGCAGCCAGTAGGGCACCAGCCGCTTGCGGACGGCGGCCCGGCGGACGGCGGGCGCGGCCGGCGGACGTGTGGGGCCGGCGGTGGCCGTGGGGCCGGCGGGCGTCGTCTTGGGAGGGGCGGTCATGGGGTGGCCTCCTCCAGGTCCGTTCCGGCGTCGATGTCCTGGGCCGCGTCGAGGCCGAAGGTGTGCGCGGGGTTCCAGTGCAGGACGACCTCGGCGCCGGGCACGAGCCGGGCGTCGCGTTCGATGTTCTGCTCGTAGACGGCGAACCCGGGGCAGCAGGGGGTGTCCACGACGTACTGGGTGGAGACGCCGATGAAGCTGGAGTCCGCGATCCGGCCGGTGATCCGGTTGCGCCCGTCGGGGATGGTATCCGTGTCGTCGGCGTGGCTGAGGGTGATCTTCTCGGGGCGCACCCCGACCAGCACCTTCTCGCCGGTGCGTGTCGTGGGGGCGCACCGCTCCAGGGGCAGGGCGAGGGTGCGGTCGGCGGCGGTCACCACGAGGTTGCCGCCGCTCTTGTCGGTGACGCGCGCCTCGATCAGGTTGGAGGTGCCGAGGAAGTTGGCGACGAAGGTGGTGCGGGGGTTCTCGTACAGCTCGGCGGGGGCGCCGCTCTGCTCGACGCGGCCGCCGTTCATCACCGCGACCGTGTCGGCCATGGTCATGGCCTCCTCCTGGTCGTGGGTGACGTGGACGAAGGTGATGCCGACCTCGGTCTGGATGCGCTTGAGCTCCAGTTGCATCTGGCGGCGCAGCTTGAGGTCGAGGGCGCCCAGCGGCTCGTCGAGCAGCAGCACCTTGGGGTGGTTGATCAGCGCGCGGGCGACGGCGACGCGCTGCTGCTGGCCGCCGGAGAGCTGGGCCGGCCGGCGCCGGGCGAAGTCGCCGAGCTGGATCCAGCATCTC
>NZ_MAXF01000103.1 GCF_001704635.1 Streptomyces sparsogenes | reverse complement strand
TGATCAGCGCGCGGGCGACGGCGACGCGCTGCTGCTGGCCGCCGGAGAGCTGGGCCGGCCGGCGCCGGGCGAAGTCGCCGAGCTGGACGAGCTCCAGCATCTCGGCCACCTGCTTCTTCACCGACTTCACGCCTCGGCGGCGCAGGCCGAAGGCGACGTTCTCGTAGATGTCGAGGTGGGGGAAGAGGGCGTAGCTCTGGAAGACGGTGTTGACCGGGCGCTTGTACGGCGGGAGGGCGGTGACGTCCTGGTCGCCGAGGTGGACGGTGCCGGCGGTGGGGTCCTCGAGGCCGGCGATCATGCGCAGGGTGGTGGTCTTGCCGCAGCCGGAGGCGCCGAGCAGGGCGAAGAAGGAGCCGGCGGGGATGTCGAGGTCGAGCGGGTGGACGGCGGTGAAGGACCCGTAGGTCTTGCTGATGCCGGTGAGGCGGACGTCGCCGCCGGGGGCGGTCTTGGGCATGGGTGGGTTCCCTCGCTGGTCAGGCGCCGGTGAGCTTGGCGAACTTGTCCTCGAACGCCGTCTCTTCCTCGCCCGACAGCGAACGGAAGGCGTGGGCCTTGGCGGCCATCTCCTCGTCCGGGAGGATCAGCGGGTTCTCGGCGAGCTTCTTGTCGATCTTCGCGAGTTCGGGGCGCACCCCGTCGACCGGGCAGACGTAGTTGATGTAGGCGGCGACCTTCGCGGCGACCTTGGGCTCGTAGTAGTAGTCGATGAGGCGTTCGGCGTTCTTCTTGTGCCGCGCCTTGTTGGGGATCAGCAGGTTGTCGGTGGAGATCATGTAGCCCGCGTCCGGGATGGCGAACTCGACCTCCGGGTTGTCCGCCTGGAGCTGGATGAGGTCGCCCGCCCAGGCCACGCACGCGGCGAGGTCGCCCTTGCTGAGGTCGCCGGTGTAGTCGTTGCCGGTGAAGCGGCGGATCTGGCCCCGGTCGGTGGCCTTCTGGAGGCGCGCGACGGCGGCGTCGAAGTCGTCGGCGGTACAGGTCTCGGGCGGCTTGCCCATGTCGAGGAGGGTGAGCCCGACGGTGTCGCGCATCTCGGTGAGCAGGCCCACCCGGCCCTTGAGCTTCGGGTCGTCCAGGAGCTGGGCGAGGGAGGTGACCTTGCGGCCGCCGGTGGCCTTCTTGTTGTACGCGATGACGGCCGGGATGCCGGTCCACGGGTAGGAGTGGGCGTGGCCGGGGTCCCAGTCCGGGTTGCGGAAGGTCTTCCCCAGGTTGGTGTAGGCGTGCGGCAGACGGGACGCGTCCAGGGGCTGGATCCAGCCGAGCCGGATCATCCGGGCGGCCAGCCAGTCGGTGACGCAGATCAGGTCGCGGCCGGTGTCCTGGCCCGCGGCCAGCTGCGGTTTGATCTTCCCGAAGAACTCGACGTTGTCGTTGATGTCCTCGGTGTACTTCACCGTGATGCCGGTGCGGCGCCGGAACTCCTCCAGCGTGGGACGGTGCTTCTCGTCGTCGGTGACGTCCATGTACTCCGTCCAGTTGGAGAAGTGGAGCGTCTTGTCCTCGTCGGAGTGGTCGTCGGCGGCGCCCGACTCGCCCTTGCGGCCGGCGGGCGGAATGCCGCAGCCGCTCAGCGCCCCGAGCCCGCCGAGCGCGAGCGCGCCGGAGCCGGCGCGCAGCAGCGACCGGCGGGTCAGGGCCATGCGGCCGCTGGTCATGCTGCGCCGTATCGCGGCGATCTGGGGCGGGGACAGGCTCTCGGGCTCGTGCCGTGCTTCCATGCGCTGTGCCCTTTCGCGGGTGTCGGCCGGTGGTCAGCCGGTACTGCTGGTCATCGGTCCCCGAAGACGGTGCGGTGCCCCCGCACGGTGGTGACGGTGCGGCGCCCCCGCACGGTGGTGGTCGGCGCGCCCGCGACCGCGCCGTGCGCGGCGGGGGCTTCAGAGGGGTGGTGTGGCCCGCGGCGAGGGCCGGCCGGGCCTTCCGGGCGGTCTTGTCCGGAGCGGCCGGTCAACCGGCGTGGCCGGTCATCCGGATGGGGCGGTATCCGGAGGGGCGGTCATCCGGAGGGGGCGGTCGCGGGAGGCGAGGGAGCCGGTGGTCCCGATCGGCTCCCGCCGGAGGTACGAGGTGGTGGGGCCGCGGCCGTTACGCGGCGGCGGCCATGGCCCGCCTCGGGCGGGCGACGCCCGCGACGCGGGCGGGGTCGTCGAGCGCGCCTGTGGGGTCGTGCCCGGTCGGGAGCCCGATCGGGCGGCCGTGCGCGGCGATTCGGCGCGGGCGGGGCGCGGCGCCTGCCGGACAAGTCCGGCCGCGCGGCGGTGGGGCGCGTCGGGCCGCTCGCCGGGGGCGGGGGCGGCCACCGTGTGCGTACGCCCGGGGGTGGCCACCATGTGCGTACGCCCCGGGGCGGCCACCGTGTGCGTACGCCCGGGGCCGGCCGGCCGCGGACGGCCGGCGAGGCACCGCGCGCCGTCGGCGAACCGCCCCGTCACCTCGAACCGCTGCTCCATCGCGACGCACTCCTCCGCCGGGCCCCAGAGGGGCTGCGGCGTAGCTCCAACCGGAATCGGAGGCCGATCCTGACAGAGGATCCGCCCCTCAACAAGGGATTCCGTTGTTGCTTTTTGGTTTCGCGACGGATTCGGTCATCGGAGCGGCGCCGACGTCACCGATTCCGGCCGTGGAGAGCCGGGGGGAAGGCGGCTAGAAGACGGAGTCGAGTGCGGCGTCGAGCGCCAGCAGGTAGATGGCCGGGATGACCATGCCGACGATGCCGCAGACCAGGCCCGCGGTGGCCGATCCGCCGTTGCCGGCCTCGCCGCGGCTCGCCTTGCCCTTGCCGACGGCACCGAAGATGATCGCGAGGATGCCCAGGACGATGGCGAAGACCCACAGGAAGTAGGTGATCCCGCAGACCAGGCCGATGATGCCGCACACCAGCGCGGCGGTCCCCATGCCGTTGCTCTGCTGCATGGGCATCCCGGTGGGGCCGCCCGGGTAGACGGGCGGCGCGGCGGGGTAGCCGGCGCCGGCGGGGTACTGCGGGGGCTGGCCGGGCGGTTGGGGCGTGCCGTACTGGTTCGGGTCGTACGGGCCGGGCTGCGGGTTGGTAGCGGACATGGGTTGTCTCCCCTCCTGGTAAGTGCCGGGCAATGCTATGGGCTGACCGATCTTCGGGCCCAACCGTCGCGATGGCTCCATCGAGCGCTGTCGGTGGCGGGTGCGAGAATCCGGGCATGGAGACGAACGGGGAGAGGGATTCGGTTTCGGCGGACGGCGGGCCGCGTTCGGTGGCGGAGCTGACCGAGCGGGCCGGGCGCGGCGAGCGCTTCAAGTACGTCTGGTTCTGGGGGCATCGTCCGCCGCGCGGCGGGGGCCTGGGCCCCGGCTGCTTCAGCCAGTGGTGGCCCTCCGAGTTCGTCGTCGACGGAGTGCGGTACGCGACGGCGGAGCACTGGATGATGGCGGGCAAGGCCCGGCTGTTCGGCGACGCGGACGCCGAGCGGCGGGCGTTGGAGGCGGTCCACCCCAAGCAGGCCAAGGACGCGGGCCGTTCGGTGCGCGGCTTCGACCAGGCGGAGTGGGAGCGGCACCGCTTCGAGTTGGTGGTCCAGGGCAGTGTGCACAAGTTCGGCGCGGATCCGGGGCTGCGCGACTATCTGCTGGGGACGGGGTCACGGGTGCTGGTGGAGGCCAGCCCGCTGGACCGCGTCTGGGGCATCGGACTGGCGGCGGACGACGATCGGGCGCAGGACCCGGCCCGCTGGCGGGGGCTGAATCTGCTGGGCTTCGCGTTGATGGAGGCCCGTCAGCGGCTGTCGGCCGGGGAGTCCACGAGCGTGGCGGCGACCTCCGTGTAGCCGGGTCCGGCGGCGTACGGGTCGTCGTCCTGCTCGTCCGCGATATAGACGAAGATCATCACCACGCTCGCGATCACGGCGATCACCCCGAGGACGAGTCCGGTCAGGGCCTGTCCGCCGTTGTCCGCCTCGCCGCGCGTGGCCTTGGCGCGGCCGAGCGCCCCGAAGATGATCGCGAGCACGCCGAGGATGACGCCGAAGACGACGGTGAGGAAGAGGACGGTGCCGACGATGCCCAGCACCATGGCGGCGGTGCCGTTGCCGTTGTCCGGGGCGTAGGACCCGGGCCCGTAGCCCGGGCCCGGGTAGCCATAGGCGGGATACCCGGGGTCCGGATACCCGGGATAGGTGGGCTGCGCTCCGTACGGGGTCGCGCCGTAGCCGGTCTGCCCATAGCCGGTCTGCCCGTAGCCCGGCTGCCCATAGCCGGCGGGCGGGTACGGGACCGGCCCGTACGGCCCGGGCGGGGGCTGATACGCGCTCGGCGTGCCGGGGCCGGTCGGCGCGAGGGGCGGCGGGGGCACCGCGCCCGGCCCGGCCTGCGGGGGCGGCGGCTGGACCGGGGGTGCTCCCGTGACCAAGGGCGCTCCCGGCACCGGCGGGGCACCTGGCACCGGCTGGGCGCCCGCCCCCGGGGCGGCCGGCTTGTCCAGGGCCACCCGCGGCTCCGGCGGGGCCCATGGATCGCGCTCGCGCGGCTCCGGCGCCTTCGGCTGTCCCGTCTGGTCAGGCTGGTCAGGCTGGTCAGGCTGGTCGCCCATGTCTCCCCCCAGGTGATGTCCGCCCATGTTACGGCCTGCGCCGGCCCGGGGCCGACGCCCCATTACGATGACCGGAACCGTCGCAGCCGGCCGCCTCCCGGAGGATTCGTTGACCGATCTGACCACCTTCATCGCGGGCCTTCCCAAGGCGGAGCTGCATGTCCACCATGTCGGCTCCGCCTCCCCGCGCATCGTGGCCGCGCTCGCCGCCCGCCACCCCGACTCCGCGGTCCCCACCGACCCCGAGGCCCTCGCCGACTACTTCGTCTTCCGCGACTTCGCGCACTTCATCGAGGTCTACCTCTCCGTCGTCGACCTGGTCCGCGACGCCGACGACGTACGGCTGCTCACCTACGAGATAGCCCGCGACATGGCCCGGCAGAACATCCGCTACGCCGAGCTGACCGTCACCCCGTACAGCTCCACCCGGCGCGGCATCCCCGACGTCGCCTTCGTCGAGGCGATCGAGGACGCCCGCAAGGCGGCGGAGTCCGAGCTGGGCACGGTGCTGCGGTGGTGCTTCGACATTCCCGGCGAGGCGGGCCTGGAGGCCGCCGAGGAGACCACCCGCATCGCCTGCGACCTGGGCGCCGCGGGCCTGGTGAGCTTCGGCCTGGGCGGCCCGGAGATCGGCGTGCCCCGCCCCCAGTTCAAGCCGTACTTCGACCGCGCCATCGCGGCCGGGCTGCACAGCGTGCCCCACGCGGGCGAGACCACCGGCCCGGAGACCATCTGGGACGCGCTCACCGAGCTGCGCGCGGAGCGCGTCGGCCACGGCACCAGCGCCACCCGCGACCCGAGGCTGCTGGCGCACCTCGCCGAGCGCCGGATCCCGCTCGAGGTCTGCCCCACCTCCAACATCGCCACCCGCGCGGTCGCCACGCTGGACGAGCACCCGCTGAGGGAGATGGTCGAGGCCGGGGTGCTGGTGACCATCAACAGCGACGACCCGCCGATGTTCGGCACGGACCTCAACACGGAGTACGCGGTGGCGGCGCGGCTGCTGGACCTGGACGCGGCGGGCGTCGCGGCCCTCGCCAAGAACGCGGTCGAGGCGTCCTTCCTCGACCCGGAGGGCAAGGCGCGGCTCGCGGCCGAGATCGACGCCTACACGGCGGTCGCGGGCCGATGACGGCGGCGGCCCCGTCCTGCACGGCGGTCGGCCACCGCGGCGACCCGTACGTGTGCCGCGAGAACACCCTCGCCTCGGTGCGCTCCGCGGTGCTGGCCGGGGCCGGCGCGGTGGAGATCGACGTGCGCTCGACCCGGGACGGCGTCCCGATGCTGCTCCATGACGCGACCCTCAAGCGGCTGTGGGGGCACGACCGCCCCCTCGCCGCGCTGACCGCCGCCGAGGTGCGGCGGCTGACCGGCGGCGGCGTGCCCCTGCTGCGGGACGCCCTCGCCGCGGCCGACTCGACCCGCGTGATGATCGACCTGCCCGACGCCTCGGCCGCGCACGGTGCCCTCACCGAGGTCCGCGAGTCCGGGGCGGCCGACCGCGTCTACTACTGCGGCAACCTGGCCGCCCTGCGCGCGGTGCGCCGCGCGGACCCGGACGCGGAGATCGCCCTGACCTGGACCACCCTCGCCCCGCCCCGCCCGACCCTGCTCGCCGATCTGCGCCCCCGCTGGCTCAACTACCGCTTCGGCCTGGTCTCCCCCGAGCTGGTCGCCCGCAACCACGCGGACGGGCTGCTGGTCTCCGCGTGGACCGCCGACACCCGGCGGTCGATGGCGCGGCTGCTGCGCGCCGGGGTGGACTCGATCACGACCAACCGGGTCGGGACGCTGTGCGCGCTGCTGCGGGTCAGTCGTGAGGGAACTGCTCGGTCGAGATGACCAGGTCGACGACCGTGCCGGTGAGGTCGATCGGCTCGCCGAAGTCCACCGTCCGATGGGTGCGGTACTCATCGCCCTTCGGCTCCGTGAAGACGTGGCACTGCCGCTGGTAGGGGTCGGCGATCAGATAGACCGGGACCCCTGCGACGGCGTAGGTGTCCCGCTTGGGCCCGTAGTCGTTCCGGCCCGTCCCCCGGGAGATGACCTCCAGCACGAACTCCACGTCGCGGTAGGACCATCTGTCGTCCTCGTCGCGCACCGCTCCCTCGGCCACCTTCGCCAGGTCCGGACAGAATCCGTTGAGGTAGCCGGGGAAGTCGATCCGCACGTCCGAGGTGATCTCGGCGTCCTCACCGAAGCGGTCCTCCAACTGCCGCAGCACCCTTCGGATGATGTTCCAGTGCGTCCTGCGCTGCGGCGTCATGCAGATGGCCCCCTCGACGACCTCGGCCCGGTAGCCCTCGGGGAGCATCCGCTCCAAGGGCTCGAACATCTCGTCCAAACGAGCCTTGTCGCTGTCGGCCATCTCGATCCGTTCGGTCAATTCGACGGTCATCGTGCCGCTCCCTCCCCTGTCGCGCGTGTGTACGCGCAGCCGCACAGTTCAACGATACGGACGGCCCCGGGACACGGGGGGGGTGAGCCCCGGGGCCGTACGCCGTCAGCCGTCCAGCGAGGTCATCACGTGCTTGATGCGCGTGTAGTCCTCGAACCCGTACGCCGACAGGTCCTTGCCGTAGCCGGACTTCTTGAAGCCGCCGTGGGGCATCTCGGCGACCAGCGGGATGTGGGTGTTGATCCAGACGCAGCCGAAGTCCAGGGCCTTGGACATCCGCATGGCGCGCGCGTGGTCCTTGGTCCACACCGAGGACGCCAGCGCGTACTCCACGCCGTTGGCGTAGGAGACGGCCTGGGCCTCGTCGGTGAAGGTCTGGACGGTGATGACCGGGCCGAAGACCTCCTTCTGGATGATCTCGTCCTCCTGCTTGAGCCCGGAGACGACGGTGGGGGCGTAGAAGAAGCCCTTCTCGCCGACGCGGTGGCCGCCCGCCTCGACCTTGGCGTGCGCGGGCAGCCGGTCGATGAACCCGCTGACCTGCGCGAGCTGGTTGGCGTTGTTGAGCGGGCCGTACAGCACGTCCTCGTCGTCGGGGGCGCCGGTCCTGGTTTCGGCGGCGGCCTTGGCCAGGGCGGCGACGAACTCGTCGTGGATGGACTCGTGGACCAGGACGCGGGTGGCGGCCGTACAGTCCTGGCCCGCGTTGAAGAAGCCCGCGACCGAGATGTCCTCGACGGCCTTGGCGATGTCGGTGTCCTCGAAGACCACGACGGGCGCCTTGCCGCCGAGTTCCAGGTGGACCCGCTTGAGGTCCTTCGAGGCGCTCTCGGCGACCTGCATGCCAGCCCGGACGGAGCCGGTGATGGAGGCCATGGCGGGCACGGAGTGCTCGACCATCAGCCGGCCGGTCTCGCGGTCGCCGCAGATGACGTTGAAGACGCCGCGGGGGTGGCCCAGCTCGGTGAGCACCTCGCCGATGATCTCCGCGATCAGCACGGTGGAGGCGGGGGTGGTGTCGGAGGGCTTGAGGACGACGGTGTTGCCCGCCGCCAGCGCCGGGGCGAACTTCCACACGGCCATCATCATGGGGTAGTTCCAGGGCGCGACCTGCGCGCACACCCCGATCGGCTCGCGCCGGATGATCGAGGTCAGCCCGTCCATGTACTCGCCGGCCGAGCGCCCCTCCAGCATCCGCGCCGCGCCCGCGAAGAAGCGGATCTGGTCGATCATGGGCGGGATCTCCTCGCTCGCGGTGAGCGCGAGCGGCTTGCCGGTGTTCTCGGACTCGACGGCCACGAGTTCCTCGGCGCGCGCCTCGAAGGCATCGGCGATCTTGAGCAGCGCCTTCTGGCGCTCGGCCGGGACCAGGTCGCGCCAGGCCGGGAAGGCGGCCGCGGCGGCCGCCATGGCGGCGTCCACGTCGGCCTGGCCGGACAGCGGGGCGGTGGCGTAGGGCTCGCCCGTGGCCGGGTTGACCACCTCCGTGGTCCGCCCGTCCGCGGCGTCCCGGAACTCCCCGTCGATGTAGTTGCGCAAACGACGCAGTTCGGTGGTCACGTGCCACCCCTCCTTGTCGGGTGTCCATTGGATGAGACACCACAGTAGTCGGCATGACGACGCTTTCAACATACCCGCCACACCCAAACAACGGAATCAGCGATATAAGACCCTCTCGACAACGAATTTCATCGAATAAGGGTTGCGAGACGGCTGAGGCTCGTGCACAGTGGGCTCCGTGGCCACACCTGACAAGAACGGCACACCGCCGGTCGACTCCGTCTCCCTGGCGATCATCGAGCAGCTCCAGGAGGACGGCCGCCGTCCGTACGCCGCGATCGGCAAGGCCGTGGGCCTGTCCGAGGCGGCCGTACGGCAGCGCGTGCAGAAGCTGCTCGACCAGGGCGTCATGCAGATCGTCGCGGTCACCGACCCGCTCACCGTGGGGTTCCGGCGGCAGGCGATGATCGGCATCAACGTCGAGGGCGACCTCGACCCGGTCGCCGACGCCCTGACCGCCATGGACGAGGTCGAATACGTGGTCGTCACCGCGGGCTCCTTCGACCTCCTCATCGAGATCGTCTGCGAGGACGACGACCATCTCCTCGAGGTGATCAACAAGCGGATCCGCACGCTTCCCGGCGTGCGCTCCACCGAGAGCTTCGTCTACCTCAAGCTCCGGAAGCAGACCTACACCTGGGGAACGAGATAGCAATGAGCGCCGACCTCTCCACCACGGCGTACGACCACCTGTGGATGCACTTCACCCGCATGTCGTCGTACGAGAACGCCCCCGTACCCACCATCGTGCGCGGTGAGGGCGCCTACATCTACGACGACAAGGGCAAGCGCTACATCGACGGCCTCGCCGGGCTCTTCGTCGTCAACGCGGGCCACGGGCGCGTCGAGCTCGCCGAGACCGCGTACAAGCAGGCCCAGGAGCTCGCCTTCTTCCCGCTGTGGAGCTATGCCCACCCCAAGGCCGTCGAGCTCGCCGAGCGGCTCGCCGGCTACGCCCCCGGCGACCTCAACAAGGTCTTCTTCACCACCGGCGGCGGCGAGGCGGTCGAGACCGCCTGGAAGCTGGCCAAGCAGTACTTCAAGCTCGTCGGCAAGCCCACCAAGCACAAGGTCATATCCCGCGCCGTGGCCTACCACGGCACCCCGCAGGGCGCCCTGTCCATCACCGGGCTGCCGGGCCTGAAGGCCCCGTTCGAGCCGCTCGTCCCCGGCGCCCACAAGGTGGCCAACACCAACATCTACCGCGCCCCCCTCTTCGGCGACGACCCCGAGGCGTTCGGCCGCTGGTGCGCCGACCAGATCGAGCAGCAGATCCTCTTCGAGGGGCCGGACACGGTGGCCGCGGTCTTCCTGGAGCCCGTGCAGAACGCGGGCGGCTGCTTCCCGCCGCCGCCCGGCTACTTCCAGCGGGTCCGCGAGATCTGCGACCGCCACGACGTGCTGCTCGTCTCCGACGAGGTGATCTGCGCCTTCGGGCGGCTGGGCACGATGTTCGCCTGCGACAAGTTCGGCTACGTCCCGGACATGATCACCTGCGCCAAGGGCATGACCTCCGGCTACTCCCCCATCGGCGCCTGCCTGGTCTCCGACCGGCTCGCCGAGCCCTTCTACCGCCAGGACAACACCTTCCTGCACGGCTACACCTTCGGCGGCCACCCGGTCTCGGCGGCCGTGGCCCTGGCCAACCTCGACATCTTCGAGCGCGAGGGGCTCAACCAGCACGTCCTGGACACCGAGGCCGACTTCCTCGCCACCCTGCGCCGGCTGCACGACCTGCCGATCGTCGGCGACGTGCGCGGCAACGGCTTCTTCTACGGCATCGAGCTGGTGAAGGACAAGGCCACCAAGGAGTCCTTCGACGCGGAGGAGACCGAGCGCGTCCTGTACGGCTACCTCTCCAAGGCGCTGTACGACAACGGGCTGTACTGCCGCGCCGACGACCGCGGCGACCCGGTCGTCCAGCTCGCGCCGCCGCTGATCGCCGACCAGGCGCTCTTCGACGAGATCGAGCAGGTGCTGCGGGCGGTCCTGACCGAGGCGTGGACCAAGATCTGAGCGCCTCCGGGCCACCCCTTCCGACCGGCCGGATTGCGGCTGATCGGAGGAAACGGCAGCGTGCCCGCGCCGAGCCTGGGCGCGGGCACGGGCCGGAGTCCTTACCGTGCCAGTGACCCATTGGCTCTGCGGTCGTTCCCCCAACCGGGGGAACGCACGGACGATCGCAGCTGAGGCGAGGTGCTTCGCATGGTGGCTCCGCCGGACAACGACGTGCTCTGGGCACGCACCCTGACGTACGCCTACGGCGGGTCGCCCGCCCTCGCCGGCGTCTCCCTCGGCGCCCGCGACGGCGAGATCCTGGCCGTGACCGGCCCGCGCGGCTGCGGGAAGACCACCCTCCTCAAATGCCTGTCCGGCCTGCTCGTCCCGGACCGCGGGGAGGTGTGGTTCAACAGCGCCCCCGTGCACACCCTCTCCCCACTCGGCCGCGAACAGCTCCGCCGCGACCGCTTCGCCTGGATCGACACCGAGCCCCAGCTCATCGCCGAGCTCACCGCCTGGGAGAACGCCGCGCTGCCCCTGATGCTGCGCGGCACCGGCCGGCGCGAGGCCAAGAGCACCGCGCACGAGTGGCTGGACCGGCTCGACATCGGCGAGTGCGCCCGCCTGCGCCCCGCCGCGCTCCCCCAGGCACAGCGCCAGCGCGTGGCGATGGCCCGCGCGCTGGCCTCCGCGCCCGCCGTGCTGTTCGCCGACGAGCCCACCGCCCCGCTGCACAGCACGGACCGCGCCCAGGTGCTGCGCACCCTGACCACGGCGGCCCGCTCGCACGGCATCACGGTGCTCCTGGCCACCCATGACGAGGAGGTGGCCACCCTCGCCGACCGCACCGTCGCGCTGCTGGACGGCCGCCGGGTGGGTTCGCCGCACTCCCCCGAGGCGGAGGGCAGGTCCGCGTGCTCAGTCTCCGCCTAGCCCGCGGCGCCCGGCCCCTGGCCCTGCTGCGCCGGTCACTGGTGGCGACCGCGGCGGCGGGCACGGGCTTCCTGCTGCTCTGCGCCCTCGGGTACGCGGCCGGGCATCCCGAGCAGGCCGACGACGCGGTCGTACGGCTGCTCTGGTGCGTGGTGCCCCTGGCGGCCACCGCCCAGCTCGCGGTCTCGGTCGCGCGCGCCGACCCGAGCGTCCCGTTCGGACCGGTCTTCGCGGCGGCCGGCGGCGGCCCGGCCAGGTCCGCGCTGCTCGCGGCGGCCTCGGCCGCCCTGTCGTGCGCGCTGGGCTGTGTGCCGGCCCTGCTGGTCTTCCTGCACCTGCGGGGCGATCTGGGCGGCTCGTGGCCGCTGTGGCCCGATGCGGGGAGCGGGGCGGCGAGCGGCGCGCTCGGCGCCGGTCACCCGGTGCCCTGGGCGGCCGCGGTCACCCTGCTCGCACTCGTACCGGCGGTGGCGGCCGCGGCCTGCGCGGTCCACCTGTGGCCCCGGGGAGCGCGGCGCGCGCGGGGGGCGCGGGCGGGCGGCCGGGCGCGGGGCGCGGAGACGGCCCCGCGCGGCGCGGCGCCGGAGCTCGCGGCCCGGCGACTGCCCTGGGGCATCGCGCTGACCGCGGCCGGCATCGCCATGGAGGCGTACACGAACAACGCCGACAGCGGCCCTCCCCCGCCCCCCGGCGGGCTGCTGCCGCTCCCCGGCCACCTCGGCGGCAGCCCGCCCGGCGTGGTGGGCGGCTGGGCGCTCACGGCGGTCGGCCTCGTGCTGGCCGGGCCCGGCCTCACCCACCTGTGCGGCAGATTGCTGGCCGCGGGCCGCCCGGGGGCGCTGCGGCTGCTGGCCGGGCGGGTGCTGCAGCAGGAGGCGGGGCGCCTGGGGCACCCGATCGGCGTGCTGTGCGCCGTCGCCTCCGGCGCGTACGCCGCGGTCCAGCTCTACGGCGCGGGCCCCGGCCCGTCCGGGGACCGCCCCTTCGGCCCGCTCACCGGCCTGGGCGCCGCGCTGATCATGATGTGCGCCACCGCCTCGGCGCTCACCGCGGCGCTCGAGACGAAGAGCGCCCGGGGCAGGACGACCGAAGCCCTGCTGCGCCTGGGCGCGCCGCCGCGCCTGCTGCGGGGCGCCGCGGCCCTGCGCGGGGTGGCCCTGCTGATCTTCCTGGCCCCGCTGGCCTGGGCGGTCGCGGAGCTGAGCACGCTCCCCTTCGACCGCTGAGCCGCGCCACGCGCCACTTCGCGGCCCGCCGACCGCCTCGGCCCGCCGCCCGGGGCCGCCAGTAGCATGTCGCCGTGCTGACCGACGACGCTTCCACCGCCGCCCAAGACCCGTGCCCCGACCGGGAGATCGAGTCCCTGCGGGAGTTCGACGAGGTCGTGGCCCGCGGCTCGCTGGCCGGGTACCGCGTCCAGTCCGTCGATCTGACGGACCGTACCCCGGCGCTGCTCGGCACGGACACCGCCGAGGCCGTCTTCCTCGGCTGCCCGATGGAGCCCGAGGCCGCCGCCAAGGTGCGGGCCGGTGGTGCGCTGGTCTTCCCGCCGGTGCCGGGACTGCCGTTCGACCCCTACCGCGGCACCCTCTACTCGCCGAGCGAGCTGTTCGAGGGGCTGGCGGAGCGGGGCTACGCGGGGACGCCCGACGCGCTCGCGTACGCCTGGTTCCAGCGGACCAAGGCCGACGGCGACATCTTCTCCTCGATGCTGCGCTCCATCCACGACGACGCCGTCTCGGACGCCTTCGACGAACTCCTCGCCGGGTCCCGGGTGGTGGGTGTGATGGGCGGGCACGCCCTGGAGCGCGGCTCCGACGGGTACGCGGGCGCGGCCCGGCTCGGGCGGGCGCTGGCGCGCTCGGGGTTCACGGTCGCCACGGGCGGCGGGCCGGGCGCGATGGAGGCCGCCAACCTGGGCGCCTACGCGGCGCCGTTCGCCGACGGGATGCTCGACGAGTCCCTGGAGGTGCTCGCCAAGGCGCCCTCCTTCCGGCCGTCCGTCGGCGAGTGGGCCGAGGCGGCCTTCGCGGTGCGCGAGCGGTGGGCCGGCGGCGGCACGTCGGTCGGCATTCCCACCTGGTTCTACGGGCACGAGCCGCCCAGCGCCTTCGCCTCGCACATCGCGAAGTACTTCGCCAACGCCACGCGCGAGGACGGCCTGCTCGCGCGGTCGAACGCGGGGGTGGTGTTCCTGCCGGGCGCCGCCGGGACCGTCCAGGAGATATTCGACAACGCGACGCCCAACTACTACGAGTCGCGCGGCGAGCCGACGCCCATGGTGCTCGTGGACCGCGACCACTGGACGCGCCGCCTGCCGACCTGGCCCCTGCTGGAGGCGCTCGCCGAGGGCAGGTCCATGGCGGCCCGGATCGCGCTGGTGGACTCGGTGGACGAGGCCCCGGAAGCCCTCATGTCCCTGACGGGCCTGACGGGCTGAGCGCAGAACCTCCGTGTGGGGCGCGGGGGGCGCGCCCACGTCTCAGGCCACGGCTCAGGCGCCGGCGCCCAGCACCACCACGTCGCCCGCGTCGAAGGCGGCCCCGACCCGCTCCCCCTCCCCCGGCGCGTCCCGCAGCGCGCACGCCGCCTCCAGGCGCGGCGCGCCCACGGGCTGGAGGGCGAGCGCCACCCGGTCGCCTCGGAAGGTCCGCGCCTGCACCGTGCACGGCAGGCCCTCCTCGGGGGAGACGAGCCGCACCCCGGCCGGGCGGACCAGCAGCCGGCACGGCCCCGGCGGGGTGCCGTCCGGGACGGGCAGCTTGCCCCAGGGCGTATCGGCGCGCTCGCCGTGGACGACGGCGTCAACCACGTTGTCGAAGCCCAGGAAGCGGGCGACGAACTCGGTGGCGGGGCGCTGCCACACCTCCAGCGGGGTGCCGGTCTGCGCGACGCGCCCCCCGTCCATCACCACCACCCGGTCCGCGAGCGCGAACGCCTCGCCCTGGTCGTGGGTGACCGCGAGCACAGTCGTGCCCAGCTCGCCGAAGAGCCGGCGCAGTTCGACGACGAGCCGCTCCCGCAGCCCGCGGTCGAGCTGCCCCAGCGGCTCGTCCAGCATCAGCAGTTGGGGGCGCGGGGCCAGGGCGCGGGCCAGCGCGACCCGTTGCTGCTCGCCGCCGGACAGAGAGGCGACCGCCCGCCGCTGGGCGCCGGGGAGGCCGACCAGGTCCAGCAGTTCGGCGACCCGGCGCTCGGCCTCGGCGCGCGCCACCTTGCGCATCCGCAGTCCGAACGCGACGTTGCCGCCCACGTCCCGCTGCGGGAAGAGCTGGTGGTCCTGGAACATCAGGCCCACGCCGCGCCGGTGGGTGGGCACCCCGGACTGGTCGCGGCCGGACAGCCACACCCGCCCGGTGTGGGCGCGCTCCAGGCCGGCCACGACGCGCAGCAGCGTCGACTTGCCGCTGCCGCTCGGCCCCAGCACCGACACCGTCTCGTGCTCGGCCACATGGAGGTCCACGGCGTCCAGCGCCGTGCGCTCGCCGTAGCGGACCGTCACCTCGTCCAGTCGCAGCAGGGTCATCAGAACTCCCCCGAACGGTCGGTGCGGATCCGCTCCAGGAGCAGCAGGGAAGCCGCGCACACCAGCATGAGAATCGTGCTCAGGGCCATGGCCTGGCCGTAGTTGAGCTGCCCGGCCCGGCCGAGGAAGCGGGCGACGGCCACCGGCAGGGTCGGGTGGTCGGGCCGGGCGATGAACACGGTCGCCCCGAACTCGCCCAGCGACACGGCGAACGCGAAGCCCGCCGCGACCCCCAGCGCCCGGGCGACCATCGGCAGGTCCACCTCCCGCCAGGCCCGCAGCGGGGACGCGCCGAGCACGGCCGCCGCCTCGCGCAGCCGATGGTCCACCGCGCGCAGCACGGGCAGCATGATCCGTACGACGAAGGGCACGCCCACCAGGGCCTGGGCGAGCGGTACGAGGATCCATGAGGCGCGCAGGTCCAGCGGCGGCTCGTCGAGGGCGATGAGGAAGCCGAACCCGACGGTGACGGCGGAGGTGCCCAGCGGCAGCATCAGCAGCGCGTCGAAGCCCCGTACGAGCCTCCCCGCTTTCCTGGTCAGCGCCGCGGCCGCCAGGCCGCCCACCACGAGGGCGAAGACGGCCGCCACGGCCGCGTAGCGCAGGGAGTTCCAGACGGCCTCCATGGGGGCGACGAAGAACGTCCCGCCGCTCTCGGCCGCCGACTGCAGGGCGCGGTAGTACCCGAGGCCGTAGCCGCCGGGGGCGTCCAGGGAGCGCTCGACGAGGACGGCGAGCGGCAGCAGGATCAGCAGCGCCACGGAGGCGAGCACGCCCCACAGCAGCGCCCACTGGGCCGCGCCCCGGGGGCGGCGCGCGGTCCGCTCGGGGTCGACGAGCTTCAGGGCGCCCTCGCGCCGCCGTACGGTCCAGGCGTGCAGGCCCAGGACCGCGGCGACCGCGGCGAACTGGACGAGGGTCAGCACGGCGGCCGTCGGCAGGTCGAGCAATTGCGCGGTCTCCCGGTAGATCGCGACCTCCAGGGTGGCGTACCGGGGGCCGCCGAGGATCTGGACGACGCCGAAGGAGGTGAAGGTGAACAGGAAGACCATCAGGGCGGCGGCCGCCACGGCGGGCGCCAGCGCCGGCAGCGTCACCCGCCGCCACGCGGCCAGGCGGCTCGCGCCGAGCACCCGCGCGGCCTCCTCCTGGCGCGGGTCGAGCTGTGCCCACAGCCCGCCGACGGTCCGTACGACCACCGCGTAGTTGAAGAAGACGTGCGCGAGGAGGATCGACCAGACGGTGGTGTCCAGGCGTACGCCCCACAGGCGCTCCAGCAGCCCGCCGTGGCCGAGCAGGGCGAGGAACGCGGAGCCGGCGACGACGGTCGGCAGGACGAAGGGGACGGTCACGACGGCGCGCAGCAGCCGCTTGCCGGGGAAGGCGAAGCGGGCGAAGACATACGCGCCGGGGAGCGCGAGCGCAAGCGTCAGGGCGGTGGACGCGGCCGCCTGCCAGCCGGTGAACCACAGGATGTCCAGGACGGCCGGGTCGGTGAGCACCTCGCCGGCGCGGCCCAGCCGCCACTGTCCTCCGTCGCGCAGTCCGCGGGCGACGATGGCGGCCACCGGGTAGAGGAAGAACAGCGCGAAGAAGGCGGTGGGCACGGCCATCAGGGCCAGCCGCAGCGCCGCCCCGCGGAGGTCCGCGCGCCGCCGGGGGCTCTCCTTCGGCGCCCCCGGCCCCACCGCCCCGGGGGCGTCGGGAGCGTCGGAGGCGTCGGGAGCGTCGGGGGCGCCTGCGTCACGTTCGCGGCGCTTTACAGGACGAGCGAGGACCATGCCTTGACCCACTGGTCACGGTTCTTGGCGATCTTCTGGGGGGCCAGGGTGGCCGGGTCGGCGATCTTCACCCCGTACTTGGTGAACAGCTCGGGCAGCTTGGCGTCCTCGCGGGCCGGGTTGACGTACATCTGGAGCGGCACGTCCTCCTGGAACCTCTTGGTCAGCAGGAAGTCCAGCAGCGCCTTGCCGCCCTTGGTGTTCGACGCGCCCTTCAGAAGGCCAGCGAATTCCACCTGCCGGAAGCAGGTTCCCGTCGCGACCCCTATGGGGGACCGCGCGGGACGCGGCTTCGCGTCGACCACCTCGGCCGGCGGGCTGGAGGCGTAGGAGACGACCAGCGGCCGGTCGCCCTTGGCCCCGCCCGCCGAGCCGGAGAAGCGGTCGTAGTACGCCTGCTCCCAGCCGTCGACGACCTCGACGCCGTTGGCCCTGAGCTTCTTCCAGTAGCCCTGCCAGCCGTCGTCGCCGTAGCGGGCGGCGGTGCCCAGGAGGAAGGCGAGGCCGGGCGAGGAGGTGGCCGCGTTCTCGGTGACCAGGAGGTTCTTGTAGGCGGGCTTGGTCAGGTCGGCGAAGGTCTTCGGCGGGGCGAGCTTCTTGTCGGCGAAGTACTTCCGGTCGTAGTTGACGCAGATGTCCCCGAAGTCGACCGGGGTGACGCGGTGCTTCGCCGCGTCGAGCTGGAGCGCCGCCGGGACCTTGTCCAGGCCCTTGGCCCGGTACGGGGTGAACAGGTCGTTGTCGAGCGCGCGGGACAGCAGGGTGTTGTCCACGCCGAAGAAGACATCCCCCTGAGGGTGCGACTTGGTGAGGATGGCCTGGTTGACGGCCGCCCCGGCGTCACCGCCCCGCTGGAGCCGCACCTTGTAGCCGGTCTTTCGGGTGAACTCCTTCAGCACGGCCTTGGAGGTGGCGAACGAGTCGTGCGAGACCAGGGTCACGGTCTTGGACCCCGAGCCGCCGGAGGAGCCGGAGGAGTCCTCGCCGCAGGCGACGAGGGTGGTGAGGCCGAGCGAGCCGAAGAGGGCGGTGGCGACGGCATGCCGAAGACGGCGGTTCATACGATCTGACTCCCTACGCCGGTATGACCCGGATCAGGTCCGAGGGTCTGCGGCCGGGCCGCACTCTCAGCGCTGTTCGCGCTCCCCTGTCGGAATGTTCATTTGTTCGAGCTGGCGCCCCGTGTACGAGGCGGTGCCAGGGCACCGTATCAGCCGGGCCTCAGCGCTCGGCCGCCGCCAGCTGCCCGCAGGCCCCGTCGATCTCCTGGCCCCGGGTGTCCCGGACGGTCACGGGCACGCCGTGGGCCTCCAGGGCGGCCACGAACGCCTTCTCGTCCTCCGGCCTGGACGCGGTCCACTTGGAGCCGGGAGTGGGGTTGAGCGGGATCAGATTGACGTGCGCCCGGCGGCCCTTGAGCAGCCGCCCCAGCAGGTCGGCCCGCCACCCCTGGTCGTTGATGTCCCTGATCAGGGCGTACTCGATGGAGACGCGGCGGCCCGACTTCTCCGCGTACTCCCACGCCGCGTCCAGGACCTCGCGGACCTTCCAGCGGGTGTTGACCGGGACCAGGGTGTCGCGCAACTCGTCGTCGGGCGAGTGCAGCGACACCGCGAGCCGGCACTTGAAGCCCTCGTCGGCGAAGCGCAGCATCGCCGGGACGAGCCCGACGGTCGAGACGGTGATGCCGCGCTGGGACAGGCCGAGGCCGTCCGGCTCCGGGTCCGTCAGCCTGCGGATGGCGCCCACGACGCGGTTGTAGTTGGCGAGCGGCTCGCCCATGCCCATGAAGACGATGTTCGACAGCCGCGCCGGGCCCCCGGGGATCTCCCCGTCGCGCAGCGCCCGCATACCGTCGACGATCTGGTGCACGATCTCGGCGGTGGACAGATTGCGGTCCAGGCCCGCCTGGCCGGTGGCGCAGAACGGGCAGTTCATGCCGCAGCCGGCCTGGGAGCTGATGCACATGGTGACCCGGTCCGGGTAGCGCATCAGCACGGACTCCACGAGCGTGCCGTCGAAGAGCCGCCACAGGGTCTTGCGGGTGGTGTCGTCGTCACAGCTGATGTGGCGCACCACGCTCATCAGGTCCGGCAGCAGCCCGGCCGCCAGCTTCTCGCGCGCGGCGGCCGGGATGTCGGTCCACTGGGCCGGGTCGTGGCTGTAGCGGGCGAAGTAGTGGCGCGACACCTGGCCGGCGCGGAACGGCTTCTCGCCGAGGGCGGCGACGGCCTCGCGGCGCTCGGCGGGCGTGAGGTCGGCGAGATGCCACGGCGGCTTCTTGGCTCCGCGCGGCGCGACGAAAGTGAGTTCTCCGGGCTTGGGCATGGTCTCCCCAGTGTCTCAGACGTGCGTACGGCCCCGCGCCAGGAGCGGCGCGGGGCCGTAAGGCCAGGGTGTGGGGCCGGTCAGCCGCCGCCCACGAAGATCACCATCAGCAGCCAGACCACGGGCGCGGTGGGCAGCAGGGAGTCCAGCCGGTCCATGATCCCGCCGTGGCCGGGCAGCAGCTTGCCCATGTCCTTGATGCCCAGGTCACGCTTGATCATGGACTCGCCGAGGTCGCCCAGGGTGGCGCTGACCGCGACGGCGGCCCCGAGCAGCAGCCCGTGCCACCAGGCGCCGCCCTCGATCAGGTACTGCATGCACAGCGCGCCCGCGACCATCGCGAAGAGGATCGCGCCCAGCAGGCCCTCGCGGGTCTTGCCGGGGCTGATGCGCGGGGCGAGCTTGTGGCGGCCGAAGCGCCAGCCGACCGCGTACGCGCCGGTGTCGCTGACCACGGTCAGCAGCAGGAAGACGAGCACCCGCCGCGGCCCGTCGTCGGCCGAGAGCATGAGCGCGACGAAGGTGGCCAGGAAGGGCACGTAGAAGGCCGCGAAGACCCCGGCCGTGACATCCCTGAGGTAGTTCTCCGGCGGCTCGGTCATCCGCCACACCAGCACCGCCAGGGCGGTCAGCGACACGGCCACCCACGCGCCCTCCGCGCCACGCACGTAACCGGCGACCACCATGGCGACGCCGCCCACGGCGAGCGGGACCAACGGGACGCGGATGTCCTTGCGCTCGGCCAGCCGGGAGGTCAGCTCCCACAGGCCGACGACCACGGCGACCGCTATGACGCCGACGAACACCGGCTTGTAGATGAACAGCGAGGCGACGACCACCACGCCCAGGCCGACGCCCACCCCTATCGCGGCGCGCAGATCTCGGCCCGCGCTCTTCTTCTTGGCGCCCCCGGCCTCGTCGGGGCGGTGTGCGCTGTCGGCCGGCATGGCGTCGGGTCGCTCCGGGGGCGTCGGGGGATGTACGGCGGGTCGCCGCGGGCCGCGTTCCGGCTCCCGGTCGTCGCGGAACAGGGGGCCGCTCGGCCGAGCGGCCCCCCGATCACGGTCGGCGGCATCCCGAGGGTCTCCGCCTGCGTGGGGCACGGTGGGCATGGGCCGAGTCTGCGCCGCCCCGCCCACCTCGCGCGCGGGACCCGCCGAGGGCGGGGGCACCTCCCCACGAAGCGAGGGGGAGGGCCCCTGGTCGGCCGGTCCCCGGAGGCGGGCGCTCGGCGGAGCTCCCCAGGATGAGTCGTTCATCAGACCTCGAGCAGCTCGGCTTCCTTGTGCTTGAGCAGCTCATCCACCTGCGTGACGTACTTCGCGGTGGTGTCGTCGAGCTCCTTCTCCGCCCGGCGGCCCTCGTCCTCCCCGACCTCGCCGTCCTTGACGAGCTTGTCGATGGATTCCTTGGCCTTGCGGCGGACGCTGCGGATCGAGATCTTCGCGTCCTCGCCCTTGCCCTTGGCGACCTTGATGAATTCCTTGCGGCGCTGCTCGGTGAGCTCGGGGAACACCACCCGGATGATGTTGCCGTCATTGCTCGGGTTGACGCCCAGATCGGAGTCGCGGATCGCCTGCTCGATGTTGCGCAGCGCGCTCTTGTCGAACGGGGTCACCACGGCCATGCGCGGTTCCGGAACCGAGAACGACGCCAGCTGGTTGATCGGCGTCATCGCCCCGTAGTAGTCCGCCACGATCTTGTTGAACATCGCCGGGTGCGCACGCCCGGTGCGGATCGCGGCGAAGTCCTCCTTGGCGACCACAACGGCCTTCTCCATCTTCTCCTCGGCCTCGAGGAGGATCTCTTCGATCACCACTTGCTCCTGGTGTTATCAGTAAGCAGAGCCTCGCCCCTGCGTGCGTCTTCTCCTGCACGGTGTCCGACCGGCAGGCCGTTGTCCATCCCCCGTATGAGCCGTCAGGCCCGGGAGCCCTGGTCGCTCACGAGCGTGCCGATCTTCTCACCCTTCACCGCACGCGCGATGTTCCCTTCGGCGAGCAGCTCGAAGACGAGGATCGGCAGTTTGTTGTCGCGGCACAGCGTGATGGCGGTGGCGTCGGCGACCTTGAGGTCGCGGGTGATCACCTCGCCGTACTCCAGGGCGTCGAACTTCACCGCGTCCGGGTTCCGGGCGGGGTCGGAGTCGTACACCCCGTCCACCCCGTTCTTGCCCATGAGCAGGGCCTCGGCGTGGATCTCCAGGGCACGCTGGGCCGCGGTGGTGTCGGTGGAGAAGTACGGCATGCCCATGCCCGCGCCGAAGATGACCACGCGCCCCTTCTCCAGGTGGCGCACCGCACGCAGCGGAATGTACGGCTCCGCGACCTGGCCCATGGTGATGGCGGTCTGGACGCGGGAGTCGATGCCCTCCTTCTCCAGGAAGTCCTGGAGGGCGAGGCAGTTCATGACCGTGCCGAGCATGCCCATGTAGTCCGAGCGGGCCCGGTCCATGCCGCGCTGCTGCAGTTCGGCGCCGCGGAAGAAGTTGCCGCCGCCGATGACGATGGCGATCTCGGCGCCGTCCCGGACGACCGCGGCGACCTCGCGGGCGATGGCGTGCACGACATCGGGGTCGACCCCGAGCCCCCCGCCCCCGGCGAACGCCTCACCGGAGAGCTTCAGCAGGAAGCGACGGCGTTTGACCCTGCCCTGAGCGTTCTTCTCGTCGGCGGCCTGTCCGGCGCCCGCGCCCTGATTCATTGGAGATCTCCTCGTGCACATACGAAGAAGGCCACTGCCGGACGGGTCCTTGATCGACCTCTGCGGCAATGGCCTCCTCGTCACATCTGCGGCCGACCGGTTGACGGTTGGCTGCCTACGACCCTATCGGGGTCGCCGGTCATTCGCTGCTCGGCTCCGACGCCGACGCTCAGACGCCGACGCGGAAGCGCGCGAAGCGCTTGAGCGTGACACCGGCCTCGTCCAGGACCTTCTGGACGGACTTCTTGTTGTCCTTGGCGAACGGCTGGTCCACCAGGACGTTCTCCTTGAAGAAGCCGGTGACGCGACCCTCGACGATCTTCGGCAGGGCGCCCTCGGGCTTGCCCTCCTCGCGAGCGGTGGCCTCGGCCACGCGGCGCTCGTTCTCGACCGTCTCGGCCGGGATCTCGTCACGGGTCAGGAACTTCGGCGCGAACGCGGCGATGTGCTGCGCGACGTCCTTGGCGACCGTGGCGTCTTCCTTGTCGAGCTCGACCAGCACGCCGACCTGCGGCGGCAGGTCCGGGCTGGTGCGGTGCATGTACGCGGCGACGTAGCCGCCGGAGAACTGCGCGAAGCGGTCCAGGACGATCTTCTCGCCCAGGGTCGCGTTGGCCTCGTCGACGAACGCCTGGACGGTCTTGCCGGCCTCGATCTCGGAGGCGAGCAGGGCCTCCAGGTCGGCCGGGGAGGTCTTGGCGACGTGGGCGGCGATGGCGTCGGCGACGGCCACGAACTTGTCGCCCTTGGCGACGAAGTCGGTCTCGCACTTCAGCTCGACCAGCACGCCGGAGGTCTTGTCGTCCGAGATGATGGAGACGACGGCGCCGTTCTCGGCGCTGCGGCCCTCGCGCTTGGCCACGCCCTTCTGGCCCTTGACGCGCAGGATCTCGACGGCCTTGTCGACCTGGCCCTCGGCCTCGTCCAGCGCCTTCTTGCAGTCCATCATGCCGGCGCCGGTGAGCTCACGGAGCTTCTTGACGTCAGCGGCGGTGAAGTTCGCCATGATCTGTGAATCTCTTCTCGAAAGTCGAAAGCTCTACGGGGGAACGGCGGGGGCGGCGCACCGGGCGCCCTCCCCCGCCGTCACGTCGCAGCCTGAGTGGTCAGGCCTGCTCGGCGTCCGCGGCCGGGGCCTGCTCGGCGGCCGGGGCCTCGGCCGGCTGCTCGGCCTCGGCGGTCTGCTCGGCCTCGGCGGGCTTGGCCGCCTCGGGCTCGTCGGCCTTCTTCTCGCCCTCGAGCAGGTCGCGCTCCCACTCGGCGAGCGGCTCACCGGCGGCCTTGTCGGCCTTCTCGTCACCGGTGGCGACACCGGAGCGGGCGATGAGGCCCTCGGCGACCGCGTCGGCGATCACACGGGTGAGCAGGGTGACCGAGCGGATCGCGTCGTCGTTGCCCGGGATCTTGTAGTCGACCTCGTCGGGGTCGCAGTTGGTGTCGAGGATCGCGACGACCGGGATGCGGAGCTTGCGCGCCTCGCCGACGGCGATGTGCTCCTTCTTGGTGTCGACGATCCAGACGGCGCTCGGCACCTTCTGCATCTCGCGGATACCGCCGAGGGTCTTCTCCAGCTTGGCCTTCTCACGCGAGAGGACCAGGAGCTCCTTCTTGGTGAGGCCGGAGGCGGCCACGTCCTCGAAGTCGATCTGCTCGAGCTCCTTGAGGCGCTGCAGGCGCTTGTAGACGGTCGAGAAGTTGGTGAGCATGCCACCCAGCCAGCGCTGGTTCACATACGGCATGCCGACGCGGGTCGCCTGCTCGGCGATCGCCTCCTGCGCCTGCTTCTTCGTGCCGACGAACATGATGGAACCGCCGTGGGCGACGGTCTCCTTGACGAACTCGTAGGCGCGGTCGATGTACGACAGCGACTGGAGCAGGTCGATGATGTAGATGCCGTTGCGCTCCGTGAAGATGAAACGCTTCATCTTCGGGTTCCAGCGGCGGGTCTGGTGCCCGAAGTGGACGCCGCTCTCCAGCAGCTCCCGCATCGTGACGACGGCCATGGCCGTACTCCTTGAAGTGCTCGGTTCCACGGCGGCCGGGCGGCCGCCGCGCCTGACGCCCCGGCGCGCCTGCCACGGAAGGTGCCCTCGCGGAGGGCTCGTCCGAGGACCGAGGGGCGCGGCCGCCATGCTGTTCGAGCGGTATCGATGGAAGGATCGAGGCCGATCGGGGTGCCGGTGGCGGGGCGTGCGAAGTCGATCCGGTGACCCGGATCGCCACAAGAAGTGTACGGGACCCGTGCGGTGCCGGGTGACGGCGATATCCACAACCCGTGAGTAGTCCCCAGATCGTGTCCATGATCCACGCGAATCGGCGCGTCGCGCCACGGTGTTTCCATGCGACTTCCCGTGCGCCTTCCCGTGCGACTCCCTGGGCCGCTTCCCGGGCGACCGCGCCCCGCCGACCCGGCCCCCTGCCCGTGCCCGCCGACCCTCCCGACCTCGCCTTTCGCGCTCCTGCGCGCGGTCCTGTGCGTGGTCCTGTCCGGTGTCGTCCTCGGCTGGATCCCGCTGCTCCTGGGGTGGCCGGCCGCCGCGGCCCAGGCCCGTGACGGGCGGTCCTGGCCGGTGGGGTCCGAGGCGGGAGGGGGCAGGCCGACGGTGCTGCGGGGCTGGGAGCCGCCGCCGACGCCCTGGGCGGCGGGCCACCGCGGGGTGGACCTCGCCGCGCGCCCCGGCCGCCCGGTGCGCGCGGCGGCGGCCGGCCGGGTGTCCTTCGCGGGCCCGGTCGCCGGCCGCGGGGTGCTCACCATCGAGCTGCCGGGCACCGGCCGCCCGCCGCTGCGGACGACGTACGAGCCGGTGCGGGCCCTGGTGGCCGAGGGCGAGCGGGTGCGGGCCGGGCAGGTGGTGGGGACGGTGGCCGCGGGCCCTTCCCACTGCCCCTCCGGCTGTCTGCACTGGGGGCTGCGCAGCGGCGATCGCTATCTGGACCCGCTGTCGCTGCTCGACCGGTGGATGCTCAGGCGTGGCCCCTCCCGGCTGCTGCCGGTGTTCGGCGTACCGGAGCCGGCGGACGCGGCGGAAGAAGCGGGCGGCCCGGCCGGGCCGCGCGCGGGCACGGACCGGGTGCCTTCCGTCCTGCCACCGGGCACCGCGGGCCCCTCGGGGCCCGGAGAGCTGGCCCAGGCCGCCGCCCTGGCCGGCGCCGCGGCCTGGGCCGGTGCGCGGCTGCGCGGCGCGCGGGGGGGCTAGGGGTGCCCGGGGCGCGCCTCGCCCACGGAGCAGGGGCACAGCGTGCGGGGCGGGTGCGCGGGGTCAGGGGCGTGCGCCGCGGAGGGCCATGGCGACGGCCGCCTCGGTGACGCGCGCGGGGTCCTCGGCGCCGAGCTCGATCCGGCGGACCGCGGCGTCCACGACGCCCTGCAGCAGCACCGCGGTCAGCCGCGGCTGCTCATGGCCGAGGTCGCCGAGGGCCTCGACGACCATGGCGATCAGCCCGCCGTGCGCGGCCCTGATCTTCTCGCGGGCGCCCGCGTCCAGCTCCCCGGCGGAAATCGCCACGACGGCGCGGTGGCGGCGGTCGCCGACCAGCGCCAGCTGCCGCCGCACATACGCCTCGATCTTGGCCTCGGGCGAGTCGGCCCGCTCCATGGCCGCCTCGACCTCGGCGGCCCAGACGGGGAAGTCCACCGCGCACAGCTCCTCGACCACGGCCGCGCGGGAGCGGAAGTACTCGTAGACGGAGGACCGCGCGAGGCCCGTGCGCTCGGCGAGGGCGGGGAAGGTCAAGGCCTCCGTACCGCCCTCGGACAGCAGGGAACGGGCGGCGTCCAGCAGGGCGCCGCGCTGCATCGTCCGGTGCTCGGCCACGGAGGCCGCTCGAATCCTGGGCACGCCTCCACTTTACGAAAGGCCCCCTGACCGGGGCGATACAGACGGGAGGATTCACCGTCCGACATCGGCGAGCTTGGCCCGCAGCTGCAGCACGGACTTGGTGTGGATCTGGCTGACCCGGCTCTCGGTGACCCCGAGGACCTGCCCGATCTCGGCCAGCGTGAGCCCCTCGTAGTAGTAGAGGGTGACCACGGTCTTCTCCCGCTCGGGCAGCGTATTGATCGCGCGGGCGAGCAGCCGGCGCAGCTCGCGGTCCTCGGCCACCTCCACGGGGTTGTCGGCGGCGGTGTCCTCCAGGGTGTCCATGAGGCTGAGCCGCTCGCCGCCCTCCCCGCTCCCGTGCAGCAGCTCTTCCAGGGCGACCACATTGGCCAGCGACAACTGGCTGAAGACGCCGTGGAGTTCCTCGAGGCCGATGTCCATCTCGGCGGCCACCTCGGCCTCCGAGGGGGTGCGGCGCAGGGCCGCCTCCAGCGTGGCGTACGCCCGCTCGACGGCCCTGGCCTTCTGCCGCACCGAGCGCGGGATCCAGTCCAGCGCCCGCAGCTCGTCGATCATCGCGCCGCGGATGCGGGTGATCGCGTAGGTCTCGAACTTGATGGCCCGCTCGGGGTCGAACTTCTCGATGGCGTCGATGAGTCCGAAGACTCCCGAGGAGACGAAGTCGGCCTGCTCGACATTGGACGGCAGCCCGACGCTGACCCGCCCGGCCACATACTTCACCAGCGGTGAGTAGTGGAGGATCAACTGCTCCCGCAGCCGACCGTCGCCCGTGGACTTGTAGGACCGCCACAGCTCGTCGAGCGACGAGGGGGCGGGGGGACGCACCGCGCCGCGGGCAGGGGTCGGCGCCGCGCGGTCAGACCCGGAGATGTGCTGGGGCATTCGTCGCCTTGTGCCGTTCTGCCATGACGTGGGTGAGGACGTGCGCTTCCGCCGGAAACCTTGTGAGCGTAGCGTGAGTGAGCCATCGCGGTATGCGAAGGGAGTCGGCTCGGCGGTGTGCGGATACGGTCATCGCCTCAACCCTTTCACCCGATTGCCCCAAATCTGCGGACCGCCTCGCCGTGTGGCCCCGTTCCGGTGGGCCGGCCGGGCCAACTCCCAGCGGTCGCCATGACGTTCGACGAATCCCAGGGCGAGCAGCTCGTAGAGCCGGCTCAGCGCCTCCTCGCAGCTCGTCCCGGAGTCCCGGGCGACCTCGCGGCCGTCGCTGCCGCCCTGTGCCGACAACGCTTCCAGGACGCGAGCCGTCACGGGATCGAGCAGGTCCCGCTCCACCAGCGGCCCCTGCCGGGCGGGGGCGAGGTCCCCGATGCCGCCCACCAGCTCGGCCACTTCATCGGCGTCGGTGACCAGGACGGCCTCGCCGCGCAGCAGTTCATGGACCCCGGCGGAGAGCCCGCTGGTGACCGGGCCCGGCACGCCCATGGTGTGCCGGCCGAGCTTCAGCGCGCGGCGCGCGGTGACCAGGGACCCGCTGCGGTACTGGGCCTCGACGACGACCGTGCCTCGGGTGAGCGCGGCGATGACCCGGTTGCGGAGCACGAAGCGGCCGCGGGTCGGGTGCGCGCCGGGCGGCAATTCGCCGAGCACCAGGCCCTGTTCCGCGATGCGCTCGATCAACTCGGCGTGTCCCCGGGGGTAGGGGACGTCGACGCCGGAGGCGAGCACGGCGACGGTCGCCCCGGCGGCGGCCAGCGCGCCCCGGTGCGCCGCGCCGTCCACGCCGTGGGCCGCGCCGGAGACCACCACCCAGCCCCGCTCGGCGAGCCCCGCGCCCAGGGTGGCCGCGACATGGGCGCCGTAGTCGCTGCAGGCGCGGGCGCCCACCACGGCGACGGAGCGCAGCGCCCACATCCTCAGCGAGGGCCGGCCGCGCACCCACAGCCCCACCGGACGGGCGTCGCCCAGGTCGTCGAGTTGACCGGGCCACTCCAGATCGCCGGGGCAGACGAAGCGCCCGCCGCGGGCCGCGACGGTGGCCAGGTCGGCGGCCGGATCGAGGCGCTCGGCCCGCAGCCGGCACCCGGCGAGACGCTCCTCGCTCGCCCCGGGCGGCGGCTTTCCGGCCCCGCAGAGCGCCCGCCGCAGCGCCACGGGCCCCAGCTCGCGCAGCCAGCGCCCCACCGTCTCGTCCCCGGGCTCCACCAGCCGGGTGAGGGCGGCCCGCGCCAGGCGCTCCTCCTCCGGCGCGGCCGCCGATCCCCGCTCGCTCCCGCCCGGGCCGGGCCCGCGCCCGTCGGCCTGCCCGCCCGCCTCCGGCCCGCCCGCCTCCGGCCCGCCCGCCTCCGGCCCGTACGCCTCCGGCCCGCCCGCTTCCGGAGTACCGGCCGTTCCCGGGGTGCCGGCCATCAGAACCCCACCGCCCCGGCCGGGATCCCCCGGCTGACGCCGGTGCGCAGCTGGAGCGCCTGCGCCACGTCCTCGGTCTCCGGCCGGTCGTGGCCCGCCAGGTCCGCGAGGGTCCAGGCGACCCGCAGAACGCGGTCGAGACCCCGCGCGGTGAGCAGCCCGCGCTCCATGTCGCGCTCGGCCTCGCGCAGCGCGCCGGGGCGCGGGTACCAGCGGGTGCGCAGCTCATGGCCGGGCACCTCGCTGTTGGTGCGCCAGGGGGTCTCGGTGAAGCGCGCGGCGGCGCGCTCCCGGGCCTCGCGCACCCGGCCCGCGACGGTCGCGGTGCTCTCACCCGCGCCGGGCGCCCCGGTGAGCTCCGCCCGGCTGACCGCCTCGACCCTGACCCGCAGGTCCACCCGGTCGAGCAGCGGGCCGGACAGCCGCGCCTGATAGCGGCGGACCGTCGTGGGCGAGCAGTCGCAGCCGTCGCCGACGTACGAGTGGCGCCCGCAGGGGCACGGGTTGGCGGCGAGCAGCAGCAGGAAGCGCGCGGGCATGCGCACCATGCCGGCCGAGCGGGCCACCACCACATGGCCCGACTCCAGGGGCTGCCGGAGCGCGTCGAGCACCTGGGCGCTGAATTCGGGCGCCTCGTCCAGAAAGAGCACTCCCCGATGAGCGAGGGACACCGCGCCGGGCCTCGGCAGCCCGTTTCCCCCGCCGACCAGGGCGGCCATGGTGGCCGAGTGGTGCGGTGCGCAGTAGGGCGGCGCGGCCACCAGCGGCTGGCCGGGCGGGAGGATCCCGGCCACCGAGTGGACGGCGGTCACCTCCAGGGCCTCCCGCCGGGTGAGCGGGGGCAGCAGGCCGGGTAGCCGCTCGGCGAGCATGGTCTTGCCCGCGCCCGGCGGTCCGGCCAGGAACAGATGGTGGCTGCCGGCCGCGGCGACCTCCAGGGCCTTGCGGGCGGCCTGCTGACCGGCGACCTCGGCCAGGTCGGGGCGGCGCTCGGCGGCCCCGGCACCGGCCGCCACGCCGGCGCCCATGCCCGCGCCCGCCAGGCTCAGCCCGGCGAGCATCGGATCGGGGCGGCCCTCCTCCGGCTGCTCCTCCTCGGCGGGCACCGGTTCGTCCGTCAGCACGGCGATCAGCTGGCGCAGGGTCCGCACGCCGAGCACCGAGACATCCGGCACCAGGGACGCCTCGGCCGCCGTCTGCTCGGGAACGACCACCTGCCGGTAGCCGGCCTCGGCGGCCGCGAGCACCGCGGGCAGCACCCCGCGCACCGGGCGGACCCGGCCGTCCAGACCGAGCTCCCCGATCATCATCAGGTCGGCGATCAATCGCGGGTCCAGGCGCTCGGCGGCGCCGAGCACCGCGCAGGCCACGGCCAGGTCGAAGCCGCTGCCGCCCTTGGGCACGGACGCCGGGCTGAGACCCACGGTGAGCTTCTTCTGCGGCCACTCGGCGCCGGAGTTGACCACGGCCGCGCGGACCCGGTCCCGGCTCTCCACCAGGCTCTTGTCCGGCAGCCCCACCAGGGTGAAATTGGCGACGCCCGGCTCCAGGTCGGCCTGGACCTCCACCACCACGCCCTCGACCCCCAGCAGGGCGACCGAGCAGGTGCGGGCGAACCCCATCAGGCGGCCCCCCGCACATGCTCGACCACCGGCGCGCCGCGCTCCGGCAGCACCACGCCGACCAGGTCGATCCGCACCCCGCCCGGCGGCGGGCCGCCGTGCCGCTCCAGCCAGCGCTCGGCCAGCCGGCGCAGCCGGTCGGCCTTGCCGGGGGTGACGGCCGCCATCGGGTGTTCGTACCCTCCGGCGCGGCGGGTCTTGACCTCGCACACCACCAGCGCCCCGCCGTCCAGGGCGACGATGTCGATCTCCCCGTCCCGGCACCGCCAGTTCCGCTCCAGGACGGTCATCCCGGCCTGTGACAGCCGGCGCACCGCCAGATCCTCGCCGTAGCGTCCGAGCGCTCCTCGGGCGTTCATTCGGCACCACCTCCGGCACCGACTGTGACGCCCCGGCGCCGGATTATTGGATCTTTGTGGACAACCGACCGGTTGTGGACAACTCAGCCACTCGGAAGGTCGAGATCGCTCTTGTTCAGCTCCTCGATGTTCACGTCCTTGAACGTCAGGACGCGCACCTGCTTGACGAAGCGAGCCGGCCGATACATGTCCCACACCCAGGCATCGGCCATGGAGACCTCGAAGAACACCTCACCCTGCACCGAGTGCACCTGCATCTCGTAGTCATTGGTGAGATAGAAACGCCGCTCGGTCTCGATCACATACTTGAACAGGCCGACGACATCGCGATACTCCCGGTAGAGCTTCAGCTCCATCTCGGTCTCGTACTTCTCGAGGTCCTCGGCGCTCATGGCATGTTCCCCTTCAGCCGTGCGTCCCCCCATTGTGCGTCAGACGCGTTCAGTCTCCAGGATCACCGGCGCAGTCGGGGGTCCCTCGTCGAGCAGCCTACGCAACAGTTCCACGAGCCGTGACGGGTACACCGGCTCCCGCACCCGGGCCAGCTCCTCGATCGCCCACCAGCGCAGCCCCGTGACGGAGCGCCGCTCCAGCTCCGTCTGGCCGCCGGTCCGGGTCGCGGTCTGCTCCGTACGGCCCAGGTAGTACCACTCGTCCTGGTGCCAGCGCCGCCCGTCGAACGGGAAGGAGCACACCCGCCGCCACAGCACCGGGCCCAGCTCCACCTCGGTGATCCCGGTCTCCTCCGCCAGCTCCCGGCGCGCCGCCTGCTCCCGGCTCTCCTCGCCCTCGAGCCCGCCGCCCGGGGTGAACCACCAGGTCGTCGACGGGTCCGCCGGCTCGAAGCCGTGCAGCAGCAGGATCCGGTCCCGCGGGTCGAGCAGGACCACCCGCGCGACCTTCCGCAGCGGGCCCTCGGCGCGGTCGTCCGCACCGGCCCCGTCAGACACCGCTCGCCACCTCCGGCCGCTTCTCGCCGCGCCTGGCGCCGCGCCCCAGCCGGCGCGCCAGCGGCCCGTACGCCGCGCCCGCCAGGATGAGCACCGCCCCGGCCACGGCGGAGCCGAGGATCAGCCGCAGCGGGCCGGGCCGCGAGACGCCGCCCGGCAGCGCCTCGAACGCCTTCGGGCGCTCCAGCATCCCCAAGTCCAGCGGCCAGGCCCGGGCGTCCACCCGGCCGCTCACCGCGCCGCGTGGGACGGCCCCGCCGGTGCGGTCGGCCAGGTGCACCCGGGAGTCCAGGGAGTCGGCGCGGTGGTCGCCCAGCAGGAACAGCTTCCCCTTGGGCACGGTCGCCGAGAAGACGGTGGGCGAGGCCGGCTTCCTGCTCTGCAGATACGGTTCGTCAAGGGGGGTGCCGTTCACCGTCAGCCGCCCCTGCTCGTCACAGCAGGCGACCTTGTCACCGCCGACCCCCACGACCCGCTTGACCATGGGCAGATCGCCCCAGAGCGCGTCCTTGAAGACGACCACGTCGCCACGGCGCACCTCGTCGCCGTCTATTCGCTCCGCGAGCACGCGGTCACCCCGGCCGATGGTCGGCGCCATCGAGTCGGTCGGGACCGTGTACGGCTTGTAGACCACCGCTCCCCACACGAACGCGCCCAGGAACAGCACACAGCCGACCCCGACCGCCAGCCCGGACACCAGGCTCCCGCGCCCCTTGCCGCCTCCGGCCTGCCGGGCTCCGCTCATTCCAGTGCTCCTGCCTCACGTAGCAGACGTGCGTACGGGCGTCAGTCAACCGTCCCGCGCGCCTTGCGGACCAGCCGCCGACGGCGCCACAGCACGATCGGCACCGCGCCCGCGAAGCCGAGCGCCGAGGGGGCCATGGAGGCCGCCGCGCCCAGCCCCGGCTGGTCGAAGGTGCCGGGGACGGGGAGGGTGGACCAGCGGTCGACCGGCCAGGCGATGACGATGGCCCGCCCGACGACCTGGTCCACCGACACCGTGCCGTTGTTCAGGTCCTGGTGGTAGCGGGAGTCCAGCGAGTCCTGGCGGTGGTCGCCCATCACCCAGATCCGGCCCTTGGGCACCTTGATCGGGCCGAACGGCTTGTCGTCGCACGGCGTGCCGCCGGGGAAGATGTACCCCTTCTCGTTCAGCGCCTTGCCGTTGACCTTGACCGGCCCGCCCTTCTGGCACTCGACCGTGTCCCCGCCGACCGCGATGACCCGCTTGATCAGGTCCTTCTCCTCCGCGGACGGCATCAGGCCGATGAAGCTCAGCACCCGCTGGACACCCCTGGCGAGCGGGCCCGAGTCGGACTGCTGGGTCTCGTCGCCGAGCCAGCCGCCCGGGTCGTGGAAGACGACGACCTCGCCGCGCTCCGGCTCGGCGCCGAACCACGGGGTCAGCTTGTCCACCAGCACCCGGTCGCCGCGCTGCAGCGTGTTCTGCATCGAGTCGGAGGGAATGGAGAACGCCTGCACCAGGAAGGTCTTGATCAGCAGGGCGAGCAGCAGGGCGATGCCCACCAGGATCGGCAGCTCGCGCCAGAACGAGCGCGGCTTCTTGTCCTTGGCCCCCTCGGGCTTGTCGTCCGGGCCGTCCTCGCCGTCGGAGGAGTCGGAGGAACCTCCGGAGGAGCCGCCCGGGGAATCGGGGGAACCGGAAGAGCCCGAACCGTCCGGCGGGTCCGCAGGAGGGTCCGAGGCGTCGGGAGAACCCGGCTTGCCGAGCGGGACCGGGGTCTCAGAGGAGCCCGGAGCGGCCTGGGAGCCGCCCGCCGGGCCGGGCGCGGCGTCCGTGGCACCGGGACCCCCCGGCGCCTGTGTCGCGTCGGGGGCCCCGCCCGAGGGCGCACCGGCCGGGCGCTCCCCGCTCGCGGGTGGCTCTCCGCTCGCCCCCGGCTGCCTTTCGGGCTCTTCGTGACCGGATCGAGCGCCTACCGCCAAATCCCCCACATTCTCTCCTCACGCCGCGCTGCCGCCCGCGCCACGAACGGCGCAGGCCCACCACTCCCATAACGAGCGGGAGTTCCGCAGGGGTCGGGAGCTGGACCAACCCTTGCTGATCCGAGGACAGCCTATGCGGCGAGCTCCGCGCCTGCGTCGCCCCGCTCGGCGCGTCCTTCACCGACGCATAGGTGTCGGGTTCCTCCAGGCGCCGCCAATGGCTGAAGGGCCACGCGATCACCACGGCGCGGCCGACGACGAGGTCGTCCGAGACGGTGCCGTGGTCGGGCTCGTCCAGATGGACCCGGGAGTCCGCCGAATTCTCCCGGTGGTCACCCATCACGAAGATCCGTCCCTCGGGGACGGTCACCTTGAACCGGCGCTCCGAGGGCACATTACCCGGGTGCAGATACGGCTCGTCCAGCGGCGTGCCGTTGACCGTCACCCGGCCCTGCTTGTCACAGCACTCGACCGTGTCGCCGCCGATCCCGACCACCCGCTTGATCAGATCCTGCTCGTTCGACGACGGCAGCAGCCCGATCCAGGTCAGGAACTCCTTGGCCTGCTTGATGACCACCGGGTCCTCCGCGGGCGGCTTCCGCTCGTCCTCCAGCCAGCCCCCGGGGTCCTTGAAGACCACCACATCGCCGCGCGACGGCTTCGAGCCGAACCACGGCGTGAGTTTGTCCACCAGCACCCGGTCACCGATCCTGATCGTCTGCTCCATCGAGCCCGACGGGATCACGAACGCCTGGACCAGGAAGGTCTTGAGCACCAGGGCGATCAGCAGCGCCACCCCGATCAGGATCGGGATCTCCTTGATGGCCGAACGGCGCCGTCTGCGCTTGATACGGCGCTGCACCTTGCGCCGCTCCGCCCGCCCGCCCAGCCGCGGCCCCGTGCGCGGGGCCTCCACGCTGTGCGCGGGACCGGGGCGGCCGCTCGCGTGCCGGGACCGCCCACGGCTACCCATGGCCGCCGCCCGGGGCCGGATCCGGCACGCGCGCGAAACCCTCCGGGCGGTGCACCGACCTCCAGCGGCCGACCGGCCAGCCGATCCAGTCCACCCGTCCGATCACCTTGTCGACCGGGACCGATCCGCCGCCCGGCTCGCCGAGGTGGTCCCGCGAGTCCCTGGAGTCGGCGCGGTGGTCCCCCATGACCCACAGCTTGCCGCGCGGCACCACGATGTCGAACGGGACCTGTGACGGGGCGTCCCCCGGAAACAGGTAGTCCTCGTCGACCGGCTGCCCGTTCACCTCGATCCTCCCCCGCTTGTCGCAGCACCTGACGCGGTCACCGCCCACGCCCACCACACGCTTGATGTAGTCGGTCTCGGCCGGCTCGGCCAGCCCGACCGCCGCGGCCGCTCCTCGCAGCAGCGCCGCCACCGGATTCTGGGACGGCTCCTCCTGCACGAAGGATCCGGTGCCGTCGAACACGATGACGTCACCGCGGCGCGGCGTGTCACCGAAACGGTACGCCAGCTTGTTCACCAGGACCCGGTCTCCGGGCCGAAACGTGTTCTCCATCGATCCGCTGGGGATCAGGAAGGGCTGCACCACGAAGGCGCTCAGCAGCAGGACGAAGGCGACGCAGGCCGCCGCGAGCACCCCCGCCCGGCGCCAGGGCCCGCCCCCGGTCAGCCACCGGAGCGCCCGCCGCGTACGCGAAGAGCGCGACCCCTCCTCCGGTCCCTCGGGGGAACGGGAGGAGCGGTCGCGCTCCGAGAGCTGTGCGTCGGTCTCCATCGGGCCAGAGCCTATCCGGCCCGCCCGTGTCGCCCGGCAGTAGCTCAGTTGTCGCGCAAAAGTCAGTTGTCGCGCTTCTCCTTGATCTTCGCGGCCTTGCCGCGGAGGTCACGCAGGTAGTACAGCTTGGCGCGGCGGACGTCACCGCGGGTGACGACCTCGATCTTCTCGACGATCGGGGTGTGCACCGGGAAGGTGCGCTCGACGCCGACGCTGAAGCTCACCTTGCGGACGGTGAAGCTCTCGCGCACGCCGGAACCCTGGCGGCGGATGACGACGCCCTTGAACTGCTGGACACGGGAGCGGTTGCCCTCGATGACGCGGACGTGCACGTTGACCGTGTCACCGGGGCGGAAGGTCGGGATGTCGCTGCGCAGCGACGCGGCGTCGACGGTGTCGAGCAGGTGAGACATGAGTGTCTGCTTTCCTCGCTGATGCCACAGGTCATCAGCGGCATATCGGATGATGATTCGGAGTGCCGCCTGGTCGGGTGGGCGTCGATCCCCCTGTGGCAGGGGCGCACACCGGACGTACGGCAGCGACCTATTCTTCCACGGCCCCGCCCGGCCGCCCAAATCGAGGCCCTTGATCGTGTTCGCTCGCCTCCGGGCGCTCGGGTCCCCTGTCGACGGGCTTCGTCGCACGGTCCCCCGCGCCGCGGAGCGGCATATCGGATTCGAGCCCTCGGTCCCTCCTCCTCAGCCCTTTCGACAGGGGCGCGCCCTTTGGCTCGCTCACGGGGCCTTCTTCCCAGCCCAGCTCCGCCAGGAGCTTGCGGTCGTGCTTGTCCAGCGCCGCCGGGTCGCAACGCTCTATGAGGTCGGGCCGGTTGCGGCTGGTGCGGCGGAACGCCTCGTCCCTGCGCCAGCGCGCGACCTTGCCGTGGTGGCCGCTGAGCAGCACCTCGGGGATGCCCCGGCCGCGCCACTCCGGCGGCTTGGTGTAGACCGGGCCCTCCAGCAGATCGGCCATGGCGCCGGGGGCGAAGGAGTCGTCGCGGTGCGACTCCGCGTTGCCCAGCACACCGGGCAGCAGCCGGGCCACGGCCTCCGTGATCACCAGGACCGCGGCCTCCCCGCCGGCCAGCACGTAGTCGCCGATGGAGACCTCGTACACGTCCAGGCGCTCGGCGTACTCGTCGATCACCCGGCGGTCGATGCCCTCGTAGCGGGCGGGGGCGAAGACCAGCCAGGGGCGCTCGGCGAGCTCGACGGCGAGTGCCTGGGTGAACTGGCGGCCGCTGGGGGTGGGCACGACCAGCGTGGGCAGCTTCGCCGCCCCGTCCCCGTCGTCCCCCGACTCGATGATCTGGTCCAGCGCCTCGCCCCACGGCTCGGGCTTCATGACCATGCCGGGCCCACCCCCGTACGGGGTGTCATCGACGGTGTTGTGCCGGTCGTGCGTCCAGTCCCGCAGGTCGTGGACGCGTACGTCCAGCTGTCCGCGGGCGCGCGCCTTGCCGACCAGCGAGACGTTGAGCGGCTCCAGGTACTCCGGGAAGATCGTGACGACGTCGAGCCGCATCACGCGCCCCCGCGGTCCGCGCCGCCCCGGCCGCCCGGCTCTTCGGGGGCCTGGCCGCGGGCGACCTCGGCCTGGGTGTCGTCGAGCAGGCCGGGCGGCGGGTCGATGACGGCCCGCTGCCCCTCGAGGTCGATCTCGGGAACCACCTGGGAGACGAAGGGGACCAGCACCTCGCCACCGTCGGGCCGCCGGACGACCAGCAGGTCCTGGTACGGCAGATGGGAGATCTCCGCGATCCGCCCGACCTCCGTGCCGTCGACCGTGACCACGTCCAGGTCGATCAGCTGGTGGTCGTAGTACTCCTCGGGGTCCTCCGGGGTCTCCTCGGGGTCGACCTCCGCGATGAGCAGGGTGTTGCGCAGCGCCTCGGCGGCCGTGCGGTCCGCGACCCCCGCGAAGCGCAGCAGCAGGCGGCCGCTGTGCACCCGGCCGGTCTCGATGGTCAGCGGCCCGACCGAGGACGGGTCGGTGGCCAGGACGGCCCCCGGGGCGAGCCGGAGCTCCGGCTCGTCGGTGCGCACCTCGACGGTGACCTCACCCTTGATGCCGTGGGCACGGCCGATCCGCGCCACAACCAACTGCACTGTTCGCTGTCCCTTCACACACACGGGCCGGGGACGGCCCTAAGCCCTCCCCGGCCCGTGCCGGTGCTCTTCTTGACGCTGCTCAGCGAACCTGGTCCACGTCGACGAGGTCGACGCGGATGCCACGGCCGCCGAGGGCGCCCACGACGGTGCGCAGGGCGCGGGCGGTCCGGCCGTTACGGCCGATCACCTTGCCGAGGTCGTCGGGGTGAACCCGCACCTCGAGAACGCGCCCGCGCCGCAGGTTGCGCGAGGCGACCTGCACGTCGTCGGGGTTGTCGACGATGCCCTTGACCAGGTGCTCGAGGGCCTCCTCGAGCATCCTCAGGCCTCGGTCGACTCGGTGGACTCGGCCGCCGCGTCAGCAGCCGCCTCGTCCGCCTTCTTGTCGGACTTCTTCGCCTTCGGGGTGATGGCCTCACCCTTCGGCTCGGCACCGCTGTCCTTGGCGGCCGCCTCGAACAGCGCACGCTTGTCGGCCTTCGGCTCGGCGACGAGCATCGGGGCCGGGGCGGGCAGGCCCTTGAACTTCTGCCAGTCGCCGGTGACCTTGAGGATGGCGAGCACCGGCTCGGTCGGCTGCGCGCCGACGCTCAGCCAGTACTGCGCGCGCTCCGAGTCGACCTCGATGCGCGAGGGGTTCTGCACCGGGTGGTACAGACCGATCTCCTCGATGGCCCGGCCGTCACGGCGGGTACGGGAGTCGGCGACGACGATGCGGTAGTGAGGCGAACGGATCTTGCCCAGACGCTTCAGCTTGATCTTGACTGCCACGGGAGTGGTGTCTCCTGGTCTTGACGTGATTGAGCACCGCGAAGTGCCGCGTGGGGTTGCGGTACCCGAGTGCCCGATGGACGCGTCAGCCGGAGGAGAGAGGGGTCCTGGTCGGCTGTCGAGTACAGCAGACCATTGTGCCACACCGTGACAGGTCAGCCGACCGCGGCCACCGCCTCCGGGATACGGAACGGCTTCCCGCATCCCCCGCACATGATCGGCGCCTGGGCCAGCACCGACGGGACGACGCGGACATTGCGCCCGCAGTCGCACACCGCCTTCACCCGGACCCCACCGCCCGACGAACCGTGCCGGGCGGCCGGCCCGCGGAAGGTGCGGGCGGTGTCGGCGGCGGTCGCCACGGTGTGCGCCTTGAGGGCACGCTGCAGCCGGTCGATGGTCGGCCGATAGCGCCTTCTCGCCTCGGGGCTGAGCGTGACCAGGGAGAAGCCGCTGCTGGGATGCGGCTCATCGGAGTGGTCCAGGCCCAGCTCCTCGGCGATGGCCAGGAACCGTCGGTTGTGGTAGCGGCCGGCGCGCGAGGTGTCACGGACACCTCGCGCCGCGGCGATGCCATGGACTGCCTCGTGCAGCAGCCGTTCGAAGGAGAGCTCGGCGCCACACGCGGACGACGACTCTCCGATCAGCGATTCGGGCGCGGCGAGATCCGGCAGCTCGGGGTGGTGCCGTTGAATGTCGGCCCACGCCTGCGCCAGTTCCGCGGCGAGTACAGGTGGTGTCGTGCTCACGTCGTGATAACGAGCGGGGAGGGCCCGGTGTTCCGATTCCGGGGCATCGCAAATAATTTGCACGTACCAGTCAGTTCAGCGCTGATGCGCCCCGAGGAGGGCGGGTGCGCAAATGTGTGGACGAGGCACCCACCGCGCACCAAGGCGGTACGTAACACCCCGCCCGCCACTCCCCCGGTTCACTCCGGCTCACCCGGCTTCACCCCGGATCACCCGGCTTCACCCCGGATCGGCTCAGGAGGCGCGTCAGTAGGCGCGCGCGACAAAGGCGACGTTACCGGGCGCGTCATCGGCGTCCGGCACCGACCCGTCCTCGGCCACCAGGCAGCGCACGGTCGCGGCCTGCTCGGCGAGCGCCGCCTCCCCCTCCGGCCCCAGGTCCGCCCACCGGATCCGCGCCCAGCCGCCCGCCGCCGCGGCCTCGGCGGCCTCCTGGACGGTCCGCACATCCGAGGTCCGGGCCTCGCGCCGCTCCCGCGCCTGGCGCAGCAGCAGCGCCTGGTCCTCCTCCAGGACCTTCGGCAGCAGGTCGGGCAGCAGGTCCAGGCGCACCGGCTCCTTGCCGCCGGGGATGCGCCGCGCCACCATCGCGGTGCCGCCCTCCAGGTCGCGCGGGCCGACCTCGATCCGCACCGGAACGCCCTTGAGCTCCCAGTCCACGGCGCGGCGGCCGAAGGGGGTGTCGGTCCGGTCGTCCACCTGGACCCGCACCCCGGCCGCCGCCAGCCGGTCGCCGATCTCGCGGACCTTGGCCAGCACCGCCTCGTCGCCCTTGATGGCCAGCACGACGGCCTGGACGGGCGCCAGCCGCGGCGGGACGCGCAGCCCGTTGTCGTCGCCGTGCATCATCACCAGCGCGCCGATCATGCGGGTGGTGCTGCCCCAGGAGGTCTGCCAGACGAGTTCCTGCGTGCCGTCCTTGGAGAGGAACTGGGTGTTGAACGCGCGGGCGAAGTTCTGGCCCAGCTCATGGCTGGTGCCCAGTTGCAGCGCCTTGCCGTCGCCCATCATCCCCTCCAGGGTGAGGGTGTTGATGGCGCCCGCGAAGCGCTCCTTGGCGGTCTTGCGGCCCAGCACGACGTCCATGGCCAGCACGTTCTCCATGAAGTCCGCGTAGACGTGCCGGTGGATGCGGGCGGCGAAGTCGCGGGCGTCCTCGTACGTGGCGTGGGCGGTGTGCCCCTCCTGCCACAGGAACTCGGAGGTCCGCAGGAAGAGCCGCGGCCGCAGCTCCCAACGCACCACGTTGGCCCACTGGTTGATCAGCAGCGGCAGGTCGCGGTAGCTCTGCACCCACTTCGAGAAGTACTCGTTGATGATCGTCTCGGAGGTGGGCCGCACCACCACCGGCTCCTCGAGCTTCTTCCCGCCGCCGTGGGTGACGACGGCGAGCTCGGGGGCGAACCCCTCGACGTGCTCCGCCTCCCTGGTCAGGTACGACTGCGGGATGAAGAGGGGGAAGTACGCGTTCTGGACGCCCACGGCCTTGATCCGGGCATCCATGTCCTGCTGCATCCGCTCCCAGAGCCCGTAGCCGTACGGTCGGATGACCATGGTGCCGCGCACCGGGCCGTTGTCGGCCAGTTCGGCCTTGTTGATCAAATCCTGGTACCAGCGCGGGAAATCCTCCGCCTGGGGGGTGAGAACGGGAGCCTTCGCCATGGCGCCGATCGTACGGCGGCGGCCCGCGTAACCGTGAATCCGGCTGGACAGGCCATCAAGGGGAGCCGCCCCGGCAGCGGGCACCTCCCAGCGGTAGCCGGGCGACAACCGGGCCTCGGAAGACAGAGAAGACAAGAGAAGACAGAGGGGGCGTGCGGGGGCGCACAGCGGGGGCACGTAAGCACGGCCGTGAAAGCTCTGGACGCGCGGACGGATGCGGAGTTCCCTGGCATACGGGGTGGGATCGCGCAGCGCACAACGGTGGCAACAGGCTCTTGGCTCATGCTCTCGTCGGATTGGGGCGCTTTCGATGACATCTACGCTCGTACGGCAGCACGTCCCGCACCCCCCGCACCCCTCCTCGCCGAGCGCGGCGGCACCCCGCTCCCGCGCCCGCGACTGGGCGGAGATCCAGGAACGGATGCTGGTGCCGCTGTACGAGGCCGTGTACGAACGGCTGGAGGTCGGCACCGGGACCCGGCTGCTGGGCCTGGGCTGCGGCTCGGGCCTGGCTCTCCTCATGGCGGCGGCGCGCGGCGCCGCGGTCTGCGGGGTGGACCCGGACGAGGAGCGCCTGGAGCTCGCCCGCGAGCGGCTGCTGGCCCGGCCGGGCCCACGGCCGGGCGCGCATCCGGGCGCGCCGGAGAGGGCCGCGCGTCTGGTCCGTCTGGGCGACGGCGGCTTGGGGGACGCCCTGAAGGGGACGGGGGCCGAAGCGGCGGGATCGGGGACGGGAACGGGGTCGGGAACGGGCTTCACCGTCGTCACGGCGTTCGAGCCCCTGTCCGCTATCGGCTCCGGCGGCGGGCCGTCCGGTCCCGGCGACGCCCTGTCCGGGCGGCTGGCCGCGGCCGCCGCCCTCGCCGAGCCGGGCAGCCCGGTCGTACTGGCCGGCTGGGGCCCGCCGGAGCGGTGCGCGACCTCGACGGTGCTGCGCGTGGGCGCGCGGCTGGCCGATCCGATGTTCCCCCAGCTACCGCTGGGAGGTGCCCCCTCCCCCGCGCGCTGGCAGCCGTGCGGCAGGGACGACCTGGAGCACCTGGCCCAGCGGGCCGGGCTGCGGCCCGACGGGTCGGGCCGGGTGGCCTGCCCGTTCGGGTACGCCGACATGGACAGCGCGGTGCGCGGGCTGCTGTCGACCGGGCTCTTCGACGCGGCGGAGCGGGCCACGGACCCGACCCAGGTGCGCAAGGAGATCGCGGAAGCGCTCCATCCGTACCGGCGTGCGGACGGCACGGTGTGGATGGAGAACGTACTGCGCTATCTGATCGCGCGGGTGTGAGGGGCCCGCGGGCGTAACTCGTTCGCACGCGCGCTCGTTGATACCTGGGCCCGGTGGTCACATCGGGTTGCTCTCCGCCATCGCGGAGGTGATCCGGGCAATCAGCGATGCGGTAACCCGATGAAGCTGTTGCTCCCCGCCGCTTTGCGGGGTTTTCGGGGTGGGGTGCCCGCGGGCACCCCACCCCTGGCGTCACTTGGGGGGCAGGAAGTTCTTGAACTCCTGCGGCAGTTCGAAGTCCGCCGCGTCCTGACCGCCTCCGGGCAGCCCGAACGCGCCTCCTTGCTGGGCCGCCGCCCTGCGCTCAGCCGCCTGCTGCTCCTCCTGCGCCCGCTTGAGCGGGTTGCCGGAGCGCTGCCGCCCCTTGGCCTTCTTCTGCTGCTTGCCCTTGCGCTTGGCGGCGCCACCGCCCATGCCGGGCATCCCCGGCATGCCCGGCATGCCGCCCTGGGCCATCTTCGACATCATCTTGCGCGCGTCGAAGAACCGCTCCACCAGGTTCTTCACGGCGCTCACCTCGACCCCCGAGCCGCGGGCGATACGGGCGCGGCGCGAGCCGTTGATGATGGTCGGGTCCTGGCGCTCGGCCGGGGTCATCGACTTGATGATCGCGGCGGTGCGGTCCACGTCCCGCTCGTCGAGGTTGTTGATCTGCTCCTTGATCTGACCCATGCCCGGGAGCATGCCGAGCAGCTTGGAGATGGAGCCCATCTTGCGGACCTGCTCCATCTGGGCCAGGAAGTCGTCGAGCGTGAACTCCTTGGGGCCCTTCGCCAGCTTGGCCGCCATCTTCTCGGCCTCTTGCTGGCTGAAGGTCTGCTCGGCCTTCTCGATCAGGCTGAGCATGTCGCCCATGCCGAGGATGCGGGACGCCATGCGGTCCGGGTGGAACGCGTCGAAGTCGTCCAGCTTCTCGCCGTTGGAGGCGAACATGATCTGGCGGCCGGTGACATGCGCGATGGACAGCGCGGCACCGCCGCGCGCGTCGCCGTCGAGCTTGGAGAGCACCACGCCGTCGAAGCCCACGCCGTCGCGGAAGGCCTCGGCGGTGTTCACCGCGTCCTGGCCGATCATCGCGTCGACGACGAAGAGGACCTCGTCCGGGCTGACCGCGTCGCGGATGTCCGCGGCCTGCTGCATCAGCTCCTGGTCGATGCCCAGGCGGCCGGCGGTGTCGACGATCACGACGTCGTGCTGCTTGGTCCTGGCGAACTCGATCGAGTCCTGGGCCACCTTCACCGGGTCGCCCACGCCGTTGCCCGGCTCCGGGGCGAAGACCGCGACACCGGCCCGCTCGGCGACCACCGAGAGCTGGTTGACGGCGTTGGGGCGCTGCAGGTCACAGGCGACCAGCAGCGGCGCGTGGCCCTGTCCCTTGAGCCAGCGGCCGAGCTTTCCGGCGAGCGTCGTCTTACCGGCACCCTGCAGACCCGCGAGCATGATCACGGTCGGCGGCTGCTTGGCGAAGCGCAGGCGGCGGGTCTCGCCGCCGAGGATGCCGATCAGCTCCTCGTTGACGATCTTGATGACCTGCTGCGCGGGGTTCAGCGCCTGGGAGACCTCCGCCCCCATGGCCCGCTCTTTGACCTGCTTGATGAAGGACCGGACGACCGGAAGCGCGACGTCCGCTTCAAGCAGGGCGATCCGGATCTCACGCGCCGTGGCGTCGATGTCCGCCTCGGAGAGGCGGCCCTTGCCCCGGAGGTTCTTGAAGGTACTCGCCAAGCGGTCGGAAAGGGTATCGAACACGGCGGTCGTAAATCCTCGGGTCGGGGGCGGAGACAATCGCCCTCCAGAGTATCCGCCCGCGAGCCCAAGCGTCCCTGCCTGCCCCGATAGGGGCAAGCAGGGAGAGTCCCCGTATGCCGCGGGGAGCACATCGATGCCCTCTCGGACCGCCTCGCGGCGACCGGACCATCCCCGCTCGGGCGGGGCGAGTCAGGCAGGGCGGGAAGTACAACGTCCACGGTGAGCGCGGGTTACGCGACAGCAATGCTCACCTCAGCGCGCGCTCGACCTCCCGGGCCACCTCCGCCGCGCGGACGGGCCGCAGCGGGGCGCCGGAGGCGTCGGTGACGTAGAAGGCGTCCACCGCGTTGGCGCCGAGCGTGCTGACGTGGGCGCTGCGCACCGTCACCCCCGCGTCCTCCAGCGCGCGGCCGATGCGGTGCAGCAGTCCGGGGGCGTCCTGGGCGCGCACCTCGATCACCGTGGCGAGCCGGGAGCTGCCCGGCGCGACGGTGACCCGCGGGGGCGGGGCGTGGACGCCGCGGCGGCGGGGGTAGCCGCGGTAGGCGGCCTCGCGCTCGGCGAGCCGGGCGACGATGTCGAGCGACCCGTCCAGGGCCCGCAGCAGGTCCTTGCGCAGCCGCGCGGCCTGCGGCAGCGAGCCGTACTCGGCGGCCACCCGCCAGCTCAGCAGCAGCACGCCCGGGCCGGCCCCGGCCCCGGGCGCGGGGCGGGCGGGGTCCGGGGCCGCGGGGCCGGTCAGCTCCTCCGGCAGCCCGACGGCGCGCAGGTCCGCCGCCCGTACGGTCAGCCGGTGCAGTGCCAGCACGCCGGCCGCGGCGGGCAGCACGCCGGGCTGGTCGGGGACGGCGATCAGCAGCTCCACGCCGATGGACTCCGTGCCGGGCTCCGCGCCGGGCTCAGCGTGGGACCGGGTGCCGGGCTGCGCGCCGGTCCGCCTGTCCGGCGCGCCGGAGGCCGGGGCGCCAGAGGCCAGGGCGCCGGAGGCCGGGGCGCCCGCCCGGGCCTCGGCCGGCTCCCCGGAGGGCAGCGCCTCCGAGCGGGCGTGCAGGGCCAGCACGGGGCCGCCGGTGCGCCAGGCCTCGATCGCCAGCCGCTCCTGCTCGGCCGTGGTCTGCTGCGGCGCGGACGGGTCCGCGGCCGGCTCGCCGGCCAGGACCCCCGCGACCCGCTTGACCAGGTCGGCGACGAGCGAGCCGCGCCAGGCGCTCCAGGCGGCGGGACCGGTGGCGAGCGCGTCGGCCTCGGTGAGGGCGTGCAGCAGCTCCAGGGTGGTGGTGGAGCCGACGGCCTCGGCGGCCGAGGCCACGGTGGCGGGGTCGTCCAGGTCCCGGCGGGTGGCGGTCTCGATGAGCAGCAGGTGGTGGCGGACCAGCGTGGCCAGCACGGCGACGTCGGCTCGGTCGAAGCCGATCCGGGTCGCCACGTCCCGGGCGATGGTCTCGCCCGCCACCGAGTGGTCGCCGGGCCAGCCCTTGCCGATGTCGTGCAGCAGCGCGGCGATCAGCAGCAGGTCGGGGCGGCCCACGCGGCGGCTGAGCGCGCTGGCCCGTACGGCGGTCTCGACGAGGTGGCGGTCCACGGTCCAGCGGTGCACGGGGTTGCGCTGCGGGCGGCAGCGCACCCGCTCCCAGTCGGGCAGCAGCCGGGTGATCAGGCCCTCGGCCTCCAGCGCCTCCCAGACCCCCACGGTGGACTCGCCCGCGCCGAGCAGCGTCACCAGCTGCTCCCTGGCCTCGGGTGGCCACGGCACGGGCAGGGGGCGCGCGGCGGCGGCCAGGCGCCGTACGGCGTGCAGGGACAGCGGCAGCCCGGCCTGGGCCGCGGCGGCCGCGGCCCGCAGCGGAAGCACGGGGTCGCGCTCGGGGCGCGCGGCGCGCGCCAGCACCACCTCGCCGTCCTGCTCGACGACGCCCTCGGCGAGCGGGCTGCGCTCCGCCGCGCCCGCGCCGCCCGCCTGGGAGCCGCCGCGCCCGCGGCCGCCGAGGAGGCCGCGCAACCGCGGCCGGGCCGACCGGGCGCGCAGCACCCGCTCGACCTCGCGCCAGGTCACATCGCTCGCGTACGAGATCGTCCGGGCCGACTCGTAGACCTGGCGCAGCAGGGTGTCGGCGTCGAGCAGACCGAGGTCGGCCGCGACCTGGTCCTGCTCCTGCAGCGCGAGCCGGTCGGTGGCCCGTCCGGTGGTCAGGTGCAGCGCGTCGCGGGCGTCCAGCAGCCGACGGCGCGCCTCGGTGAGGCCCTCGCGGGGCGCGTCGGCGAGCCAGGAGGCGGCGACGGCCCGCAGCGCCGTCGCGTCGCGCAGCCCGCCGCGTGCCTCCTTGAGGTCCGGTTCCAGCAGGTACTGCAGCTCGCCGTGGCGCCGGGCGCGCTCCTGGCCCAGCTCCCGCAGTTCGGGCAGGCGCCTGGGCGCCTGGGCGCGCCAGTCGGCGAGGACGGCGGTGCGCAGCCCGGCGGTGAGCGCGGCGTCGCCCGCGATGTGCCGCGCGTCCAGCAGGCCGAGCTGTGCCTTCAGGTCCTCGCCCGCGGTCTTGCGGGCCTGGTCGGGGGTGCGTACGGAGTGGTCGAGGGCGAGGCCCAGGTCCCACACCGGGTACCAGACGTGGTCGGCGAGCGCGGCGATGGCCGGGGCGTCGGCGGAGCCGTCGTGGAGCAGCAGCACGTCCAGGTCGCTGCGGGGGGACAGCTCGCCGCGCCCGTAGCCGCCGACCGCGACGAGGGCGACGCCCTGCGCGTGGCCGTCCCGCTCGGCGATGCCCGCCTCCCGTGCGCCGCCGGTCAGCAGCGCGGCCAGCCACTGGTCGGTGAGCTCGGCGAGGGCGGTACGGCGCGGCGGCCCGGACCGCGACTCCTCCTGGAGGAGTCGCAGCCGGGCCGCCGCGTAGCCGCCGGGCACCGAGTCGGCCGCCGTCCCGGACGCCGTCCCGGACGCCGCCTCCGTCTTCGCCTCGACGCTTTCCGTCAACTCGGCTCCTCGGTCACAGTCCTCGGTCACAGGGAGGAACGTCCGGGTGGTGGGGTTTCTCAGAGCGCGTCCGGGCCGCGCTCGCCGGTGCGCACCCGTACCGCCGTCTCGACGGGGACGCTCCAGACCTTGCCGTCGCCGATCTTGCCGGTGCGGGCCGCCTTGACCACGACCTCGATCAGGTCGTCGGCGTCGTCGTCCTCGACCAGCACCTCGACGCGGACCTTGGGCACCAGGTCGACGGTGTACTCGGCGCCCCGGTAGACCTCGGTGTGGCCGCGCTGGCGGCCGTAGCCGCTGGCCTCGGTGACGGTCAGGCCGTGGACCCCGAAGGCCTGCAGGGCCTCCTTGATCTCGTCCAGCCGGTGAGGCTTGACGACCGCGGTGATGAGCTTCACGCGTCCACCTTCTTGTTCTGCGGCGCGCCCGCGCCGACCTGGTCCTGGATGGTGGCCACCGTACGGCGCGCCACGTGGGAGCTGCCGACGGCGCTGAAGTCGTAGGCCGTCTCGGCGTGGTAGGCCTGGTCGAGGCCGCCGACCTCCTCGTCCTCACTGGCCCGGAAGCCGATGGTGACGTCGATCGCCTTGGCGAGGATCCAGGAGACGGCGAACGAGTAGGCCAGGACCGTGAAGGCGCCGAGCGCCTGCTTGCCGAGCTGGTTCAGGCCGCCGACGCCGTCGGTGGCGAGCAGGCCGACCAGGAGGGTGCCCAGAATGCCGCCGACCAGGTGCACGCCGACCACGTCGAGCGAGTCGTCGAAGCCCAGCTTGTACTTGAGGCTGACCGCCCAGGAGCAGACGACGCCGGCGACGAGGCCGATGATGATCGCGCCCCAGGCGTTGACGGCCGCGCCGGAGGGGGTGATGGCGACGAGGCCCGCGACGGCGCCGGAGGCCGCGCCGAGGGTGGTGAAGGCGCCGTGCCGGACGCGCTCGTAGGCCAGCCAGCCGAGCATGGCCACGCCGGTGGCGATCTGGGTGTTGAACGCCATGTTGGCGGCGGTGCCGTTGGCGGCGAGCGCGGAGCCGGCGTTGAAGCCGAACCAGCCGAACCACAGCAGGCCGGAGCCCAGCATCACCAGGGGGAGGTTGTGCGGCCGCATCGGGTCCTTCTTGAAGCCGATGCGCTTGCCGAGGACCAGCGCGCAGGCGAGGCCGGCCGCGCCCGCGTTGATGTGGACCGCCGTGCCGCCCGCGAAGTCGATCACTTCCTTCTTGAACAGCCAGCCGTCCGCCTGCCAGACCCAGTGGGCGACCGGGAAGTAGACCACGCTGACCCACACGGTGATGAACAGCGTCCAGGCCCCGAACTTGACCCGGTCGGCGACCGCGCCGCTGATCAGGGCGGGGGTGATGACCGCGAACATCAGCTGGAAGAAGGCGAAGGCGAAGACCGGGATCGCGTCGGGCTTGGCGCCCCAGAGCGTGTCGGGGTGGATGCCCTGGAAGCCGATGTGGTCGAGGTTGCCGAGCAGCCCGCCGCCGATGTCGTCACCGAAGGTGAGGGAGTAGCCGAACAGCACCCACAGGAGGCTGACGATCCCCAGCGCGATGAAGGACATCATCAGCATGTTCAGGGCGCTCTTCACGCGGACCATGCCGCCGTAGAAGAAGGCCAGGCCGGGCGTCATCAGCATCACGAGCGCGGCGCTGATCAATACAAACGCGGTATTTGCGCCATTCAATGTGGACGTCTCCTCGAAATGACGGCCCGTGCGGGCAGGACTGGCGGTGGGCCGGTTTTCGCCACGAGGTTGACGCAGCGCCGTTTCAGTCGATGCCGCTCGATGTTTCACGGCAGTGACGAAGGGCGCGGGAGTGTTACGCACTGATGAACCGGCACTGGACGGCCGAAAGCCCCGTTACCGTGGCGCGACCACGGAACGGGGCCGGGACCCGGGGGTCAGACCGCCCGGACGGACTCCCCCGTGTCCGGGGAGTCGCGCAGGTGGTCGGCGGCCAGCTCGCCGAGCCGGATCACCTCGGGGACGGTCCCGTAGTCGCGGACCGCGGTGTCCACGGTCTTGCGCAGCCGGTTGCCGACCCGCTCGGAGCGCACCCGCCGGGCGAGCGGCAGCACCTTCTCGGCGACCGCCGCGCACTGCTCGGGCTCCTTCTGGAGGAGGTGGACGGTGGCCAGGCCGATCAGGTTGAGCGCATACGAACGCTGGTGCCCGCCCTCCTGGTCCGCCTCCTGGCCGAAGAGCTCGACGGCGCGGTGCATCACGGGGTCGGCCAGCTTGGCGTAGGTGGGGCTGCGGCCTGCCACATAGGCGAGGTCGCGGTACGAGTGCGCGTTCTCCGCGTTGAGCTCGGCCTCGGAGAAGAAGCGGATCCAGTCCGGGTCCCCGTCGCCCGGGGCGCACTCGGCGAAGGCGTCCTCGGCCATCTTCACGGCGCGGTGGCACTTGCTGGGCTGGCCCATGTTGGCGTACGCCCGGGCCTCCATCGCATACAGCATCGCCTGGGTCCTGGGCGTCGCGCTCTCCCGGCTGCCGTACTGGGCGAGGTGGATCAGCTCCAGCGCGTCCTCGGGCCGCCCGACATGGATCATCTGGCGGCTCATGCTGGAGAGGATGTACGAGCCCAGGGGCCGGTCGCCGGACTCCTTGGCCGCGTGCAGGGCGAGGACGAAGTACTTCTGCGCGGTGGGCTGGAGCCCGATGTCGTAGCTCATCCATCCGGCGAGCTCGGCCAGCTCGCCCGCGACCTTGAACAGCCGCCGGGAGACCGGTTCGGGATGCGACTCCTGGAGCAGGTCCGTCACCTCGTGGAGCTGGCCCACCACGGCCTTGCGGCGCAGCCCGCCGCCGCACTGGGCGTCCCACTTGCGGAACATCACGATGGTGGACTCCAGCAGCTCCAGCTCCGGCCCGGAGAGCCGGGAGACCCGCCGGGAGCGGCCCGCCTCCTGCTGGGTCCGGCCACCGGCCCGGCCGGAGGGCGAGGGCACCAGCCAGCGCTGCATCGGCTCGATGAGCGCCGGGCCCGCCGAGAGCGCCAGGGAGGTGCCGAGGAAGCCCCGCCGGGCGAGCATCAGGTCGCTGCGCGAGAACTCGCCGATCAGCGTGACCGTCTCCGGACCGGCCCAGGGCAGGTCCACTCCGGACACGGACGGTGACCGGTGGGCCGTGCGCAGCCCGAGGTCCTCGATGCCGACCACACAGCCGAAGCGCTCGGAGAACAGCTCGGAGAGGATCTGCGGGATCGGCTCGCGCGGCTGCTCGCCGTCGAGCCAGCGGCGCACCCGGGAGGTGTCGGTGCTGATGTGGTGGGCGCCCAACTGGCGTGCTCTGCGGTTCACTTGGCGCGCGAGCTCGCCCTTGGACCAGCCGCTGCGCACGAACCACGAACCCAACTGCGCGTTGGGACGCTTGTCAGCACCGCCGCCGTTGTCGCCCACTGGAACGCCCCCATCCCACGATTCCGCTCGCACCGCGACCAGAATGCCCTCTGTCACGGTCAGTTGTCCCCGCGATCCACCGCATCAATCGCGGGAGACGGGGGGTTCATGCACTGAAAGTAATCTTACGATCACGCCTCCGGCGAGGAAGTTCGCGAAAACGCCACCATTCGCCACCCCTTCGAATGAACGCCACTGGCGATTCACGCGATTCACTTGACACAGGACGACCGGAAAACAGGTGGAGGGGTGCGCCCAGGGGCGCATGCGTGACGGCTCACCACCCACCGCGCCACGCCACACCGCCGCACGCGCATCCCCCGGGCCACGCATGGCTACGGAGCGCCATGACACGGCTCCACGCCGTAGCCGGACGCGGGTTTCGGCGCGGTTCGGTTCGTAACCATCGGCAGGGCGACCCGTTGGAGGGGGCATGGGCTTCACGATCGGCGGCATCCGGGACATGCGGCCGGGCTCACGGCGCCGCGGCCGCACGTCCGAGTGCACGACGGTGGCGGAGTACACCGGCCTGTGGGGATGGGACGTGGTGCCGGGCGCCCGCGCGGCCCGCGGCTCCGGCGGCAGCAGAAACGAATGTTCATGCGGCGCGGCCGACTGCGCCGCCCCCGGCGCCCACCCCCTCCCCCACGCGACCGCCGTCCCCGCGGGCGCCACCCTCGACGACGCGGCGGCGGCCTGGGAGCAGGTCCCGGGCGCCGCGGTGTTACTGCCCGTGGGCGCCTCGTTCGACGTCCTGGAGGTCGCCGAGCAGGCGGGCCGCTGCGCCCTGGTCCGGCTGGAGCGGATGGGGCTGCCGCTGGGCCCAGTGATCGCCACCCCGCGCGGGCGCGCCCAGTTCTTCGTCGCCCCGGGCGCCGCCGCGCGGCTGCCGCAGCTGCTCTACCGCATGGGCTGGGACGACGCCGACCTGGATCTGCGCTGTCTGGGGCCCGGCGACCACCTCACCGCCCCGCCCAGCGACCTCGGCGGCCTCGGCCCGGTCCGCTGGCTGCGCCCGCCCACGCTGGACACGGCGGGTCACCCGCCGCACGCCCGGCTGCTGCTGGGCACGCTCGCGTACGCCGCCCATCGCGCGCGCGGCTGAGACCCCGCCGTAGCCGGAAGACGCCCGCAGACGCCCGAAACGCCTCGGGCGCCCGGGGGGTCCCGGGCGCCCGAGGCGGATCAGAAAGGCGGGGCAGTCGCGGTCGGCCGCGGTGCGTGCGGGTGCGTCGCGGTCAGTCGCCGATCAGCGCGTCGACGAAGGCCTCCGGCTCGAACGGCGCGAGGTCGTCCGCGCCCTCCCCCAGGCCCACCAGCTTCACCGGCACGCCCAGCTCCCGCTGCACCGCCACCACGATGCCGCCCTTGGCGGTGCCGTCCAGCTTGGTGAGCACGATGCCGGTGATGTCCACGACCTCCGCGAAGACCCGCGCCTGCACCAGGCCGTTCTGCCCCGTGGTGGCGTCGAGCACCAGCAGCACCTCGTCCACCGCGCCGTGCTTCTCCACGACCCGCTTGACCTTGCCCAGCTCGTCCATGAGACCGGTCTTGGTGTGCAGCCGTCCGGCCGTGTCGACGAGCACGACGTCCGCGCCCTCGGCGATGCCCTCCTTGACCGCGTCGAAGGCCACCGACGCCGGGTCGCCGCCCTCCGGTCCCCGGACGGTGCGGGCGCCGACCCGCTCGCCCCAGGTCTGGAGCTGGTCGGCGGCCGCGGCGCGGAAGGTGTCGGCCGCGCCGAGGACCACCGACTTGCCGTCGGCGACCAGCACCCGCGCGAGCTTGCCGGTGGTGGTGGTCTTGCCGGTGCCGTTGACCCCGACGACCATGACGACGCCCGGCTTCTCCTCGCCGTTCACGCCCACGCCGCTCTCGGTGTGGACGGTGCGGTCGGCCTCGGTGCCGATCAGCTGGAGCAGCTCCGCGCGCAGCAGGCCGCGCAGCTCCTCGGGGCTGCGGGTGCCGAGCACCCTGACCCGATCGCGCAGCCGCTCCACCAGCTCCTGCGTCGGCGCGACGCCGACGTCGGCGGTCAGCAGGGTGTCCTCGATCTCCTCCCAGGTCTCCTCGTCCAGATGCTCACGGGACAGCAGGGTCAGCAGCCCCTTGCCCAGCGTGGTCTGGGAGCGGGCCAGCCGGGCGCGCAGCCGCACCAGCCGGCCGGCGGTCGGCTCGGGCACCTCGATCGCGGGTGCCTCCGGCTGCGCGGGCACGGTGGGCGCGGGGGGCGCCTCGGTGACCGGCAGATCCACTTCCTCGATGGTTCTGCGCGGCTCTTCGAGCGTCGGTTCCGCCTCCTCGCCGACGTGGGGCTCGGCGGGCGGCGCGGTGACGGACGGGCTGCTCGGCGGGGCCGGGGGCAGCCGCTTCTTCTTACGGCTGCCGATCACGAGCCCGCTGACCGCGGCGAGCGCGATCACAGCGATGACTACGGCAAGGATGACTTGTTCCATAACGCCCCCAGTATCAGCCAACGCGGCGCGGGCAGTCATTCACCTCCGAGCCCGGCCTCACGGGCCCGGACGATCGCCTGGGCGCGGTCGCGGACCTGGAGCTTGGCGAAGATGGAGCCGACGTGGTTGCGCACGGTCTTGTCCGTGACCACCAGCCGCTGGGCGATCTGGCGGTAGCCGAGCCCGGCCGCGAGCAGCTCCAGGACCTCGCGCTCCCGGGCGGTGAGGGTGGGGAACGCCTCCTTGGCCGAGGCGGTGCCGAAGGAGCCGAGCAGGGCGCCGAGCCGCTCGGCCATGCGCGGGCTGAAGACCGCGCCGCCGCGGGCCACGGTGTGCAGGGCGCGCAGGATCTCGTCGCGGCCCGCGCCCTTGAGGAGGTAGCCGCGGGCGCCGGCGCGCATGGCCGCCAGCAGGCTGTCGTCGTCCTCGGACATCGTCATGACCACCACCCGCGCCTCGGGGCGGGCGCACAGGATGCGCCGGGTGGCCTCCGTGCCGGACCGGCCGGGCAGGCCGAGGTCCATCACCACCAGGTCGGGCTCGGTGCGCTCGGCCTCGGCGACCGCCTCCTCGGCGGAGGCGGCCTGGCCGACCACGGTGAAGGCGTCGTCCAGGTTGACGGCGGCCGCCAGGCCCTCGCGGAAGAGCGGGTGGTCGTCCACCAGCAGGACGCGCCACTGCGGTCCTCCCGCGGCCGCGGTCACCGGTCCAGCACCTCTTCCCCGTGCCCCTCCCGGTCCGCGCCGCCCTCCCGGTCCGCGAGGTCCGCGCGGTCCGCGGGGTCCGCGCGGTCCTCCTGGTCGTCAGCGGTGAGCGGCAGGACCGCGTGCACCACCGTGCCCGTCGCGGATCCCGTCACCGAGCAGGTGCCGCCGATCTCCTCCGCGCGCTCGGTCACCGAGGCCAGCCCCACCCCGGGCACGGCCCCGCGCCGCAGCCCGCTCCCGTCGTCGGTGACCGTGACCTGGAGCGTGTCGGGGCCCGCGGTGAGCTGGATCCGCACCTGCCGGGCCCGGGCGTGCCGCACCGCGTTGGTCAGCGACTCGGCCGCGATCCGGTACGCGGCCGTCTCCACACCGGGCGACAGCGGCGGCAGCACGCTGGGCCGGGTGGCCACGGTCACCCGGGGTCCGGCGCCGCCCAGCCGCCGCGCCAGGTCCCGTACGGCCTTGGCCAGGCCGCGCTCGGCCAGGGCGGCGGGGGCCAGGCCCGAGGTGATCCGGCGGACCTCGACCAGGGCCTCGGCGAGGGTTTCGGCGGCCTCGCGGAGCTGGTGGCGGGCGGGGTGGTCGGGCGGGCAGGTGGTCTGCGCGATGTCCAGGCGCAGCCGTACGGCGGCGAGCTGGGGGCCGAGGCCGTCGTGGATCTCGCGCCGCAGCCGGCGGCGCTCCTGCTCGCGGGCGAGCACCAGCCGCTCCCGGGCCGCCTGGGCCTCCTCGGCCAGGCGCAGGGCCGCGAGCGCCGGGGCGGCCTGGTCGGCGAGCAGCGACAGCAGGCCACTGTCCCGCTCGGCGGGGGTGCCGGAGCCATCGCGGGCCACTTCCAGGCGGCCGACCGTACGGCCGTGGTGGCGCAGTACGAACGTCTGGACCGGGCCGGTGAGCGGCGCCCCTGCGGCGGCCAGCCGGCGGGGCCCGGCGCGGGTGTCGACGCTGACGGCGGCGCCCGAGACGCCGAGGTCCTCGACGGCGCTGCGGCAGATCTGCTGGGGCACCTCGCCGGGGTGGGGCGCCTGCTGGAGGCGTACGGCCAGGGCGCCGGCGGCCTCGTGGGGGCGGGCGCGGGGGCCGTAGAAGGCGCGCTCGACGCGCAGGGTCAGCCAGCGGGCGGTGGGCCGCAGGGCCCAGCCGAGGAGCAGCGCGCAGCCGACGGCGGTGGTGATCGCGCCGCCGCGCAGGGAGGGCAGTCCGGCCTGGACGGCGACGGCGGCGCAGACGACCACGGCGGCCAGCGAGGTCAGGACGAAGGCGCGGGCGAGGCGGTGGCTGGTGACGCGGTCCAGCCGCCATATGCCGGTGCGGGCGACGCCCAGGCAGATGGCGGCGGCCCACACGGCGCTGCCGACGGTGCGCGCCACGAGGGTGGGCGTGCCCTCGGCCCACTCCGCGAGCAGCAGGAAGACGCAGGACGGGTAGGCGGCGGCCAGCAGCGCCCAGTTGCGCCGCTCGGCGCCGTGGGCGACGGCGGCGCGGCAGCACAGCGCGCCCGTCACGACGGCGGCGACGGCGCGCAGGACCCATGGCTCCGCCGCGGCGTAGGTCTCGAGGTGGTCGAAGGCCCACTGTCCCCAGGCGGTGGCGAAGAGGGGGTTGGGCGCGGGGCCGGCCATCGGCTCGCTGATGAGCCAGAGCGCGGCGTAGCCCAGCCAGTAGGCGGAGGCGCCGGCGCTCATGGCCCACCACTGGCGGCGCCGCTGCGAGCCGCGCGGGAACAGCCACAGCGGCAGCAGCAGGACGGTCAGCGGGCGGCAGGCGATCCCGGCGGCCGCGATCAGCAGTTGGACCATCGCGCCCGCCGGTCCGAGGTCGGCCAGGCCCAGCAGGTCGGCGGCGGCGGAGGGCAGCAGCCACAGCGCGCCGGCCACGAGGAGGACGCTGCCGTAGCGGCGGGCGGAGCGCTCGGCGAGCAGGAGCACCCCGACGCCGACGACGGGGAAGCCCACGGCCACGCGGGTCAGCACGGCGGTGCCGCGGGGCTGCGGGCAGGACAGGGCCGGCCAGGGGTCGTTGATCCGCAGCAGGCCGGCCAGCCAGCCCGCGAGGACCACCACGAACAGGGCCGACACCCCGCCCGCGGCCTGCACGGCGCGGTCCTTGGGCTGGGCCTCGCGCCTCATCCCGTCCCGGAGAGCCGGGCGAGCCGGGCGGGGGCGGCGGCCTGGGCGGGCGTGGTGGTGCGGGCGCTGCCCCGGCCCCTGACCCACAGCGTGATGTAGGTGCCGCTGTGACCCGGCCGGCACTTGTACTCGTTCCACTTGTGGGCGTCCACGCCCTCCCGGCCGGCCTTGCGGCAGGCGCCGGTGGTGTGGAAGTGGCCGGCCTGCCGCCAGGCCGCGCTCTGCGTGGCGGCGGCGGGTGCCGCCGGGGCGGTCCCCAGGACGGCGCCGGTGAGCAGGACGAGCGCGGTCATGGCGTGGGCCCGGCGGGTGCGGGATGGGCTCATCTGCAGACCTCCTTGTTCTCCGGTCCGAGCACTACCCGCGGCGGGGCGGGTGAAGTGCGGCACGGGCCCGGGCCCACCCGAACCGGTGACCGGCCCGCACCCGCGTCCCGTTCCGGTTCCCGTCCGCGGGGTGCGGCGGTCACCACACCAGCAGCAGAATGGCGAAGGCGATCGACTCGGCTTCGATGTAGGGCACGCCGGACCGCATCAGGCTGAGCATGATCGGCTTGGCCGACCAGATCTCGAGGCCCTCCAGGAAGTGGGCGAGCCGGTGGGCGTGGCGGCGGACCACGGCGATCTCGCGGGGTCCGAGCCGGGTGAGCAGTTTGGTCAGCAGGTCGCCGCCGTGGCGCAGGGCGACGGTCAGCAGCCGCTGCCGTACGAGCCGTGCGTCGGCGGGGGCGGGGTCGGCCGGGCCGAAGAGCGCGGCCTTGGCCGCTTCGAGTTCCGTGGTGTCGCCGGCGGCCCGCCGCACCCGGGTGACGAGGTCGTCGATGTCGGATCCGGTGATGACCGGTGCCCGCGTCATGGTGGTCACGTGCCCCTCCGCTTCTGGTTGCCCCTTGGTGGGCCGTCCGCGTGATCGGCGGTGGCCGGCCCGAGCGGCGGGCCCGCCTGCCCCTACCGTCAGCCGCCCCGTGTCCCAGGCGCATGAGTCATCCGCCCCGCCCGCGCCCGGCGCCGGGCGGGCGCCGCTCCCTGTTTATTTGACGTACGGTCAGTTACCGTGCCCTGGCCCGCTCACCGCGAAGGGGGACGTCCGCCATGCCGGTCACGGTCGTACGGCTCAATCTCGTCGATCCGAACGCCACGCCCAAGGCGCTGTCCCGGCGCTACCGGGCGGCCGTCGAGATGGCCGCCTTCGCCGACGAGCGGGGCATCGACACCGTGCAGACGGAGGAGCACCACGGCGTGGCCGATGGCTGGCTGCCGTCCCCGCTGACCTTCGCGGGCGCGGTGCTGGGCGCCACCCGGCGGATCACGGTCACCGTCTCGGCGCTGATCACGCCGCTCTACGATCCGCTGCGGCTGGCCGAGGACATCGCCGTGCTCGACCTGGTGAGCGGCGGCCGTCTGATCACGGTGGCGGGCATCGGCTACCGGCCGGAGGAGTACGCGGGGCTCGGCAGGGACTGGGAGCGGCGGGGTCCGCTCCAGGACGAGGCGCTGGAGACGCTGCTCGCGGCCTGGACCGGCGAGCCCTTCGGCTACCGGGGCCGCATGGTGCGGGTCACGCCGCGCCCGTACTCCCGGCCGCATCCGGCGCTGCTGGTCGGCGGCAGCTCCAAGGCCGCCGCGCGCCGCGCCGCCCGGCTGGGCCTGCCGTTCTTCCCCAGCGCGCATCTGCCGGAGCTGGAGGCGTACTACCACGCGCGGCGCCTGCAGTACGGGACGGACGGCTGGTGTGTGATGCCACCCGCGCGGACCTCGCTGTTGCATGTGGCCGAGGACCCGGAGCGGGCGTGGGCGGTGGTCGGCCCGTATCTGCTGCACGAGGCGCGGACGTACGACTCGTGGCAGTCGGGCGGGGGCGTGCGGTCGGCCGTGCGCTCCCGGGCCGGGGACGTCGGGGCGCTGCGACGCGAGGGGGTCTACCGCGTGGTCACGCCGGAGGAGTGCGTGGCGCTGGCGGGAGAGGGGGGTGGCGCGGGGAGTCTGGTGCTGCATCCGCTGTGCGGCGGGATGCCCGTGGAGGAGGGCTGGCGCTCGCTGGGGCTGTTCGCGGAACGGGTTCTGCCCCGCCTCGGGGGGTGAGGCGGGGCAGAACCCCTGAAGGGTGAGGAGTGGGCGGCGGAAGGGTGCGGAACTGCTTCTGCTGAAGTGTGCTCAGGCGTGCTCTGGTGAGTGGGAGTGAATGCAAGCGGTCTTTGGTGTGACGCGTGTGGATGCTGGAACGCTTCGTGAGGCGAATGGAAATGTTGATGTCGAATGCGTGACCTCTTCGGTCGGGCTTCGTTGGGTCTGGGGAGGGGACGTCGGGACGGAGCCGGGCGGGGGTGTGTGGGATGAGCGGGCTGCGTGAGGTGGCCGAGCCGTTCGTTGTGTCCGACCCGGCCGGAGTGGCGATCCGTGCCCGGCTCAAGCGTCTCGCCGCGCAGGATGAGAAGGTTCTTGTGCTGGTGGGTGCGCATCTGGGTGCGCTCGCGTCGCGGGATCTTAAGGCGCGCTGCGCGGACGGTCTGGAGCACTGCGCAGATCGGTGGGCGGCGCGCAAGCGGGAGCTGACGCCGGTCTCGTCGGCGCGCTGGGCCGGAGCCATCACCAAGGCGTCGCACGACCAGTGGGCGCTGGCCCGCCGTTGCCAGCTCGCCCACATCCAGACTCTGGAGGCCGGGATTGCTGCGATCGCGCAGCGGCTGGCGCGGCCGGTCGGGGCGAAGGGGTCGAAGAAGGCTGCAGGCGGCTATCGCTCCCGTCAGGAGTGGTTCGCCAAGTCCCGCCGCCTCCAGGTGCTCCAGGACCGGCTGGAGCGGGAACGGGCCGACCATGCGGCCGGGACCGTGCACGTGGTCCGGGGCGGCAGGCGCCTGGCCCGCGCCCGCCACCACCTGGAGGCAACTGGGCTGACCGAGGCCCAGTGGCGTGAGCGGTGGGAGGCCGAGCGCTGGTTCCTGCAGGCGGACGGGGAGTCCGGGAAGCGGTACGGGAACGAGACCATCCGTATCACCCCCGACGGTGGGCTGAGTATCAAGCTGCCCGCTTTGCTGAAGGATCTGGCGAACGCCCCGCATGGCCGGTATGTCTTCACCGCGCCCGTGCGTTTCGTCCACCGGGGCACCGAGTGGGCCGACCGCGTCGAAGCGAACCGGGCCGTCGCCTACCGCATCCACTATGACACCGGCCGGAACCGCTGGTATGTGACCGCCTCGTGGCAGATTCCGCCCCGGGCGACGATCCCCCTGAAGACGGCCCTAGCCCACGGGCTGATCGGAGTGGACGCCAACGCCGACCACCTGGCCGCATGGCGCCTGGACGTACACGGCAACCCGATCGGCAACCCCCGGCGGTTCTTCTACGACCTGTCCGGCACCGCAGGCCACCGCGACGCCCAGGTTCGGCATACCCTGACCCGGCTGCTGCACTGGGCGCAGTCTTGTGGCGTGGCCGCGATCGCCATCGAAGACCTGGACTTCGCGGCGGAGAAGACCCGCGAGAAACACGGCCGCCGCAAGCGGTTCCGACAGCTTATCTCCGGAATGCCCACCGGCAGGCTCCGCGCCCGGCTGTCGGCGATGGCCGACGCCACCGGCATCGCGATCATCGCGGTCGACCCCGCGTACACCTCGAAGTGGGGTGCCCAGCACTGGCAAAAGCCCCTCACCACGAGAACCAGGAAAACCACTCGCCACGACGCGGCCGCCGTGGCGATCGGACGGCGCGCCCAGGGATGGCCGATCCGGCGACGGACGGCACCGCCCCCGCACGACCAGAGCGATCGTGCGGGGCATCGGACCGCCCAGGCCAGACCGGCCATCCCTGGGCGTGAGGGACCCCGCCCTCACGTACCCGGACTACGGACACGATCCGTGCGCGCCGGACGCGGAGCGAACGCGGGCAACCAGAACGCTCAGCACCGTTCGGAGCGTTCGGCTGAGCATGAGCCCTGGCATCAGGACTCACTCCCCTCAGTCCGTAGGAACGGTCAGCCCATCTCCTCCAACGCCTTGCCCTTGGTCTCCGGCACCCACTTGAGGATGAAGGGGATCGAGAGCGCGGCGAAAACGGTGTAGATGACGTACGTCGCCGACAGGTTCCAGTCGGACAGGCTCGGGAAGCTCGCGGTGATGGCCCAGTTGGCGATCCACTGCGCGGAGGCGGCGACGCCCAGCGCGGCGGCGCGGATCTTGTTCGGGAACATCTCGCCGAGCAGCACCCAGACCACCACACCCCAGGAGAGGGCGAAGAAGAGGACGAAGGCGTGGGCCGCGACCAGGGCCAGGACGCCCTGGGTGTGCGGGAGCTTGCCGTCGACCAGGTGCGCCGAGAAGGCCCAGGCCACCAGGGCGAGGGAGACGGCCATGCCGGCCGAGCCGATCAGCGCCAGCGGCTTGCGGCCGATCCTGTCGACGAAGATCATCGCGATGACGGTGCCGAGGATGTTGATGATCGACGTGGTGAAGGAGTAGAAGAACGAGCCGCTCGGGTCGACGCCGACGGACTGCCACAGCGTCGAGGAGTAGTAGAAGGCGACGTTGATGCCGACCAGCTGCTGGAAGACCGAGAGGCCGATGCCGATCCAGACCACCGGCAGCAGGCCGAACCGGCCGCCGAGCAGGTCCTTGAAGGTGGACTTGTGCTCGCTGCGCATGGCCTGCTCGATCTCGGCGACGCGCGTGTCGAGGTGGACGCCGTGGCCCTCGACCTCGGCCAGGACCTGCTTGGCGCGGTCGATCTTGCCGACGGAGATCAGGAAGCGGGGAGACTCGGGGATGGCGAAGGACAGCAGGCCGTAGAGCACGGCCGGGACGACCATCACGCCGAGCATCCACTGCCAGGCCTCGATGCCGGCGATGTGGCCGCGCTGGTCGCCGTCGGCGGCGTTGAGGATGCCCCAGTTGACGAGCTGGGACAGGGCGATGCCGATGACGATCGCGGCCTGCTGGAAGGAGGCCAGGCGGCCGCGGTACGCGGGCGGGGCGACCTCGGCTATGTAGGCCGGGCCGATCACGGAGGCCATGCCGATGCCGATGCCGCCGAGCACCCGCCATACGGCCAGGTCCCACAGGGCGAAGGGCAGGGCGGAGCCGACCGCGCTGACGGTGAACAGCACGGCGGCGATCTGCATGACGCGGATCCGGCCGATGCGGTCGGCCAGGCGGCCCGCGATGGCCGCGCCGATGGCCGAGCCGATCAGGGCGATGGCCACGACCTGGGCGAGGGCGGCGGAGCCGATGTCGTACCGGCCGCGGATGGCCTCGACCGCCCCGTTGATCACCGAGCTGTCGTAGCCGAAGAGGAAGCCGCCCATCGCGGCGGCGGCGGTGATGAAGATGACACGGCCGAGGTGTTCCGGCTGGGCGCCGCGGCCCTCGGATCCCCGCACCTGCACGGTGGTGGTCAACGTGAACTCCTGTGGCCCGCCCGGCAACGCTGCCGGGGTGGGGGGTGGCCTTCCAGCGGAGGCGCAGCCGAGGGGGGGGGTCGGCCACCACTTGAAGGTAAAAACGACGTTGCCGAGACTATTCCTTCAAGTTTCGAAGTCAATAGGGTGTGACCAACCAGTCGCCACAGGCCGCCTGGCCGTGCTTGATCGAATGACTTCAAGTATTGAAGCGCTTACCGCAGCCGCTGACTGATGACCTTCGACACCCCGTCGCCCTGCATCGACACCCCGTACAGCGCGTCGGCGACCTCCATCGTCCGCTTCTGGTGCGTGATCACGATCAGCTGGGAGCTCTCCTGCAGCTCCTCCATGATCCGGATCAGCCGCTGCAGATTGGTGTCGTCCAGCGCCGCCTCGACCTCGTCCATGACGTAGAACGGGCTCGGCCGCGCCTTGAAGATCGACACCAGCAGCGCCACGGCGGTCAGCGACCGCTCCCCTCCGGAGAGCAGCGACAGCCGCTTGACCTTCTTCCCCGGCGGCCTGGCCTCCACGTCCACGCCCGTGGTCAGCATGTTCTCCGGGTCGGTGAGCACCAGCCGGCCCTCGCCGCCCGGGAACAGCCGGGAGAAGACGCCCTCGAACTCGCGCGCCGTGTCCCGGTAGGCCTCCGTGAACACCTGCTCGACGCGCTCGTCCACCTCCTTGACCACCTGCAGCAGATCGGCCCGCGTCTTCTTCAGGTCCTCGAGCTGCTCGCTCAGGAACTTGTGCCGCTCCTCCAGCGCCGCGAACTCCTCGAGCGCCAGCGGGTTGACCTTCCCCAGCTGCTGGTACGCCCGCTCGGCGGCCTTCAGCCGCTTCTCCTGCTGCGCCCTGACGTAGCGCACCGGCTGGTTGCGCGGGTGGTCCGGGTCTTCTGGCAGCACCTCGCCCTCGGCCGGCGGGGACGGCGGCACCGGCTGGTCCGGTCCGTACTCGGCGATCAGCCCGGCCGGCTCGACGCCCAGCTCCTCCAGCGCCTTGGTCTCCAGCTGCTCGATCCGCAGCCGCTTCTCGGCGCCCAGCACCTCGCCCCGGTGCACCGAGTCGGTCAGCTTGTCCAACTCGCTCTTGAGCTCACGCCCGTGGTTGCGCTCGGCGACCAGCTCGCGCTCCCGCTCCGCCTTCGCCCGCTCGGCGGCGTCCCGCTCCTCCTCGGCCCGCACCAGCGAGACCTCCACATGCGCCAGCAGCTGCCGGGCGCCCGAGGCCACCGCCGAGGCCACCGCCGCCTCGTGGCGCAGCCGCGCCCGCCGCTGCTCGGCGCGCGCCCGCGCCTCGCGCTCGGCGCGCGCGCCCCGGTCGAGCGCGTCCGCCCGTCCCGCGAGCCCCTTGACCCGCTCCTCGTGCGTACGGACCTGGAGCCGCGCCTCCATCTCCGTCTGCCGGGCGTTCGCCCCGTCCGCCGCCAGCCGGTCCCGTACGGAGGTGTCCGGCTCCTCCTCACCGGGCTGCTCCTCCGCCACCGCCAGCCGCTCGGCCAGCTCCTCGGCCTCCTCGGTGGCCCTGGCCAGCGCCTCCTCCGCCTTGGCCACGGCCGCGGCCATCCGCTCGGCCTCGCCCGCCGCGGCCCGCGCCTGACCGCCCAGCCGCCCCAGCGACTGGGCGACCTGCGACTTCTCCCGGTCGGCCGCGCTGCGCCGGGCCGCCAGCTCCTCGACCCGCGCCGCGCACTCCGTCCGCCGCTCCGCCGCCGCCCGCTGCGCGCCGGTCAGCTCCTCGCACCGCACGGCGAGCTCCTCCAGCTCCGCCGCCGCCTCGTCGACCGAGGCCTGCACCTCCAGCAGGCTGGGCGCCCCGGCGGAGCCGCCCTGAGCGAAGTGCGCCCCCAGCAGATCCCCCTCGGCGGTCACGGCCGTCAACTCCGGCCTCTGCCCGACCAGTTCCTCGGCGTCCTCCAGCGTGGTGACCACCACCACGTCCCGCAGCAGCCACCGCACGGCCGACACCAGCCCCGGGGGCCCGCTCACCAGGTCCGCCGCGCGCGGCGCCGGGACACCACCGTCCGGCCCGGCCGCCCCGGCCCCGGCCCCGGCCCCGTCCGCGCCCGGGCCGCCGGCCGCCGCCGGGGCGCCGAGCAGGAGGGCCGCGCGGCCCGCGTCCTGTTTGCGGAGGAGGCGGATGGCGTCGGCCGCGGTCCGGGGGTCCGCGACGGCGATCGCGTCGGCCGCGGCGCCCAGGGCCGCGGCCACGGGGACCTCGAAGCCGGGGGTGACCGTCAGGATTTCGGCGGCCGGGCCGAGGAGGCCGGTCAGGCGGTCGGCGGCGCCCAGGAGGGCGCCCGTGCCGTCCTTCCGGCGCAGGCCGAGGGCCAGCGCGTCATGGCGGGCGGCGGTCGCGGCGCGCTCGCGCTCGGCGGCGGTCAGGGCCTCGCGGGCCGCCCGGTGGGCGGTCTCCGCCTCGGCCAGCTCCCGCTTGGCGGCCTCGTGGCGGTCGGCCAATTCCGCGTCGCCCGCGTCCAGTCCGTCGACCTCGGCGCGCAGCGCTTCGTACTCCTCCTGGGCGGCGGCCGCCCGCTGCCGGGCCTCGTCGCGGGCGGAGGCCAGCCGGTCGATCTCGGCCCGCGCCGAACCCGCCCGGCCCCGGGCGGCGTTCACCTGCCCCTGCAACCGGGCCAGCCCCTCGCGGCGGTCGGCGATGGCGCGGGCGGCGTCCTTCAGCCGGCGCTCCTCCATCGCCAGCTCGCGCTCCAGTTCGGCACGGTGCGCGACGGTGTCGTCCAGCGCCCGGCTCGCCGCCTCCAGCGCGGCCTCCAGCTCCGCCTCCTGTTCGCGGATCCGGGCCGCCTCGCGCTCCATGTCCTCCGGGTCGCGTCCGCGCCGCTCCTCACCGGGCGCGGAGGTGGCGCTCTTGACCCGGGCGTCGGCGAGGCTGATCGTGCCGCGCACCCGCTCGGCGAGCTGGGAGAGCTCGTACCAGGTCTGCTGGGCGTCCCGCAGCCGGGGCGCGAGCTGCCGGACCTGCTCCTCCAGGGCCGCCTCCCGCTGCTGCGCGGCGCGCAGCTCGGCCTCGGCCGCCTCCTTGCGCTGCTTGAGCGCGGCCTCGTCGGCGATCTCGGCACGCAGCGCCTCGCGCAGGGTCACCAGGTCGTCGGCGAGCAGCCGCAGCCGGGCGTCGCGCAGGTCGGCCTGGATGACCGCGGCCCGCCGGGCGACGGCGGCCTGCCGGCCGAGCGGTTTGAGCTGGCGTCGCAGCTCGTCGGTGAGGTCCTGGACGCGGGCCAGGTTGGCCTGCATGGCGTCGAGCTTCCGCAGCGCCTTCTCCTTGCGCTTGCGGTGCTTGAGCACCCCCGCGGCCTCCTCGATGAAGGCGCGGCGCCCGGTCGGGTCGGCGTGCAGGACGGAGTCGAGCTGGCCCTGGCCGACGATGACGTGCATCTCGCGGCCGATGCCGGAGTCGGAGAGGAGCTCCTGGATGTCCAGGAGCCGGCAGGTGTCGCCGTTGATCTGGTATTCGCTGCCGCCGTTGCGGAACATGATCCGCGTAATGGTCACTTCGGCGTATTCGATGGGCAGCGCGCCGTCGGAGTTGTCGATGGTGAGGGAGACCTCGGCGCGGCCGAGCGGGGGGCGGCCGGTGGTCCCGGCGAAGATGACGTCCTCCATCTTCCCGCCGCGCAGCGACTTGGCACCCTGCTCCCCCATGACCCAGGAAAGCGCGTCCACCACATTGGACTTGCCCGAACCATTGGGGCCGACGACGCAGGTGATACCCGGCTCGAAGCGCAGCGTCGTGGCGGAGGCGAAGGATTTGAAGCCTCGGAGGGTCAGGCTCTTGAGATGCACGCCTTTGGACTTTACCTCCCGTGTCTCACCCGGCACCCTCGTTCGGCCGTGGCGCCGCGCGGCGGTCCCCTCCGTGTTCTCCCCGGTAGTTCCCCCGGCGATCTCCCCGGGTTCTCCCCGGCGATCTTCCCGGATTGCTTTCCTCGGTTTCACCGGTGAGGGGGAGGGGCACATCAGACGGTAAGGAAGCGCGGCCGGCCGCCGCGGAAACGACGAAGGGACGCCATCGGGCGTCCCTTGCAGATTCTCAAGCGGCTGACGGTGCAGCCCGACCGGCCCGGGGGCCGGGTCAGGCGAGCGCAGGCTCCGCCTGGGATACGTCGATGCTTTCGAGCAGCGAGTCGCCGTGGTGCGCGGCGGCGGACAGAGCGTCGTTCTCGGCCTGAATCCGGATGATCTCGGATTCGAGGTCCTGGACGCGCTGCTGAAGCCGTCGCATCTCGGCGAGGACTCGGGGGTCGGAACCGCCGACGTAACCGAGAAGCGCCTTTGCCATGATGGATGGTCCTCCACATTGAGTGACCGACCGAAGCGGTGGTGGGTCGTGAGGGATTTTCGCACCCGCGATGCCTGCCGTTACTACCGTGCTGAGTGGCAAACAGTTAAGGTGCGCGGGGCTTCCAGCGTCTCACCAAATGGTTTGACGGTCAACACGATCACAGGCCGACGGGGCCCTGCGGCCGGGGGCTTACCGAGTGGCGAAAGGCGCCGAGCCCGCACAGATGAGGCCGCCGAGGCGAAGGGATCATCCCTTACGCCGCAGCCTTCCACGGACCGGCCGCATTGGCAACCATCAGCTTGTTTTCGCTCACGGGCGGTGCGAGAGGCGCGCCCGGCGAGGGTCCGGCGGGGCGGGTGCGGCGGGGTGCCTCAGCGGATCTCGAAGGTCTCGTAACCGCCCCGGGGTGTGTCCCAGATCTCGGTGACACCGTCGACGCGGCCGGGCGTGTCGTCGCCCCGCAGCCAGTCGAGCAGTTGTTCGCAGTTCGTACGTTCGCCTTCGGCGACGACCTGGACCCGGCCGTCGGACAGGTTGGAGGCGAACCCGGCCAGCCCTCCGATGCGCAGCGCGTTTGCCCTGGTGAACCAGCGAAAACCGACACCTTGGACTCGACCGCGGACCCACGCGGTGAGGCGCACTCTCTCGTTCATGGGTGGCACGCTAGCCGAGCAATTTGCCCGCCGGACACCTCGGCCGCCCCGTCATGGCGTACAGTCCCGGCTCAACGCACTACTCACCCGTACGAGTGACGCACGTGACCCCGATCTTGCAAGGAAGGCAGGAGATGGGCCGCCATCGACGATCCGCCCCCGGATCCGCGCCGACACCCCCCGCCCCCGGCGCCGGACGCCACCGGGGAGCCCGCCGAAGCCCTCTGGCTCCGGTGCGGACCGGGCTGCTGAGCGTGTCCGCCGCCGTCGCGGTGGGCGCGGTGGCCATGGCCACCGGGCTGCTGCCGGGAGGCCCGACCCTTAGCGGAAGCAACGACCCGGCCGGAGGGGTGCGCGCCGACGCCCCGTCGGGCTCGGCCCTGGAGACACAGGGCACCCCCTCGGCGTCACCGGTGGACCGCGGCACGCCCCCCGCCGACCGGGGCGATGACCGTCCGCACGCGCCGTCCACCACCCCCTCGAAGACCCCGGGCGAGTCCTCCGCCACCCCCTCCACCACTCCCCCGAAGCAACCGGGCTCCTCCGGATCCGGCCACGGGAACGGGAACGAAGGCGGCAGCGGGAACGGGAAGGGCGACGGCCGGGGCGACGGGAACGGAGGCTCCTCCTCCGCCCACCGGCCCACCACGCCGCCGGGCCGGAGCACGGACCCCACGACCACCCCGGGGAACTCCGAGAGCGCCGCCGAGCGGCAGGTCCTGGCGCTGGTCAACCAGGAGCGGTCCAAGGCCGGCTGCGAGCCCGTGACCGCCGACCCGAAACTGGGACAGCTGGCCCAGGACTTCAGCGACGACATGGCCCTGCGGGGCTTCTTCGACCACCTCGACCCGGACGGCGACACCCCCTGGGAGCGTGCGGAGCAGGCCGGCATCCTGAACCTGGGCGGAGAGAACATCGCGCGCGGCCAGGAGGACGCGCGGGCCGTGATGGACTCCTGGATGGACAGCCCCGGCCACCGCGCCAACATCCTCAACTGCGGATACAAGACCCTGGGCGTCGGCGCGCACTTCGGCGAGGGCGGCCCCTGGTGGACCCAGGACTTCGGCTACTGAGCCGGCCCTGAGCCCCGGGTCAGGCCCCTGAACCGCGGGCCAGGGTCCTGAGCCCGGGCCCGCCGCCCCTGGCCGTCAGCCGCGCCCCGCCGCCGCCCCGCCGCACCCCTGCCGTCAGGCGGCGAGGGCGGCGCGGCCCGCCACGGCCACCTTGGCGCTCTCCGCGACCCGGCGGCCGAGGTGCTCGGCGGTGGCGATGTCGGCCTTGTGCACGCCCTCCGGGCCCTGGTCGTTGTTCGACTGGGCGGCGGCACCGAGGAAGAAGCCGAGGCGGTTGAGGTCGTTCTCGGAGGCCTCGGAGCTGTTCCAGCCCGGGTGCAGCCCCAGGCTCACCCAGCTCATGCCGTGCTGGGCCGCGAGCACCGTGAAGAACTGGAGCGTGTGCAGCTTGTCGCCGCTCTTGGACCCCGAGTTGGTGAAGCCGGCCGCGAGCTTGTCCTTCCACGCCTGGGTGAACCAGCGCTTGGAGGACTCCTCGGCGAAGGCGTGGAAGGCGCCGGACGCGGTGCCCATGTAGGTGGGCGAGCCGAAGACGATCGCGTCCGAGGCGTCGAGCAGGGCCCACTGCTCGTCGGTGATCTCATCGACCTTGATCAGGTGGACGGTGGCGCCCTCGGCGTCCGCGCCGTCGCGGACGGCCTCGGCGAGGACGGAGGTGTGGCCGAAGCCGGAGTGGTAGGCGATGGCGATGACGGGGGTGGTCACGGTGGGCGCTCCTGAGGCGTCGTACACGGCGAAATGACTCCCTCAGCGAAGCACTAACTTCCAGAAAGCGCAACCCGAGAGTTAGCGCTGCATGGGGGTATGCTCATGTCATGGAGAGTGACTGCGTCGCGCCGACGAGCGCCGGAACGGCAGCGGACGACCTGGCCTTCGACGTGTTCGCCCGCGCCTGCCCCTCACGGGACACGCTGGAGCACATCACCGGCAAATGGGGCGGACTGACCCTGGGGGCCCTCAAGGAGGGCAGCCTCCGCTTCAACGAGCTGCGCCGCCGGGTCGACGGTGTCAGCGAGAAGATGCTGTCCCAGACGCTGCACGCGCTGGAGCGCGACGGCCTGGTGCACCGCGAGGCACAGCCGGTCAACCCCCCGCGCGTGGACTACGAGCTGACCCCGCTGGGCCAGGCCGTCGCCGAGCGGCTGCTGGCCCTGATCGACCTCGTCGAGGACCGCATGCCGGAGGTGCTGACCGCCCGGGCGCGCTACGACGAGGAGCGCGACGCCACGGCGCGGGGCGCGGCCACCACCGGGCGCGGCGGGCGCTGACAGCGCGGGCAGAAGTAGCTGGAGCGGTTCATCCACGGGCGGCGCCGCAGCGGCGTGGCGCAGCGGCGGCAGGGCTCGTTCTCCCGGCCGTACGCGTCCAGGGAGCGCTCGAAGTAGCCCGACTCGCCGTTCACGTTCACGTACAGGGAGTCGAAGCTGGTGCCGCCGACCGCCAGGGCGGCGCTCATGACCTCGCGCACATGGTCGAGGAGTTCGGCGCTGCGCGAGGGGGTGAGGGTGGCCGTCGGCCGGTCGTAGTGCAGCCGGGCGCGCCACAGCGCCTCGTCGGCGTAGATGTTCCCGACCCCGCTGATCAGCGACTGGTCGAGCAGCGCCCGCTTGAGGGTGGTGCGGCGGCGGCGCAGCGCGGCGTGGAAGGCGGCCTCGTCGAAGGCCGGGTCCAGCGGGTCGCGGGCGATGTGCGCGATGGCGGCCGGCAGCCCGTCGGCCGCGCCGGGGACGGCCTCGTGCAGCGAGAGGCCGCCGAAGGTGCGCTGGTCGACGAAGCGCAGCTCGGTGCCGACGGAGTCGGCGAAGCGCACCCGGATGCGCAGGTGCTTCTCGTCCGGGGCGTCGTGCGGCTGGACCAGCAGCTGGCCGCTCATCCCAAGGTGCGCCAGCACCGACTCCTCGCCGTCCTCCAGCGGCAGCCACAGGTACTTGCCGCGGCGGCGGGCCACCCCGGGGCGGCGGCCGCCCAGGCGGGCGGCGAAGTCCTCGCCGCCGCCGAGGTGGCGGCGCACCGCACGCGGGTGCAGCACCTGCACCTCGGCGATCGTCCGGCCGCTGATCCAGCGCTCCAGACCGCGGCGGACCACCTCGACCTCGGGCAGCTCGGGCAACGGGGGCCTCCCTGTACGACGAAGACCTCGCCCTCCCCGCGGCCGTCGCGGCCGGGGCCGCGCTCGGTCACGGGGAGGGCGAGGAGGGTTGGTTCAGTGTGCCGCGCCGGCCGGGTCGGCGGCCTCGCCGTCCGAGGCCACGCCGGTGCCCTCGGCCGCGGCCGCCTCGGCCTTGGCCTTCGCCTCGTCCGCCGCGGCGCGGATCGCGCGCCAGGCGGCCTCGGCCGCCTGCTGCTCGGCTTCCTTCTTGCTGCGGCCGGTGCCGGTGCCGTACGCGACACCACCGACGCGGGCGGCAGCCGTGAAGGTCTTCTCGTGATCGGGTCCGGTCTCGGAGACCAGGTACTCGGGGACTCCGAGCCCCTCGGTGGCGGTCAGCTCCTGGAGGCTGGTCTTCCAGTCCAGGCCCGCGCCCAGGTTGGAGGACTTCTCGATCAGCGGGTCGAAGAGCCGGTGCACCAGCTCGGCGGCGGCGTCGAGCCCCTTGTCGAGGTAGACGGCGCCGATCACCGCCTCGAGGGTGTCCGCGAGGATGGATGCCTTGTCCCGGCCCCCGGTGCCCTCCTCACCCCGGCCGAGCCGGATGAAGGCGCCGAGGTCGAGGCCACGGCCCACCTCCGCCAGCGCGCGCGAGTTGACCACGGCCGCCCGCAGCTTGGCCAGCTGGCCTTCCGGCAGGTCGGGGTGGATGCGGTACAGCGTGTCGGTAACCACCAGGCCGAGCACGGAGTCCCCGAGGAACTCCAGGCGCTCGTTGGTGGGCAGCCCGCCGTTCTCGTACGCGAAGGAGCGGTGGGTGAGCGCACGCACCAGAAGGGCGGACTCGAGCTGGTACCCGAGCCGCCCTTCCAGAATCGTGTGGGACGAGGCCGTGTCCGCCTTGGCCGGTTCTCCCGCGCGCTTGCGGGGAGTCGTGTGGGCGTCCGACATAGAGCCTGTCACCCGCCGATCAGACCTCGAGGACCTGGCGGCGGTTGTAGGTGCCGCAGCTCGGGCACGCGATGTGCTGCAGCTTCGGCTCGTGGCAGCGCTCGCACGCCACCAGGGTGGGGACCGCAGCCTTCCACTGCGACCGGCGGTGGCGCGTGTTGCTGCGCGACATCTTCCGCTTCGGAACAGCCACGGCTACTTCTCCTGTGAGTCATCCCCGCGCTCGCGGGGTGCGTTGTCCTTCTCGCCGTCCGAAACGGACTCGGCGAGTCCCTGCAGTGCCGCCCAACGGATGTCGACGGCGTCGTGATGGTGGTCGGGGTCCTCCTCGAGCCGCGCGCCACACTCGGCGCACAGCCCGGGGCAGTCCTCCCGGCACACCGGCTGCAGCGGCAGTGCCAGCACCACCGCGTCGCGCAGCACGGGTTCGAGGTCGAACAGGTCGCCCTCGAGAAAGAGCGTGTCCTCCTCCTCGGCGTCGTCGCCGGTGTCCGCGAAGCGGCTCCGGTCATCGGCGTCGGGGTAGGAGTACATCTCCTGGAAGTCCGCTTCGAGCTCCCGCTCCAGCGGCTCCAGACACCTTACGCACTCCCCTGTCAGCGGCGCACGGGCGGTGCCTGTGACAAGCACCCCCTCCATGACCGACTCCAGGCGGAGGTCGAGCTCGACGGTCGCGCCCTCCCGCACCCCGATGACCTCGATGCCGAGATCCTTGGGGGCCGGGACCGAGCGGGAGAGCCTTTTGAGCGCACCGGGACGACGGCCCAGCTCGCGTGTGTCGAACACGAGAGGGGCGCGGTGGTCGAGGCGGGCGTTCAGGGCTTCCTGCTTTCTACGGCTGTGGCGGGCCACCCGATGCTGGTACGAAGCGGGCAGCCGAGATCGCGGACGTAGCGCGACCGAACAGCCAGGATACTGGACCGGCCGCCGTAGACCCAATCCGCCTCCGGAGCGAGGGATCTCCGGGGCGGGGATCTCCGGGGCGGGCGGGGGTCAGCGGCCCTGCTCGTACTGACGCAGCTGATCGAGGTCGATCATGCTGGTGTCGAACAGGCTGGTCTCGTCGAGGGCCGCGGCCGGCTGCTGGTGCTGCTGCTGATGCGGCTCGTGGTGCTGCTGGTGCTGGTGCTGGGGCTCGTGGTGCTGCTGCGGCTCGTGGTGCTGCGGCTCGGGGGCGTAGCCGCTCGGGTCGTACTGGGGCTGCTGCTGCCAGCCGTACGCGTCCTGCTGCTGATAGCCGCCCTGGGCCGCGTACGGGTCCTGCTGCTGCGCATAGCCCTGCTGCTGGTAGCCGTACGCCTCCTGCTGCTGGTATCCGGCCGTGGCCGCGTAGTACGAGGCGTCTGGCGCCGCCTCGGGGCGCGCCACGGGCACCTGCGTCTGGGACTGGGCCAGGTCCGCGAGGTAGTCGTCGTCGCTGGTGCGGTGGCCGAGCGGGGCGGAGGCATCCTGGGCGGCCAGGTGCGCGCCCAGCTCGTCGATCGCCCGCGCCCCGAGCAGCTTCTGCCGGCCCCTGCCGACCGCCTCCAGCGTCTTGCTGAGCACCGCCGAGACCGCGCCGAGCTTGGCGTCCACGTACTCGTCGGCGCGCTGCCGCAGCGTCTGGGGGTCGGCACTGCGCTCCGGCCCGTCCTCCAGGCTCTGGGCCCCGTCCTGCTCCCCGCCCGGGGCGGCGTGGCCCAGCAGCTTCTCGCGGCCCCGGTCGACCGAGCCGATGGTCTTGGTCAGCACGACCTCGAAGTTGGCGAGCTTGCTGTCGACGTAGTCGTCGGCCTCGGCGCGGATCTCCTCGGCCTCCCGGCGGGCCTCCTCCAGGATCCGGTCGGCCTCCTCCTGGGACTTCCTGGCCACCTCGGTGTCCGAGACCAGCGAGCCGCGCTGGGCGTGCGCGGACTCGATGATCCGCTGCGCCTCCTGGTGGGCCTCCTCGACCATCCGGTCCCGGCCGCCGATCAACTCCTGGGCCTGGGCCAGGGAGTCCGGAAGAGCGGCGCGCACCTCTTCGAGCATGGCGAGCAGCTCGGCGCGGTTGATCACGCACGAGGCCGACATGGGCATGGACCGGGCGTTGCCGACGGTCTCGACGATCTCGTCGAGCTTCTTCTGCACGTCCACCTTGGTGCTCGCCACTCTCTCTTGACGGAACTTGCCGGGCTTGACGGAACTTGCCGGGGGGCCTGGCGGAACTCGCCGCCGGACCCGAGGGAACTCGCCGGGGCCGGACGGAACTTGCCGGCGCTTGACGGAACGAACGGGAACGGACGGGAACGACCGGGGACGACTGTACGGCCAGCGGGCCCCGCCCGACACCCGCCGGCCCGGCCGTCAGCCGATCAGCGCCGGCCCAGCCGCTCGGTCAGGGCCTGGAGCACCACCGGGGGCACCAGGTGGGAGACGTCGCCGCCCCAGGCCGCGACCTCCTTGACCAGGCTGGAGGAGAGGAAGCTGTAGGTGGGGTTGGTGGGCACGAACAGCGTCTCCACCCCCGACAGACCGTTGTTCATCTGGGCCATCTGAAGCTCGTAGTCGAAGTCGCTGACCGCCCGCAGGCCCTTGACGATGGCGGGGATCTCACGCTCCTTGCAGAAGTCGACGAGAAGGCCGTGGAAGGACTCCACCTGGACGTTCCCGTACTCGGCGGTGACCTGGCGGAGCAGGTCCATCCGCTCGTCGACCGTGAACAGGCCCTGCTTGGACTTGTTGATCATCACGGCGACGTGGACGACGTCGTACAGCTTGGACGCTCGGGCGATGATGTCGAGGTGCCCATTGGTGACGGGGTCGAAGGACCCCGGACAGACTGCGCGGCGCACTGGTGGTTCCTCGCTCTCGGGTCCGGTCATGACGCGTTGTCGCACGTCGAGGCGGCGCGACCGTACCAAAGCGTGCCCTCGCCGTACCGACGGGCCCGCAAGCCCTCGAAACCGGCAGGCCACCCGAATTCCCCGCCTCGTGTGCTCCGCTCCACCGTGGCCAGCGCGTCGGGCGCGAGCCACCCGTTACCGGCGAGTGTGAGGAGTATCTCGCGGAGTTCCTCGTCGGTGACGGCGTACGGCGGGTCGAGGAACACCACGTCGTACGGGCCCGTCCCGGGGGCCGGGCCGGCGATCGCCTGCTCGGCCCGGCCGGTGCGCAGCTCGGCGCCAGGCAGGCCGAGCGCCCGGATGTTCGCGCGGATCGTGCGGGCGGCGCGCGGGTCGGACTCCACCAGCAGCACATGCTCGGCGCCGCGCGAGAGCGCCTCCAGGCCGACCGCGCCGGAGCCGCCGTACAGGTCGAGCACCCGGGCGCCGCGCAGCGAGCCGAGCAGCGACTCCCAGGTGGAGAAGAGGCCTTCGCGCGCCCGGTCCGAGGTCGGTCGGGTGCCGTTTCCCGGCGGCACTGCCAGGCGGCGGCCGCCGGCGGCTCCGGCGATCACGCGGGTCATCGGTGACGCAGTCCTTCGCGGTGGGAGGGCAGCGGCGGGCCGTGTGGTGGCCGCCGCCCCTCCACGATATGGCGTCCCGGGCACTGGTCACGGCTGCCGGGTCCGGCTCCCGGTCGCGGCTCCCGGCGCCGGCCGGGCGGTCAGCCCTTGTCCAGGTACTCCTCGCGCTCCTCGTCCAGGAACGCGTCAAGCGCGGTGCGCAGCTCCGGATACCCGGTCAGCTCGGGGTCGGCGGCGACGAGGGCCGTGGCCTCCTCCCGGGCGGCGGCGATGACCTCCTCGTCGTCGATGACCGCGAGCACCCGCAGCGAGGAGCGCGCCCCGGACTGGGCCTGTCCCAGCACATCGCCCTCGCGTCGCTGCTCCAGGTCGATCCGCGACAGCTCGAAGCCGTCCAGCGTGGCCGCGACCGCGCCGAGCCGGGCCCGGGCCGGGCTCCCCTCCGGCATCTCGGTCACCAGCAGGCACAGCCCGGGGGCGGAGCCGCGGCCGACGCGGCCGCGCAGCTGGTGCAGTTGCGAGACGCCGAAGCGGTCCGCGTCCATGATCACCATCGCGGTGGCGTTGGGGACGTTGACGCCGACCTCGATGACGGTCGTGGCGACCAGCACGTCCACCTCGCCCGCGGCGAAGCGGCGCATCACGTCGTCCTTGGCCTCGGGCTGCATCCGGCCGTGCAGCACCTCCACGCGCAGGTCGCGCAGCGGGCCCCTGGCGAGCTGCTCGGCGACGTCGAGGACCGCGAGCGGCGGCCGCTTCTCGGCCTCGTCCTCGGGGGACTTGGCGGCGGACTCGGCGGAGGTCTTGGCGGCGGACTTGGCGGAGGCCCTGCCCGAGGACGGGGCCGACGCGCGGGCCGCGCCCTTGGGTTCGTCCGCCTCCTCGCCCATCTCGTCGCCGATCCGCGGGCACACCACGTACGCCTGGTGGCCGGCCGCCACCTCCTCGCGCACCCGCTCCCAGGCCCGCGCCAGGAAGTGCGGCTTGTCCTTCGCGGGGACCACATGGGAGGCGATCGGGGAGCGCCCGGCCGGCAGCTGGTCCAGTACGGAGGTCTCCAGGTCGCCGAAGACGGTCATGGCGACGGTCCGCGGGATGGGGGTGGCCGTCATCACCAGCAGGTGCGGGGGCTGCTTGCCCTTGGAGCGCAGGGCGTCCCGCTGCTCGACGCCGAAGCGGTGCTGCTCGTCGACCACGACCAGGCCCAGGTCGTGGAACTGGACCTTGTCCTCGATCAGCGCATGGGTCCCGACCACGATCCCGGCCTCGCCGGTGACCAGGTCGAGCAGCGCCTGGCGGCGGGCCGCGGCGCCCATGGAGCCGGTCAGCAGCACGACCTTGGTGCCCAGCTCGGCGCCGCCCAGCATGCCGCCCTCGGCCAGGTCGCCCATCATCTCGGTGATCGAGCGGTGGTGCTGCTGGGCGAGCACCTCGGTGGGCGCGAGCATCGCGGCCTGTCCCCCGCTGTCCACGACGCCCAGCATCGCGCGCAGCGCCACCATTGTCTTGCCCGAGCCGACCTCGCCCTGCAGCAGCCGGTGCATGGGGTGCTCGGTGGCCAGGTCGGCGAAGATCTCACGGCTGACGCCGCGCTGGCCGTCGGTGAGGGTGAACGGCAGCCGGGCGTCGAAGGCGTCCAGCAGGCCGCCCTCGGCGGGCGCGCGCGGCACCGCGGGCAGCTGGGCGTCGGTGTGGCGGCGGCGGGCGAGGGCCACCTGGAGCACGAAGGCCTCGTCCCACTTCAGGCGGTCCCGGGCGGCGGCGATGTCCGCCTTGGTGCGCGGCCGGTGGATCTTCAGCAGCGCCTCGGGGAGCTCGGCCAGCCCGCGGCCCAGGCGCAGGCTCTCGGGCAGCGGATCGACCAGGCCCTCCCAGCCGGTGGCCTCCAGGGTGTCGAGCAGCGCCCCGACGGCCTTCTCGATCTTCCAGGACTCGAGCTGGGCGCAGGCGGGATACAGCGGCCGCAGCTGGTTGGCCCACGCCTCGACGGCCGCCGCGCCGTCCTCCTTGCCGAGCATCTCGTACGCCGGGTGGGCCAGCTGGCGCACATTGCGGAAGACGCCGACCTTGCCCGCGAACATGCCGCGGCGGCCGGGGAGCAGCTCCTTCTGCGCCCCGTAGACCCCGCGGCCGAAGAAGACCAGCCGCAGCCGGCCGCTGCCGTCGGTGAGGGTGACCTCCAGGCGCTGTTTGGTGCCGCGGTCGAACTTGTGCACGCGGGCGTCGGCGACCTGCGCGACGACCGTCACATGCTCGTCCAGGGGGAGGTCGGCCAGCCGGGTCAGCTCGCCGCGCTCGGCGTAGCGGCGCGGGTAGTGGTGCAGCAGGTCGCCGACCGTGTGCAGGTCGAGGTGGTCGGCCATCACCTTCGCGGTGTTGCCGCCGAGCACTTTCTTCAGAGGTTCATCCAGCGCGGGCACGCAGTCCATTGCACACCACGGCACCGACAAGCGGGGCCGTGGAGCGAGGCTGTTGCCACGCCGCTGGGCTATTCGATGCCTATGATCAGCGGCACGCCCGGCTGGCCGCCGCGGTAGACGACCGTGTCGACCGCGAAGTGGCCCTCCCGTACGTGGCGCTCCAGCAGCTCGGCGACATCGCCGGGCACGTCCGCGCCGAGCACCAGGGTGACCAGCTCGCCGCCCGCGGCGAGCATCCGGTCCAGCACGGTCTGCGCGGTGCCCGCGAGGCCGTCGCCGATCACCGCGACGTCCCCGTCGATGAGCCCCAGCATGTCCCCCGCCTGGCACACCCCGGCCATGGTCCAGGCCTGGCGCTCGGCGACGGCCAGCTCGGCGTAGCGGGTGGCGCCGGCGGCGGAGGTCATGGCCACGACGTCCTCGTCGAAGCTGCGACCCGGTTCGTGCACGGCGAGCGCGGCCAGGCCCTGGACCGGGGAGCGGGTGGGGATGACCGCCACCCGTACGCCCTCGGCGCGGGCCTGGGCGGCTGCGGCCGCGGCCGTGTGGCGCAGGTCGGCGTCGTTGGGCAGCAGGACGACCTCCGGGGCGCGGGCCCGCCGTACGGCCTGGGCCAGCTCCCCGGCGGCCGGCGGCTCCCCGGGGCGCGCGGTGACCACGGTCGCGCCGGCCTCGGCGCACAGGGCGGCCAGGCCCTCGCCGGGGACGACCGCGACCACGGCGCGCGGCGCGCGGTCCGCCCGGCCGGCGGGGGACTCGGGGGCGCCGGGGGCGTCCGTCCGCCGCCCGGTGTCGTCCGCCCGGGGGTGCGGGTGGGGCTGGTCGGCGTGGGCGCGGCGGGCGGCGGCCGTGCCGAAGTGGGTGATGCGGACGCGGTACGGGCGGCCCGCCTCGATGCCCGCCTCGACGGCCGCGCCCGCGTCGTCCACGTGGACATGCACGTTCCACAGCCCGTCGCCGCCGACGACCACCAGGGAGTCGCCGAGCGCGTCCAGCCGCTCCCGCAGCCGGGCGACGGCCGTCTCCTCCGCCTCCAGCAGATAGATCACCTCGAAGGCGGGCCCGCCTTCGGGCCCGTCGCCGGAGGCGCCGTCGGCCAAGGCGCCGTCGGTCCGCGCCGGCCCGGCGGCCGGGCAGCCTCCCCGGGCGGCGACCGGGCCGGCGGCCGGGGCCCGGCCGGACACGGCCTGGGCGAGCGCGCCGAGGAACACCACCAGCCCGTAGCCGCCCGCGTCCACCACGCCCGCGCGGGCGAGCGCGCCGAGCTGGGCGGGGGTGGCCTCCAGGGCGACGCGGGCGCCCTCGTAGGCGGCGCGGGCCACCGCGGCCGGGTCGCCCTCGGCGCGCTCGGCGGCGTCGGCCGCGGCCCGCGCCACGGTCAGCACGGTGCCCTCGACGGGGTGGGCCACGCCCCGGTACGCCAGCTCGACCGCGCGCCGCAGCGCCCGCCGCAGACCGTCCGCGCCATCGCCCCGCCGGCCGTCCCCCTCGTCCCCCTGGTGGTCCCGGTAGCCGCCGTCGCCGTCCGGGGCGCCCTCGCCCTCCGCGAGGACGTCCGCCATCCCGCGCAGCAGCTGCGCCAGGATGGTGCCGGAGTTGCCGCGCGCGCCGATCAGGGCGCCGTGGGCCATGGCGCGCACCGCCTCGGACAGGCTGGGGCGGAGGGCGGTCCCGGGGGCGGCCGCGTGGCCGTCGAAGGCGGCGGCGACGGCCTGGGCGGCGGACTCGACGGTCAGATAGAGGTTGGTGCCGGTGTCCGCGTCCGCGACCGGATAGACGTTGATCGCGTCGATCTCCTCGCGGGCCCGGCCGAGCGCGTCCAGCGCCAGGGCGCACCAGCTGCGTACCGCATCGGCGTCGAGCGTGTGCGGCACGTACGTCCTCCTCGGGAGGGCAGGAGCGGGGGCGGTCATCGCAGGGTAGTCGGCACCCCGGGCATCGGTGCGGGGGGTCATGGTAATTTCGGGGTAGCGGATCGGCCGTTGTATGCTGCTCCGGTTGCCCGATGCGAATCGGGCCATTCCCCCGGCACCGCCGATCGTTTCACCGATCAGGTCGCGCCGGGCCCACCGTAAGTGTCTGTCTCCTCGCGCAAGCGGGGTTGACCCGTCTTTGGAGTAACCCGTGGCTGCCAACTGCGACGTCTGCGGCAAGGGGCCGGGCTTCGGCAACAACATCTCGCACTCGCACCGCCGCACCCGCCGTCGTTGGAACCCCAACATCCAGACGGTGCGCGCTGTGGTCGGTCGGACCCCGAAGCGGCTCAACGTCTGCACCTCGTGCATCAAGGCCGGCAAGGTCTCGCGCTGACTTCCCGCGCGGCCGGGGGCGACCCCGTTCGCGTGTCGAGTGCGACCCTTCCGGTTGCCGAGCCGGTCCACCTCGTGTGGACCGGCTTTTCGCATGCCCTTGGGTTCAGCGCCACCTGAGTTCAGCGCCACCGCCAGCCGTGGTCGACCGGGCCGATGCCCCCGCCCAGCGGGAAGCCGGCCGCGATCGCGCCCGTGACGTACTCCTTGGCCGCCGCGACGGCCCCCGGCACCTCGGCTCCCAGGGCCAGGTACGAGGCGATGGCGGCGGCCAGCGTGCAGCCCGTGCCGTGCGTATGGCGGTTGGGGTGCCTGGCGGCCCGCAGCCAGTGCTCCTCGGTGCCGTCCGTGAGCAGGTCCACCGCGTCGCCGTCGAGGTGACCGCCCTTGATCAGCGCCCAGCGCGGGCCGAAGGCCAGGATCGCGTCGGCGGCCCGCCGCAGGTCCCGCTCCGCCGCCACCTTCACGCCCGTCAGCTGGGCGACCTCGTCCAGGTTGGGCGTGGCCACGGTCGCGACCGGCAGCAGCCGGGTGCGGACCGAGTCGAGGGCCTCCGCCGCCAGCAGGGCGTCACCGTGCTTGGAGACGCCGACCGGGTCGACCACGACCGGGGCCGGGAGGCCAGCGAGCAGCCCGGCGACGGTCTCGACCAGTTCGGCGGAGGCCAGCATCCCGGTCTTGACCGCCCCCACCCCGATGTCGTCGACGACATCGCGGAACTGGGCCCGTACGGCCTCGGCGGGCAGCTCCCACGCCCCGCTGACGCCCAGCGAGTTCTGTGCCGTCACGGCGGTGATCACGCTCATGCCGTGCACGCCGAGGGCCAGCATGGTCTTCAGGTCGGCCTGGATGCCGGCACCGCCGCCGGAGTCGGATCCGGCGACGGTGAGCACGCGGGGCGGGGCCGCGCGGGTACCGGGCGGGGGTGCGGGGGAAGTCGCCATGGCGCCGAATCTACTCGGCGCTCTTGTCCTTCCCGAAGTGGTCCCAGCCCGCGTGCGGCCAGGGCGCGCCGTCCACGGTGACCTGCGGCAGCGCCGAGGGGTTGAGCACCTCGCCGATCACCTTCCAGCGCGCGGGCAGCTTGGCGTCGGGCGGGAAGGTGGCCACGATCGCGTGGTCCTCGCCCCCGTTGAGCACCCACTGCAGGGGGTCGACGCCCACCGCCTGCCCGATGTCGGACATCTGGGAGGGGATGTCGATGTCCCCGGACCGCAGGTCGATACGGACCTTGCTGGCCTCCGCGATGTGACCGAGGTCGGCGACCAGCCCGTCGCTGACGTCGGTCATGGCGGTGGCGCCGAGCCCGGCGGCCGCCGGGCCCGCGTGGTAGGGCGGCTCAGGGCGCCGGTGCGCCTCGACGAAGGCGCGCGGCGAGCGGAAGCCGCGGGAGAGCACCGCGTGTCCGGCGGCCGACCAGCCGAGCCAGCCGGTGACCGCGACCACGTCGCCCGGCTGGGCACCGGATCGGGTGACCGGTTCGTGGTTGCGCAGGTCGCCCAGAGCGGTGATCGCCACGGTGATGGTCTCGCCACCCACCACATCGCCGCCCACCACGGCCGCGCCCGCCACCTGGCACTCGTCGCGGATGCCGTCCATCAGCTCGGTGGGCCAGGTCACCGGCAGTTCGGCGGGCACCACCAGACCCAGCAGGAGCGCGGTCGGCACCGCGCCCATGGCCGCGATGTCCGCGAGGTTCTGGGCAGCGGCCTTGCGGCCCACGTCATAGGCGGTGGACCAGTCGCGGCGGAAATGCCGGCCTTCCAGCAGTAGATCCGTACTGGCCACGACCCGCCGGTCCGGCGCGGCGACGACCGCGGCGTCATCGCCGGGCCCGAGCCGCACGGCCGGGGTGGTGGTGAGCCGGGAGGTGAGCTCTCTGATGAGCCCGAACTCCCCCAACTCGCCCACGGTGCCCTTCATCCCATTGCCCCTTCGCACTTGTCGCTCTCTGCCCGTCGCGCGCCGCGCACGCCGCGCGGGTCTCCCCGCGCCGCTCGGCGACGCGGTACCGTGGCGTCCCTTCTCCCCACATGATCCTCGTAGCCGCCCTGGAGGTTCCGTGGTACAGGCGTACATCCTGATCCAAACCGAGGTCGGAAAGGCGTCGACCGTGGCCGACGTCATCGCCAAGATCCCCGGAGTGATACAGGCCGAGGACGTCACCGGCCCCTACGACGTCATCGTGCGGGCTCAGGCCGAGACCGTCGATGAACTCGGCCGCATGGTGGTCGCCAAAGTCCAGCAAGTGGACGGCATCACCCGCACCCTGACCTGTCCGGTCGTCCATCTGTGACCCCCCGTATGCTCAAACCGTGAATTCCGCACACCGTAGCCGCCTCCGCCGCGGGGTCACCACGTCCGCGGCCGTGGCGCTGCTCGTGCTGTCGGCGGCGGGGTGCTCCCTCCTGGGCGGCTCCGACGGCTCGCTGTCCCTCGCGGTTCCCAAGCCGTCGGCGAGGACGGCGGCGCTGTGCCGGGCGCTGCACAGGGAACTGCCCAAGACCGTGAACGGGCTGGAGCGGCGCGTCCCCGAGCCCGCCTCGGAGCTCACCGCCGCCTGGGGCGACCCCGCGGTGAAGCTGCGCTGCGGGGTCGACAAGCCCGCCGCTCTCACGGTCGGCACCGAGCGCTACGACCCGTACGCCGCGTCGGCCGAGATCGACGGCGTGCAGTGGCTTCCGGAGCGGCTGGACGACGGCTACCGCTTCACGACCGTGCTGCGGCAGGCGTACGTGGAGGTGACGGTGCCCGGCAAGTACGCGCCGGAGGTCAACCCGCTTGTCGATCTGGCGAAAGCCGTCAAGAAGACCGTGCCCCCCGGCGTGGTCTGAGCGCCCCCCCTTTTTTTGCGGCTCGGTTCGCCTCCGGGGCGCCTCAGCCCCTGTCGACGGTCGACCACGCGGCGGTAGCCGCATATCGATGGCAGCCTCGGCCCCTCGCGCGGCGGAGCCGCAAATCGACTGCAGCCTCGGGGCCTCCGCGCGCTCTCCCTTTCACGGTGACAACAGCGCCTCCGGCGCGGGCGGCGCGCCCCTTCGGTTCGCCCCCAGCTACCGCTGGGAGGTACCCCCGGCCGTGGCCCCGGGCTCGCCGCCCGGGGCCCTTCCCATGGGTCAGCGCAGCCCCGTCGAGCGGCGCAGCGCGGCCTGGATGAGCCGGTCCACCAGCTCGGGGTAGCTCACCCCGCTCGCCTCCCACATCCGCGGGTACATCGAGATGGGCGTGAAGCCGGGCATGGTGTTGATCTCGTTGATCACGAATTCGCCGCTGTCGAGCAGGAAGAAGTCGGCGCGGACCAGGCCCTCGCAGGACACCGCCTCGAACGCCCGCACCGCCAGCTCCCGCACCCGCGCGGTCTGCTCCTCGGTGAGCGGCGCGGGCACCACGCCGTCCGCCGCGTCGATGTACTTCGCCTCGAAGTCGTAGAAGTCGTGGGTGGAGACCGGCGGGATCTCGGCGGGCACGCTGGCCCGCGGGCCGTCCTCGAACTCCAGCACCCCGCATTCGATCTCGCGGCCGCGCAGCAGCGCCTCGACGAGGATCTTCGGGTCGTGGCGCCGCGCCTCCTCGATCGCCTCGTCGAGGCCGGCCAGGTCCTCGACCTTGGAGATGCCGATGGAGGAGCCCGCGCGCGCCGGCTTCACGAAGACCGGCCAGCCGTGGTCACCGGCGAAGTCGACGATCTTCTTGCGCGCGGCGGCGGGATCCTGCTCCCACTCGCGGGGGCGGATCACCTCGTACGGGCCGACCGGCAGCCCGAAGGAGGCGAACACCCGCTTCATGTACTCCTTGTCCATGCCGACGGCGGAGGCGAGCACCCCCGCGCCCACATAGGGCACGCCGGAGAGTTCGAGCAGCCCCTGGAGGGTGCCGTCCTCGCCGTAGGGGCCGTGCAGCATGGGGAAGACCACGTCGACCTCGCCGAGCGCCTTGGGCACCGCGCCCGGCTCGGCGTAGACGACCTCGCGGTTCCCCTGCTCGACCGGGAGCAGCACGGAGCCCTCCGCGGTCTCGGCGAGGCCCTCGACGCTGGGCAGCACCCGGTCGGCGATGGCCATCCGCTCGGGCTCGTCGGCGGTCAGGGCCCAACGCCCGTCGCTCGTGATCCCGATCGGCAGCACGTCGTACTTGTCGCGGTCGATGGCGCGCAGCACCGCGCCGGCGGTGACCACCGAGATGGTGTGCTCGGAGCTGCGGCCGCCGAAGACGACGGCCACGCGCGGCTTCCGCGGCTCCCCTCCGGAGGAGGGCGGGACAGGGCTGGGGGCGGGGCTCTGGCTGCTCATAACGCGTTGAGGTTACCTTGCGGTCCCGGGCGCGTCAGTGCCGCTCGGGCTTGGCGCTGCGGGACATCAACTCTTTCAGCGCCACCAACGGTGGTTTGCCGTCGTGCACGACGCTCACCACGGTTTCGGTGATCGGCATGTCGACGTCGTGCCGCCGGGCGAGGTCGAGCACCGACTCGCAGGACTTGACACCCTCGGCGGTCTGCTTGGTGACCGCGATGGTCTGCTCCAGGGTCATGCCCCGGCCGAGGTTGGTACCGAAGGTGTGGTTGCGGGACAGCGGCGAGGAGCAGGTGGCGACCAGGTCGCCCATGCCCGCCAGGCCCGCGAAGGTGTGGGCGTCGGCGCCCATGGCCAGTCCCAGCCGGGTCGTTTCGGCCAGGCCCCGGGTGATCAGCGACGCCTTGGCGTTGTCGCCGAGCCCCATGCCGTCAGCGATGCCCACGGCGAGCGCGATGACGTTCTTGACCGCGCCGCCGAGCTCGCAGCCGACCACGTCGGTGTTGGTGTATGGGCGGAAGTACGGGGTGTGGCAGGCGGCCTGGAGGCGGCGCGCCACGGCCTCGTCACGGCAGGCGACGACCGAGGCGGCGGGCTGGCGGGCGGCGATCTCCTTGGCCAGGTTGGGGCCGGTGAGCACGGCGACCCGCTCCGGGGACGCCTTGGCGACCTCCTCGACGACCTCGCTCATCCGCTTGGCGGTGCCCAGTTCCACGCCCTTCATCAGGGAGACGAGCACCGTGTCGGCGGGCAGCAGCGGCGCCCATGCGGCGAGGTTCCCGCGCAGCGTCTGGGAGGGCACGGCGAGGACGGTGAACTCGGCGCCGCGGGCCGCCAGGGCCGGGTCGGTGGTGGCCCGCACCGACCGCGGGAGTTCGGTGCCCGGCAGGTAGTCGGGGTTGGTGCGGGTGGTGTTGATGGCCTCCACCGGGCCGGGCCGGCGGCCCCACAGCGTCACCTCGCAGCCCGCGTCGGCGAGCACCATCGCGAAGGCGGTGCCCCAGGAGCCGGTGCCGTAGACGGCGCAGCGCGTCACTTGCTCTCCTCATCGGCCACGGGGGGTTTCTCCGCGGCGCGGGGCTTGCCGGGGCGGTTCTCCGCGGCGCGGGACTTGCCGGGGCGGTAGTCGTAGCGCTCGGCGGGGGCGGGCTCCCCGCGCACCTCCGAGAGGAGTTCGGCGACCGCCGCCATGATGTCGTCGGTGGCCGCCCGCAGCACCTCGGCGGTGGGCTCCTTGCCGTAGTACGCGGACAGGTCCACGGGCGGGCCCGCGTGCACGGTCAGCGTCTTGCGGGGAAAGAACCGCGGCCGCTTGGCGTAGGGCGGCAGCGCCTCGTTGGCCCCCCACTGCGCGACGGGGATCACGGGTGCCTTGGTGAGCAGCGCGACGCGCGCGGCGCCCGTCTTGCCGCGCATGGGCCACAGGTCGGGGTCGCGGGTGAGGGTGCCCTCGGGGTAGAAGGCCACGCACTCGCCCTTGTTGACCGCGTCCACGGCGGCCCGGAACGCGTTGGCCGCGTTGGTGGACTCCCGGTAGACGGGGATCTGCGCGGTGCCGCGCAGGAAGGCGCCCACGAACCCGCCCTTGAAGACGCCGGCCTTGATGAGGAAGCGCGGCACCCGCCCGGTGTTGTACTGGAAGTGGGCGTACGAGAAGGGATCGAGATGTGAGTTGTGGTTGATCGCGGTGATAAATCCGCCCTCGGCGGGAATGTGCTCCATTCCACGCCAGTCCCGCTTGAAGAGGACCACCAGGGGCGGTTTCACCAGGACTGCCGCCATGCGGTACCAGAAGCCGATTCTGCGGCCGGACACTCGGAACATCCTCCTCTTGGACCCTGCTGACCTGCTGGCTTTGCTGCCGTCCGGGCAGCCGCACAAGTGTCGCCCCAGGTACCCGGTCTGTCGAGGACACCGTAACCCCGTCCGTCCCCGGTAGCCCCGGCAGCAGGCGAGAATGACGTTCGTGGGAAGCGATGGAGCCCGTGTGGCGTGGACGCTGGTGGTGCCGCTCAAGCCCCTGTCCCGGGCCAAGAGCAGGCTGGCCGACGCCGCGGCGGACCATGTGCGGCCGGGGCTCGCGCTCGCGTTCGCGCAGGACACGGTGGGTGCGGCGCTGGCGTGCCGGGCGGTGCGCGGGGTGACGGTCGTCACGGACGACCCGCTCGCGGCGCGGGAGCTGTCGGCCCTCGGTGCCCGCGTCCTCCCCGACCCGCCGGGCGGCGGTCTGAACGCGGCACTGGCGCAGGGCGCCCTCGCCGTGCGCCGGCAGTCCCCCGCGGCCGCTGTGGCGGCTCTGAACGCCGATCTCCCCGCCCTGCGGCCGGCGGAACTCGAGCAGGTACTCGAGGCCGCCTCCGCGTTTCCACGGGCCTTTCTGGCGGACGCGGCGGGGGTGGGCACGACGCTGCTCGCGGCGGCGCCGGGGGTGGAGCTGTCCCCCGCGTTCGGGGGGGCGTCCCGGGCCAGGCACCGGGCGTCGGGGGCGCGGGAGATAGGGCTGCGGGGGGTCGACTCGGTGCGGCGCGACGTGGACACCGCCGAGGACCTGCGCGCCGCCCTGGCCCTGGGCGTGGGCCCCCACACGGCTCAGCACGCCCGCTTTTTCAGGGCTCGGTTCTCCTCCGGGGCGCCTTAGCCCCTGTCGACGGTCGACCACGCGGCGGTAGCCGCATATGGATCGCCGCCTCCGCGCGCTCTCCCTTTCACGGTGACATGAGCGCCTCCGGCGCGGGCGGCGCGCCCCTTCGGCTCACTCGCCAAGGCGGACCCGAGTCCCAGCAAAGAGTGCCGCAGCAAGCCATAGGCTGGCCCCATGCAGGCGACCGCGTACACGTACGACCCCGAGACCCGCGCCGGCAGCGTGCTGCTGGACGACGGCACCCTGTTGCCCTTCGACGCGGCGGCCTTCGACGCCGGGGGCCTGCGGCTGCTGCGGCCCGGGCAGCGGGTGCGGATCGAGGTGGAGCCCGCCGAAGGGGCTCCCGAGGGACGGCGGGTCGTCCTGGTGACCCTGCAGACCTTCTGAACGCACCGCGGGCCGGGCTCCCCACAGGAGCCCGGCCCGGCGCGTGACGCCCGTCCTGGATGCCGCCGACCGGCGGATCAGCGCTTCCGGGCGGTGGTCTTCTTGGCGGTGGTCTTGCGCGCCGGAGCCTTCTTCGCCGGAGCCTTCTTGGCCGTCGCCTTCTTGGCGGGGGCGGCCTTCTTGGCCGTGGCCTTCTTCGCCGCCGCCTTCGCGGGCGCCTTCTTCGCCGTCGGGGCCGCCTTCGCCGGGGCCTTCTTGGCGGGCGCCGCCTTCTTGCCGGCGGGGGCGGCGGCCTTCTTCGCCGTGGCCTTCTTGGCGGCCGCCTTCTTCGCCGCGGCCTGGAGGCTGCCCTTGGGGGCCTTCTTCACGGCCACCTCGCCGCCCCGCGGGAGCTTCTTCGAGCCGCTCACCAGGTCCTTGAACCCCTGGCCCGCGCGGAAGCGGGGCACCGAGGTCTTCTTGACCCGGACGCGCTCCCCGGTCTGCGGGTTGCGGGCGTAACGAGCCGGACGCTCGACCTTCTCGAACGAGCCGAATCCGGTGACCGAAACTCGCTCCCCGGCGACGACCGCACGGACCATCGCGTCCAGTACCGCGTCGACCGCGTCGGCGGCCTGCTGCCGGCCGCCGAGCTTGTCGGCAATCGCTTCTACGAGCTGCGCCTTGTTCACGTCTTCCCCTTCGGAGACATTGCCGGAACGAATGTGTTCAAGCTTTTTCGCACGTTAGGCAGATATATACCGCAAATCAAACACGAAACGGGCTTATCACCCTTGTGCCGCAACGCACTCGGATGTCATGGACTTCCGCCGGAGTCGGGATCTTGGGGGAAACGTCCCTCGTCGAGGTCGCGCATCAACCGCTCCAGACGCCTTGCCGCGTCCGCGAGATCGTGTTTCGCCGCGGCCGTGATGACCAGCAGCTTCCGGGACAGCGCCATCCGTACGCCCTCCGGGACTTGCAGCGAGCGCACCCTTGTGTGCGCTTCCTTGAGCCGGTCCGCGACAAGCCCGTAGAGCTCGAGTTGGGCGTCGCGTTCCATGCACTGATTGTGCCATCTGCGGCGAGTTGTCGCTTCAGGGGGCCTCAACATGCCGATGCGCCGCCGGTCCGGGGACTGGCGACGCATCGTGTCAAACATGCTCTGTACAGGGAAGACCCGGGGGTCTCAGACCTCAACCGTGGTGGGCTTGAAGGTCGGCCGCCGCGCCTCGTACGCGGCGATGTCGGCCTCCTGCCGGAGGGTGAGACTGATGTCGTCCAGCCCCTCCAAGAGCCTCCACCGAGCGTTCTCGTCAAGCTCAAAATCAGCCGTGATTCCCTCGGCTCGAACCTGGCGGTCGACCAGGTCCACGGTGATCTCGGCCGACGGGTCAGACTCGATCAGCTTCCACAGCCGGTCCACGGTCTCCTGCGGCAGCACCACCGTCAGCAGGCCGTTCTTGAGGGAGTTGCCGCGGAAGATGTCGGCGAAGCGCGAGGAGATGACGGCCTTGAAGCCGTAGTTCTGCAGCGCCCACACCGCGTGCTCGCGCGAGGAGCCGGTGCCGAAGTCGGGGCCGGCCACCAGCACGGTCGCGCCCTTGTACTCGGGCCGGTTGAGCACGAAGTCCGCGTCCTTGCGCCAGGCCTCGAAGAGTCCGTCCTCGAAGCCGTCGCGGGTGACCTTCTTGAGCCAGTGCGCGGGAATGATCTGGTCGGTGTCCACATTGCTGCGGCGCAGCGGGACGGCCCGGCCGGTGTGCGTGGTGAATGCTTCCATGTCTGCTCAGGCCCCCACGGGAACGGTTGCGTCGGCGTCGGACAGGTCGGCGGGCGAGGCCAGATGGCCGAGGACCGCGGTGGCGGCGGCCACCTGCGGGGAGACCAGGTGGGTACGGCCGCCCTTGCCCTGCCGGCCCTCGAAGTTGCGGTTGGAGGTGGACGCCGACCGCTCGCCGGGGGCGAGCTGGTCGGGGTTCATCCCCAGGCACATCGAGCAGCCCGCGTGCCGCCACTCGGCGCCGGCCGCGGTGAACACCTTGTCCAGCCCCTCCTCGACGGCCTGGAGAGCGACCCGTACGGAGCCGGGGACGACCAGCATCCGCACCCCGTCGGCGACCGAACGGCCGGACAGGACCGAGGCGGCGGAGCGCAGGTCCTCGATGCGGCCGTTGGTGCAGGAGCCGACGAAGACGGTGTCGACGTTGATGTCCCGCAGCGCCTGACCGGCCGTCAGACCCATGTACTCCAGGGCCTTCTCGGCGGCGAGCTTCTCGCTGGCGTCCTCGAAGGAGGCGGGGTCGGGGACGCTGGCCGACAGCGGCGCGCCCTGGCCCGGGTTGGTGCCCCAGGTGACGAACGGCGCGAGCCCGGCGGCGTCGATGACCACCTCGCGGTCGAAGACCGCGTCGTCGTCGGTGCGCAGCGTGCGCCAGTACTCCACGGCGGCGTCCCAGTCGGCGCCGCGGGGGGCGTGGGGGCGGCCCTCGAGGTACGCGAAGGTGGTCTCGTCCGGGGCGATCATGCCCGCCCGGGCGCCGGCCTCGATGGACATGTTGCAGACGGTCATCCGGGCCTCCATCGAGAGCTTCTCGATGGCCGGGCCCCGGTACTCGATGACATAGCCCTGGCCGCCGCCGGTGCCGATCCTGGCGATGATCGCCAGGATCAGGTCCTTGGCCGTGACGTCCTCCGGCAGCTCGCCCTCGACCGTGATCGCCATGGTCTTGAAGGGCGCGAGCGGCAGCGTCTGGGTGGCCAGCACGTGCTCGACCTGGCTGGTGCCGATGCCGAACGCGAGCGCGCCGAAGGCGCCGTGGGTGGAGGTGTGGCTGTCACCGCAGACGACGGTGGTGCCGGGCTGGGTCAGTCCCAGCTGGGGGCCCACGACATGGACGACGCCCTGCTCGACGTCGCCGAGCGGATGCAGCCGTACGCCGAACTCGGCGCAGTTCTTGCGCAGCGTCTCCAACTGGGCCCGGGAGACGGGGTCGGCGATCGGCTTGTCGATGTCCAGGGTCGGGGTGTTGTGGTCCTCGGTCGCGATGGTGAGGTCGGTGCGACGGACCCGGCGACCTGCCTTGCGGAGGCCGTCGAAGGCCTGGGGGCTGGTCACCTCGTGCAGCAGGTGCAGATCGATGAAGAGGAGGTCGGGCTCGCCTTCGGCGCGCCGGACGACATGGTCGTCCCAGACCTTCTCCGCGAGTGTCCGTCCCATCGCTTTCCCTCCGGCCGGCAACGTCGCCGGCCCTGCTCGTGTGTACTGCGGGCCCTGGTCTGCGGGCCCGCCATTACAGAGTGGCGCGTCGCCTCGTAAATTGAACTTGCGTTTCACAGTGTGAGACGCGAATATCGTTTCATGGACAACTCTAGTGGCGTCGGCGTTCTCGACAAGGCGGCTCTGGTACTGAGCGCTCTGGAGTCCGGTCCGGCCACCCTCGCCGGGCTGGTCGGGGCCACCGGGCTCGCGCGCCCCACGGCGCACCGGCTCGCGGTAGCGCTCGAGCACCACCGCATGGTGGCGCGTGACATGCAAGGACGCTTCATCCTCGGCCCGCGCCTGGCCGAGCTGGCCGCATCGGCGGGTGAGGACCGCCTGCTGGCCACCGCGGGCCCGGTGCTCACCCACCTGCGGGACGTGACCGGGGAGAGCGCGCAGCTCTACCGGCGCCAGGGCGACATGCGCATCTGCGTGGCGGCGGCCGAGCGGCTGTCCGGACTGCGGGACACCGTGCCGGTGGGCTCGACGCTGCCCATGAAGGCCGGCTCGGCCGCCCAGGTCCTGATGGCCTGGGAGGAGCCGGAGCGGCTGCACCGCGGGCTCCAGGGGGCCCGCTTCACGGCCACCGCGCTGTCGGGCGTGCGGCGGCGCGGCTGGGCCCAGTCGATCGGCGAGCGCGAGCCGGGCGTCGCCTCGGTCTCCGCGCCCGTACGGGGCCCGTCCAACCGCGTGGTCGCGGCCGTCTCGGTGTCCGGACCGATCGAGCGGCTGACACGCCACCCGGGCCGTATGCACGCCCAGGCCGTCATCGACGCCGCCGCCCGCCTGACGGACGCCCTCCGCCGGGGGAACTGAGCGGCGGGCGGCCCCCTCAGGCGCTCTTCAGGGCGAGCCGGTCGGCCGCCCCCTCGCCGCGGCGGCCGACCGGGACGACGGCCGTCGCCTTGGCCAGGCCGAACTCCGGCATGTTGATGTAGACGGACTCGTGCGCGCCGGCCGGGACGACGTATGTCTCGTGCCAGAAGCCGACCTTGCCCCGGCCCTCCCGCAGCCGCCGGTTGAACGCGGCCCAGGCCGGGCGGTGCTCCTTGTCCCGGTCCGTGGCGTACGCCAGCAGCTTCTCGTGGGAGTCCCAGTACTGGACGACGTAGATCAGCCGGGGCGAGCCGAACAGCAGCTGATAGCCGAGCATGCCGCTGCCCTTGTCCCGCGACAGCTCGCGCAGCATCCGCGGCATCGCCCGGAACACCGGCAGCCAGCTGCGCAGCGCGCGGAAGCGGTTGATCCGCATACCGATCATGAAGACGGTGACCCCGCCCTCGGCGTCGGCGGTCATGCGTCCGGTGATCGGCTTGGCACCCATGGTGATCCCCTCGTTCCTCGCGTCCACGCTAGGCTTGGATAGCGGCACTACCCAACACTTGGATAGTGTCACTCTCCAACGAGGAAGGCAAGTGGATGCGTCTCAGGGAGCTGAGCGAGCGCAGCGGGGTGCCCACCGCGACGATCAAGTACTACCTGCGCGAGCGGCTGCTGCCGCCGGGCGAGCGCGTCAGCGCCACCCAGGCCGAGTACGGCGAGGAGCATCTGCGCAGGCTGCGGCTGGTGCGGGCGCTGATCCAGGTGGGGCGGGTGCCGGTGGCCACGGCCCGGGAGGTGCTGGAGACCGCAGAGGACGAGTCGCTGTCCCAGAACACCCGGATGGGAGCCGCGGTCTGGGCGCTGCCGCACGGCCCCGAGCCAGCCGAGGACGACCCCGAGACCGCGGAGGCGACCCGCCAGGTCGACGCCCTGCTGGAGCGGCTCGGCTGGACGTACGGCCGGCAGCTCGGCGCCACCTCCCCCGCGTACCGGATGCTGGTGGCGGCCATCGCCTCGCTGGAGCGACTCGGCTATCCGCACGACACCGACCATCTGGCGCTGCACGCCCGTCTGGCCGCCGAACTGGCCGTCGCGGACCTGGATCTGGTCGAGAAGTACGGCGGCTCCCCGACCGAGCGGATCGAGGCGGTCGTCGCGCTGACGGTGCTGTACGAGCCCGTCCTGCTGGCCCTGCGGCGGCTGGCGGAGACCGAGGAGTCCGGCCGGCGTTTCACGGACTCCCGGGACGATTCCCGAGACGGCTCATGACGCGGAAAAGCCCTCCGCGAGACGCGGAGGGCTTTTCCGTGAGGTACCCCCGACCGGATTCGAACCGGCGCTACCGCCTTGAGAGGGCGGCGTGCTAGGCCGCTACACAACGGGGGCCTGGGTACTGCGCTGGGCTACCAGGACTCGAACCTAGACTAAATGAACCAGAATCACTCGTGCTGCCAATTACACCATAGCCCATGGTATAGACCAGTACCCCCGACCGGATTCGAACCGGCGCTACCGCCTTGAGAGGGCGGCGTGCTAGGCCGCTACACAACGGGGGCCCTAGCGATCTCCGTCTCCGTGAAGAAGAGATCCGTACCCCCGACCGGATTCGAACCGGCGCTACTGCCTTGAGAGGGCAGCGTGCTAGGCCGCTACACAACGGGGGCTTGGTCCTGCTGGTCAAGGAATTTCCGGAAGAATTCCAGAGAAATCCCTTGCTGGGGTACCAGGACTCGAACCTAGACTAAGTGAACCAGAATCACTCGTGCTGCCAATTACACCATACCCCACCAAAACGCCGCCCCCTGGGGGGCTTTGTCTGGTTGTGCGCCCCGGTCCGGCCTCTCGGCCCGCCCGGGCGGCGCAGGAAGAACATTACCCGATGGTGGACGGGCCACCAAAACGAGTATCGACGCGCCACGGACGGCGAGAGCGGCCACCGGAGCCCGGTGGCCGCGTCCTCGCCTCGCGAGCAGCGCTTACGCCGTCAGCTTCGCCAGGGCCGCGTCGATCCGGGCCAGCGTGCGCTCGCGCCCCAGGACCTCCAGGGACTCGAACAGCGGCAGGCCGACCGTACGGCCGGTGACGGCGACGCGCACCGGAGCCTGGGCCTTGCCCAGCTTGAGGCCGTGCTCCTCGCCGGCCGCGAGGACCGCGGCCTTCAGGGTCTCGGCGTCCCAGTCGGCCTCGGCGAGCCGGGGGCGGACCGAGGCCAGCAGCGCGTCCGCGCCCGGCTTCATCGCCTTCGCCCAGGACGCCTCGTCCTCCACCGGCTCGTCGAGGAAGAGGAAGTCCACGTTCGCGGTGATGTCGGACAGCACCGTCAGCCGGGTCTGCGCCAGCGGGGCCAGCGCCGCGAAGGCGGCCGCGTCGAAGGACTCCGGGGCCCAGGGCGCGTGCGGCGCCTTCAGCCAGGGCTCGCAGGCCTCGATGAAGGCCTTCAGGTCCAGCCGCCGGATGTGGTCCGCGTTGATCGCCTCGGCCTTCTTGAGGTCGAAGCGCGCCGGGTTGGCGTTCACATCGCCGATCTCGAACGCGGCGACCATCTCGTCCAGCGTGAAGACGTCCCGGTCGGGCGCCAGCGACCAGCCCAGCAGGGAGAGGTAGTTGAGCAGGCCCTCGCGCAGGAAGCCGCGCTCCCGGTAGAGGTTCAGCGAGGACTGCGGGTCGCGCTTGGAGAGCTTCTTGTTGCCCTCGCCCATCACATACGGCAGGTGGCCGAAGGCGGGCACGGTGCCGTTTCCGACGCCGATCTCGGCGAGCGCGCGGTAGAGCGCGATCTGCCGGGGGGTGGAGGACAGCAGGTCCTCGCCGCGCAGCACGTGGGTGATCTCCATCAGCGCGTCGTCGACGGGGTTGACGAGCGTGTAGAGGGGGGCGCCGTTGGCCCGCACGATCCCGTAGTCGGTCACGTTTTCCGGCGTGAAGGTCAGCTCGCCGCGCACCAGGTCGGTGAAGGTGATCGGCTCGTCGGGCATCCGGAACCGCACGATCGAGGAGCGGCCCTCGGCCTCGTAGGCGGCGCGCTGCTCTTCGGTCAGGGTGCGGCACTTGCCGTCGTAGCCGGAGGGCCGGCCGGCCGCCCGGGCCTCCTCGCGGCGCTGCTCCAGCTCCTCGGCGGTGCAGTAGCAGCGGTAGGCGTGGCCGCCCGCCAGGAGTCGGTCCGCGACGTCCCGGTAGAGGTCCATGCGCTGCGACTGGCGGTAGGGCGCGTGCGGGCCGCCGACCTCGGGGCCCTCGTCCCAGTCGAGGCCCAGCCAGCGCATCGCGTCCAGGAGCTGCCGGTAGGACTCCTCGGAGTCGCGGGCGGCGTCCGTGTCCTCGATACGGAAGACCAGGGTCCCGCCGTGGTGGCGGGCGAAGGCCCAGTTGAACAGGGCGGTACGGACCAGGCCGACATGGGGGTTGCCGGTCGGCGAGGGACAGAAACGTACCCGCACGGGAGCGGAGGGGGTTGCGCTAGCCACGCTTGATCACCTTGTTGGTGAGAGTGCCGATGCCTTCGATGGTGACGGCGACCTCGTCGCCGACGCTGAGCGGTCCGACGCCCGCCGGGGTGCCGGTGAGGACGACGTCGCCGGGGAGCAGCGTCATCGCCTCCGTGATGTGCACGATCAGGTCCTCGATCGGGCGGACCATCTCACTCGTGCGGCCGAGCTGGCGCTGTTGCCCGTTGACGGTGCAGCCGATGCCCAGGCCCTCGGTGATCTCGGCGGGGTCGATGCCGGTCTCCACCCAGGGGCCCAGCGGGCAGGAGGTGTCGAAGCCCTTGGCCCGCGCCCACTGCTTCTCGCGCTTCTGGACATCGCGCGCGGTGACGTCGTTGGCGCAGGTGTAGCCGAGGATCACGTCCTTGACGCGCTCCCGGGGCACCTCCTTGCACATCCGGCCGATGACCACGGCCAGCTCGGCCTCGTGGTGCACCTCCTGGGAGAAGGAGGGGTAGACGATGGGGTCGCCGGGGCCGATCACGGAGGTGGACGGCTTGAAGAAGGCGACCGGGACGTCGGGGACCTCGTTGCCCAGCTCGGCGGCGTGCTCCGCGTAGTTGCGGCCGATCGCGACGATCTTGTTGGGCAGGACGGGCGGCAGCAGCCGGACCTCGCTCAGCGGGATTTTCCGGCCCGAACGCTCGAACTCGGCGAAGGGGTGGCCCTTGATGATGTCGATCACGGGACCGTCCTGGGCGGACGGTCCGTCCTCGACCACGCCGAAGGCGACGCTGCCGTCGATGGAGAACCTGGCGATGCGCACGGGAAGCTGCTGCCTCTTCACTGGACTCGCTGGAGACTGACGCTCCAGGCTATCGCTCCGCGTCCCGCGCGCCCCCGAGGTGCCTTGCCCGGCGCCCGGCTCAGCTGTTGGGAGCCTTGGTCAGGATGGTGCGCTTGGGGTTCGCCGTCTGCGTCGGGAGGTCGACGGGGTGTTCCGGACGCTCCTCGGCCCCGGTCCGCAGCTCGCCGGCGTCCTTCAGATGCGCCAGGGTGGTGCGACGCGGGTTGGCTATGGTGCGGAACATCATCGTCGTCTTCACGTGAGTCATGCCTCGTGTTGTTGTCGTTTTGACCGGCTGTGTAAAGCGTCAGGCTAGAGGCCCCTTTGCCCATGGATCCGGCGAAGAAGTCGCGATCTGCTTGTGAGTTTCCTCACGAGCCACCGGGCAAATGCCGCATTAAAGGCACCCGCCCGGACTTCCCGAAAGCGACATAGCAACACCGAAGCTGACGTTCCGATGTTGATCATCGCCACCCGGACACTCGCCGTTTGCGGGCAACTCATGGAAAAAAGTCCGTTATCGCCGAGATGACTTTCTACGTCCCGTAATAAAACCCGTACTGAGCGTCACGCGCGTCACAGCCTTTTCCGTTGCCCTTGTTGCAGCATCCGGCACTGTGCTGGAATTCCCGGGACCGCCGCGGACACAGCCGGCGCGCAGGGGGCGCAAGGAGAGGGAGGCGCCGAGCGGCGGTGGCTCCTCTTCTCGACAACGGAAGGAAGCGCGCCGGTCGCTCACGACCACCCGGGGGGCCCGACCGTCCCCCACAACTCGACACCGCTTCACCGCACTACCGGTGAAGCGCCTGGTCCAGAGGTTGCGACACTAGTGCAGGGACGTTTCAAGAGGGAAGGTAAGGGGTCTCCCCAGGCCCACCAGGGCCGAGGGGAAGCTTCGGCGGACCCGGAGCCGCGTGGTGAGACCGACCACGGCTCCTCCCCCCAGCGTGCCCAGGGCACCGGACGGGCCCCGACGACCGACCCGAGCCCGGAGTCCGGGGCGCAGACCGGCGCCCCGAGTGGCGTGGCTCCCGCCGACCGGCCCAGGGCGAAGGGCCCCAGCGGGCCGGGGGCCCGCCTGGCCCTGCGCAACTGGCGCATCAGCACCCGTCTGGTCTCCCTGCTGGCCCTCCCCGTGGTCGCCGCGACGACCCTGGGCGCGCTGCGCATCAACAGCTCGCTGGACAACATCGAGCAGCTCGACCGGATGAAGCTGCTGACCGAGATGACGCAGCAGGCGACCCAGCTGGCCAGCGCCCTCCAGGAGGAGCGCGACAAGTCGGCGGCGCCGCTGGCGGGCAAGGGCAACGCCAAGGACGACCGCGTCGTCGCGACCCGCGAGAAGACCGACCGCGAGATCACCGCCTTCAACGCGGCCACCCAGGACCTCGACCCGGGCGACACCGCGCTGGCGGGTGTGCAGTCCACGCTCGTCGACATCAGCAAACAGCTCGGCAAGATCGGTGAGATCCGGGACGCCGCCTACCGGGACCACCAGTACTACTCGCTGACCGTCCAGGACTACAACGAGCTGATCAACTCCCTGCTGCTGCTGTCTCAGGACATGGCCCAGGCCACCAGCAACAGCGACATGATCAACAATACTCGTGCGCTGGCCACCTTCGCCTCGGCCAAGGAGTACGCCTCGATCCAGCGCGCGCTGATCAGCGCCGCGCTCGCCGACCCCAAGAGCCCCGACTTCTCCGCGAACGACCGCCGCTACGCCAAGACCGCGGTCGACAAGGAGGAGGAGGCGCTGCGACGGTTCAACCAGATCCGCGACAGCGACTCCTCCGACGACCTGCTGGAGCCGCTGGACAGCCGGGCGGACATCAAGGCGGCGACCCTGTACGCCGACCGCGCGGTGCGCGACCCCAACGGGCTCCAGGCCGAGAAGCGCACCGCCATCGACTGGTACGACCAGGACACCATCAAGATCGATGAGATGTCCCGGATCGAGCAGACGCTGCTCGGCGAGATGCAGGAGAAGGCCCGCGATCTACGCGCGGAAGCCCAGCAGGAGGCGATCCTCAACGGCGCCCTGATCCTGCTGGTCCTCGGCGTCACGCTGGTCGGCGCGTTCGTCGTCGCCCGCTCCATGGTCCGCTCGCTGCGCCGGCTCCAGGACACCGCCCAGGACGTGGCCCAGAAGCGGCTGCCGGAGCTGGTCAAGCAGCTGTCGGAGTCCGACCCGCAGGACGTGGACACCTCCGTCGAGTCCGTCGGTGTGCACAGCCGGGACGAGATCGGCAAGGTGGCCGCGGCCTTCGACGACGTGCACCGCGAGGCGGTCCGGCTGGCCGCCGAGCAGGCCCTGCTGCGGGGCAACGTCAACGCGATGTTCACCAACCTCTCGCGCCGCAGCCAGGGCCTCATCCAGCGCCAGCTGTCGCTGATCTCCGAGCTGGAGAGCCGCGAGGCCGACCCGGACCAGCTGTCCTCGCTGTTCAAGCTCGACCACCTCGCGACCCGCATGCGCCGCAACGGCGAGAACCTGCTGGTCCTCGCGGGCGAGGAGCCCGGCCGCCGGTGGACCCGGCCGGTCCCGCTGGTCGACGTGTTGCGCGCGGCGGCGTCCGAGGTGGAGCAGTACGAGCGCATCGAGCTCAGCTCCGTCCCCACCAACGAGGTGGCCGGCCGGGTCGTCAACGACCTGGTGCACCTCCTCGCCGAGCTGCTGGAGAACGCCACCTCCTTCTCCTCGCCGCAGACCAAGGTCAAGGTCACCGGTCACGCCCTGCCCGACGGCCGGGTGCTGGTCGAGATCCACGACACCGGCATCGGGCTGTCGCCCGAGGACCTGGCGGCGATCAACGAGCGTCTGGCCAGCCCGCCCACCGTCGATGTGTCGGTCTCCCGGCGCATGGGTCTGTTCGTGGTCGGCCGGCTGTCGCTGCGCCACGGCATCCGCATCCAGCTGCGCCCGTCCGACTCGGGCGGCACCACGGCGCTGGTCATGCTGCCGGTGGACGTCGCCCAGGGCGGGCGCAAGCCGGGCGCTCCGACGCCCGGCGCCGCGGGTCAGGGCGGTCCCGGCGGGTCCGGCGGCTCCGGCGCCCCCGAGGGCGGCTCGGCCGGGATGCTCGGCTCGCTGCCCTCCCGGCGGCAGGTCCCCGGCTCCGGCTCCCGGGCCGCGCTGCCCGGCAGCGGGCTGCCGAACCGTCCGGCGGGCGCGGGCGCGGGTGCCCCGGGCGGCGCCCCCTCCACTCCCAACTTCTTCGCGGGCGGCAACCGGCCCCCGAGCCACAGGGGCGCACCGGCGGGCCCGTCCGGCGACTTCGCCGGCCGTCCCCCGCTGCCCACGCGCGGCGACGCCCGCCCCGACGGGCGGGGCGAGAGCCCGACCGTGGCCCCGCCGACCGGCGCCCCGGCGCGCGGGGACTCCCCCGGCGACCAGGGCGGACGCCCGCAACTTCCGACGCGCGGCGCCGCGCCCGAGCTCCCCGGACCGCAGCAGCCCGGCACCAGCTGGGGCGCGCGCCGGGCGGGCGACGACGACTGGCCGACCGGGCGCGAGGCGCTGGACGCGCCGCGCGGTCACGAGGAGGCCGACTCCACCGGCTCGTTCACCCGGCCCCAGCCGGGCCGGGACCAGGGCCGGGGCATGTTCGAGCCGCGGCGCGGCCCCGGGGACACGGGCGAGTTCGCGCTGCCCGGCCAGGGCGGTGGCCGTACGCCGTCGTCCGACCGCGGCCCGGCGGACACGGGACAGTTCACCCGCCCCGAGTTCGGCCAGGGCCCCGGCGACACCGGCCAGTTCGCCCGCCCCGAGCTGGGCCAGAGCCCGGCGGACACGGGCCAGTTCCCCGGCCCGGACTTCGGCCAGGGCCCCGGCGACACCGGCCAGTTCGCCCGCCCCGAGCTGGGCCAGAGCCCCGGCGACACCGGCGAGTACCCGCGGCCCCGGTTCGGCGAGCCCGCCGGGCAGGGTGGCCGTGGGCCCGGCGACACCGCCGAGTTCTCCCGGCCGGACTTCGACGCCCCGCGTCCTGAGGCCGGCGCCGGCTCGTACGGCCAGGCCGGACCGGGCGCCGGGCGCGACCAGAACTCCGGCACCGGGGAGTTCCCGCTGCCGCAGGGCCCGGGCGACCGTGGCCTCGACGAGGCCGGCCTGCTCCCGCCCGCGGGGCCCGGCGACGGCCGTACGCCGATCTTCGACACGATCGAGTCCGACTGGTTCCGCTCCCAGGGCGGAAATCAGGGCGGCTCCCAGGACGAGGCGCCGGGCGGGACATCGGGCGGGGGGACCCTCGGCAGCGGCCGGCGGCTCACCACCGAGCCTCCGGGCGCGGGCCGTCCCGCGTCCGCCGTGCCCCCCATCCCGCGCCGCGAGCCGCAGCGGGAGTCCCGGGGCGCCGGGGACGACCTCGGCATCGGTGGCGGAGCGAACGGCTCCGGACCCGGGGCCGTCGGTTTCGGGCAGGGCGCGAACGGCAGCGGCCCGGCGTCCAACTGGCGTACGTCGCCGAACGACGAGCGCTGGCGCCGCGCCGAACAGCTCCGCGAGCCCGCGGCGGGCGGTGTGACGTCTTCCGGGTTGCCACGCCGCGTGCCCCGCGCGAATCTCGTGGAAGGCGCCGCGCAGCAACAGCAGACCCGGCCGGCCGGACCGCAGGTGTCACGCGCGCCCGACGATGTGCGCGGGAGACTGACCAACCTTCGCCGAGGGATCCAGCAGGGCCGACGGGCCGGAACCGGCCCGGACGGCAACCAGGATCGCGGCGTAGGCCCGACTTACCAGCAGGAGCGTTAGTTGAGCCCGATGAGCCAGGCGGCGCAGAATCTGAACTGGTTGATCACGAATTTCGTGGACAACACCCCCGGGGTGTCGCACACGGTGGTGGTCTCCGCCGACGGACTCCTTCTGGCGATGTCCGAAGGCTTCCCCCGCGACCGAGCCGACCAGCTGGCGGCGGTCGCCTCCGGCCTGACCTCGCTGACCGCCGGAGCCTCCCGCATCTTCGAAGGCGGCCCGGTGAACCAGACGGTCGTGGAGATGGAACGGGGCGTTCATCATG
>NZ_MAXF01000102.1 GCF_001704635.1 Streptomyces sparsogenes | reverse complement strand
ATCTCCGACGGATCCTCCCTGGCCGTCCTCGCCCACCCGGAGTGCGACATCGGCCTCGTCGGCTACGAGATGGCCCTCCTGGTCGACCGCGCCGGCAACGTCCTCACCCCGGACCTCCGCGCGGAACTGCAAGGCAGCCTGCTGAACTGACCACCCGCCCGCCGCCCGCCCGCTCGGCTGACAGGCCGAACGCCCCCCAAACGGCACCGACCGACGGCGACACCGTCACCTTCCTGTCCCGACCGGAGGACCCATGACCCCGCCCCCTGCCTCGCCCGGCCCGTACGGCGGCCATCACCATTCGCCGTACGGGGGTGAAGGCGATCAGCCGTTGGTGCGCCCGTACGCCATGACCGGTGGCCGGACCCGGCCCCGCTACCAGCTCGCCATCGAGGCGCTGGTGTCCACCACGGCGGACCCCGTCCATCTGCAGGGGTTGCTCCCGGAGCACCAGCGGATCTGCCACCTGTGCCGCGAGGTCAAGTCGGTCGCCGAGGTGTCCGCGCTGCTCAACATGCCGCTGGGGGTGGCCAGGATCCTGGTCGCCGACCTGGCCGAGGCGGGCATGGTGGCGATCCATCAGCCGGGCGGCACCGCGGACGCGGCCGGGACCCCGGATGTGACACTGCTCGAAAGGGTGCTCAGTGGACTTCGCAAGCTCTAGCGGCGCTCCGCCCGCCCGGGCCACCACCTCGGCCAAGATCGTGGTGGCGGGCGGCTTCGGCGTGGGCAAGACCACGTTCGTCGGCGCGGTCTCGGAGATCAACCCGCTGCGCACCGAGGCCGTGATGACCTCCGCCTCGGCCGGGATCGACGATCTGAGCCATGTGCAGGACAAGACCACGACGACCGTGGCCATGGACTTCGGCCGCATCACGCTCGACCAGGACCTGATCCTGTACCTGTTCGGCACGCCCGGGCAGGACCGGTTCTGGTTCATGTGGGACGACCTGGTCCGCGGCGCCATCGGCGCCGTCGTCCTCGTCGACACCCGCCGCCTGGCGGACTGCTTCCCGGCGGTCGACTACTTCGAGAACTCCGGGCTCCCCTTCGTCATCGCCCTCAACGGCTTCGAGGGGCACCAGCCCTACACCCCCGAAGAGGTCCGCGAAGCACTGCAGATCGGCCCGGACACCCCCATCATCACCACCGACGCCCGCCACCGCAGCGAGGCCAAGAGCGCGCTTATCACGCTGGTGGAGCATGCGCTGATGGCTCGTCTGAAGTAGGCGAAAAATCCCGTAAGTTGTCCGGAAGACGATGACCGGAGCGGGCTGTGTCCTGGGGCACGGCCCGCTCGGACGTTCATAACGTTTCGACAGAGAAAAACCCGGGATTGAATACGGAGAGCGTTCGACCGGCTCCGTTGTGCGCTCAATTGGTTCGCCCTTTGACATGTCTCACCCGTAACGCCCGTTTTATCTCTGGTCCAGACAACCGGCCGGGCGCTTTGCTGACTGTTTGGAAAGCACCGACGCGCCATGCTGGAATTCGCTGAACTGGGCGGTACAGGCTCAGCTGGGAACGGCACGACACAGGTGCCGACGCCGAGAGGTTGTTGGTCGAGTGAGGCGAAGCATGCCGGACTCCGCGAAACAGGTGCGGGGGAACTTCACCCCGCCGCCGCGCGCAGCGGCGTCACCCGCGGCCGCGACGGAGCCCCCCGTCGCGGCCGGCGGGCGCCTGTCGCCGCGGAACTGGCGGGTGCCGGCCCGCCTGAACGCCATCCTGCTCATCCCCGTCCTCGTCGCCCTGGTCTTCGGCGGCTTCCGTGTCGAGTCCTCCGTCTCCACCTGGAACGAGGCCGAAGACGCCGAGCGCACCGCCCGCTTGGTCCGCGCGGCCCTGTCCTACGGCCACGCCCTGGTCGACGAGCGGGACCGCACCGCCGTGCCGCTGCTCACCGGCTCCGCCGACGACGAGGTGAAGAAGGCGCGGGCGGCGACCGACGCCGCGAAGGCCGAGTTCGACAAGTACGCCAAGGACATACCGAACACCGGCAGCCTCAAGCGCCGTCTCGCCGCGTTCCAGGCCGTGGAGCCGCAGCTCGCCAATCTGCGCCGGTACGCCTACACCGACCGGCTGAACGGGGTGAAGACCGAAGAGGGCTATGTCGCCGTCGAGCACTCACTGTTGGAGTTCGCAAACGAACTCGGTCTGGGCACCGGCAACATCACCTCCTACGGCCGCACCGTCTACGCGGTCGCACTGGCCAAAGGAGCCGAGTCGCTGGAGCGCTCCATCGGCAGCCATCTGCTGGTGAAACCCGGCCCCTCGGCCGCCGACCGCAAGACCCAGCTCACCGCCTTCGGCTCGTACGTCTACCTGGAGAAGATCGCTCTCGCCGAGTTCCAGTCCGCCGGCCTCCCCGAGGACGTGACCCGCCTGAAGAAGGCCATGGCGGCGGCGCGGAAGAAGAGCGAGGAGCAGGTCAGACAGGCCCGGCAGAAGGCCGCGGACGAGAACCGGCAGTTCGTCGTCCCGCCGTCCCTGGACCAGATGATCGAGGCCATCGGTGACGGCACCAAGCCGGCCGACCTCAAGGAGCGCGGCATCACCGCGGCGTCGTGGTTCGGCGCCGCCACCGCCAAGTTCGACGCCTACCGCGAGGTCGAGAAGGACCTCGCCGACCACGCGGTGAGCGAGGCCGCGCAAATCTCCGCAGACGCAAAGCGCGACGCGTTTGTGAACTCCGCGATCGTGCTGCTCGCCCTCCTCCTGGCGTTCGTCGTGGCGGGCCGGATGGCCCGCTCCATGAGCCGCTCCATGCGTCAGCTGCGCAACGCCGCCTTCGAGGTCGCCGAGCAGCGGCTGCCGCGCCTGGTGGACCAGCTGTCCAGAGCCCACCCGGGCCGGGTCGACACCCGGGTGACCCCGATCCCGATCACCACGCGGGACGAGATCGGCGAGGTGGCCCGCGCCTTCGACCAGGTGCACCGCGAGGCCACCCGGCTCGCCGCCGAGCAGGCGATGCTCCGCGGCAACGTCAACGCGATCTTCGCCAACCTTTCCAGCCGCAACCAGGGCCTCATCGAGCGCCAGCTCTCGCTGATCTCCGAGCTGGAGAACCGCGAGGCCGACCCGGACCAGCTCGAGCACCTCTTCCGGCTGGACCACCTGGCCACCCGTATGCGGCGCAACGGCGAGAACCTGCTGATCCTCGCGGGCGAGGAGCCCGGCCGCCGCTGGAACCAGCCGGTGCCGCTGATCGACGTGCTGCGCGCCGCCTCCTCCGAGGTGGAGTCGTACGAGCGCATCGAGCTGACCGGCGTCCCGGAGACCGAGATCCACGGCACCGCCGTGACCGACCTGGTGCACCTGCTGGCCGAGCTGCTGGAGAACGCCACCACCTTCTCCTCCCCGCACACCAAGGTGCGGGTGACCGCGACCCGGCTGCCCGACGGCCGGGTCATGATCGAGATCCATGACAAGGGCATCGGCCTGACCGCGGAGGACTTCGCGGACATCAACCACAAGCTGGCCAATCCGCCCACCATCGACGCCGCGGTCTCCCAGCGCATGGGCCTGTACGTGGTCGGCCGTCTCGCCGCCCGGCACCACATCCGGGTCCAACTGCGGCCGTCGGGCGAGCAGGCGGGCACCACCTCACTGGTGATGCTGCCGGACGCGATCACCCACGGCGGGGGTGGCGAGGAGCTGCCCGGGGACCAGGACTTCACGGTCTCCCGGATCGTCCCCGATCAGGCACCGGAGGCGTCCCAGGCCCCGCAGGCGCCCCAGGCACCGGAGGCGTCCCGGATCCCGCAGGCAGCCGACTCGGCGTACGGCGCCGATCCCCTGCTCGGGACGCCGCCGGGCGCGGCCGGGACCGCCGGCACGCCGGGCTCGCCGACTCCCCCTCCCCTGCCGACCGGTCCGGCCTCACCCTTCCCGCCCTCAGCGCCGTATTCCGAAGCGGAATCGGAATACGGCGCTCCGGCAGAGTCCGCGGCACAGCCGTACACCGACTACAGCACCCCTTCCAGCCAGGGGAATTGGAGCGATACCGGCGCGTACGAGTCGCCTTTCGGGTCTCCTTACGGAGCACATTCCGGAGAACAAACGGAATCTGCGCCAAGCGTTCCCGAAGTCGCCCGGGAAAGCGTAGAGTTCCACCGTCCGGGACCCTCCCCGAGCAACATCCACTCCCTGACCGACGCCGGTCTCCCCCGCCGCGACAAGCAGTGGCAGCCGGCGGAGGACTCAGGGGGCCGGCAGCCGGCCGCGGAACCGGCGGCGCCCACGGCGCCGGAGCCGTCCGGGGCGGGTTCGCGGGAGAGCGGCTTCCCGGACACCTTCACGTGGCACGCGGAGAACGACCAGCGCTGGCACCGGGCCGAGCAGCTGCGTGAGCCGAAGGCCGGCGGGATCACCTCTTCCGGCCTGCCCCGGCGAGTGCCCAAGGCCAACCTGGTCGAGGGCTCCGCGGAGGCGACCGGAGCGGGCGGCCCCCAGGTCTCCCGCGCTCCGGAGGACATCCGCGGCAGGTTGAGCAACCTGCGCCGCGGCGTCCAGCAGGGGCGCCAACAGCGTGACCAGCATGACCAACAGGGCTACGGCCCCGGCAGCACCTACGATCAGGAGCGTTAGTGTGAGCCCGATGAGCCAGGCGGCGCAGAACCTGAACTGGTTGATCACCAACTTCGTGGACAACACCCCCGGGGTGTCGCACACGGTGGTGGTCTCCGCCGACGGACTCCTTCTGGCGATGTCCGAAGGCTTCCCCCGCGACCGAGCCGACCAGCTGGCGGCGGTCGCCTCCGGCCTGACCTCGCTGACCGCCGGAGCCTCCCGCATCTTCGAAGGCGGCCTGGTCAACCAGACCGTCGTGGAGATGGAACGGGGCTTCCTGTTCATCATGTCCATCTCCGACGGATCCTCCCTGGCCGTCCTCGCCCACCCGGAGTGCGACATCGGCCTCGTCGGCTACGAGATGGCCCTCCTGGTCGACCGCGCCGGCAACGTCCTCACCCCGGACCTCCGCGCGGAACTGCAGGGGAGTCTTCTCAACTAGCAAACACAAAGATGCGTTTCGCGCCACCGCGCCGTTAGGGTGCGGTGGCGCGACCGGCAGACAGGCGAGTTGGAGGAGGACACGTGGCAACGCCCCCCAGTGGATATCCGTACGGCCATGGGCATCAGGCCGAGCCGCACGGCGACGCCCCGTTGAAGCGCTTCAACTTCCCCTCCGCGCCGAGCCGCCAGGCCCGCACGCCGCAGCAGCCCGCCGCGGCGCCCCAGGAGCCCGTTCAGCAGCCTCCGGAGGCCCTGCCCCCGCAGGGGGCCCCACAGCCCTTCCAGCAGCCGTACGCGCCCTCCTACGCCCCGCAGACCGGCCCCGCGGGCCTGTCGTCGGACCTGCCGCCGCACCAGCCACACCACACGTACGAGCCGCACCAGCAGCACGGCCGGCCCGCGCCGCCGCCCGTGCGCCACACGCCGGAGCCGTCCTCCCCGGCCACCGGCCACAACCCGCTGGTGCGTCCGTACGCCATGACCGGTGGCCGGACCCGGCCCCGCTACCAGCTCGCCATCGAGGCGCTGGTGGCCACCACGGCGGACCCCGCCCAGCTCCAGGGCCAGCTGCCCGAGCACCAGCGGATCTGCCAACTGTGCCGCGAGATCAAGTCGGTCGCCGAGATCTCCGCACTCCTGACCATTCCGCTCGGCGTCGCCCGGATCCTCGTAGCCGACCTGGCCGAGGCCGGGCTCGTCGCCATCCATCAGCCCGGCGGCGACGAGTCCGCCGGCGGCCAGCCTGACGTGACACTGCTCGAAAGGGTGCTCAGTGGACTTCGCAAGCTCTAGCGGTGCAGCCCGCTCCACCACCTCCGCGAAAATCGTGGTGGCGGGCGGCTTCGGCGTGGGCAAGACCACGTTCGTCGGCGCGGTCTCGGAGATCAACCCGCTGCGTACCGAAGCCGTGATGACCTCCGCCTCGGCGGGGATCGACGATCTCACCCACGCGCCGGACAAGACCACCACCACGGTGGCCATGGACTTCGGCCGCATCACGCTCGACCAGGACCTGATCCTGTACCTGTTCGGCCGGCCAGGACCG
>NZ_MAXF01000101.1 GCF_001704635.1 Streptomyces sparsogenes | reverse complement strand
CCGTCGTCCTGGTCGACACCCGCCGCCTGGCGGACTGCTTCCCCGCCGTCGACTACTTCGAGAACTCCGGGCTGCCCTTCGTCATCGCCCTCAACGGCTTCGACGGACACCAGCCCTACAGCCCCGAGGAAGTCCGCGAAGCGCTCCAGATCGGCCCGGACGCGCCCATCATCACCACCGACGCCCGCCACCGCAGCGAGGCCAAGAGCGCGCTCATCACGCTCGTGGAGCACGCGCTGATGGCGCGTTTGCGATAGCGACGGACAGCGTCGGCGGCGTCGGCCGCCGAACGCACAAATCCCCCGCTCTCCGGGAGAGCGGGGGATTTGTGCGCTTCTGGCCGTCAAGGCCAACCGGGCTCAGCCCTGCCAGCTGTGCGGGGCGCGGAAGCCGAGCTGCCGCTCCAGGCGGCGCCAGCCGGCGGCGGTGCGGCCGGTGCGGCCCGAGGCGGACCGGTGGGCGGCGCCCGCGGCCGCGCGGGCCAGGAGGACCGCGGTGACCGCGGCGAGCTCCTCGGCGTCGGCGTGGCCCTTCTCGACGCGGACGAGAGTGGCGGCGCCGACGGCGGTATCGGCGGGGGTGTCGGCGATGTCCGGTGCGGTGGTCATGGTGGCTTCGTCTCCAATGCTCGCGTTACTGCGGCGGGTTGCCGTGCTTGCGGGACGGCAGGTCGGCGTGCTTGTTGCGCAGCATCGCCAGCGACCGGATGAGGACCTCGCGGGTCTCCACCGGGTCGATGACGTCGTCGACCAGGCCGCGCTCGGCGGCGTAGTACGGGTGCATCAGCTCGGACTTGTACTCCTTGACCATGCGGGCGCGCATGGCCTCGGGGTCGTCCGCGTCGGCGATCTGCCGGCGGAAGATCACGTTGGCCGCGCGCGCCCATCA
>NZ_MAXF01000100.1 GCF_001704635.1 Streptomyces sparsogenes | reverse complement strand
TGGTCGGCCAGGCGTAGGTCAGGTCGGCGCCGATGGACTGGGAGTCCATGACGATGTAGGCGCCGCCGTAGGCCTTGCGCAGGATGACCGAGATGCGCGGCACCGTGGCGTTGCAGTAGGCGTAGAGCATCTTGGCGCCGTGGCGGATGATCCCGCCGTGCTCCTGGTCCACGCCGGGCAGGAAGCCGGGCACGTCCAGCAGCGTGATCAGCGGGATGTTGAAGGCGTCGCACATCTGGATGAAGCGGGCGGACTTTTCCGACGCCTCGATGTCCAGCACCCCGGCCAGCGACTGCGGCTGGTTGGCGATGATGCCCACCACCTGGCCGTCCAGCCGGGTCAGGGCGCAGATGATGTTGGTCGCCCAGCGCTCGTGGACCTCCAGGTACTCGCCGTCGTCGACGATCTCCTCGATGACCTTGCGCATGTCGTACGGGCGGTTGCCGTCGGCCGGGACGAGGTCGAGCAGCGCCTCGCCGCGGCGGTCGGCCGGGTCGTCGGACTCGACGACCGGCGGGTTCTCGCGGTTGTTCTGCGGCAGCAGCGACAGGAGGTAGCGCACCTCCTCCAGGCAGCTCTCCTCGTCGTCGTACGCGAAGTGGCACACGCCCGAGGTCTCGGCGTGCACATCCGCGCCGCCCAGCCCGTTCTGGGTGACCTTCTCGCCGGTCACCGCCTGGACCACGTCGGGTCCGGTGATGAACATCTGCGAGGTCTCGCGGACCATGAAGACGAAGTCGGTGAGCGCCGGCGAGTAGGCGGCCCCGCCCGCGCACGGGCCGAGCATCACGCTGATCTGCGGGATGACGCCGGACGCCTTGGTGTTGCGCTGGAAGATGCCGCCGTAGCCGGCGAGCGCCGAGACGCCCTCCTGGATGCGGGCGCCGGCGCCGTCGTTGAGGGACACCAGCGGCGCCCCGGCCGCGATGGCCATGTCCATGATCTTGTGGATCTTGGTGGCGTGGGCTTCCCCGAGCGCCCCGCCGAAGATCCGGAAGTCGTGTGCGTACACGAACACGGTCCGCCCGTGTACGGTCCCCCAGCCCGTGACGACACCGTCGGTGTAGGGCCGCTTCGCCTCGAGCCCGAACCCGCTCGCGCGGTGCCGCCGCAGCGGCTCGACCTCGTTGAAGGACCCCTCGTCCAGGAGCAGATCGATCCGTTCGCGGGCCGTCAGCTTCCCCTTGGCCTTCTGGGCCTCGGTCGCCCGCTCGCTCGGGCCGCGCCGAGCCTGCTCGCGGATCGCGTGCAGCTCGGCGACACGCCCGCGGACGTCACTCGCCTCATCGGGCGCACCTTCGAGATTGGTCATGGAAAGACGGTACGTTCCCGGACCCTCCGAGACGCATGTCAATTCCATACAACGTCGCGCGCGTTTTGGTGGGTAGGCGGAACAGAACTGGACAGCGGATTTCCCGCCCCCGTTTACCGCACTGGTGAATCGGCGCTGTCGGCACCCCACAAACCCCGATGTGGCGGGCCGTGGAGCGGCGCCCACGACCACCCGTATGGGCGCGCCCGGCCGGGGATCCTGACCGGCCGGGCGCGGAGGCGGAGCGAGTCCTGAAGACGCGGGGCGTCCGGGTCAGCAGCCGCCGCAGTTGTAGTAGACGACGTCCCAGTGGTTGCCCTCGAGGGCGTAGATGTTGCCGGAGCCGGCCTGGTACTGCTTGGCGCCGTCACCGCGCACCCCGATGTAGGTGAAGTGGCCGGTGACGTAGTTGGTGACGCAGCTGTTGAGGGCGTAGTCGAGCTTGTAGCCGTTCCAGTGGCTGTAGGTGCCGCCGGCATGCCCGGTCTCGGTGCCGCCGGTGATGTTCAGGGCGCAGCCGCTGGCGCTCTTGAGGGTCTGGGCGCCCTGCGCGGTGGCCAGGTTGAGCTGTTCGAACGAGGTGCAGGTGGGGTTGTTCCGGTCCGAGCAGCCTCCGGAGGAGGACCAGGTGATGCCGCTGGCCCGGAACATCGACGTGGCCTGGGAGTGGCTGATCTTGGTGACCGCGAACGCCTCGCCGGCGCCGCTGATCACCCCGACTCCGGGGGCGAAGAGCACACCGAGGACGAGGACGAGGGTCGTGACGGCGGCGCTGCCGACGGAGCGGAGCTTCATGGGACCTCCTGCTGGGGACCGTGGGACCGTGCGGCTGTGCAGCTGGGGGGTGACAGCAGGATGATGGCGGACTTCTACGCGCGTCGCCACCCTTCGTGGTGAACGTCGGGGGCGAAAGTCCGGAGATTTTGCGTACGCCGGGAATGAGGTTAAGGTAGGTGACGTTGAAGATTCAACAGAACCCGGCCCCGGCGGAGCTACACCCCCAACGGCTCCGCCGGGGCCGCGGTCACCAACGGTGGCCGACGGCCGGGGCGCGACTGGTTTCGGCCTACCCCTGCGGCTCCACGCCGGCCCGCAGCAGCCCGTAGGCGTACGCGTCGTCCAGCGCCTGCCACGAGGCCGCGATCACGTTCTCCCCGACGCCCACCGTCGACCACTCGCCCTTGCCGTCCGTCGTCGAGACCAGCACCCGCGTCGTGGACTCCGTGCCGTGCTTGCCCTCCAGGATCCGCACCTTGTAGTCCACCAGCTCCATCGTGGCCAGCTGCGGGTAGAAGCGCTCGAGCCCCAGCCGCAGCGCCCGGTCCAGGGCGTTGACCGGGCCGTTGCCCTCCGCCGTGGAGACGATGCGCTCGCCCTTGGCCCAGAGCTTGACCGTCGCCTCGTTGGCGTGGGTGCCGTCGGGGCGGTCCTCGACGATGGCCCGCCAGGACTCGACGCGGAAGTAGCGGCGGGGTCGCCCCTCGACCTCCTCGCGCAGCAGCAGTTCGAAGGAGGCGTCGGCGGCCTCGTAGGTGTAGCCCGCGAGCTCGCGCTCCTTGACCCGCTCGACGACCCGGCCGACCAGCTCTCGGTCGCCGCTGAGGTCGATGCCCAGCTCCTTGCCCTTGAGCTCGACCGACGCCCGGCCCGCCATGTCGGACACCAGCATGCGCATGGTGTTGCCGACCAGCTCCGGGTCGATGTGCTGGTAGAGGTCGGGGTCCACCTTGATGGCGGAGGCGTGCAGCCCGGCCTTGTGCGCGAAGGCCGAGACGCCGACGTAGGGCTGGTGGGTCGAGGGGGTGAGGTTGACCACCTCGGCGATGGCGTGCGAGATGCGGGTCATCTCGGCGAGCGCGCCCTTGGGCAGGACCGCGCGGCCGTACTTGAGTTCCAGGGCGGCGGCCACCGGGAAGAGGTTGGCGTTGCCGACCCGCTCGCCGTAGCCGTTGGCGGTGCACTGGACGTGGGTGGCGCCCGCGTCCACGGCGGCCAGGGTGTTGGCCACGGCGCAGCCGGTGTCGTCCTGGGCGTGGATGCCCAGCCGGGCCCCGGTGTCGGCGAGGACCGTGCGGACCACCGCGTCGATCTGGGCGGGGAGCATGCCGCCGTTGGTGTCACACAGCACGACCACGTCGGCGCCCGCCTCGTGGGCGGCGCTCACGACCTGCTTGGCGTAGCCGGGGTTGGCGCGGTAGCCGTCGAAGAAGTGCTCGCAGTCGACGAAGACCCGGCGGCCCTGGGCGCGCAGATGGGCGACGGTGTCCCGGACCATCGCCAGGTTCTCCTCCAGCGTGGTGCGCAGGGCGAGTTCCACATGGCGGTCGTGGGACTTGGCCACCAGTGTGATCACCGGGGCCTGGGAGTCCAGGAGCGCCTGGACCTGCGGGTCGTCCTCGGCCCGTACGCCGGCCTTGCGGGTGGCGCCGAAGGCGACGAGCTGGGCGTGGGTGAAGTCGATCTCGGCGCGGGCCCGGGCGAAGAACTCCGTGTCGCGCGGGTTGGCGCCGGGCCAGCCGCCCTCGATGAAGCCCACGCCGAAGTCGTCGAGGTGACGGGCGATGGTCAGCTTGTCCGCGACGGTGAGGTTGATGCCCTCGCGCTGCGCGCCGTCGCGCAGCGTGGTGTCGAAGACGTGGAAGCTGTCGTCGGGCTGGTCCTTCATGGTGGTCTGGCTCCTGTGGGATCGATCTCGGTCTACCGGAATAACCGGTTCCGCGCCCTCCTATGATCCCTCGCGCTCCGCGTCCGGCGGGGTGGTCCGGAAAACGAAAAGACCCCTCGCGGGTGCGAGAGGTCTGCGCGCGGGTCTGGGGCACGGTGTCCGCGCCGTACCTGGTCGTACGGGGCGGTCACTGCGGACCGGCGCGCCTGCTGCCAATAATCATGGCGAACGAGAGCACTGGGGCAGTCTGGCACACTCCGCCCCCGCGCTCCGCTCCGTCTCAGGATGCGGGCCGCCGGGCCCGGCCCGGCGCTCGGCCCGGAATCACGTTCGAAGGGGGACCCGGCGTCAGCCCAGGCGGTGCATCCAGCCGTGGGTGTCGGGGGCCGCGCCGGTCTGGATGTCCAGCAGCGCCTTGCGCAGCTTCATCGTGACCTCGCCCGGCCGGCCGTCCGCCACCGTCCAGCTCGCGCGGGCGGACTTGACCGAGCCGACCGGGGTGATCACGGCGGCCGTGCCGCAGGCGAAGACCTCGGTGAGGCTGCCGTCCGCGTTGCCCTGGCGCCAGTCGTCGACGGAGATGCGCCCCTCGGAGACCTCGTAGCCCAGGTCGGCGGCGATCCGCAGCAGCGAGGCGCGGGTGATGCCCGGCAGCAGCGAGCCGGACAGCTCGGGGGTCACGATGCGGTTCCCGTACACGAAGTACAGGTTCATGCCGCCCATCTCCTCGATCCAGCGGCGCTCGATCGCGTCCAGCCAGACCACCTGGTCGCAGCCCTGCTCGGCGGCCTGCGCCTGGGCGACCAGCGAAGCGGCGTAGTTGCCGCCCGTCTTGGCGGCGCCGGTGCCGCCGGGCGCGGCGCGCACGTACTCCTCGGACAACCACACCGAGACCGGCTTCACTCCGCCGGGGAAGTAGGCGCCGGCCGGGGAGGCGATGACGACGAAGAGGTATTCGTTGGCGGGCCGCACACCGAGGCCGACCTCGGTCGCGAACATGAAGGGCCGCAGGTAGAGGGACTCCTCACCGCTGCCGGGCACCCACGCCTTGTCCTGGGTGACCAGCGCGTCGCAGGCCGCGATGAAGGTCTCGACCGGCAGCTCGGGCATGCCCATGCGGCGGGCGGAGGCGCGGAAGCGCTCGGCGTTCTGCTCGGGGCGGAAGGTGGCCACGCCGCCGTCGGGCTGCCGGTAGGCCTTGAGCCCCTCGAAGATCGTCTGGGCGTAGTGGAGGGTCATGTTCGCCGGGTCGAGCGAGAGGGGCGCGTACGGCACGAGCTGGGCGTCGTGCCAGCCTCGGCCCTCGGTCCACTTGATGGTCACCATGTGGTCGGTGAAGTGGCGGCCGAAGCCGGGGTTGGCCAGGATCCGCTCCCGCTCCTCGTCGGCGAGGGGGTGGGAGGAGGGCTTGAGCTCGATCGTGGGCGTCGTCATGAGTGGTAGTCCTTCACCGTTGGTTGTAGCGGACCGCGCTCGCGCCGCCCCGGCACTCGACGGGTACTAGGACGTCCGAGCTTCCTCTCATGCGACGGCCCCACGTCCGATTATCACCCGGAGTGGGGCCGTGGAAGAGATGCGTGCGTCTGCGCGGCCCAGGTCGATGGTCGCACCCAGCCGCGCGTCGGCACAGGCTGGGGTCAGCCGGATACTCGTGCGGCGAGCGCGTCGCCGATCTCGTCGGTGCTGCGCGGCACCTCGCCGCCGCGCTCCGCGAGGTCCTCCGCGACGGCCGTCTCGATGCGGGCCGCCTCGGCCTCGTATCCGAGGTGGCGGAGCAGCAGGGCCACCGACAGCACGGTCGCGGTCGGGTCGGCCTTGCCGGTGCCCGCGATGTCCGGCGCGGAGCCGTGGACCGGCTCGAACATCGACGGGAAGGCGCCGGAGGGGTTGATGTTGCCGCTCGCGGCGAGCCCGATGCCACCGGTGACGGCGGCGGCCAGGTCGGTGAGGATGTCACCGAAGAGGTTGTCGGTCACGATGACGTCGAACCGCTCGGGCTGGGTGACGAAGAAGATCGTCGCGGCGTCGACATGCAGATAGTCGGTGGTGACCTCGGGGTACTCCGCGCCGACCTGGTCGAAGATGTTCTTCCACAGGTGGCCCGCGTGCACCAGGACGTTGTTCTTGTGCACGAGGGTGAGCTTCTTGCGCGGCCGGGCGGCGGCGCGGGCGTAGGCGTCGCGCACCACGCGCTCGACCCCGTAGGCGGTGTTCAGGCTGACCTCGGTGGCCACCTCGGCCGGGGTGCCGGTGCGCAGCGAGCCGCCGTTGCCCACGTACGGGCCCTCGGTGCCCTCGCGGACGACGACGAAGTCGATGTCGGGCCGGCCGGCGAGCGGGGTGGCGGTGTTCGGGAACAGCTTCGAGGGGCGCAGATTGACGTAGTGGTCGAAGGCGAAGCGCAGCTTGAGCAGCAGCCCGCGCTCCAGCACGCCCGACGGCACCGACGGGTCGCCGATGGCGCCGAGCAGGATCGCGTCGTGGTTCTTCAGCGACTCGAGCTCCGCGTCCGGCAGGGTCTCGCCGGTCGCGTGCCAGCGCCGGGCGCCGAGGTCGTACTCCTGGGTCTCCAGCTTCACGTCCTGCGGCAGGACGGCCGTGAGGACCTTGAGGCCCTGGGCCACGACTTCCTTGCCGATACCGTCACCGGGGATCACTGCGAGGCGAATGCTGCGAGACATACCGGGACCCTACCCCTCGTCCCACTGAATGACATTGCCCGTCCGCCATATGGACAAAGCTTCGCCCGGACGGCTCACGTTCACCCGGTGTACGGCGTGCTGTCGCCTTCCAGGGGCAGATTCCGGCACATGGCTGACTTCTCCCGGGGCACCCCCCGCGCCTCCTCCCCCGATGTCCCACGGGTCGGCATCCCCGAGCGGCTGGCCCGCCGGATGACGATGGCCGAGCAGCACGAGTATCTGCGGGCCAGGCTCTCCCGGCGCGGCGTGCTGCGCGGCGGGGCGGCCGGGGTGGGCACGGTGGCGGGGGCGGGCCTGCTCACCGGTTCGGCGAGCGCCGTGGAGGCCAGGCCGTCGCCGACCCTGCTCACCGGCCCGGAGTCGCGGCGGGTGGACGGCTCGCTGGTGGCGCCCTTCGGCCGACACCTCGCGTTCGGCGCCGACCCCGGGACCCAGATGCGGATCTCCTGGCAGGTCCCGCTCGCCGTCAAGGCGCCGTACGTGCGGATCGGCCTCCAGCCCTGGGACCTGAGCCGGAAGATCGAGGCCGAGGTCCGCCCGCTGCACACCCCCGCCCTCGGGGAGAAGGTCCCGGCCGTCGACCAGTACTACCTGCACGCCACGCTGGACGGGCTGAGCCCCGGCGTCACCTATTACTACGGCGTCGGCCACGACGGCTTCGACCCGGCCGACCCGCGCCGCTTCTCCTCCCTGGGGACCTTCCGCACGGCCCCCGCGAAGGCCGAGTCCTTCGTCTTCACCGCCTTCGGCGACCAGGGCGTCAGCTATGACGCGCTCGCCAACGACCAGCTGCTGCTCGGCCAGAACCCCGCCTTCCATCTGCACGCCGGGGACCTGTGCTACGCGGACACCACCGGCCACGGCGGGGCGTCGGACGTCTACGACGCCCGGGTGTGGGACTCCTTCCTGGCCCAGACCGACTCGGTGGCGGCGAGCGTGCCGTGGATGGTGACCTGTGGCAACCACGACATGGAGGCCTGGTACTCCCCCGACGGCTACGGCGGCCAGCTGGCCCGCTGGTCCCTCCCCGGCAACGGCCCCGACCCGCGCAAGGCGCCCGGCGTCTACTCCTTCACCTACGGCAACGTGGGGATCGTCGCGCTGGACGCCAACGACGTCAGCTACGAGATCACCGCCAACACCGGCTACACCGGCGGCGAGCAGACGCGCTGGCTCGACCGGCGGCTCGGGGAGCTGCGGGCGCGGCCCGGCATCGACTTCGTGGTGGTCTTCTTCCACCACTGCGCCTTCTCGACCACCAGTGCCCACGCCTCGGACGGCGGGGTGCGCGAGGCGTGGGTGCCGCTCTTCGAGAAGCACCAGGTGGACCTGGTGATCAACGGCCACAACCACGTCTACGAGCGCACCGACGCCATCCGGGGCGGCAAGGCCGCCAAGAAGGTCCCGGTCGGCGGCAGCGCCGACGCGGTGCGCGACGGCATCGTCTACGCCACGGCGGGCGGGGCCGGGGCCCATCTGTACGAGTTCCCGGTGCCCGACAGCTACGAGGGCCATGTCAAGGACCTCGACGAGGTGCGGACCTTCCACTGGACGAAGGACGGCAAGAAGAGCGCCGACACGGTGGAGTGGTCGCGGGTGCGCTACACCGGGTTCTCGTTCCTCGTGGTGGAGGCGCGGCCGGGCCCGGACCCGAAGCTGGTGGTCACGGCGCTGGCCGAGTCGGGCGAGCGCGTGGACCACTTCGAGGTGGTGCGCACGCCCTAGCGCTGACGGGCGCCGGCCGCCGACGTGACCGTGGCGTCAAGCGGCCGTGGTGCTCGAACGACCGTGGTGTCAGTGGCCGGTCGCGCCGCCGTTGTCGCGGCGGTCGAGGGCGCGCTGCAGCGCGGCGGCGGCGTTCTTGCGGTCGGTGTCGTCGGTCTTGCGGCGGGTCCTGCGGACAACCGTGATGGCCATGATCGCGTCTCCCTGTGTCCTCGTGGCGTGGCGTGCGCGCGCTTCCCCGTTCGCTGGAACGTCGCTGGAACCGCGAGAAGGCGCAGCCGCGGAAGAGATGCCGGAAGGGGCGGGGGGCAGGGTGCGGCAGGGGTCACCTGCGCATGCGCACCGGCCACGTCCGCCGTCGCTTGATGGAGCGAGACGTTCGGCTTCCACAAAAATACGACGCCCGAGCCGGGCTGTCCGCACAATTAGTCGGACGTCCTACTATCTGAGACGGGGAAGGGCCCATCGCGGGAGGTTCCGGGATGAAGGGGGCGGCGCCGGGAGAGGGGCGCGGCGGGAGATCCGGCGGAGGCATTCGGCTGGTCGAGGCCAACCCCCGTTCGGCCTCGACCAACCAGTATTCGCGCCGTTCAGAAGGTGCTTACTCGTTGGTTTACTTCGTAAACTGCCGTGAATAACGGCTACTTGGCTGTCAGACGCTAGCACCGCCGCGCCCCCGCCGTCCATGACTTTTCCGCTTGTCACACGGCGACGGCCGCCACCCGCGAGAGGCGCGGACGGCGGCCGTCGGGGCGGGCCGTGGGTCAGCCCATGTGGGGGTAGCGGTAGTCGGTCGGCGGGACCAGGGTCTCCTTGATGGAGCGGGTGGAGGTCCAGCGCATCAGGTTCTGCTTGGCGCCCGCCTTGTCGTTGGTGCCGGAGGCCCGGCCGCCGCCGAAGGGCTGCTGGCCGACCACGGCCCCGGTGGGCTTGTCGTTGATGTAGAAGTTGCCGGCCGCGAAGCGCAGCGCCTCGCAGGTGGCGGCGGCCGCGGCGCGGTCCTGGGCGATGACGGAGCCGGTCAGGCCGTACGGCGACGCCGACTCCATCTGCTTCAGCATCGCGTCGTACTCGGCGTCCTCGTAGACGAAGACCCCGAGGATCGGGCCGAAGTACTCGTCCCTGAAGATCTCGTTGTCCGCGTCGGTGGAGACCAGGACCGTCGGCCGGACGAAGTAGCCCTCGCTGTCGTCATAGGTGCCGCCCGCCACGACCTCGATGGTCGGGTCGGACTTCGCCCGGTCGATGGCCGCCTTGTTCTTGGCGAAGGCGCGCTCGTCGATGACGGCGCCGATGAAGTTGGACAGGTCGGTCACATCGCCCATGGTGAGGCTCTCCACCTCGGCGACGAGCTCCTCCTTGAGGCCGCTCTCCCACAGCGAGCGCGGCACATAGGCGCGCGAGGCGGCGGAGCACTTCTGGCCCTGGTACTCGAAGGCGCCGCGGGTCATCGCCGTCTTCAGCACCTTGGGGTCGGCGGAGGGGTGGGCGACGATGAAGTCCTTGCCGCCGGTCTCGCCGACCAGACGGGGGTAGGTCTTGTACTTCTCGATGTTGGCGCCGACGGTCTTCCACAGGTACTGGAAGGTGCGGGTCGAGCCGGTGAAGTGGATGCCCGCGAGGTCCGGGTGGGCCAGGGCCACTTCGGAGACGTCCTTGCCGTCGCCGGTGACCAGGTTGATCACGCCCTTCGGCAGGCCGGCCTCCTCCAGCAGCTCCATCAGCAGCACGGCCGCGTGGGTCTGCGTCGGGGACGGCTTCCAGACGACGACATTGCCCATGAGGGCGGGGGCGGTCGGCAGGTTGCCCGCGATGGCGGTGAAGTTGAAGGGCGTGATCGCGTAGACGAAGCCCTCCAGCGGCCGGTGGTCGGTGCGGTTCCAGACCCCCGGGGAGTTGGTGACCGGCTGCTCGGCGAGGATCTGGCGGGCGAAGTGGACGTTGAAGCGCCAGAAGTCGACCAGCTCGCAGGGGGTGTCGATCTCGGCCTGCTGCGCGGTCTTGGACTGGCCGAGCATGGTGGAGGCGGCCAGGGTCTCCCGCCACGGGCCGGCGAGCAGCTCGGCGGCCCTGAGGATGATCGCGGCCCGGTCGTCGAAGCTCAGCTCGCGCCAGGCGGGGGCGGCGGCCAGGGCGGCGTCGATCGCGTCCCGCGCGTCGTCCCGGGTGGCGTTGGCGTAGGTGCCCAGGCGGGCCGCGTGGTTGTGCGGCTGGACGACGTCGAAGCGCTCGCCCCCGCCCATCCGCTTCTCGCCGCCGATGGTCATCGGCAGGTCGATGGGGTTCTGGGCGAGCTCCTTGAGCTTGGTCTCGAGACGGGCGCGCTCCGGGGTGCCGGGGGCGTAGGTGTGCACCGGCTCGTTCACCGGCACGGGGACCTGGGTCACGGCGTCCATGGTGGTCCGTTTCTCCTTCGAGCGTCGGGTTCGATCGGGGTCTGCGATCGTCGGGGCTGGCTGCGGGGCGGGTCTGCGGGGGCGGGACCGCGGGGCGGGGGCGCGGGTGCCGGTCAGCCCCGGCTGACCAGCGAGCGCAGGAAGAACGCCAGGTTCGCGGGGCGCTCCGCGAGGCGCCGCATGAAGTACCCGTACCAGTCTGTTCCATACGGGACATAAACCCGCATACGGTGCCCCTCGGCAGCGAGCCGCTCCTGCTCGGCCTCGCGGATCCCGTAGAGCATCTGGAACTCGTACTCGTCGAGCTTGCGGCCGAAGCGGCGCGCCAGCTCCTGCGCGATGGCGACCATGCGCGGGTCGTGCGAGCCGATCATCGGATAGCCCTCGCCCGCCATGAGGATCTTCAGACAGCGCACATAGGCCAGGTCCACGTCGCGCTTGTTCTGGTACGCGACGCTCGCCGGCTCCTTGTACGCGCCCTTCACCAGCCGTACCCGCGAGCCTTCCCCGGCCAGCGCCCGGCAGTCGTCCTCGGTGCGGAAGAGGTACGACTGGAGGACCGCGCCGGTCCGCGGGAACCGCCGGCGCAGCTCGGCGAGGATCGCGAGAGTGGAGTCCACGGTGGTGTGGTCCTCCATGTCGAGGGTGACGGTGGTGCCCGCCGCGTCCGCCGCCTCCACCACCGGGGTGACATTGGCCAGGGCCAGGTCGTGGCCGCCCGGCAGGGCCTGCCCGAAGGCCGACAGCTTCACCGACATCTCCGCGCGCCCGGCCAGGCCCTCGGTGGCCAGGGCCTCGGTCAGCGCGAGATAGGCGTCGCGGTTGCGCAGCGCCTCCGCCGGGTCGGTGATGTCCTCGCCGAGGTGGTCGAGGGTCACCTCGAGGCCGCGGTCGGTCAGGGACCGTACGCACGTGACGGCCTCGGCCAGGCGCTCGCCGGCGACGAACCGGTCCACCGTGGGGCGGGTGACCGGGGCGGCCGAGACGAGGCGGCGGATGGCGGCACTGCGCGAAGCGGCGAGCAGCACGGGACCCAGCACGGGGCACCTCCACGATGACGGATGAAGGCCGCGGAACGGCTTCTACAACTCACCGTGAAACTTAAGGATCGCTCCGATTCCCGGCCATCGACAGCTGTCACGCATCCGTGTCCGGGATCTCAGACATCTGTATGAGAATGAAGAACAACGCGTGGGTGCGGGAAGAGGGAGGCGGGAAGCCGGTGCTCGACGACTATCAGCAGCTCGTGGACGAGATCTCGGCGGCGCTCGGCGCGCCGGCGACGCTCGAGAACCGCGACTTCGGGCTGATCGCCTTCGGCGCCCACGACAGCGGCGACGACCCCGAGGGGGCCGACGAGCCGGCGCTCGACCCGGTGCGCACCCGCTCCATCCTGCGGCGCCGGTCCACGGCCGCGGTGCGGGCCTGGTTCGAGGGGTTCGGCATCGCCCGGGCCCAGGCGCCGCTGCGGATCCCGCCCGACCCAGCGGCGGGGGTCTTCATGGGCCGGATCTGTCTGCCGGTGCGCCACCGGGGCGTGGTGCACGGCTATGTGTGGCTGCTCGACGACGGCCACCTGTCCGACCTGGAGCTCGGCGGCCCGGCCGGCCCGCCGGACCCCCGGCTCGCGCGCGCCATGGAGACGGCGGCGCGGATCGGGGCGCTGATGGCTGCGGAGGCCCGGGCGGACGAGGAGCTCGGCAGGCTGCTGCGCGACCTGCTGACCGGGCCGCCGGACGGCCGCGACACCGCGCGCACGGCCCTGCGCGCCGCCCTGCGCGGCGCGGCCGAGGGGCCGCTGGCGCTCGTCGCGGTGACCCCTTGGGCCCCGGAGGACGCCGAGGGCGGAGGCCCCGCCGGGCTGCCCAACCCGCCCGGGGTGGCCGCCGTCTGCGCCGTCCCGCCCGCGCCCGGCCCCGCCCCGGCGGACCCCGCCGCCGGGCGCTCCCCGGCGGCGGGCCTGGCCGCGCTGGTCCGGCTGCGCGCCGGGACGGCCCTGGACCCGGCCCGCACCGCGGCCGAGCACCTCCTGCGCTCCCCCGGCGCGGCCGCCCCGGCCTCGCGCGCGTCGGGCATGCCGGGGAGCGGGGCGGGCATGCCGGGGGGCGGGGCGAGCGCGGCGGGTGTCAGCGCGCCGCGCCGCGGCCTGGACGACCTGCCCGCGGCCTGGCCCGAGGCCCTGGCCGCCGCGCGGGCCGCCCGGGCGGACGCGCGGCTCGGCCCGGTCGCGGAGTGGTCCGCCATCGGCCCGTACCGGCTGCTGGCCGCGCTGCCCGCCGCGGCCGGGCCCGACCCGGCGGTGCGGGCCCTGCTGGAGCCCTCGCACGCCGAACTCGCCCGCACCGCCGAGGCGTTCCTGGACTGCGCGGGCCAGGCGAGCCGCACCGCCCAGGCGCTCGGCATCCACCGGCAGACGCTGTACTACCGGCTCTCCCGCGTCGAGCAGCTGACCGGGCTCGACCTGGACGCCGGCGAGGACCGGCTGCTGCTGCACATGGCGCTCAAGTCCGCGCGCCTGTGACCTGGGCCCGGCCGGTCGCGGGTGGGGCTGGGGTGTGGCGGGCCGGGCCGTGGCGGGGCCCGCCGAGACGTTCCGAGGTCCCGCGCGGGGCCGCATGCCGCGTCACATCGCCTTAACACACGCGAATCCCTCCACACGGCGGGATAAAATCGACCAAATGCCGATCATTTGGAGGGTCGACAACGCAAAGCAAAGGCTGGCATACTCCAAGGGCATAGAGTACGCTAATGCACAATCGGGGGTATTGAATGACCGCACCGACAAGCAACAAAGCGCCACTCAAAAATTCCTCCCCACCGAGCCTCAGTTTAAGAGAAAACTTATCCGGAATTCTCGGTGCCCGCCGTGACCAGTTGAGTTTCGTTCAGTATGCCGCCACCCGGGGAGACATTGTCCGGCTGCGCCTGGGTGGCCTTCCGATGGTTCTCGTCAACCACCCCGACCATTTCCAGCACGTGCTGGTGGACGCCCACGCCAACTACGACAAGGACAACTTCCTCTACCGGGCGGTCCAGACCGTCTTCCGGGGCGGGCTGGTGTCCAATCCGGGCGGAGAGCGCTGGCGCGCACGGCGCCGCATGATGCAGCCCTCCTTCAACCGGGGCAGCATCGTGGACCTGTCCCCCGGCATGACCGAGCTGACCGGCCGTCTGCTCGACAGGTGGGCCGCCCGGGACGATCCGGACGCGGTGGTCGACGTCTCCGCGGACATCCGCGACCTCGCCCTGAAGATCGCCCTCCGCTCCTTGTTCGGCGTTGAGGCCGGAGCCGATGTCGCCGCGTTCGAGCGCAACTTCCTCGAGCTGAACACCATCATCGGCAATTTCTTCCGCTTTCCCTTCCCGCCATTGAGCCGGCGTCCCCGGCTGCGCGCGCTCATCCAGGACATGGACGGCTTCGTCGACCGGCTCGTGACGGACCGCGAGGCGGACCCGGCCGAGCGGCGCGACCTGTTCTCCGCGCTGCTGGCCATGACCCACCACACGAGCGGGGTGAACCTCACCCGGCAGGAACTGCTCGGCGAGATCCTCTCCACCATCGTGTCCGGCTATGAGACCTCCAGCAATTCCATGGCCTGGGTTTTCTACCGGCTGGCCCGGCACCCGGAAATCCAGCGCCGCGTGCAGGAGGAAGTCGACCGGGTCCTGGAAGGACGGGCACTGACTCTCGAGTCCCTGTCCGAGCTGACCTACACCCGTATGGTCATCGATGAGACCCTGCGACTGCACACCCCCGCCTGGCAGACCATGCGCCGGGCCATTGCCGACGACGAGATCGGCGGATATCGCATCCCCCAGGGGTCCAGCGTCTACCTGAACTTCCTCACCTATCACCGCCACCCGGAATTCTGGCCCGACCCGGACCGGTTCGATCCCGAGCGCTTCGCTCCCGAGAACGCCGCGAAGCGGCCCCGCAACGTCTACCAGCCCTTCGGCAGCGGGCCGCGCTACTGCATCGGCAAGTACTTCGCCCTCACCGAGATGCAGATCGTCGTCGCGATGCTCGCGCAGACCTTCACCCTGACGGTGCCGCCGGGGCAGCCGCCGGTCGGCTTCGCGCCGCTGGTCACCCTGCATCCCAAGGGCGGGATCCGGCTGCGCCTCGCGCGCCGGTAGCCGGCCGCGCCCGCGCGAGCGGCACCCCTTTCTCTTACGAGCCCACGGCGTGTGACCGACGTCCTGGGCTGTCACCGCATCGATGAACGGACAACCGATGTCTTCAGCACCGACCGTGCCCGATGTGGGCCGGCCGTCAGGCGCCCGAGAGATACCGACGATCCGCCGCAAGGACGGCATCGGCGGGGCCCTGGCCTTTCGTAACGACCAACTCCACTTCCTCGGAGCCGGCCTCGACCGGTACGGGGACATCTTCCGCTTCCGGCCGCTGGGCATCCCCATCGTGCTGGTCAACCACCCCGACTACATCCGGCACATCCTGGTCGAGAAGGGCGAGAGCTACGACAAGGACGCGATGCTCTTCCGCGTCGTCCGCCCCGTGCTGCGCAAGGGCCTGATCGCCAACGCCGACATGGAGCTGTGGCGCCGGCAGCGGCGGATGATGGCGCCGCACTTCACCCCGCGCACGGTCAGCCACTTCGCCCGCAACATGACCGACGAGACCGCGCAGATGCTCCAGCGCTGGGAGCGGCGTGAGGGCCAGGTCCTGGACGTCACCGACGAGATCGGCCAGCTCGCGCTGCGCATCGTCAACCGGTCGCTGTTCAGCGCCGAGGTCGGCAGGACGGCACAGGCGTTCGAGCGGGCCTTCCAGACGGCCAACGCCATCCTCGGCGCCTTCTTCCGCTTCCCCTTCCCGCCGCTGAACTTCCCGACGCCCCGCAACCGCAAGCTGCACCGGGCGATCGACGACATGGACACCTTCGTCTCCGACTTCATCCAGGCCAGGCTGCGGGCGGACGTCCCCGCCGGCGACGAGGCCGACCTGCTCACCCTGCTGCTCCACACCGTGGACGAGGAGGACGGCAAGGGGATGGACCTGGAGCAGTTGCACCACGAGGTGCTGAACATCTGCATCGGGGCCTACGAGACCACCACCAACACCCTCTCCTGGGCGTTCTACCTGCTCGCCCGGCACCCCGAGGTGGAGGCGAAGCTGCACGCCGAGGTGGACGCCGTGCTGGGCGAGCGGTCCATACCGTCCTTCGAGGACCTCCCCCGGCTGACGTACACCCGGATGGTGATCGACGAGACCCTGCGGATCTACTCCCCCGCCTACCAGTTCATGCGCCGGGCGCGCGAGGAGGACGTGGTCGACGGCTACCGGGTTCCGGCGAACACCAACGTCCTGATCAACAGCTACTTCCTGCACCGGCACCCGGACTTCTGGGAGGACCCGGAGAGCTTCGTCCCCGAGCGGTTCACCCCCGAGGCGATCGCCGCCCGCCCCAAGCACGTCTACACGCCCTTCGGCGCCGGGCACCGGATCTGCATCGGCAAGCACTTCGCCCTCACCGAGCTGGTGCTGGTCCTGTCGACGGTGGCCCGCCGCTATCGGCTGGCGCTCCCCGAGGCGACGACCGAGGTGCACCCCCAGGCACTGATCACCCTGCACCCCGAGGGCGGTATCCACCTGCGGCTGGAGGAGCGCCGATGACCACAGGACAGCCGATGGCCCCAGGACAGCCGATGGCCGCGGGGCAGCAGATGGCCGCAGGACAGCAGATGGCCGCGGAGCAGGGGAACGACGCGCGAGCCCCGCGGATACCGGAGCTCCACTGCCCCTTCCCGCACCGGGTGAACCCGCGCGCCGAGCAGGCGCGCCGGCACCTGAGCCAATGGGTGGGGACGGTGGGCCTCATCCAGCGGGAGTCGGCCCGGCGCCGCTTCGAGCACGCCGACTTCGGCTGGTTCGCCTCGATGGTCTACCCGACGGCCGACGAGGAGCGGATCGCCCTGATGGCCGACTGGTTCGCCTGGCTCTTCCTGGTCGACGACCAGCTGGACGACGGTGACTTCGGCCGCGACCCCCGGCGGGCGGGACAGGTGTTCGCCGAGATGCGCGCGGTGCTGGAGAGCCCGGACCACGGCGCCGCGGCGGCCCGCCGCCCCGACCTGCCGACCGCGGTCTCCTCCCTCGCGGACCTGTGGCGGCGCACCGCGACCGGAATGACCGAAGCCTGGCGGCGCCGCTTCGTACGCCACCTGGAGGAGTGTCTCGCGGCGGCCGCCGTCTGGGAGGCGGGCAACCGGACGCGCGGGATCGTCCCCGAAGAGGACGACTACATCGAGAACCGGCGCCACACCGGGGCGATCTACGTGTGCATGGACCTCATCGACGTGGTCGAGCGCCTCGACGTGCCGGGGGAGCTGTACCAGAGCGAGGAGTTCCGGGCCGCGCTGGACGCCGCCTGCAACGTGGTCTGCTGGACCAACGACATCTATTCGCTGGAGAAGGAGCGGTCCCTGGGCGAGGTGCACAACCTGGTCTACGTCGTCCAGCACCACCGCGAGCTGGACCAGGAGCGGGCGCTGGCCCACGTGTGCGCCGCCACCTCGGAGGAGACCCGGCGCTATCTGGCCCTGGAGGAGCGGCTGCTGCGCCGGTACCCGGAGCACTCCGCCCTGCTCACCCCGTATCTGGCCGGCATGCGCACCTGGATCCGCGGCAATCTCGACTGGTCCAGCCGCACCAAGCGGTACCAGTCGCCGGACGGCGGCTCGGCGCCGAGGCCCGCGCTGTACCTGGAGCCCGACCTGGTGGTGGCCGACCGATGACCACCGCGCTGACGACGGACACCTCGGAATCCTGGGAGGTACTGCGCCGGACCGCCGAACTGACCGGTCCGCGGATCCGCCTGGCCCTGGACCGGCTGAGCGAGCCGGTGCGTACGGTCGCCCGCTACCACTTCGGGTGGTGCGACGCGGACGGCCGGCCCACCGACGCCGGGTGGGGCAAGGGGCTGCGGGGCGCGCTGGTGCTCGGCGGCGCGCAGGCCGTGGGCGCCGAGCCCGGGCAGGCGCTCGGCGCCGCCGCCGCGGTGGAGCTGGTGCACAACTTCTCGGTGCTCCATGACGACGTCATGGACCAGGACGCCACCCGCCGCGGCCGGCCCACGGCCTGGACGGTGTTCGGCAGTGCTCAGGCGCTGCTCGCCGGGGACGCGATGCTGGTCCTGGCCATGGAGGAACTGGCCTCCTCCCCGCCCCCCGCCCGGCATGTCGCGGGCACCCGGGAGCTCTGCCGCGCGCTGCTGGCGCTGGTCGCCGGACAGAGCGCCGACCTCGCCTTCGAGGAGCGCGCCGACGTGGGCCTCGACGAGTGCCTGACCATGGCCGCCGGGAAGACGGCGGCCCTGTTCGCCGGGGCCTGCGGCCTCGGCGCGCTCGCCGCCGACGCCGGCCCGGCCCAGGTGGAGGCGCTCCGGGGCTACGGACACCACCTGGGTCTGGCCTTCCAGCTCGTGGACGACCTGCTGGGCATCTGGGGGGACACCCGGGTGACCGGGAAGCCGGTCGGGGCCGATCTGCGCCGGCGCAAGAAGTCCCTGCCGGTCGTCGCGGCGCTGGGCAGCGGTACGCCCGCGGGCCGCCGGCTGGCCGAGCTGTACCAGGACGAGCGCCCGCTGGAGCCGACCGGCGTCACGCGCGCGACCGCGCTGGTCGAGCAGGCCGGCGGGCGCGACTGGGCGCTGGCGGAGGCGGACCGGCAGCGGTCCCTGGCGCTGGACCGGCTGGCCGAGGTCACCCTCGACCCGGACGCCGCCCACGGTCTGCGGTCACTGGTGGACCTGGCCACGCACCGCAGTAGCTGACCGACGCGCCCCACGGCCCGTGCTCCGGCGCCCGCCCCCGCGGCGCCGGAGCACGGCCGCACTCACGAGAGAAGGAACGCCACCGATGCGCGTGCTGTTCGCGACGGTTTCCGAGAAGTCACATCTGTACACGATGGTTCCGCTGGCCTGGGCCCTGACGACGGCGGGGCACGAGGTGCGGGTCGCCGGCAATCCGGCCGTCACCGACGCCATCACCCACTCCGGTCTCACCGCGACGCCCGTCGGCACCGACCACCGGATGGGCGATGCCTTCGCCCCCTACCGGGAGCTGTCCGCGCGGATCATCGACGCCCGCAAGCGGGACGACCGCGCCGGGGCCAGGGAGCTGTACCGCACGCTGTACGGCCTCCTGGAGAACGAGGCCATGGACTGGTCCGAGCCCGGTGTGGAGCGGGAGACCTGGCCGAGCGTGCTGACGAAATACCAGGTCAACGTGGAACGGCTGTACCGCGTGTACAACGACTCCATGGTCGACGACCTGGTGGAGCTGGCCCGCTCCTGGCGGCCCGACCTGGTGATCTGGTCGCCGCTCGCCTACGCGGGGGCCGTGGCGGCCCGGGTCGTGGGCGCGGCCCACGCCCGGCTGCTGTGGAACGTGGACATCTACTCGGCGATGCGCGGGGTGTTCCTCGAACTGGCGGGGCGGCAGCCCGCGGAGCGTCCCGAGGATCCGCTCGGCGACTGGCTGACCGGCCATCTCCGGCGGCACGGCAGCGACTTCGCGGAGGAGGTCACCACCGGCCAGTGGACCATCGACCAGGGCCCGGCGAGTCTTCAACTCCCCCTGGGCGTACGGCGCGTGGCGGTGCGCTACGCGCCCTACAACGGCCCGTCGGTGGAGCCCGACTGGGTGCGGCGCGCGCCCGACCGGCCCCGGGTGTGCTTCAGCCCGGGATCCTCCACGGCCTCGGTCATCGGCGCCTCCCACCTGCCCGTGCCGGAGATCCTGGACGCCGTGGCCGACCTCGACATCGAGTTCGTCGCCTCGCTCCCGCCCCAGGAGTCCGGCAGCCTGCGGCGGGTGCCGGACAACACCCGGATCGTGGACTTCGTGCCCCTCCACACGATCGTGCCGAGCTGTTCCGCGGTCGTCCACCACGGCGGCTTCGGCGGCTGGTCGGCGGCGCTGCTGCACGGTGTGCCGCAGTTCCTGCTCCCGATCCGGTTCTCGGACTGGTGGGCCAAGGCCGCCGTGCTCGACGCCCAGGGCGGCGGCGCGTATCTGCACGCCTCGGAGGTGACGGCCGAGACCCTGCGCGAGGGGCTGGTCCGACTGCTGGAAGAGCCGTCGTACCGGGAGTCGGCCGCGCGGCTGCGGCGGGAGATGCTCGACGCGCCGACCCCCAACGACCTCGTCCCCACGCTGGAGAAGCTGACCCGCGACTTCCGAGGGGACGGGCCGGGGGTCGGGGTCGCGCCGTAGGACCAGCCGTCAGTCGACCGGGCCCGCGTCAGCCGACCGGGCCCGCGTCCGCCGCCGGGCCCGCCTCCGCCGCCGGATCCCCCTCCGCCACCGGGCCCGCCTCCGCCACCGGGCCCGGGCGCGGCCCGGACACGATGCGGCGCATCGCCTCCGTCAGGTCCCGGGCGCTGGGAGTGCGGGCGGGGTCGATGGCCATCTGGACGGCCATTCCGCCCATCAGCGTCATATAGAACGAGCCCATGATCCGCGCGGTCTCCTCGTCGACCTCCTCCTCCGGGATCCCGTGGAACAGGGCCACCAGCCCGCTGTGCCCCTCCGGCTGTGCCCGCCCGAAGGCCTCGCGCAGCTCCGGGTCCCCCTCGATCCGCATGACCGCCTCGAGCTGGGCGCGCCACACCGCCTGGTGCTTGCCGAACAGTTCGAGCACCCGAGTCCACCCCGCCTCGAACTCCGCCGCCGGGCCCGCGGCGGACGCGGGTGAGGACGCCTCTTCCCTCAAGGACCGCTCGACGTCGTCCGCCCAGTCGCTCATGGCCGCGAACAGGGCCTCTCTCATCAAGGCGTCCTTGGAGCCGTAGTGGTAGCCGATGGACGCCAGATTGGCGCCCGAGGCGGCCACGATGTCCCGCGCCGTGGTGCGCGACCAGCCCTTTTCCAGCAGGCAGCGCTTGGCGCCGGCCAGCAGATCCTCACGATGTCCCATGCCCTCACCCTATCCGGACGCCATACGAGCGTCCAAGACGACCGTCCAATACACACGTCTCATACGGCCGTACTAGACAGGCGTTTAATACGCTCGTATAGTCCTCGTCATGACTTCGACTTCCGCCCAACCCCGTGCCGGGCGCCGGGAATGGACCGCCTTCGCGGTCCTGATGCTTCCGCTGCTCCTGGTGTCCATGGACGTCTCGGTGCTGTACTTCGCGCTCCCCGCCATCAGCGAGGAGCTGCACCCCAGCTCCACCCAGCAGCTGTGGATCTTCGACATCTACGGCTTCGCCCTCGCCGGGCTGCTCATCACGATGGGGTCGCTCGGCGACCGGATCGGGCGGCGGAAGCTGCTGATGATGGGCGCCGCGGCCTTCGGCGTCGCCTCGGTCGCGGCCGCCTACGCGGACAGCGCCGAGATGCTGATCGCGGCCCGCGCGCTGCTCGGCGTCGGCGGCGCGACCCTGATGCCCTCGACGATGGCGCTCAGCCGCAACCTCTTCCAGGACCCGGCGCAGCGCGCCACCGCGATCGGCATCTGGTCCGGCGCCATGGCCGGCGGGGTGGCGCTCGGCTCGGTGCTGAGCGGGGTGATGCTGAGCCACTTCTGGTGGGGTTCGGTCTTCCTCGTCAACACCCCGGTGATGGTGCTGCTGCTGGTGCTCGCCCCGGTCCTGGTCCCCGAGTTCAAGGACCCGGCCCCCGGCCGCTTCGACCTGCTGGGCGTGCCGCTGTCCATGGGCGCGGTGCTGCCGGTGATCTACGGGCTGAAGGAGACGGCGGCCCACGGGTTCAGCGGGCCGCGCGCGCTGTGGATCGCGGCCGGGCTGGTCGTCGGCGCGGTCTTCGTACACCGCCAGCGCACCCACGCGCACCCCATGATCAGCCCCGGGCTCTTCCGCGGCCGCGGCTTCGGGACCTCGATCGGGCTCAACCTCATGGCCTCGTTCGCGATGATGGGCTCCGCCCTCTTCACCACCCAGTACCTCCAGTCGGTGCTCGGCAAGGGTCCCCTGGAGGCCGCGCTGTGGAGCCTGCTGCCCTCCGTCATGGTGGGCGCCGCCGGTCCCGCGTCGGCCGCGATCGCACGGAAGGTGAACCGCGCGTACGTCATCGGCGGCGGCTTCCTCGTCGCGGCCGCCGGCTTCGGGCTGCTGACCCTCGCCGGCACCGACTCGCTGTGGCTCGTGCTGATCGCGGCGGGTGTTCTCGCCTCCGGCATCGTCATCGTGATGTCGCTGGTCACCGACATGGCGATGGGCACCGCCCCGGCGGAGAAGGCGGGTTCCGCCTCGTCCCTGCTGGAGACCGGCCAGGAGTTCGGCGGGGCGCTGGGGATGGCCCTGCTCGGTGTCGTGGGCAACGCCGTCTACCGCCACGAGATGGCGGACGAGCTGCCCTCCGGTGCGGGATCCGGCCTGCCGTCCCAGGCGCTGGACGCGGCGCGCGAGACGCTGGGCGGCGCGGTGGCCGTGGCGGGCCGGCTGTCCGGACGGGCCGGGGACGAGGTGCTGGGCGCGGCGCGCGAGGCGTTCACCGAGGGCATGCGGGTGGCCGCGGTGGCCGGGGCGCTGGTCCTGGTCGCGGCCGCGGTCCTGGCGGCCGTCGCCCTGCGGCACGTACGGGTCGCGGCGCCCGCCGGGGAAGAAGGAGCCGACGCGGCCGACGGGGCCGGTACCGACTCGGAGCCGTACGGCGAGCCGTACGGGCCCGGTGCCGCGCGGGAGACGGCACCGCGCGAACTCGGACACCCCGAGACGGTGGCGAGCAGCTGACCCCGCCCCGCAGCCACCACACCCACCCCAGCTCCAGTCGGACACGACCCCGCCCACCCCCGGGCGGGGTCGCCGCCGTTCCGGGGCCGACCCCCGCCCCCGCCGCCCCAACACCTCGGGACCACCTGGAACTTGACTCGAATTCTCGTCGAATCCGACGGCAACCTTCCGCCGCACGGCGGCAACCAGAGCACAGAGCGCCCCTCGTTTCGCACCGTCCCCTGACGTCTTCGACGTCCCCGCATTCCCCCGAGAGGACTGATGCCCCGTGCGCCTCGCCCGAGCGTTGGTGACCGCCGCCCTCGCCACCGTGTTCCTGGTGGGGGCGGGTCACGCACCCCGAGCCGTCGCGGGTGAACTGCCCGGCGGTACGACGTTCTTCACCGACCCCGACTCCCAGGTCAGCAAGTGGGTCGCCGCCAACCCGAACGACTCGCGCCGGCCACGCATAGCCTCGCGGATAGCCGGCCAGCCGCAGGCCGTCTGGTTCGCCCGCTACTCCCCCTCCACCGTCACCGCGGACGTCCACAAGGTGACCTCAGCGGCGGCCGCCAAGGGCCAGGTACCCGTCCTCGTCGCCTACATGATCCCCAACCGGGACTGCGGCGGCGCCTCCGCGGGCGGCGCCCCCGACCTCGCCGCGTACGACGCCTGGGCGCGCGACTTCGCCGCCGGGCTGGGCACCGGGTCCTCGATCGTCATCCTCGAACCGGACTCGATCGCGCTCATCAGCTGTCTGTCGGCCGGCGAGCTGAGCGGCCGCTACGCCTCGCTCGCCCGGGCCGCGAACGCCATCCACGCCGCGAACCCGAAGGCCCGGGTCTACTTCGACGCCGGGCACTCCGCGTGGAACAGCGCCGCCACGCAGGCTTCCCGGCTGCGCGCGGCGGGCGTGCTGACCAGCGGCGACGGCATCTACAGCAATGTCTCCAACTACCAGCGCACCGCCAATGAGGTCGCCTTCGCCAAGAGCGTGCTGGGCCAGCTCGGCGGCTCGGGGCTGACCGCCGTCATCGACACCAGCCGCAACGGCAACGGCCCCGCCCCCGACAACGCCTGGTGCGACCCGCACGGCCGCAAGCTGGGCGAGAACCCGACAGCGAACACCGGCGACCCGGCCATCGACGCCTACCTGTGGATCAAGCTGCCCGGCGAGCTGGACGGCTGCGCGGGCCCGGCGGGCAGCTTCTCGCCCGACTACGCGTACGAGTTGGCGGGCTAGAAGGCTCATGAAGATCTTGAAGAGGGGGCCATCCGGCCGGAGGCCGGGTGGCCCCCTCTTGGCTATGGGGTGGCTGGGGTGAGGTGCCAGGTGCCGCTGGTTCGGGTGAGTCCGAGGTTGATCAGCCGGCGGAGGTTGAGGGCGGCGGCGCGGTGGTGGAGCCAGATGTTGTTGGCGATGACGCCGCGGTAGCGGACTCGACGGTTTCCCTTGGCGACCAGCCAGGCGATGGCGCGTTCGACCGGGGGCCGCCATCTGCGGTATTCGTCCTGCCAGGCGGGGTCGGTGGCCGCCTGGTGGCGGGCCGCGGACAGCAGTTCGCGCTGGGGGTGGACGTTGAGGGTGCGCCCGGTCTTGGACCTGGTGCAGCGCCCGCGCAGGGGACAGTTGGTGCACAGGTGCTTGAACTGAGCGGTGCGGGCACCGTCGGCTTTGACCTGTCCGAGGTTGGCGGTGTGTCCGGCCGGGCAGGTCGCGGTGCCGGCCGCCAGGTCGATGTGGAAGTCGTCGATGGTGAAACCGCCGGGGACGGCCTGCCGCAGCGGCGGCGGCTTGATGACCGGGGTATGGCCGTCGGCCTGCAGGTGTGCACGCAGGTCGCCGGTGCCGTAGGCGGAATCGCCGAGCACGGTTAACCGCGTGTCCGGTTCCTCGTCGGCGAGCAGGCGGGTGGCGACGGCGGCCTCGTGGTTGTCGGAGCCGTGGCCGCTGGTGAGCGCGACGGCGGTGAACAGCCCGGTCTCCGGCTCGAAGGACGCATGTCCTTTGAAGCCGTCCTGGTGGCGGGTGCGGTTTTTGTGGATGTGGCGTGCGTCCGCATCGACGGTGGACACGGTCCGGTCCGCGACTGTGCGCCGGGCGATGCGCCAGCGTCCGTCACGCCCGTCGGAGTCTTCGGCCGGCTCCACGTCCTGGCCCGCGACCAGGGCCAGCAGGCCCACCGCGTTCGCCGCCTTCTCGCCGAGTTCCCGCTCGGGCAGGTGTCCGAGCAGGTTGATCGCGTCGGTGACCAGCGCGTCGATCAGCGTGGCGCGTGCTTGCTCGTCGGCCCAGGCGATCCTCGGCTTGCCCGGGTCGGTGTAGTCGTGCGCGCGGCACCACTGCGCCGCCGTCTCCTCGCCTCCGGGGACCTCGCGGATCACCCGGCGGATCGCGGAGATGATCTGGGTGACGGTGTCCTGGGTGGCCACCGCGTCATCGAGGACGGTGGAGTCCAGTGCCCGGCGGTGCTTGCCCTTGAGGACACCGGTGGCCTTCACGACTTCACGCACGGCCTCAAAGACCCGGTTCGGGCGGGTGGAACGGCCCAGACGACGGCGGAAGTAGGCCAGGAGCGACGGGTCGAAGGCCATGTCGTTGAGGCCCAGCCCGCAGGCGGCCTTCCACCGCAGGTCGCAGCGCAGTTCCTGGACCGTCTCGAAGTCCGATAGCCCGTGCAGGGCCTGCAGGGTGATCGCAGCGGCCAGGATCTGCGGGGGCATGCTCGGCCGCCCGTTCGCCGATGGATACATGTCCGCGAACATCTCCACCGGAAACAGCGCACCACGATGCTCGGCCAGGAACGCGAACACACTCCCCGCCGGAATCAACTCCCGGCAGGTCTCCCACACATCCGGCCCGACCGTCTCTCCGGACCATTCACCCATCACCACAACAACGAGTCTGGCCCCGCCGCTCACACGGCGGGGCCAGAACCCCAAGATCTTCATGAATCTTCTAGACCCCCACGCCTTCGCCCTACGCTTACGGCCCATGGACTGGACTACGCCCGTGAGCACGCTGATCGGCGCGATGGTGGGGGTCGGATCGACGCTGCTGGGTGAGACCGTCCGCTCGAAACGCGAGCGGGGCCATCAGCTGGACCAGCTCAGGCAGCAGCTGTACGCGCGCTATCTCGAGGCCCTCACCAGCACGGACGGCGAGCTGCAACTGCTCGCCGTCCGTCAGCGGACCCCCGTGGACGAGGTCGATCTGCGGGCCGCCTGGCGCGGCCACTCCCTGCTCGCCCTGAACTACGAGATCGCGCTGGTCGCTCCCCCACCCGTCGCCGACGCCGCCGACACGGCGTACCGCGCGCTGCGCGCGATGCGGAACCTCATGGGCACGACCGAGGTCGGCCTCGGCCGGCGCGGCGCACCGGAGGACGGCGGGCCCGGGGCCGCCGAGTGGGACGGCGCCCACCGCGAGTACATCGACGCGATAGCCGCCCTGCGCTCCGCCATGCGGGCCGACGTGGGGAGCGGCCGGGGCTGACTCGGTCTTCTTCCGGATAATCCGCCACGGATCGAATTGTTACCCTGGCAGGCATGACCGCCATGGCACCCACACGCAATGAACCGGACCTGTCGTACCTCCTGGACCACACCAGCCACGTCCTGCGGACCCGGATGGCCGCGGCGCTCGCCGAGATCGGGCTGACGGCGCGGATGCACTGCGTCCTGGTCCACGCCCTGGAGGAGGAGCGCACCCAGGCCCAGCTCGCCGAGCTGGGGGACATGGACAAGACCACGATGGTGGTGACGGTGGACGCCCTGGAGGAGGCCGGCCTCGCCGAGCGCCGCCCCTCCAGCCGGGACCGGCGAGCCCGGATCATCGCCGTCACCGAGGAGGGCGCCCGGGTCGCCGAGCGCAGCCAGGAGATCGTCGACCGGGTGCACCGGGAGGCGCTGGCCTCCCTCCCCGCGTCCGACCGGGCCACCTTGCTGCGGGGCCTGAACCAGCTCGCCGAAGGACATCTGGCCACCCCGGCGGAGACCCCTCGGCCGGCCCGGCGGGCGCGCCAGTAGGAGGGCCAGACCGGAACAGGACCGAAAGAGATCGTCTGCAACAGAACTATCTGCTACGGTCTTTCTTGTCGCGCCAGTCGGCGTCATCCGTGACAGGAGAGACCGTTATGCCCGCTGTTTCCGCCTCCCCTCCCGCCGTATCCCGCTCACGTCGGCTCGCCCTCGGGGTCATCGCCACGGGGATGCTGATGATCATCCTTGACGGCTCCATCGTGACCGTGGCGATGCCGGCCATCCAGGACGACCTGGGCTTCTCGCCCGCCGGCCTGAGCTGGGTCGTCAACGCCTACCTGATCGCGTTCGGCAGCCTGCTCCTGTTCGCGGGGCGGCTCGGCGACCTGATCGGCCGCAAGCGCATGTTCCTGGCGGGCACCGCGGTGTTCACCGCCGCCTCGCTCCTGGCGGCCGCCGCCACCTCCCCCGCCGTCCTGATCGCCGCCCGGTTCCTGCAAGGGGTCGGCAGCGCGATGGCCTCCGCCGTCAGCCTGGGCATTCTCGTGACGCTGTTCACCGAGCCCAAGGAGCGCGCCAAGGCGATCGCCGTGTTCAGCTTCACCGGGGCGGCCGGCGCCTCGATCGGCCAGGTGCTCGGCGGCGTCCTCACCGACGCCCTCAACTGGCACTGGATCTTCCTCATCAACCTGCCCATCGGCGTCGCGGCCCTGGCGATCGCCGTCCCCGTCCTGCCCGCCGACCGCGGGATCGGCCTCCGCGCCGGAGCCGACGTCATCGGCGCGCTCTTCGTCACGGCGGGGCTGATGCTGGGGATCTACACCGTCGTCAAGGTGGAGGACCACGGCTGGACCGCGGCGCCCACGCTCGGCCTCGGCGCCCTCTCGCTCCTCCTGCTCACCGCGTTCGTCGTCCGCCAGGCCACCGCCCGCACCCCGCTCATGCCGCTGCGGATCCTCCGCTCGCGCAGCGTCGCGGGGGCCAACCTCATCCAAATGCTCATGGTGGCGGCCCTCTTCTCCTTCCAGATCGTCGTCGCGCTCTACCTGCAGAAGGTCCAGGGCTACGGCGCCGCCAAGACCGGCCTGGCCATGCTCCCGGCCGCCGCCGTCATCGGCGTGGTCTCCCTGAGCGTCTCCGCCCGGCTCAACGCCCGCTTCGGCGAACGCAATGTGCTGCTGACGGGGCTCGTGCTGCTGATGGGCACCCTCGGGCTGCTCACCCGCGTGCCCGTCCACGCCGACTACCTCACCGACCTCCTCCCCGTGATGCTGCTCGCCGCCGGCTTCGGGCTCGCGCTCCCGGCGCTGACCACCCTCGGCATGTCCGGCGCCAAGGCCGACGACGCCGGGCTCGCCTCCGGACTGTTCAACACCACCCAGCAGATCGGCATGAGCCTGGGCGTCGCGGTGCTGTCCACCCTGGCGGCCTCCCGCAGCGACCGGCTGCTCGCGGCGGGCGAGAGCCGGGCCGAGGCGCTGACCGGCGGCTACCACCTGGCCTTCACCGTCGGCACCGGTCTCCTCGTCGCCGCCTTCGCCGTCGCGTTCACCGTGCTCCGCCAGGCGAAGCGGCAGCCGCACCCGGCCCCGAGCGACGCCGACCCGGCCACCACGCACCTCACGGCCGCCTGACGTCCCCTCCCTCCGCCCCTCCTCCCCTCTTCCTCCCCTCACCAGCAGCGAAAGGCCCCACCCCATGAAGACGCGCGTGGCGAACGAAGAAGAGCAGAAGCCGGGCGCCGGACCCGCGCCCCGGCCGCTCACCGACGAGGAACTGTCCCGGCTTCTGCGGGAGCAGCAGTTCGCGGTGCTCGCCACGGTCAAGCGCAGCGGCCACCCCCACCTGTCGACCGTGCTCCACCACTGGAGCCCCGAGGAACGCGTGGTCCGGATCTCCACCACGGCCGACCGCCTCAAGGTGCGTCAACTGCGCCGCGACCCGCATGCCGCCCTGCACGTGAGCGGGCCGAACGTCTGGTCGTTCGCCGTCGCCGAGGGCGAGGCGGAGATATCCGAGGTGACGACCGTGCCCGGTGACGCGGTCGGGCGCGAACTGCTCGCCCTGACCCCCGGTTTCGACGACCCGAAGGACGAGGCGGCGTTCCTGGAGCAGATGGTGGCGGACCGGCGGGTGGTGATCAGGATCCGGGTGTCCCGCCTGTACGGAACGGCCCTCGACATCCCCACCAGCGACTGATCCCGCCGTTCGCTCAGTCGCCGAACAGCCGCCGCAGCGCCGGACCGATGTCCGGCGCTGCGATCGCGCCGTAGCCGAAGACGAGCCCCGGGCGTACGGAGCCGCACATGGCCACCTCGGGCAGGGTGTAGAGCGCCACCCCCGAGGCGCGGGCCCGCGTCGCCAGTTCGGCGAGGCGGACGGGCTCGGCCAGGTCACCCGTGGTGTAGGCGGTCACATGCAGACCGGCCGAGGAAGGGACCACCTCGAGCCGGTCCGCGTACGACCCCGCGAGCGCGGCCGTGATCAGTTCGTGCCGTGCGGCGTACTCCTGCCGCATCCGGCGGATGTGCCGGGCGAGCAGGCCGTCGTCGATGAAGCGGGCCAGCGCCGCCTGGGTGGGGAGGGCGGTGCTCCAGTCGGTGACGTACTTCGCCGCGCGCAGCGCGTCCCGCAGCGGGGCGGGCGCGACGAGGAAGCCGATCCTCAGGGAGGGCAGCATGACCTTGGAGAACGAGCCCACATAGATCACGTGCCCGGCCCGGTCCACGCTCTGCAGCGGGTCGACCGGCCGCCCGCCGTAGCGGAACTCGCTGTCGTAGTCGTCCTCGATGACGACGGCGCCGTGCCGTTCGGCCCACGCGACGAGGGCCATCCGGCGCCGCAGCGACATCGGCATTCCCAGGGGGAACTGATGGGAGGGCGTCACGTACACGACGCGGGCCCGGTCCGGGAGGGCGTCCACGCACAGGCCCTCGGCGTCCACCGGGACCCCCACGACCTTGGCGCCCAGCGAGCGGAAGAGCATACGGGCCGGCGGATAGCCGGGCTCCTCCACCACGACCACATCACCCGGCTCGGTCATCACCCGGCAGATCAGGTCGAGGGCCTGCTGGATGCCGTTGGTCACGACCACGTCGTCGGCGCCGGCCCGCACCGCCCGCGAGAGGCCGATGTGGCGCGCGATCGCCGCGCGCAGCCCGCCGTGGCCCTCCGGCCGGCCGGAACCCCGCGCGAGCGCGGCCGAGGGGCGCGACTCGCGGGCGACCAGCCGCCGCCAGGTCTGGTACGGGAACAGCCGGGCGTCCGGCAGCCCTACGCGCAGGTCGTACGCGACGGACGTCAGCTCGGCGTCGATCGGGCCCGGCCAGGGGGAGATCCCGGCCCAGACGGGGCGTGGTCGCAGGGCGGAGGCGGTGGTGGCGGGGCCCGGCGTCCGGCCGACCGCCCGCACGAAGGTGCCCGCGCCGACCCGGCTGTCCAGATAGCCCTCGCTCGCCAGCCGGTCATAGGCCACGCCGACCGTGTTCCGGGCCACCGCGAGCCGCCGGGCCAGCTCCCGGGTCGGCGGCAGCGGATCGCCAGGGCGCAGCCGCCCGTCGAGGATCGCGGCGCGGACCTGTCGGTAGATCTGGCCGGACAGGTCGCGATGACCGTCGAGGCTGACGTGGACCTCCATATTGGCTCAATCATATGCGGGCTTATTGGACCTGGTATTGAGCCATTGCCCGTTCCTAGGCTGCGGATCATGAACTTGCGAGAGCTGGACCTCCACGAGCTCGACCGCCGGGCGCTGGCGCTCACCGGCGGCGTCGTCGCCCAGGTGAAGGACGACCAGCTGCCCCTCCCGACCCCCTGCCCGGACTGGACGCTGCACGGCCTGCTCCGCCATCTCGTCAGCCAGAACGAGGGGTTCGCCGCCGCGGCGCGCGGCGCGGGCGGATCCCTTTCCGTCTGGCGCCGCGGCGACCTGGGCGGCGACCCGCGCGCGGCGTACGAGGCGTCAGCGGCGCTGGTCGGCGAGGCGTTCGCGGAACCCGGCGTGCTGGAGCGGCCGTTCACCCTCGCGGAGGTGCGGGACGGCGGCTCCTTCCCCGGCCGCGTCGCGATCGGCTTCCACGTCCTGGACTACGTCGTCCACGCCTGGGACGTCGCGGCGACGATCGGCGCCCCATGGGAACCCGGCGAAGAGCTGACCGCCGCCGCGCTGCTCATCGCCGAGCGGGTCCCGGACGAGGGCCGCGGCCCCGGCGCCGCCTTCGAACGGCGCGCCCCTTCCCCGGACGACGCCCCACCGCACCACCGGTTGCTCGCCCTGCTCGGCCGTGACCCGCACTGGACAGGTGACCCGCACTGGACAGGTGGCCCGTGCTGGACAGGTGGCCCGTGCTGAGAAGCGGCTGGCGCCCGGGACCGGAGTCGGCCACGGACGGCCCGGTCCTCGTCAGCGTCACCGACTTCACCTTCACCACGCGCCGGGACCTCCCCGGCATCGCCCGCGCGGCCGCCAACCTGCGGCGCGCCTGGCCGACGCTCGACGGCGCGGTCGGCCTGTGGCTGTGGACCGCGCCGCTGGCCCGGCGCTGCGGCGCGGTGTCCGTGTGGACGGGCGAGGAGGCCCTGCACGGATTCGTGGGTCTGCCGGAACACGTCGCGATCATGCGCAAGTACCGCACGCGCGGCACGGCCGAGGCGACGACCTGGGTCGCTCCCCGCTTCGACGAGACGGGCATCTGGGGGGAGGCCTACAGTCTGCTCACCGGCTCCGGGGCTACAGCCGGTCGATCTCGGTGAGGTCGATGTCGATGGTGAACGGCACCGGGAGCTTGAGCCGGTCGTGGTGGATGCCGGTCGGCACGTACGTGCGGGTCACCGGGTCAAGCTCAAATACGTAGACAACCGGGCGGCGGCCCTCGCCCTGCTCGACCAGCCAGAAGTGCGGGATTCCCGCGCGGGCGTAGAGCTGCGGCTTACGGTCGCGGTCGCGCTCCTCCGACTCCGGCGACACCACCTCCACCGCGAGCATGACATCTGCGGCCTCGAAGCCCGTTTCAACCGCCTCGGGTGACACGGCCTCTGCGCGCAGGACCAGAATGTCGGGCTCGGGGCGGTTGCGCTTGTCGAGGACGATGGTCATCTCGCGCCGCACCCGGAGCGACTGCGGCGCGCACGCCCGCAGAGCGGGCACCAGCACGTCCATGATCAGCGAATGAAAACTCCTCTGCGGGCTCACGAAAACGAGGCTCCCGTCGATCAGCTCGGTGTGCGGCGGGAGATCCGGGATGCGGTCGAGGTCGTCCGCGGTGAATCCGCCCGGGGGCGGAAAGGCCCAGGCCGGCAGCGGTTCAGCAGTCATGGTTCCTCCCATGGACGGGATTCTGGCCGCGTCACCAAGCGTAGCGGGCCGGAACGCCGGGGCTGCCCCCCACACGAGTGAGGGGCAGCTCCGGCGTTGACCGCCGCTTCGGGGCGGCCTACCCCAGGTGCACCGGAAGCGGCGCCGTCTGCTCCGCGCCGGGCTGGCGGCTCGGCCGGGGGGTGTTCATCAGCAGGCCCACCACGACCGCCGAGGCCGCGAGGATCAGCGAGGACCAGACGAAGGCGTGGGAGAAGCCCTCGACCAGCCCCTCCTTGCCGAGCTGCGGGGTCACCCGGCGCTCCCGGATCGCCGGGGCCAGGTAGTCCTTGGTGGTGCTGGCGGCGATCGTGTTGAGCATCGCCGTGCCGATCGAACCGCCGATCTGCTGGGCGGTGTTAACCGTGGCGGAGGCGATGCCCGCGTCCTGGGGCTGAACGCCGTGGGTGGCGTAGTTCATCGACGGGGCCATCACCAGGCCCATGCCGAAGCCGACGAGGAGTTCGGCGGGGAGCACGCCGGCCGCGTACGAGCTGCCGGGCTCCAGCGGGATCAGCAGCGCCACGCCGGCGGCCGCGAGGAGCAGGCCCGGGGCGACCAGGACGCGCGGCGGCACCTTGGGGATCAGTCGGGCGCCGAGGCCGCCCGCCGCCGCCAGTACGGCCGCGGTCATCGGGAGGAAGGCCACGCCGGTGACCAGCGCCGAGTAGCCCTTGACGCGCTGCATGTAGTACGTGAGGAAGAGGAACATCGCGAACATCCCGACCACCGACAGGCCGACCGCGAGGTAGGCGCTGCCGCGCGTGCGGTCCGCCACGACCCGCAGCGGCAGCAGCGGGCGCGGGACGCTGCGCTCGGTCAGGACGAAGGAGGCCAGCAGGACCACGCCCAGGGTCAGCAGGCCGGTCACGGTCAGCGAGTCCCAGCCCTTGGATTCGGCCTCGCTGCACCCGTACACCACCGCGACCAGCCCGGAGACGGCCAGCAGCGCGCCGGGGAGGTCGAAGCGGGCGCGGCCGCCCTCGGCCGGCTCGTCGACGGGCAGGACGTACCAGCTGAAGGCGGCGACGACGGCGATGGGCACGTTCACGTACAGGCACCAGCGCCAGTCCAGGTACTCGGTCAGCACCCCGCCCAGGACCAGGCCGATCGCGCCGCCGCCCGCCGCGATGGCGCCGAAGATGCCGAAGGCCTTGGCGCGCTCGCGCGGCTCGGTGAAGCTCACCGCGAGCAGGGACAGCGCGGAGGGGGCGAGCAGCGCGGCGAACGCGCCCTGGAGCGCGCGGGCCCCGAGGAGCACGCCGAATCCGGGGGCCGCGCCGCCGAGCGCGGAGGCCGCGGCGAAGCCGATCAGGCCGATGAGGAAGGAGCGCCGGCGGCCGGTGTAGTCGGCGATCCGGCCGCCGAGGAGCAGCAGGCTGCCGAACGCCAGGGTGTAGGCGGTGATGACCCACTGCCGGTCGCCGTCGGAGATCCCGAGGTCCTGCTGGGCCGAGGGCAGGGCGATGTTCACGATGGTGATGTCGAGGACGATCATCAGCTGGGCCAGGCCGATGAAGAGCAGTGCCAGCCAGCGCCGGGGGTTGACCGCGGGCTGCGTGTCGAGGGGCTGGGACATGACGATGCCTTTCTGAGGCTTATCTGAAGATTGCGGGCTTGGTGAGGTGTTCCCCCGGCGGGTTTCGCCGGGCGCGGGATCGCTCCGGAAGCGGCCGGACGGGTCAGCCGGACCCGCCGCCCATCACCCGCCCTCTGAAGCGCTTGAACGCGGCGGCGTCCAGCGCCGGGCCGGGCAGCCGGGTGCCCGGCCCGGCGCTGCCGGCGGGGCGCAGGCCGTCGACGTATACGTCCAGTTGGCGGTGCGCGAGGGCCTCGTCCTCCGGGATGCCGCCGCCGGGCAGCGGGCGGGACAGCCGGACGATCATCATGGTGATGTCGCCGAAGACGATGTCGGGCCGGATCAGACCGGCCTCATGGGCCCGCCGGAGCAGTTCCTCCACGGGGTCGGCGGCGTCCTGGCGGACGGCCTCCAGGATCTCGTCGATGGTGACGCGGCCGACGAGGGTGGGCATCACCGAGCCGATCTTGAGGTCGAGGGCCGCGTGCATGAAGCGGCGGAGCGCGTCCAGCGGGTCGCGGCCCGCGTCGGTCGCCTCGCGGGCGGCCTCGACCAGGGCGGTGAAGACATCGATCGCCACGGCCCGGATCAGGTCGGCGCGCTCGGGGAACCGCCGGTAGAGCGTCGCGATGCCGACGCCGGCCCGGCGGGCGATCTCGTCGAGGGGGGCGTCCGGCCCCTGGTCGGCGAAGACGGCGCGGGCGGCGCGCAGGATCTGCTCGCGGTTGCGGCGGGCGTCGGCCCGCATCCGGGGCGGCCGGGGCCGGTCGGCGGGGGCGCCGAGGGCGTCGGCCGGCTCGGGACGAGGGGTGGTGGACACGGCGGGCCTCCCGCGAGCAGCGCGCGGCGGCAGCACGGAGCGGCACACGCGCACGACACATGGACGAGCTAGGTGGAGAGTTTTTCTCCACTTAGCTGTTTCAGCGTAGCCATCGGGCCCGCGATATTCAACACGTGATGAAAAAGGCCCCGGCGTGTCGCGCCCCACCCCGGCCCGGGCCCCGGAAGACGCCCGGAAAAGCGACGAGGCCCGGCCCCCGCCGAAGCGGGGACCGGGCCTCGTGGGGACCCTGCGGGGCTCAGTCCACCAGGTTGACCGAGCGGGCCGAGGTGGCGCCGATCTCCTCGGCGATCTCGGTGAGCACCGGCTGCGGAATGGTGTCGTCCACGGTCAGCGCGACCAGCGCCGCGCCGCCCGCCGCCGAACGCGAGACCTGCATGCCGGCGATGTTGATCCCCGCCTCGCCGAGGATGCGGCCCACCGTGCCGACCACACCCGGGCGGTCGGTGTAGCGCAGGAAGGCCATGTGGTCGGCGAGCGCCAGGTCCACGTCGTACTCGCCGACCGCGACAATCTTCTGCTGGTGCTTGGGGCCGGCCAGGGTGCCGGAGATCGAGACCTCGTCGCCGCCGGAGAGGGTGCCGCGCACGGTCACCACATTGCGGTGCTCCGAGGACTCCGAGCTGGTCGTCAGGCGCACCTCGACACCGCGCTCCTGCGCGAACAGCGGGGCGTTCACATACGACACGGTCTCGTCGACGATGTCCTCGAACACGCCCTTGAGCGCGGAGAGTTCGAGCACCTTGACGTCGTGCTGGGTGATCTCACCGTACACCTCGACGTCCAGCCGGACCGCGACCTCGCCCGCGAGGGCGGTGAAGATCCGGCCGAGCTTCTCGGCCAGCGGCAGCCCGGGGCGCACGTCCTCGGCGATGACCCCGCCCTGCACGTTCACCGCGTCCGGGACCAGCTCGCCCGCCAGGGCGAGGCGCACCGAGCGGGCCACCGCGATGCCCGCCTTCTCCTGGGCCTCGCCGGTGGAGGCGCCCAGGTGCGGGGTGACGACCACGTTGTCGAACTCGAAGAGCGGGGAGTCCGTGCACGGCTCCTTGGAGAAGACGTCCAGACCGGCCGCCGCGACCCGGCCCTCCTTGAGGGCCGCCGCCAGCGCCACCTCGTCGACGATCCCGCCGCGCGCGGCGTTGACGATCCGGACCTCGGGCTTGACCTTGCGCAGCGCCTCGTCGCCGATCAGGCCGACGGTCTCGGGGGTCTTGGGGAGGTGGACCGTGATGAAGTCGGAGACCTCGAGCAGCTCGTCCAGCGACAGCAGCTTGACACCCATCTGGGCGGCGCGCGCCGGCTGCACATAGGGGTCGTACGCGACGATCTTCATGCCGAAGGCGGACATCCGCTGGGCGACCAGCACGCCGATGCGGCCGAGGCCGACGACGCCGAGGGTCTTCTCGCTCAGCTCCACGCCCGTGTACTTGCTGCGCTTCCACTCGCCGTTCTTCAGCGCCGCGTTCGCCTGCGGGATGTTGCGGGCCGTGGCGACCAGCAGGCCGCAGGCCAGCTCGGCGGCGGTGACGATGTTGGACGTGGGGGCGTTGACGACCATGACGCCGGCCTTGGTGGCGGCGGAGACGTCCACGTTGTCCAGGCCGACGCCGGCGCGGGCGACCACCTTCAGCTTCTTCGCCGCGGCGATGGCCTCCGCGTCGACCTTGGTCGCGCTGCGCACCAGGATCGCGTCCACGTCGGCGATGGCGGGCAGCAGCTCGGCCCGGTCCGCGCCGTTGCAGCTGCGGATCTCGAAGTCCGGGCCCAGGGCGTCCACCGTGGCGGGAGAGAGCTCTTCGGCGATGAGTACGACGGGTTTACCCGTGGAGGCAGTGCTCACGTGGTCTTCAGTCCTCACTAGTCCTATGCGGACGGCCGTCCCGACGGCCGCAGGCGTGAAGGGGGGCAGCCGCGTGAAAGACGCACGACGCTGTGAGCCCTGACGCGCTTGTTCCCTGCAGTGTAGTGGCGTCCGGTAGGCGTTTTGCGCCATAGCGGCAGGATCACCCGCACGTGGTCTTGCATGATGGACAAGACGCGGACCGGGCCCCCCGAGGTGCGGGCCCGGGGGGCCGGTCCGTAACGGCCCGGGGTGTGACGAGGCTCCCCGTCACACCCGAGGCCACAAGGGCTCACGCCTCGTCGTCGACCCAGCTCATGAGCTTCCGCAGCTCCTTGCCCGTGGTCTCCAGCAGGTGGTCGGCGTCCGCCTTCTTGTACTCGTTGTACTTCGGCAGACCCGCGTGGTACTCGTCCATCCAGTTCTTGGCGAAGCTGCCGTCCTGGATCTCGGCGAGGACCTTCTTCATCTCGGCCTTCGTCTGGTCGGTGATGATCCGCGGGCCGGTGACGTAGTCGCCCCACTCGGCGGTCTCGGAGATCGACCAGCGCATCTTCTCCAGGCCGCCCTCGTACATCAGGTCCACGATCAGCTTCAGCTCGTGGAGGCACTCGAAGTACGCGATCTCCGGCTGGTAGCCGGCCTCGACCAGGGTCTCGAACCCGGCCTTGACCAGCGCGGAGGTGCCACCGCACAGCACCGCCTGCTCGCCGAAGAGGTCGGTCTCGGTCTCCTCGGTGAAGGTGGTCTTGATGACGCCGGCGCGGGTGCCGCCGATGCCCTTGGCGTACGAGAGGGCGAGCGCGAAGGCGTTGCCGCTGGCGTCCTGCTCGACGGCCGCGATGCACGGCACGCCGCGGCCCTCCTCGTACTGGCGGCGGACCAGGTGGCCCGGGCCCTTGGGGGCGACCATGCAGACGTCCACGCCGGCCGGGGGCTGGATGAAGCCGAACCGGATGTTGAAGCCGTGGCCGAAGAACAGCGCGTCGCCGTCCTTGAGGTTGGCCTTCACCGACTCCTCGTAGACCTGGGCCTGGATCGGGTCCGGGACCAGGATCATGATCACGTCGGCCTCGGCGGCCGCCTCGGCCGGGGTGACCACGCGCAGCCCCTCCTCCTCGGCCTTGGCCTTGGACTTGGAGCCCTCGTGCAGGCCGACCCGGACATCGACGCCCGAGTCGCGCAGCGACAGCGCGTGGGCGTGGCCCTGGCTGCCGTAGCCGAGGACCGCGACCTTGCGGCCCTGGATGATGGACAGGTCGGCGTCGTCGTCGTAGAACAGCTCGGCCACTTCGGGGTTCTCCTAGCGTTTTCGGGTTGTGCGTCCCACCGTATGACGGGCGGGCGACGAAAGGTTTCGGGGTCTCGCCATACGGGCCCCGGACCGGCCGTGATCGGCCGCCCGGCGCCCGGTGCCGCTGGTCAGGCGGTCCGGTCGAGCGCGCGCAGGCTCCGGTCGGTGATGGAGCGGGCGCCGCGCCCTATGGCGATGGTGCCGGACTGGACCAGCTCCTTGATGCCGTACGGTTCCAGCATCTTGAGCATGGCTTCGAGCTTGTCGCTGCTGCCGGTGGCCTCGATGGTCACGGCCTCCGGGGAGACGTCCACGGTCTTGGCGCGGAACAGCTGGACGATCTCGACGATCTGGGAGCGGGTCTCGTTGTCGGCGCGGACCTTCACCAGGACGAGTTCCCGCTGGATCGCCTGGCTGTCCTCCAGCTCGACGATCTTCAGGACGTTGACGAGCTTGTTGAGCTGCTTGGTGACCTGCTCCAGCGGCAGCTCCTCGACATTCACCACGATGGTGATCCGGGAGATGTCGGGGTGCTCGGTGACCCCGACCGCGAGCGAGTCGATGTTGAAGCCGCGGCGGGAGAACAGCGCGGCGATCCGGGCCAGGATGCCGGGGGTGTTCTCGACCAGGACGGAGAGGGTGTGCTTGGTGGACATGGGCGTGAAGTCTCTCTTCTCTCTGCTGTCCCGGCCTCAGTCGTCTTCGCCGTCGCCGAAGTCCGGGCGGACGCCGCGCGCCGCCTGGATCTCGTCGTTGGAGGTGCCGGCGGCGACCATCGGCCAGACCATGGCGTCCTCGTGGACGATGAAGTCCACGACCACCGGCCGGTCGTTGATCGCGTTGGCCTTCTCGATCACGGCGTCCAGGTCGGCCGGGTCCTCGCAGCGGATGCCGATGCAGCCCATGGCCTCGGCGAGCTTGACGAAGTCGGGGACGCGGGTGCCGGCGCTGGTCGGGGCGGGGGCGTCCGGTCCCGAGTGCAGCACGGTGTTGGAGTAGCGCTGGTTGTAGAACAGCGTCTGCCACTGGCGGACCATGCCCAGCGCGCCGTTGTTGATGATCGCGACCTTGATCGGGATGTTGTTCAGCGCGCAGGTGACCAGCTCCTGGTTGGTCATCTGGAAGCAGCCGTCACCGTCGATCGCCCAGACCGTACGGCCCGGGGTGCCGGCCTTGGCGCCCGTCGCGGCCGGGACCGCGTAGCCCATGGTCCCGGCGCCGCCGGAGTTCAGCCAGGTGGCCGGCTTCTCGTAGTCGATGAAGTGGGCGGCCCACATCTGGTGCTGGCCGACGCCCGCGGCGAAGATCGTGTCCTCCGGCGCGAGCTGCCCGATCCGCTGGATGACCTGCTGCGGGGACAGGCTGCCGTCCTGGGGCTGCTCGTAGCCCAGCGGGTAGGTCTCCCGCCACCGGTCCAGGTCCTCCCACCAGCCGGAGTAGTCGCCGACGTGGCCGGCGTCGTGCTCGGCCTGGACCGCGACGACCAGGTCCGCGATCACCTCGCGGGCGTCGCCGACGATCGGCACGTCGGCCGTGCGGTTCTTGCCGATCTCGGCCGGGTCGATGTCGGCGTGGACCACCTTGGCGTGCGGGGCGAAGGAGTCCAGCTTGCCGGTGACCCGGTCGTCGAAGCGCGCGCCGAGGGCGACGATCAGATCGGCCTTCTGCAGGGCGGTGACGGCGGCGACGGTGCCGTGCATGCCGGGCATGCCCAGGTGCTGGCGGTGGGTGTCGGGGAAGGCGCCCAGCGCCATCAGCGTGGTGGTGACGGGCGCGCCGGTCAGCTCGGCCAGCACCTTCAGTTCGGCGGTGGCGTGGGCCTTGAGGACGCCGCCGCCCACGTACAGCACCGGGCGCTCGGCCTGGGTGATCAGGCGGGCGGCCTCGCGGATCTGCTTGGCGTGCGGCTTGGTGACCGGGCGGTAGCCGGGCAGGTCGGTCTGCGGCGGCCAGGAGAAGGTGGTCTGCGTCTGGAGGGCGTCCTTGGCGATGTCGACCAGGACCGGGCCGGGGCGGCCGGTGGAGGCGATGTGGAACGCCTCGGCGATCGTCCTGGGGATGTCCTCGGCCCGGGTGACCAGGAAGTTGTGCTTGGTGATCGGCATGGTGATGCCGCAGATGTCCGCCTCCTGGAAGGCGTCCGTGCCGATGGCCTTGGAGGCGACCTGACCGGTGATCGCGACGATGGGCACGGAGTCCATGTGCGCGTCGGCGATCGGGGTGACCAGGTTGGTGGCGCCGGGACCCGAGGTCGCCATGCAGACGCCGACCTTGCCGGTGGCCTGGGCGTAGCCGGTGGCGGCGTGGCCCGCGCCCTGCTCGTGGCGGACGAGCACGTGCCGGACCTTGGAGGAGTCCATCATCGGGTCGTACGCCGGCAGAATGGCGCCGCCGGGGATGCCGAAGACGGTGTCGGCACCGACCTCCTCGAGCGAGCGGATGAGGGACTGCGCGCCCGTGACGTGCTCGACGGGGGCGGGCTGGGAACCGCCGTTACGGGGCCGCGGCTGGGGATGGTGGGCCCCGGTGGCCTGCTCGGTCATCGGCATTCTCTTCTCGGATGAGGGTCTGTGCGGGGAGTGGGAGAGCGATACGACTTGTGTCGGTGCAACAAAAAACCCCTCGTGCCGTGAGGCAAGCGAGGGGAGCGCGCCGGTGGGGTCCGCAGGGCTGGTATGGGGCCCTGCTCAGCCGACGCGCTTTCCAAGTACGAGAATTCGGGTGCGCATGGCTCCGACCCTCCCCCCGGCGCGCACCGGGTGTCAAGTGGGTGGGACGGGCGTCTCAGTATTTGAGCGGGAGGCCGGGTGGATGTGAGACTCCGCCCGTCGCGGCCCGTGCCCCGCGCCGTGGGCCGCGCTGTGAGCCGCGCCATGGCCCGAGGCGTGGGTTGAGGCGTGCGCCGAGGCATGTGCCGGGATGTGGCCGAGGTGCCGGGTCGGCAGCGCCCCGCCGACCAGGACCGGGCTGTCCGAGCGCGGCACGGGGTACGAGCCGCGGTTCAGGGCGCGGCGCAGCCGGTGCTCGTCGAGCGGGCCGGAGAAGGCCGTCCCCAGGACGTGGGTGCACCCCATGGCCCGCAGGGCGACGATCTGCTCGGGCAGGTCGACCCCTTCCGCGAGGGACTGCATGCCCAGGTCGCCGGCGATCCGCAGCAGCCCCGAGGTGATCTTGTGCAGCCGGGAGGACTCGACGACGCCCTCCACGAGCCCCCGGTCGAGCTTGAGCAGGTCGATGGGGAGCCTGCGCAGCGCCCGGATGGCGGCGTAGCCGCTGCCGAAGCCGTCGAGGGCGATGCGCACGCCGAGGCGCCGCAGCGCGCTCAGGCGGTGCTCCAGTTCGTCCAGCGGCACCCGGGGGTCGCTGTCGGTGAGCTCAAGGATCAGCGCGCCGGAGGGCAGGCCGTGGCGGGCCAGCAGGGTCTCGACGCTCTTGGGCGGCATCGACTTGTCCACGAGGCGACCGGCGGGGAGCCGCACGCACACCGGGACCGGGAATCCGTCGCGGCGGCGCTCGGCGGCCTGCTCGACGGCCGTCTCCAGCGTCCAGCGGGCCAGCTCGGCGGTGCGGGCCGCGTCCTCGCCGCCGCCGCGCCCGCTGTCGGCGACCCGGAGGAACTCGGCCGGGGTGAACAGGATGCCCTGCGCCGAGCGCCAGCGGGGCTGGGCCGCGACGGCGGTGATCCGGCCGCCGGCGAGCTCCACGACGGGCTGGTGCAGCAGGACGAACTCGCCGTCGTGGAGGGCGGTCCGCAGCCGGGAGGCGAACTCGGCGCGCCGCGCCACGTCGGCCTGCATCTGCGGCGCGTACAGCTCGACCCGGTTCTTGCCCGCGGACTTGGCGCGGTACATCGCCAGGTCCGCGTTGCGCATCAGGGCCCCGGGGCTGACGCCGGGCTCGGCGAAGGCGACGCCGATGCTGGCGGCCACCCGCACCTCGGTACCGCCCACGACCTGGTACGGCTGGGAGAGCCTGAGGCGCAGCCGGTCGGCGATCTCCAGGATGCGGCACTCGCGGGCGGCGGCGTCCTGGTCGCCGTCCCCGTCGCCGATGATCAGCGCGGCGAACTCGTCGCCCCCGAGGCGGGCCGCGCAGTCCCCGGACCCGGAGCGCACGGACTCCTGGAGCCGGCGGGCGGCCTGGACCAGCAGTTCGTCGCCCGCCTGGTGGCCGACGGTGTCGTTGACGGCCTTGAACCCGTCGAGGTCGATGTAGAGCACCGCGGTGCCCGCGTCGGTGCGGCGCCGCCCGCCGAGGGCGTGGCCGACCCGCTTGGTGAACAGGGAGCGGTTGGGCAGGTCGGTGAGCGGGTCGTGCTCGGCGTTGTGCTGGAGCTGGGCCTGGAGCCGCACCCGCTCGGTGACGTCCCGGCTGTTGAAGATGAGGCCGCCCTGGTGGCGGTTGATCGTCGACTCGACGTTGAGCCAGTCGCCGGAGCCGGAGCGGAAGCGGCACTCGATGCGGGTGGTGGGCTCCTCCCCCGGCGAGGCGGCGAGGAAGCGCCGCACCTCGTGGACGACCGAGCCCAGGTCCTCGGGGTGGATGAGGGAGGCCAGCTCCGAGCCGACCAGCTCGTCCGCGTCGCGGCCGTAGACCCCGGAGGCGGCCGGGCTGACGTAGCGCAGTATGCCGGTGGGCGCGGCGATCATGATGACGTCGCTGGAGCTCTGCACCAGGGAGCGGAAGTGGTTCTCCTTCTCCGCCAGCTCCTGGGTGAGGGCGATGTTGTCGAGCAGCATGATGGCCTGCCGGACGACCAGGGCCAGCACGACCGCGCAGGCGGTGAAGAGCATCACCCCGTCGATCGGTCGGCCGTCCATCACGTTGTAGAGGATCCCCAGGGTGCAGACGGCGGCGGCGAGGTACGGCGCGAGGGCGGCGAGCGAGCCCGCGCTGGTCCGGCTGGGCTGGGCGGGGCGGCGGAGCACGGCCGGCGGGGCCTGGGCGGCCTCGCGCCGGGCCACCCAGGGGGCGTACGCGAGCAGTATGGAGCCCGCGAACCACCCGGCGTCAAGGATCTGTCCGGAGCGGTAGCCCTCGCGCAGCAGGGGCGAGGTGAACAGCGCGTCGCACAGCACGGTCAGCGCGAAGGCGGCGATCGCGGTGTTGATCGCGGAGCGGTTGGCCGAGGACCGCCGGAAGTGCACCGCGACGACCATGCTGATCAGCACGATGTCCAGCAGCGGGTAGGCGAGCGAGAAGGCCCTGCGCGCCACGGGCTCGCCGCCCCCGCCGAACGGGCCGGTGTGGGCGAGCGCCAGGCTCCACGAGAGGGTCAGCAGCGATCCGGCCATCAGCCAGGCGTCCAGCGCCAGACAGATCCAGCCGGCGCGGGTGGCCGGGCGCTTGGCGAGCACCAGCATCCCGACGATGGCGGGCGGGGCGAAGAGCAGGAAGCAGAAGTCGGCGGCCGAGGGGCTGGGCACCGGGCGGCCGAGCACCACCTCGTACCAGCCCCATACGCCGTTGCCGAGCGCCGCCATGAAGGAGGAGGCCGCGAACAGCAGCCAGGCGGGGCGCAGCCGCCCGGAGCGCGTGCGGCCGTGCCACAGGCAGGAGACGGTGGCGGTCAGGGCGGCGGCGCTGAGGCCGAAGTCGCCCATGAACAAGGCCAGTTCGGGCGATCCCCAGCCGAGCACCGCGCCCGCCGCGTATCCCCCGCAGACCAGGGCGAGGACGACCTGGGGCAGCAGCCCCGCCCGGCCGCCGGAGACCGACGGCCTGGCGAGCACCGCTCCGGTGGCGCTCACCGGACGGCCCTCGAGCGCCGCGCGAGGGCGCCGGAAGCTAGCAGTCGACGCCTGAGCCGCGTCGGGTCGTGGGTCCATTGGCCATGCATCGCCCGTCGCCCCCCTTGAGTTCCGGTCCATCGCTGACGCCGTTCGGTCAGTGGCGCAGCCCCCGCTCGGGACGATACACCAGACTGGTCACTCAGGGACATAGGTCATCTACACACCGTAACCGACAACGGCGTTGTATATACGGAGTGCAGTCATACCGTGTCTGTATGTGGTGCCACGGGCATTTCATCCGGTCGTTGTGACGATATGACTGAGCGGTTCACCGGCCGCGAAACGGCGCAGCTGGTCGCGCAGCAGCCGCTTCGCACGGGGCAGGAAGGCCGACGACGGACCCCCCACGTGCGGGGTGATGAGCACTCCTGGAGCGTGCCACAGCGGATGCCCGGCGGGCAGCGGTTCGGGGTCGGTCACATCCAGCGCGGCCCGCAGCCGGCCCGATTCCAGCTCGGCGAGGAGCGCCTTGGTGTCCACCACCGGACCGCGCGCCACGTTCACCAGCAGCGCGCCGTCCTTCATCCGGGCCAGGAAGTCCGCCCCGGCCAGGCCCCGGGTGGCAGGGGTGAGCGGGGTGACGAGCACCACCACGTCGGCTTCCGGAAGCAGTCGGGGCAAGTCGTCGATCGGGTGCACCGGACCGCGCTCGGTCGTGCGCGGGGAGCGCGCGACGCGCAGTACCCGCTCGCACTCGAACGGCACGAGCCGGTCCTCGATCGCGCCGCCGATGGACCCGTAGCCGACGATCAGCACGGTCCGGTCGGCGAGCGCGGGGCGGAAGCCCTGGCTCCACCGCCCGGCGTCCTGGGCGCGCACGAAGTCGGGGATGCCGCGCAGCGAGGCGAGGATGAGGGTCAGGGCCAGCTCGGCGGTGCTCGCGTCGTGCACCCCGCGCGCGTTGCACAGCCGCACCCCGGACGGCAGCTCCGCGAGGTGGGGCTGCACATGGTCTATGCCGGCGGTGAGGGTCTGCACCACGCGCAGGTTCCTCATGGCGGGCAGGGGCCGCACCCCCTCTTTGTTCTTCATGTACGGCAGGCAGTAGAACGCGCAGCGGGCGGGGTCCGTGGGGTAGTCGGACTCGCCGTCCCAGTGGGCGTACTCCAGGCCGTCGGGGAGCCCGCCGATCTCGTCCGCCGGAAACGGCAGCCACGCGAGGGGGCGCGGGTGCTCGGGGATCTCGGGGGTGTCGCTGTGATCTGCGCTCATGCCTGGAGGCTATGCGATCAGCACCCGGACTCAGACGTTAGTTTGGTGCGAGAAACGGGAGGGGTCAGGCCAGGTGGAGCGCAGGAGAATCGGAGCGGCGACGCTCGAGGTGGGCGCGATAGGCCTCGGATGCATGCCCATGAGCTGGGCGTACACCGCTTCCCAGCGCAGCGGCGAGGGCTCGCTGCGCGCCGTGCACGCCGCGCTCGACGCGGGCGCGAGCCTGCTGGACACCGCCGACATGTACGGGCCGTTCATCAACGAACGGCTGGTGGGGCGGGTGCTCAAGGAGCGGCGCGAGGACGCCTTCGTGTCCACCAAGTGCGGGCTGCTGGTGGGCGAGACCCACATCGTGGCCAACGGCCACCCCAGCTATGTGAAGCGGGCCTGCGACGCCTCGCTGCGGCGGCTGCGGACCGACGTCATCGACCTCTACCAGCTGCACCGGGCCGACCCGGAGGTGCCGATAGAGGAGACCTGGGGCGCGATGGCGGAGCTGGTCGCGGCCGGGAAGGTACGGGCGCTGGGGCTGTGCGCGCTGGGGGCGCGGGCGCAGCGGCGGGCCGGGGCCGGGATGCACGACGCCACCGTGCGGCAGCTGGAGCGGGTGCAGCAGGTCTTCCCGGTCAGCTGTGTGCAGGCGGAGCTCTCGGTGTGGTCGCCCGAGGCGCTGGAGGCGCTGGTGCCGTGGTGCGCCTCGCGCGGGGTCGGCTTCCTGGCCGCGATGCCGCTGGGAAACGGCTTCCTGAGCGGCACCCTGACGCCGGGTCAGGGCTTCGAGCCGGACGACGTACGGGCCCGGCACCCGCGCTTCACGGCCGAGATGATGGCGGCGAACCAGCCGATCGTGGCCGGGCTGCGCCGGGTGGCGCGGCGGCACGGGGACTCGGTCACGGCGGCGCAGGTGGCGCTGGCGTGGCTGCTGGGGCAGGGGCGGCACGTGGTCCCGGTGCCGGGGACCAAGCGGGCGCGGTGGGCGGTGGAGAACTGCGCGGCGGCCGAACTGCGGCTGACGGACGAGGACTTCGCGGAGATAGCGGCGCTGCCGCCGGCCCAGGGGTCATGGGACTAGGTTCGGGCTCCGGTGGCGGAACCGGCGACGGAGAACCGGTGGCGGCGGCCGGTGACGGGGACCCGTGACAGGGACCGGTGACAGGGACCGGTGGCGGGAACTGGTCACGGGAACCGGTGGCGGAGCAGCGGTGTATAAGAAACAGTGCCGTGCCGAGGCACATGTGCCCACGGAGAGGAACCGAAGGTGCGACGTCCTGGTGTGACCCCTGTGCTCGCTTCCGCTGCCGCGTTGCTGCTCGTGGCGGGCTGCTCGTCCGATGACGGCGTGACCGCCCCCTCCTTCGGCCGCCGCCCCAGCACCTCCGGCCCGGCGAAGACCGGGCCCGGCGGGGATCCCTCGTCCTCGGGCAAGCCCTCCTCCTCTCCCTCGGCCCCGGCCGCCCCCGGCAAGGGCACGGCGAAGGTGGTGCGCACGCTCACCACCAAGCTGGACTCGCCGTGGGGGCTGGCCCCCCTGCCCGACGGAAACCTGCTGGTCTCCTCCCGGGACACCGGCAAGATCTTCGAGGTGGACGCGGAGAGCGGGAAGAAGACGGAGGTCGGCTCCGTCCCGGGCGTCTCCCCCGGCGGCGAGGGCGGGCTGCTGGGCCTGGCCGTCTCCCCCGACTACGGGGCCAACCCGATGGTGTACGCGTACTTCACCACCGCCTCGGACAACCGCATCGCCCGCATGTCCTATGACGACAAGCGCCCCGCCGGCTCCCAGCTCGGCGCCCCGGACACCATCTTCAAGGGCATCCCCAAGGGCGCCCTTCACGACGGCGGGCGGATCGCCTTCGGCCCGGACAAGATGCTCTACGTGGGCACGGGCGACAGCGGCGAGCGCGGGCTCGCCCAGGACCAGGACTCGCTCGGCGGCAAGATCCTGCGGATGACCCCGGAGGGCGAGCCCGCCCACGGCAATCCCGAGGCGGACTCGGTGGTCTATTCCTATGGCCACCGCAATGTGCAGGGCCTGGCCTGGGACATCGACAAGCGGCTGTGGGCCTCGGAGTTCGGACAGGACACCTGGGACGAGCTCAATCTCATCCGGCCCGGCAAGAACTACGGCTGGCCCGAGGCGGAGGGCAAGGCCGGCGAGAAGGGGTTCGTCGACCCGGTCGAGCAGTGGAAGCCCAAGGAGGCCTCGCCCAGCGGCATCGCGTACGCCAAGGGCTCGATCTGGATGGCCGCGCTGCGCGGGGAGCGGCTGTGGCGCATCCCCCTGGACGGCACCCGGGCGGCGGGCAAGCCGCAGTCGTTCCTCGTCGGGAAGTACGGGCGGCTGCGGTCGGTGGTGGCCACGGACGACGGCGGGCTGTGGGTGACGACGAGCAATACGGACGGGCGGGGGAAGCCGGGGAAGGAGGACGACCGGATCCTGCGGCTCAAGATCTCCTGACGGGCGTGGATCTCGATCTCCTGACCGGCCAGGGGAGATCGGCGGGGCAGCGCCTAGACTGGCGGGAGTCGCTCGCCCTTGGGGGTCGCCGTGTTCAACATCATCGAGGAACTGTTCTCGCCGGGTCGGCGGAACACCGAGGAAGAGCGCAACCGGCTGGAGTTGACCGTGGACGACGTGGGCGACGGCGACAACCCGTGGCGGGGGCCGATCGACCTGGACTCGGGCCGGGTGGTCGTCCGCCCCCGGCAGGCCTGAGCCCCAGCCTCCCTCAGAGCCCCAGCCTCCCTCAGGCCTGAGTCACAGCTTCCCGCCAGGCCTGAGCCTCGCCACAGTCGAAGACACCGCCCCGCCGGGCCGGGGCCCCGCCTTCCTCAGGCCCGCCGGCGCGGGGCCGGCTCGCCCCGGGGCCGGCTCAGCGCGCCATCGCCTCGTCCGCCAGGCCGTCCACCAGCCGCAGCCGGTGCGCCACCGCCGCCGCCTCGCCACGGCCCGACACCTCCAGCTTCGCCAGGATGTTGGACACGTGCACACTCGCCGTCTTCGGCGAGATGAACAGCTCCTCGGCGATCTGACGGTTGCTGCGCCCCAGGGCCACCAGCCGCAGCACATCGCGCTCCCGGGGGGTGAGTCCGAGGGCCGCGGCCGGGTCGGCGGGCTCGGCGGCGGGCTCCGGCGAGCGGGTCGCGGGGAGGGCGGCGAGCGGGGCGGTGGCGGTGGCGTCCGGGCCGGATGGCAGGGGCAGCCGGGCGCGGCGGGCCAGCAGCTCGATCCCCTCGCGCAGCGGGCGCGCCCCCAGCCGGACCGCCGTGGTGTGCGCCGCCGCGAGCGGCTCCGCGACCCGCTCCCGGGGCGCACCGGAGTCCAGCAGCGCCTCCGCCCAGCGGAAGCGGGCCCCGGCCAGGGGGTGCGGGCGGTCCAGCCGCTCCAGGGCGGCCACCGCGGCCGCCCAGCGCTCGGCGTCGTCGCGCCCCTCGGCGCGGGCCAGTTCGGCGTCCAGCAGCCGGCCGTAGGCCTGCCACACCGGTACCGGCTGCGCCACCCGCTTGGCCGCCGCCCGGATCCGGGCCAGGGCCTCGGCGCGGCCCGGCTCGGCCGCGGGCAGACCGCGGGCGTCCGCCTCGGCCGCGGTGGCGGCCACCAGCAGCGGCCAGGTGTACCGCTGCATGCCGGCCCGGAAGCCGTCCTCCAGGACCTGGCCGAGAAGCGAGCGGACCTCCAGGATCCGGCCGCGGGCCGCCGCGAGGTCCAGGCAGTGGTGGGCGAACGGGAGGGTGAACTGCGGCTCACCGATGAGGTGCTGCTGTTCGCGGGCCTCCGCCAGCTCGCGCTCCGCGGTGTCCCAGTCGCCCCGGCTCAGCGCCAGCCTGGCCAACCGGTTCACCGCCAGGCGATGCGCCTTGTTGCCGATCGCCAGGCGCCGGGTGGAGGCCGCGGCCTCCTCCGCCTCGGCCCAGCGGCCCAGCGACAGCAGCGACTCGGCCATGTTGCCGAACACCCACGCCAGGGAGTCGGTCAGGCCGAAGTGGTCCAGCATCCGGACGCCCTTCTCGGCGACCTCCACCGCCTCGGCGGACCGGCCGAGCCCCTCGAGCCCGGAGGTCAGATTGACGAAGCAGCGCCCCACGATGCTGACGTCGCCCATCTCGATCGCGGCCTCGCAGACCTCCCGCATCTGGGCGAGGCCGGCCTCGACGTCCCCGGACTCGGCCATGAAGTAGCCCAGCGTCAGCCGGGCGTGCAGCTCGGTGCTGTGGGCGCCGACCAGCCGGGCCAGCTCCACCGCCCGCTCGGCGACGGCGAACCCCTCCGGGCCCGGCCGGCGGACCATGTTCCAGCCGGCCGCCTGCGCCAGCACGTCCGCGTGCACGGCGGACGGCGGCAGGCCGCGCACCAGCTCCTGGGCCCGGCTGAGCTCGGCCCAGCCGTCGCCCCGCCCCAGAGAGCTGATCAGCTTGGACTGCTGGGTCCAGAACCAGGCGGCCTGCAGCGGGTCCTCGCTCTCGTCCAGCGTGCGCAGCGCCCGCCGGGCGACGGCCAGCGCCCGCTCCCGCTGACCCGACCGGTAGGCGGCCACCACCACCTCGGCCAGCAGGTCCAGATGGCGCAGCGCGCCGTCCTCGCGGGCGCACGCGGGATAGGCCTCGGCGTAGTCGAGGGGCCGCTGCACCTCGCGGATCTCCTGGGGGGCGTCCTCCCACAGCTCCATGGCGCGCTCCAGCAGCCGCAGCTGCTCGGCGTGGGCGTACCGCCGACGGGCCTCGACGGCGGCCCGCAGCACGGCGGGCAGGGCCTTGGCCGGGTCGTGCGCGTGGTACCAGTAGCTGGCGAGGCGGGCGGCGCGCTCGTCGGCCCGCACCAGCGTGGGGTCGGCCTCCAGCACCTCGGCGTAGCGCCGGCTGATGCGGGAGCGCTCGCCGGGCAGCAGATCGTCCATCACGGCCTCGCGGACCAGGGCGTGGCGGAAGCGGTAGCCGCTGTCGTCGCCCGTGGGCCGCAGGATGTTGGCGCCGACGGCGGCGCGCAGCGCCTCGATGAGGTCGTCCTCGCCGAGCCGGGCGACCGCGCGCAGCAGTTCGTATTCCACGGTGGAGCCGCCCTCGGCCAGGATGCGCACCACCCGCTGGGCCTCCTCGGGCAGCGCCTCGACCCGCACCAGCAGCAGGTCGCGCAGCGATTCGCTGAGCCCCGTGGCGCAGCCCTCGCTGATGCTGCGGGCGATCTCCTCGACGAAGAAGGCGTTTCCGTCGCTGCGCTCGAAGATCCGGTCGACCAGCGCCCGCTCCGGCCGGGCGCCGTAGATCCCCGCGATCTGGGCGCGGACCTCGGAGCGGTTGAAGCGGCGCAGCTCGATGCGGCGCACCGCCCGCATGCGGTCGATCTCGGCGAGGAAGGGGCGCAGCGGGTGGCGGCGGTGGATGTCGTCGGAGCGGTAGGTGGCGACGACCAGCAGCCGGGAGCTGATCAGGGAGCGGAAGAGATAGCCGAGCAGCTCGCGGGTGGAGCGGTCGGCCCAGTGGAGGTCCTCGATGACGACGACCAGGGTGCGGTCGGTGGCCAGCCGCTCCAGCAGCCGGACGGTGAGCTCGAAGAGCCGGGCGCGGCTGTCCTCCTCCCGCGATTCGCGGGCGGTCTCGCCCAGTTCGGGCAGCAGCCGGGCCAGCTCGCCCTCCTGTCCGGCGACGGCCCGGTCCAGTTCGTCCCCCAGCTTGCGGCGCAGCGAGCGCAGCACGGTGGACACGGGGGCGAACGGCAGGCCGTCGACCCCGATCTCGACGCAGCCGCCGACGGCGGCGGCGGCCCCGGCGGCGGTGGCCCGGGTCAGGAACTCGTCCACCAGCCGGCTCTTGCCGACTCCCGCCTCCCCTCCGACGAGCAGCACCTGCGGCTCGCCTGCGGTGGCGCGGGCGAGCGCGTCGGTGAGAGTTGCCAGTTCCTCGGCGCGGCCGACGAACACCGGGCTGACAGACATGTGGTGCACGTCGTCGAGCATCGCACAAGGGTCCGACAGCCCGATACGGGTTCGGGGGGTGCCGTGGACCGGGGCGAGGGCGCGGACGGGTGCCGCGGCGACGGGACGGCCGGGCGCCGGGGGGACCCGGCGGCCGGGGGCGGTGCTCGGCAGGGGCGGCACGGCGCGGTCCGGAGGTCAGGCGGCGGTGCCGAACGCCCGCGGCGAACGGCGGCCGCCGTCCCGCCGGTCCGCGGTCTTCACCCGCCTTCCTGGTTCGTCGCCGAGGGATCGGCCGGCGCCCGCGCGCCGGGCCCGGCGGGCCAGCCGGTACTCGGCGGCCTCACGCAGCGCCTCCGCCTCGCGGACCTTGTGCAGTTCGTAGTGGAACATCGTCTTCTCCTTCAGTGAGATGTGGGTGACGTGTCTTTCAACGCACTCAACCTTCGTCCGCAAGGGGGGTGCCGCGCATCGGGCGAGTGCCCGATCTCCGCTGGTGCGGGGGCCTTAGGCCTCCTGAGCCCCGCCTTCCGCGGGGGCCTTAGGACGGCCGGTGGGACTTAGACCCCCGGCCTTCGACCTGCCACCCCCTGGGCCCGGTACCTCAGGACCGGGCTTCTCCGGTCGCAGCCCGGGGGCCAGCGCCAGGGTGACCGCCACCGAGGCCGCCGCCATGACGGCCATCGCGGTCGCCGGCGAGGTGCACTGGGCGACGGCGCCCGCCAGGGCGGCGCCGACGCCCTGCATGGTGAGCAGCCCCGAGGAGTGCAGCCCCAGCGCGTGCCCGCTCAGTTCGTCGGGGGTCAGGGCCATCAGCCGCTCCTGGAGCAGCAGGCCGGCGGAGAAGCCGACCGAGGCGAGGCCGACCGCGGCCACCGCGAGCGGCAGCGCCGGCTGCACGGCGAAGACCAGGTACGGGGCGGCGAGCAGCAGGCGCAGCGGGGCGCCGAGCCGCTCCCGCCACCAGGGCGGCAGGAACCGGCCCGCCAGGGTGTCGCCGACGAGCATCCCCAGGGCGGCGCAGGCCAGCAGCAGCCCGGCGTGGCCGGGCGCGTAGGGGACGAAGAGGGACTCGCAGCCGACGATCAGCCCGTTGGGCACCCACAGCGCCAGGTAGACGTACCGGCGCGGCACGGACGACCAGAGCCGGGCGTTGCCCCGCCAGGTCTCGGCGACCGACGGCCGTCCGGCGGCGCGCGGTGGCCGCCGGCGCAGGCCCAGGCGGGCGACGGCCGCGGCGGCGAGGTGGAGGGCGGCGGCGGTGAGCAGCGTGCCGCGCGGCGACAGTGCGGTCACCAGCAGGCCGCCCACCGCGTAGCCGCAGATCTGCGTGGCGCCCGCGGACATGTTGAGGACGGAGCGGCCGAGCAGGTAACCGTCCCGCGCCACGATCTCGTTGAGCAGTCCGTAGCGCACCCCGCCGCCCAGCGAGGCGGTCGCCCCGAGGACCAGGAGGACGGCGAAGACGGCCGGTACCGGCAGCCCGGGGACGGCTTGCACGGCGGTGCCCAGCGCGGAGAACAGCGCCAGGGCGCACATCGCGGCGCGCGGCGGCACCCGGTCGGCGGCCGACAGCAGCACCGTCGCGCCGACCACCTGGGCCAGGCTGGGGCCGAACATGCTGAGGGCGGACAGCAGCGGTGAGCCGGTCGCCGCGTAGATCAGGGTGCCGAGGGCCAGCCCGCTCACCGCCTGGGCGGCCACCTGGAGGGTGCCGGTGAGGAAGAAGGGCGTGAACTCGGGCGCGGCGAAGAGTTCTCGGTACGTGCGCATGGCCGGGAGTCTCGGTGGCCCCCGCCCGGGGGCGTTACAGTTTCGCGCGGAGGCGAAACGATGGGCTGGTGGCTGGTCAACGCGGACACTCTCGCCGGGAGCCGGTTCGTCGTCTCACCGCTGGCCGAGGCCACCGCGTGTCTGCTCGCCCTGCAGCGGGGCGTGGCCGGGCACCCGGGCGAGCGCGCCTGGCTCGACGCCCATCTGCCCGCCTACCGGGACCGGCTGGCCCGCGACCCGCTCACCGCGCTGACCATAGGGGCCGCTGTGGGGCACCGCTGGCTCGCGGACTTCCTCACCCCCACCCCCACCGGCGAGGGCGAGCCGGGCTTCGAGGAGGAGCTGACCCGCGTCCGCGCGACCCCGCCCGAGCGGGCCCGGGCCGACCTGACCGTATCGCTGCGCGGCCCGCTCCCCGGCCCGCTGCACCGCTCCGACGTGGCCGAGCGCACCGCCGACCTCCTGGAGTGGGTGTGGTCCGAGACGGTGCTGCCGACCTGGCAACGGCGGCGGCGGATCATCGAGGCGGACGTCGTGGCGCGCACCGCGCAGCTGAGCCAGGGCGGCTGGGCCTCGGTGCTGGACGCCATGCGGCCGGGGATGCGGTGGCTCGGGGAGAGCCGGCTCCAGATCAACGCGCACGACTATCCGCCTCAGGAGATCTCGGGGGCGCGGCTGCTGTTCGTCCCGGTCACCCCGAGCGCGGGGTGGGTCTCCTGGGACGCCCCGCACCGGTACGCCGTGGTGTACGCCTGCTCGGGCGCGCTGGCCGAGGCGGGCCGGCCGTCGGTGCCCGAGTCCCTGGGGCGGCTGCTCGGCCCGGCCCGGGCGGGGGTGCTGGTGCTGCTCGACACCCCGAAGAGCACGACCCAGCTGGTCGCGCTGACCGGCCAGGGCCTGGGCTCGGTGGGCCGCCATCTCAAGGTCCTTCTCGATGCCCACCTGGTGCGGCGGCGGCGTGCCGGGCGGTCGGTGCTGTACTACCGGACGGCCGCGGGTGAGGTACTGGTGACGGCTCAGGGGGAGAGCCGGCGGGCCACGGCGCCTCGATGCTGATCCTCGGCAGCAGGCGGTCCAGCCGGCGCGGCAGCCACCAGTTGGCGCGGCCCAGCAGGTGCATGAGGGCGGGCACCAGCAGCGTACGGAGGACGAAGGCGTCCAGGGCGACGGCGGCGGCCAGACCGATGCCGAACATGGCGATGATCCGGTCGCCGCTGAGCACGAAGGCCGAGAAGACGGCGATCATGATGACGGCGGCGGAGTTGATGACCCGGCTGGTCTCGGCGAGGCCGACCCGCACCGCGACCCGGTTGTCGCGGGTCTGCCGCCACTCCTCGTACATCCGGCTGACCAGGAAGACCTGGTAGTCCATGGAGAGACCGAAGAGCACCGCGATCATGATCACCGGCAGGAAGGGCTCGATCGGCCCGGCCCGGCCGAGGTTCAGCGGCTCGCTCCCCCATCCCCACTGGAAGACGGCGACGACGACGCCGAACGACGCGGCGACGGCGGCCACGTTCATGACCGCCGCCTTGACCGGGATGCCGATGCTGCGGAAGGCGAGCAGCAGCAGGGCGCCGCCGAGGCCCACCACCACCCCCACGAACAGCGGCAGCTTTCCGACGATCACCGTCGCGAAGTCGTCGTAGCCCGCGGTCAGCCCGCCGACGTACACCCGGAGCGAGGTGGACTCCGCGGCCTTGGGCAGCACCTGGTGGCGCAGCCGGGCCACCAGGTCGGAGGTGGCCCGCGACTGGGGGGCGGTCGTGGGCACGACCGTGATCACGGCCGTGTCGCCGCTGGTGCTCGGCTCGGCCCGGCTCACCGAGGCGACTCCCTCGGTGCCGCGCAGGGTCTCGGGGAGCTTGCCGAAGGCGAGCCGGTCGGCGGCGCCGTCGATGCGGCCGACGAGCGTCAGCGGGCCGTTGAAGCCGGGCCCGAAGCCGTCGGCGAGCAGGTCGTAGGCGCGCCGGGTGGTGGCGGAGGCGGGGTCGTTGCCCTGGTCGGAGGTGCCGAGACGGAGCGAGAGCGTGGGCAGCGCGAGGACCAGCATCAGCACGGCCGCGAGGGCGCCGAGCAGCTTGGGGCGCCGCTCGACCAGGGCGGACCAGCGGACGGCGAACCCCCGGGGCGCCCTGCGCCGCGGCCCGCGCGACGCCGGCCGGCGCCGCTGACGCCGGCTCAGGGCCCGGGTCCCGATCAGCCCGAGCAGGGCGGGCAGCAGGGTGATCGAGGCGGCGACGGTGAGCAGGACGGTGAGCGCGGAGGCGACCGCCACCCCGTTCAGGAAGTCCAGACGCAGCACCAGCATGCCCAGCAGCGCCACGCAGACGGTCGCCCCGGCGAAGATCACCGCGCGCCCCGAGGTGGCCACCGCGCGCCGGGCGGCCTCCTCGACCGGCAGCCCCGCCAGGAGGCCCTGGCGGTGCCGGGTGACGATGAACAGCGCGTAGTCGATGCCGACGCCGAGCCCGATCAGCGTGCCGAGCATGGGCGCGAAGTCGGCGACGGTCATGGCGTGGCCGAGCAGCCCGACGCCCGCGTAGGCGGTGCCCACGCCGACCACCGCGGTGGCGATGGGCAGGAGCGCGGCCGCGAGCGAGCCGAAGGCGAGGAGGAGGACGACGGCGGCCGCCGCGACCCCGATGGCCTCGCTGAGGTGGGCTGAGCCGGTCCCCTGCGCCGCGCCGATGCCCGCGCCGCCCATCTCCACCCGCAGCCCGTCGGTCGCCGCGGCGCGGGCGGTGCGGACCACCTCGCGCACCTGGGCCGCGCCGAGTTCGGAGGCGGGTTTGTCGAAGACGACGGTGGCGTAGGCGGTGTGCCCGTCGGCGCTGATCCGGCTGGTGTCCATCGCCGTCTCGCCGGGCGCCGTCCCGTCGGGCTGGTACGGCCCGGTGACGGAGACGACGCCGGGCAGTTCCCCGACCCGCTCCAGCGCCGCCGCCATGCGCTGCCGGACGTCCACCGCGCGCACCGTGCCCGCGCCTGGCGCCGTCTGCCAGACGATGGTGTCGCTGTCCCCGGCCCGCTGCGGGAACTCCCGTGCCATCAGCGCGGAGACCCGCGCCGAGTCCGTGCCCGGGATGCCGTAGTCGTTCGAGTACGCGGACCCCGTGACCACGGCCGCGACGGATACGCCCGCGAAGGCGGCCAGCCACAGCGCGATGACGACGAGGCGGCGCCTGAGGCACCACCGGGCGAGTGCGGCCATGGCCTGCTTTCCGGGTATCGCGCCGAACTCGCCGGACCCGGGGGCGGCCCGCCGGGGACCGTGGCGGCGTACGCACTGATGAACATATGAAGGTCCACCACCCGTCCCGCGACTGGACCGGCGGCGAACTTCTCCTGCACTCTGACAGCCCGAAGAGATCCTTTGTCCCTTTTGTGGGCTTCACCACACGCGTGACTCGGCGTGGCGCGGGCGACTCGCTCCCCGGCGTCCGTTCACCGTTCGCCTAGAGTCGGTGTCCCGCGTGGACGGAAAGGACTCCGCGACCGCATGAGCACGCCCTCCCCCGCCGCCCGCCGGCCGCGCGTCGGCGTCGGCGGCGTCTCCGTCCGGTCCAGCACCTTCACCCTCCACCGCACCGGGTACGACGACTTCCGCGTCACCCGCGGCGCCGCGCTGCGGGCCCGCTACCCCTGGGCGCGGCCGGACGGCGCGCTCGGCGGCCCGGTGGAGTGGGTGCCGCTGCTCCACGCCGAGGCCCCGCCGGGCGGGCCCGTCGAGCCGGAGGCGTACCGCCGTCTCAAGGCCGAGCTGCTCGACCGGGTCCGGCAGGCCGGCTCCCTCGACGGCCTGGTCCTCGACATCCACGGCGCGATGAGCGTGGTCGGCCTGGACGACGCCGAGGCCGATCTGACCGACGCCGTGCGGGAGGTCCTCGGCCCGCGCGCGCTGATCTCCGCCGCCATGGACCCGTACGGCAATGTCTCGCGCCGCCTCGCCGGCCGGCTCGACCTGGTCACCGCGCACCGCCTCGCCCCGCGCCAGGACGCCGGCGCGACCCTCGAGCGCGCCGCCCGCAAGCTCGTCGAACGCCTGCTGGCGGGCAAGGGGCGCCCGCACCTGGCCTGGGTGCAGGTGCCGGTGCTGCTGCCCTCGCTGCCCGTACCGCCCGCACCGCCCGTACCGCCTGGCGAGCCGGCCGGCCCCCGGCCGGAGCCCGCCAGGTCGCTGTACGGGCGGCCGGCCTCGATCGAGGAGCTGGACGGCATCGTGGACGCGGCGGTGTGGGCCGGCTTCCCCTGGGCCGACGAGCCACGCTGCAAGGCGGCCGTGGTGGTCACCGGCGACGACCCCGTCCTCGCCGTCGAGGAGGCCCGCTCGCTGGCCAAGGAGTACTGGGATCTGCGCCGCGACCTCGTCTCCCCCGGCCCCACCGCTGACGACGCCGACGCGTGCGTCGAGGCGGCCCTGGCCTCCCCCGCCCGCCCGTTCCTGATCGGCGACTCCGGTGACGACCCGGCGGCCGGCGGCGCGGGCGACCTCCCGTACATGCTGGGACGGCTGCTCGCCCATGAGGCCCTGGCCACCGGCCGCGCCACCGCCCTGCTCCCCGGCATCACCGCCCCGGCGGCGGTCGCGCGGTGCTTCGCGGCGGGCGTCGGCGCGACGGTAAGGGTGTCGGTCGGCGGGGCGTACGGCGCCTCGGGGTCCGGCACGGAACACGCCCCGTTCGAACCGTACGAGTTCACCGGCGAGGTCGTGGCCCTCCACCCGGGCGACGCGGCCGGTGGCGACCTGGCCGTCGTACGCCGCGGCGGGGTGACCGCGGTCCTGGCCGGCCGCCGCACGCCGGTCCGCACCCGCGCGGACCTCGGCGGCCTGGACCCGCGCGGCTACGACCTGCTCGTCGTCAAGACCGGCCGCCCGGAACCGGAGCTGCGGGAGCTGGCCGCCGACTGGCGCCTGGCCCGCACCCCGGGCGCCGTCGACCAGGACCTCCCCCGCCTCGGCCACCGCCGCCTGGAACGCCCGCTGTTCCCCCTCGACCCCGGCATGCCGGCCCCGGACCTCGCGCCGGAGCTGCTGTAGCCGGGACGCGAAGACGGACGGCGGGGCGCACCCTCACAGGGTGCGCCCCGCCGCCGCGTCGGGGGCTCTCGGCCCTCAGCCCTGGACGCCGAGCTTCTCCAGGATCAGCTCGCGCACGCGCGCCGCGTCGGCCTGGCCGCGGGTGGCCTTCATGACCGCGCCCACCAGCGCGCCCGCCGCCGCGACCTTGCCGCCGCGGATCTTGTCGGCGATGGCCGCGTTGCCCGCGATGGCCTCGTCGACGGCGGCGCCGAGCGCGCCCTCGTCCGAGACGACCTTCAGGCCGCGGGCCGCGACGACCGCGTCCGGGTCGCCCTCGCCCGCCAGCACGCCCTCGATGACCTGGCGCGCCAGCTTGTCGTTGAGCGAGCCCTCCGCGACCAGGGCGCACACGCGCGCGACCTGGGCCGGGGTGATCGGCAGCGCCGCGAGCTCGACGCCGTCCTCGTTGGCCCGGCGGGCCAGCTCGCCCATCCACCACTTGCGCGCCGAGGCGGCGTCAGCGCCCGCGTCGATCGTGGCGGTGATCAGGTCGATCGCGCCCGCGTTGAGGACGGACCGCATCTCGTGGGCGGAGATGCCCCACTCCTCGCGCAGCCGGTTGCGGCGCACCCGGGGCAGCTCCGGCAGCCCGGCCCGCAGCTTCTCCACCCACTCGCGGGAGGGGGCGACCGGCACCAGGTCCGGCTCGGGGAAGTAGCGGTAGTCCTCCGCCTCCTCCTTGACCCGGCCTGGGGTCGTGGAGCCGTCCTCCTCGTGGAAGTGGCGGGTCTCCTGGATGACCGTGCCGCCGCCGCCGAGCACGGCGGCCTGGCGCTGGATCTCGAAGCGGGCCGCGCGCTCGACGGAGCGCAGCGAGTTGACGTTCTTCGTCTCGGAGCGGGTGCCGAACTTGTCGGCGCCCTGCGGCCGCAGCGACAGGTTCACATCGCAGCGCATCTGGCCCATCTCCATGCGCGCCTCGGAGACCCCGAGCGCCTTGATGAGCTCGCGCAGCTCGGCGACGTACGCCTTGGCGACCTCCGGGGCCCGCTCCCCGGCCCCGACGATCGGCTTGGTGACGATCTCGATGAGCGGGATGCCGGCCCGGTTGTAGTCGAGGAGCGAGTGCGAGGCGCCGTGGATACGGCCGGTCGCGCCGCCCACGTGGGTGGACTTGCCGGTGTCCTCCTCCATGTGGGCGCGCTCGATCTCGACCCGGAAGACCTCGCCGCCGTCGATCTCGACGTCCAGATAGCCGTTGAAGGCGATCGGCTCGTCGTACTGCGAGGTCTGGAAGTTCTTCGGCATGTCCGGATAGAAGTAGTTCTTCCGGGCGAAGCGGCACCACTCGGCGATCTCGCAGTTCAGCGCGAGGCCGATCTTGATGGCGGACTCGACGCCGGTCGCGTTGACGACCGGGAGTGAGCCGGGCAGGCCGAGGCAGGTGGGACAGGTCTGGGCGTTGGCCTCGGCGCCCAGCGCCGTGGAGCAGCCGCAGAACATCTTGGTCTTGGTGCCGAGCTCGACGTGGACCTCGAGCCCCATCACGGGGTCGTAGGCGGCGAGGGCGTCCTCGTACGACACCAGTTCAGTGACGGTCACGGAAAACTAACCTCTCAGTCCGCTCAGCCCGCGAGGATGTCGTCGTCGCCCATGCGCTTGAGCTCGCGGACGAGCAGTGCGACGGACGTGACGATCGCGGCGGCCGAGACCACCGCGTCGACCAGCTGCAGCGTGTCGTTCTCGGATCGGGCCTTCTTGACCTGCTTGACCACGCCCAGCGCGCCGAAGAGCGAGGAGCCGATGGACAGGTAGGTACCGGCCTTGGACTTCTTGAAGTTCTTGGCCTTCTTGATCGCACTCATAGTGACGGTGCCTCCTCGAGCAGCGGGTGGCCCCACTTGTCGATGAACGCGGCCTCGACCGCGGCACCGACCTTGTAGAGCCGGTCGTCGGCCATGGCGGGGGCGACGATCTGCAGTCCGACCGGCAGACCGTCCTCCGGCGCCAGGCCGCAGGGCAGTGACATGGCCGCGTTTCCCGCGAGGTTCGAGGGAATCGTGCACAGGTCGGCCAGATACATCGCCATCGGGTCGTCGACGCGCTCGCCGATCGGGAAGGCGGTGGTGGGGGTGGTCGGCGAGACCAGCACGTCGACCTGTTCGAAGGCGCGCTGGAAGTCCCGGCTGATCAGGGTGCGGACCTTCTGCGCGGAGCCGTAGTACGCGTCGTAGTAGCCGGAGCTGAGCGCGTAGGTGCCCAGCATGATCCGGCGCTTGACCTCGGGGCCGAAGCCGGCCGCGCGGGTGAGCGCGGTGACGTCCTCGGCGGACCTCGAGCCGTCGTCGCCGGTCCGCAGGCCGTAGCGCAGGCCGTCGAAGCGGGCCAGGTTGGACGAGCACTCGGACGGCGCGATCAGGTAGTACGCGGCGAGCGCCTTGTCGAAGGACGGGCAGGACAGCTCCACGACCTCGGCGCCGAGCTCGCGCAGCAGCTCCACCGACTCGTTGAAGCGCTGCATCACGCCGGCCTGGTAGCCCTCGCCGGCGAACTCCTTGACCACGCCGACGCGCATGCCGCGCACACTGCCGTTGCGGGCGGCCTCGACGACCGGCGGGACCGGGGCGTCGATGGAGGTCGAGTCGAGCGGGTCGTGCCCGGCGATGGCCTCGTGCAGCAGGGCCGCGTCCAGCACGGTCCTGGCGCAGGGACCGCCCTGGTCCAGGGACGAGGAGAAGGCCACCATGCCGTAGCGGGACACCCCGCCGTACGTCGGCTTGACGCCGACCGTGCCGGTGACGGCGGCGGGCTGGCGGATCGAGCCGCCGGTGTCGGTGCCGATCGCGAGCGGGGCCTGGAAGGAGGCCAGCGAGGCGGAGGAGCCGCCTCCGGAGCCGCCGGGGATGCGGGTGAGGTCCCAGGGGTTGCCGGTGGGGCCGAACGCGCTGTTCTCGGTCGAGGACCCCATGGCGAACTCGTCCATGTTGGTCTTGCCGAGGATGACCACGTCCGCGGCCTTCAGGCGGGTGACGAGCGTCGCGTCGTACGGCGGGATCCACCCCTCGAGGATCTTGGACCCGACGGTGGTCGGGACCCCCTTGGTGGTGAAGATGTCCTTCAGCGCGAGCGGAACGCCGGCCAGCGGGCCGAGCTTCTCGCCGCGGGCGCGCTTGTCGTCCACGGCCCGGGCCTGGGCGAGCGCGCCCTCCCGGTCCACATGGAGGAACGCGTGCACCTTCTCGTCGACGGCGTCGATGCGGGCCAGGTGCGCCTCGGTCACCTCGACGGCGGTGGCCTCGCCGGAGGCGATCTTCCCGGCGAGGCCGGAGGCGGTGAGCTTGGTCAGGTCGGCCATGTGGGTTACTCCTCCCCCAGGATCTGCGGCACCTTGAACCGCTGCTGCTCCTGGGCGGGGGCACCGGACAGCGCCTCCTGCGGGGTCAGCGACGGACGGACCTCATCCGGGCGCATGACGTTGGTCAGCGGCAGCGGATGAGAGGTCGGCGGTACGTCTTGGTCGGCGACCTCGCTGACGCGGGCCACCGCGCCGATGATGTCGTCGAGCTGTCCGGCGAAGTGATCGAGCTCTTCGTCCTTCAGCTCCAGACGCGCCAGCCGTGCGAGGTGGACGACCTCCTCGCGCGTGATGCCAGGCATGCAGCGATCCTCAGGGTGAGTGTGGAGAGTTTTCGCCCCAATCCTATGGCTCCGGCCACGCTGCGGGCGAAACGCTTTCCCCGCCCCGCCCCTTCCGCACCATCGCCCGCACCATCGACCGCGGCCCCGTCGCGTGGTGTGAGCGGGCCGGTGGGGCGCCGGGCCGGATCACGTCACCGGCTGGTCCGCGTCCTCCTCGGCGGGGGCGGCCGTCGCGGCGGTGGTGGCGGTGGCGGCCGGGGAGGGGGTGGTGAGGGGGGCGGGGGCGGCCGCCGGGGCGGCGGGCGTGGCGGGCGTGGCGGGCGTGGCGGGCGTGGCGGCGTCCTCCCGGCGCCAGCCGCCTTCGCCGCGGGCGCGCAGCCAGGCCGTGGTCTCGTCGGGGGGCATGGCCGCCGCGACCAGCCAGCCCTGTACGGCGTCGCAGCCCAGGTCCCGCAGCCGCTCCCAGGTCTCGTCGTCCTCGACGCCCTCCGCGACGACCAGCAGCCCCAGGGAATGGGCGAGGTCGACGGTGCAGCGGACGATCTCGGCGTCCTCGGTGTCCACGGCCAGCCGGGCCACGAACGACCGGTCGATCTTCAGCTCGCTCACCGGCAGCCGCCGCAGGTGGACCAGCGAGGAGTAGCCCGTGCCGAAGTCGTCGAGGGACATCCGCACGCCGTGTCCGGTGAGGCTGGCCAGCGTGTCGGCGGCCCGCTGGGGGTCCTCGAGCAGCACGTGCTCGGTGATCTCCAGTTGGAGGGCGCCCGCCGGGACGCCGTGGCGGGCCAGACGTCCGGCGACCGAGCCGGCGAAGCCGGGGGTGTGCACATCGCGGGGCGAGACGTTGACCGCGACGGGCACGTCGAGGCCGTCGGCGCGCCATCGCGCGACCTGGCCGAGCGCCGTCTCCAGGACGTACTCGGTCAGCCGGGGCATCAGCCCGGAGCTCTCGGCCATGGAGATGAACTCGTCGGGCGGCACCCGCCCCCGGTCGGGGTGGACCCATCGCACGAGTGCCTCCAGGCCGGAGACATGGCCGTCGAAGCCGACCTTGGGCTGGTAGTGCAGCTCGACCTCGCCCGCGTCCAGCGCCCGCCGCAGATCGCCGAGCAGGCCGAGCCGGTCGGGGGTGTTGCCGTCGCGCCGGGCCTCGTACAGCTCGACGCCGCTGCGGTCGCGCTTGGCCTGGTACATGGCGACGTCCGCGCGGCGCAGCAGCCCCTCGGCGTCGAGCGCGTGGTCGGGGTAGACGGCGACGCCGGCGCTGGCCTCCAGGACCAGGGTGAGCCCGTCCAGGTCCAGGGGTGAGCCGAGGTCGCCGACGAGGCTGCGGGCCGCCCGCTGGGCGCTGGTCAGGGAGTCGGTGGTGGGGAGCAGCACCGCGAACTCGTCGCCGCCGAGCCGGGCCACCTCCGCGCCGCGCGGCAGGGCGAGCCGCAGCCGCTCCGCTATCTGCAGCAGCAGCCGGTCGCCCGCGAGGTGGCCCAGGGTGTCGTTGACCGAGCGGAAGCGGTCGAGGTCGAGGAGGACCAGGGCGGTGCGGGTGCCGCCCCGCTCGGCCTCGTCGAGCGCGGTCCAGGTGCGCTCCAGCAGCCACTGGCGGTTGGGCAGTCCGGTGAGCGGGTCGCGCAGCTGCTCCTCGGCGCGCACCCGGGCGATCCAGAGGGTGGAGTCGAGGGCGATCAGGGGCACCGCGAACAGCGGGAGCAGCAGGGGCATCTCGTCGGCGACGACGACGATCAGCGGGGCGATGCCGAGCAGCGCGATGCCGACGAGGGCCTGCCGGACGAGGGCGGTGCGGGCGAGGGTGGGCAGTCCGGCGCCGGGCGGGGCGAGGGAGTACCACAACAGGGCGCGGGTCACCGCCAGATAGCCGAAGGCGGCCAGCACCGTCTGGGGGACGGCGGACATCTCCCAGCTCGCCGGCCGCCAGGGGTCCTCGACGGTGGGGACGGTGCCGAAGGCGGCGAGGGTCAGGGCGGCCGTGCCGACGCCGAGGATGTCGACCGCGCCGTGCAGTGCCGCCTGCCGCCAGCGGTGCCGCCGGGCGGCGCCGACCAGGACGACGACGGCGAGGCTGACGAGTCCGGCGGGGAGCCAGCCGTACAGCAGCAGCGCGGCCAGGGTTAACGCGGCGCCGGATCCGGTGCCGCCCCACCAGCGGTCGCGGCCCAGGGCCACCAGATGGCCGACGATGATTCCGGTGAGGACGGCGAGGGACCAGCCCACCGTGCCGTCGGGAAAGAGCGCATGGCCCGCGTCGAGCACTCGGAATACCCCGATGCCGAGTGCGAAAGCGGCCATCGCGACCGCCGCGGCGGGCAGCGCCGGCAGCAGGAGCCGGCGCAGCCGTGACGCCGGAGCGGCGCTTTCGGTCGGTTTCATACCCGTCCCTCTCACAGCCGGCGGTGCCAGCGCCACGGCAGGCGCACACCATCAACAGTAGGCGGCAGATGGCTTTGACGGGCGGCGATCGGCGACGGTTGCCCGAATGCCGCCCGACGATCCATAACCATCTGGTATGCGCTGTAAGGGTGATGCCCGCTTGCTGTGCCCGGGAAGTGCTCCCAGTCGTAATCCGGCCAGGTTGGACCGGAACCTGCTCGACCGGGACTACTCCGAAGGCGTGACGGCGACCTCTCGCGCGGCGTCGGGACCTTGTTCGAGCAGGACCGCAAATCCGTCCTCATCGAGCACAGGAACCTTCAGCTGCATGGCTTTGTCGTACTTCGATCCTGGATTGTCGCCGACCACAACAAAGTCGGTCTTCTTCGAAACGGAACCCGCGACTTTGGCACCGCGGTTCTGCAGCGCCTCCTTCGCCCCGTCCCGCGTGTGCGATTGCAGGGTGCCCGTCACCACGACGGTGAGCCCTTCGAGCGGCCGCGGCCCCTCGTCGTCGCCCGCCTCCTCCTCCAGCCGCACCCCGGCCCGGCGCCACTTCTCCACGATCTCGCGGTGCCAGTCCTCGGCGAACCACTGCTTGACCGAGGCCGCGATGGTGGGTCCCACGCCCTCCACGGCGGCCAGGGCCTCCTCGCTGGCCTCGGCGATCCGGTCGAGCGAGCGGAACTCGCGGGCCAGCGCCGCCGCCGCGACCGGCCCGACATGACGGATCGAAAGACCGGTGATGACCCGGGCCAGGGGGCGCTGCTTGGCCGCCTCGATGTTGGCCAGCATGGCGAGGGTGTTCTTCTTCGGCTCGCCCTTCTGGTTGGCGAAGAAGGTGACGACCTTTTCCTCGCCGGTCTTCGGGTCGCGCTTGGGCAGTCCGCTGTCCGGGTCCAATACGTACGACGTGATGGGCAGAAGCTGTTCGACCTTCAGATCGAACAGATCGCCCTCGTCCTTCAACGGCGGCTCGGCGGGCTCCAGCGGTTGGGTGAGCGCCCCGGCGGCGACATAGCCGAAATTCTCGATGTCCAGGCACTTGCGGCCCGCGAGGTAGTAGATCCGCTCGCGGATCTGGGCCGGGCAGTACCGGGCGTTGGGACAGCGGAGATCGACATCGCCCTCCTTCATCGGCTGAAGCGCGGTGCCGCACTCCGGGCACTCGGCGGGCATCACGAACTCCCGCTCATCGCCCTCCCGCAGATCGACGACCGGCCCCACAATTTCCGGAATGACATCGCCCGCTTTTCGCAGCACCACCGTGTCGCCGATCAACACGCCTTTGGCCTTGACGACGTCCTGATTGTGCAGGGTCGCGAATTCCACCTCGGAGCCCGCGACCGTGACCGGCTCGACCACGGCGAACGGCGTGACCCGCCCGGTGCGCCCGACGCCGACCCGGATGTCGACCAGCTTGGTGTTGACCTCCTCCGGCGGGAACTTCCAGGCGATCGCCCAGCGCGGCGCCCGCGAGGTGGAGCCCAGCCGCCCCTGCAACGGGATCTCGTCGAGCTTGACCACGACCCCGTCGATCTCGTGCTCCAGCGAATGCCGCCGCTTGGGGTCCCCGTAGTACGCGATGTACTCGCGGACGCCGTCGAGCGAATCCACCACCTTGTAGTGGGCGGCGGTCGGCAGCCCCCACTCGTGCAGCAGCTCGTACGCCTGCGACTGCCGCTCGATGGCGAAGCCCTCGCGCGCGCCGATGCCGTGGACCACCATGCGCAGCGGCCGGCTCGCGGTGACCTTGGGGTCCTTCTGGCGCAGCGAGCCCGCCGCCGCGTTCCTCGGGTTGGCGAAGGGGGGCTTGCCGGCCTCCACCAGCCGTGCGTTGAGCTCCTCGAAGCGCTCCCCGGGGAAGTAGACCTCGCCGCGGACCTCCACGAGATCCGGGATCCGGTCGCCCTTGAGGCGGTCGGGGATCTCGGAGATCGTCCGCACATTGGGCGTGATGTCCTCGCCGGTGCGGCCGTCGCCGCGGGTCGCGGCGCGGGTCAGCCGGCCGCGCTCGTACGTCAGGTTGACCGCGAGGCCGTCCACCTTGAGCTCGCACAGGAAGTGGTACGGGGTGTCCCCCAGCTCCTTGGCGATCCGCTCGGCCCAGGAGGCCAGCTCGTCGCCTTCGAAGGCGTTGTCCAGACTGAGCATCCGCTCGCGGTGCCGGACCTCGGTGAACTCGGTCTCGTACGCCCCCGCGACCTTCTGGGTGGGCGAGTCGGGCGTCCTGAGCTCGGGATACTCCTCCTCCAGCGCCTCCAGCCCGCGCAGCAGCCGGTCGAACTCGGCGTCGCTGATGACCGGGGCGTCCTTGACGTAGTACCGGAAGCGGTGCTCCTCGACCTGCTCAGCGAGCTTGGCGTGCTTGTCCCGTACCTCGGCGGGCACTGTCGACTGCTGTTCGCCGGCCACCGTGTCGTCCTCCCGTTACTCAGGGTTGTCCGCGAGCGATCTCGCCGCCCGGACGCAGTGAGCCAGCGCGGCGCGCGCGTACGCGGGCGAGGCGCCCGCGAGGCCGCACGCCGGGGTGACCACCACGGACTCGGCGAGAGTCCCCGGTGACAGCCCCAGCCTGCGCCACAACGTCCTGACACCCATGACGCTACCCGCAGGGTCCGACAATGGGGCGTCCGTGCCGGGCACCGCGCCGACGAACAGCGAGGTGCCGCCCTCGACGGCTTCCCCGATCGCCTCCTCCTCACCCTCCGTGAGCAGGGAGAGGTCGAACGACACGCCGGCCGCCCCCGCCCGCCGCAGCAGCCCGAAGGGCACGCCGGGCGCGCACGAGTGGACGACCACCGGCCCGTCCGTCACCGCGATCACCTCCCGCAGCGCGCCCTCCAGCACGCCCCGGTCCACCGCGGAGTAGGTGCGGTAGCCGCTGGCCGTACGGACCCGGCCGCGCGCCACCGCCGTCAGGGACGGCTCGTCGAGCTGGAGCACCACCTGGGCCCCCGGGACCCTGCGGCGCACCTCGTCCAGGTGGGCGCGCAGCCCCTCCGCGAGCGAGGCCGTCAGGTCCCGGCAGGCGCCCGCGTCGTTCAGCGCGGCCTCGCCGCCCCGCAGTTCGAGCGAGGCGGCCAGGGTCCAGGGCCCGACGGCCGACACCTTGAGGGCGCCCCGGTAGCCTTGCGTGAACTCCTCCAGGGCGTCCAGGTCCTCCCTCAGCCAGGCGCGCGCCCGCCGGGTGTCACGCCCGGGGCGGTCGCTGATCCGCCAGCCGCTCGGCTCCACATGGGCGTACACCTCGACCAGCATCCCGGCGGTCCGCCCGATCATGTCCGCGCCGGGCCCGCGGGCGGGCAGCTCCGGCAGGTACGGCAGCGTCTCCAGCGACCCGGTGACGGTCTTCGCGGCCTCCCGCGCGTCGCCGCCCGGCATCGACCCGACCCCGGTCGCGGCGCCCGCGCCCCAGCTCGGCTTGTTCGCTTCGTTCGCGTCGTCGGCGGTGTTCTTCTCGCTCACCCCGGAAGGGTACGAGCCGCGGGGCCGCTGGTGTGAACCGCTCGCCCGGCCCGGGGCGGCCGCAGGCCGAACCAGGCCAGCAGGGCGGCGGCCGCGTACGACCCGCCGGTCAGCGCGAAGGAGGCCGCGGCGCCCGCGTACCAGCCGCCCGCGCCCGCGAGCACCGCGCCCATGACGGCGATGCCGACCAGGGTGCCGATCTGGCGGTTGGCGTTGAGCGTGGCGGAGGCGATGTTGGCGTGCTCGCGTCCGGCGGCGTCCATGAGGGCGCCGGTCATCGCCGGGGAGGCCACGCCGAGGCCGGTGTTGAAGGCGCCCAGGACCACGGCGAGCACCCAGTAGGGCAGGTCCGGGGAGAGGACGAGCGCCAGGGCGAGCGTCCCGGCCGCCGAGTACAGCAGCGACCCGGCGAGCGCGGCCCGGTTGCCCACGCGGTGGCCCAGCCGGGCGTACAGGATGTTGCCGAGCAGGAAGACCATCTGGGTGGGGAGCAGCTGCAGACCGGCCTCCAGGGGGCTCGCGCCGCGCGCGTTCTGAAGGAAGAGGCCGAGCATGAACATCCCGCCGTAACAGCCGAGGTTGAAGAGGAAGCCGACGGCGTTGGCGGTCGAGAAGTGGGCGTTGGCGAACAGCTCGCCGGGCAGCACCCGGGCCGTCGTCCCCGGGGCCCGCTCCCGCACCGCGAAGGCGGCCCCGGCCAGCAGCGCGACCGCGAACGCGGCCAGCACCGGCGCCGCGCCCCATCCCGTCTCCGGCCCCTGGATGAGCCCGTACGCGAGCGCCGCGAGCGCGACCAGGCCGAGCGCGTGCCCGCCCGCGCCCAGCGGCACGGCGCGGCCGGGCAGCGGCGCCACATAGCGGCGCGCCAGGACCAGGGCGGCGAGCCCGACGGGCAGGTTGATCAGGAAGATGCTGCGCCACCCCAGGCCGCCGACCAGCAGCCCGCCGACCGCCGGCCCCACGCCGGCCGCCGTGGACACGATCGCGGACCAGACGCCGAGGACCCGGGCGCGCTGCGGGCCGCCCGAAAAGGCGTTCATGAGGAGGGTCAGCGAGCTCGGCATGAACAGCGCGGCTCCGGCCCCCTGCGCCAGCCGCCCGGCCACCAGCACGGCGGCGACCGGGGCGACCGCGCACACCAGCGAGGCCGCGGCGAACAGCCCGAGCCCGGTCAGATACACCCGCCGCGCCCCGAAGCGGCCGGCCAGCGAGCCGGCGAGCAGCAGCAGTGAGGCGAAGACGAGCACATAGCCGTCGACGACCCAGGTGAGGCCGGACAGGCTGAGGTCCAGGCCGGTGCGCAGCTGGGGCCCCGCGACGTTGATGATCGTCACGTCCAGGGTCGCCATCACGAAGCCGAGGGCGAGCGCGAGGAGCTGCACGCCCTGCCGCCCCCGCGCCCCCCGCTGCTCCGGCTCCCCCTGCGACTCCGACTGCCTCTGCGACTCCGGCGCCCCCTGTCGCTCCCGCCGCTCCCGGCCCTCCTGTCGCTTCGCGTTCGCGGGGTGATCGGGTTCGACCGCCGTTGCCTTGTGCCGTGCCCTGTCCGTGCGAGTGATCATGCGCAGAAACTTATAGCTGTATCTATTACAGCTGCAACCGTGACAGCTATAACTTTGCCGAGCCCATACGAAAGCCCCAGGAACCTTGCCCGGCCCCTGGGGCTACGCGCCGTCCGCCCCGGCCTACACCGCCCGGTCGAGCGCCTTCAACAGCTGCGCCCGCAGCTCATGGCGCCCCTCCGCGGTCAGATGGTCCAGCGGCGAGTCCTTCCCCATCCGCCGCAGCAGATCCAGCCGCAACTCCCGCCCCGCCTCCGTCAGCACCAGCTGCTTGGCCCTGCGGTCCGTGGGGTGCGGCTGCCGCACGACCAGCCCCTGTTTCTCCATCTTGTCGATCACATACGTCACGTTCGGCGGCTCACAGCACAGCACCCCGGCCAGCTCCCGCGCCGTCTTCGGCTCCCCCAGCTCCTCCAGGGCCTTCGCCTGGGTCGGGGTGAGCCCCAGCTCCGCGATCCGGCTGCGCCGGTGCGCGTCCATCCGCCGGGACAGCTCCGTGACGAGCCCCCGGATCTCCCTGACCCCGCATCCCGCCTGCGCGTCGGTCGCTCTCGCTTCGGCACCCTCGGCTTCGCTGCTCACCTCGTCAGCGTACGTCGGCGCGCGCGATCCGCCGTGGACTCATCGGGCGCCGCGGGGCACTGTCGGACGCCTCGGGAGCCGCCCGGCGCCCGGCCCGGCGGCCGGTCAGGCCAGCGCCGGTCAGGCCAGCGGCCGCACCGACAGGTCGGTGATCTCCGCGTCGCGCGGCAGGTCCAGCGCCGCGAGGACCGTGGTCGCGACGGATCCGGCGGTCATCCAGCGCTCCGGGTCGTACTCCCTGCCCTCCTGCTGATGCACCTTGACCTGCATGGGCGTGGCCGTACGCCCCGGATAGACGGTGGTCACCCGCACGCCGTGGCCGCTCTCCTCCCAGCGCAGCGCGTCGGCCAGCGCCTTGAGCCCGTGCTTGCTCGCCGCGTACGGGCCCCACTGGGCGTTCGCCCGCAGCCCCGCGCCGGAGTTGACGAAGACGACATGCCCCTGGGCCGCCCGCAGCTGCGGCAGCAGCAGCCGGGTCAGCTCGGCGGGCGCGATCAGGTTGACCGCGAGCTGGCGGCTCCACACCTTGGGCGTCAGCTCGGCCACCCCGCCGAGGTCCACCACGCCGGCGATGTGCAGCAGCGAGTCGAGCCGGTCGGGCAGCGCCTGCTGCCCCAGCGCCCAGGACAGCTTGTCCGGGTCCGCCAGGTCACCGACGACCGTACGGGCACCGGGGAAGCGCCCCTCCAACTCCCGCGCCCGCCCCGCGTCGCGGGCCAGCAGCCACAGCTCCTCGTCCCGCTCGGCCAGCCGCTCGGCGACCGCCTCGCCGATGCCCGAGCCTGCTCCAGTGATCAGATGCGTTCCCATGTCTCCAGCTTGCCGCACGGGACGGGGGCCGCGGTCCGCGGGTGACCAGCCCATTCAAGGTCCGTACAAGGTCGCTGCAAATCCGGCCCGGAAGACTCTCCGTCGCGGCGCCCACTCGGGGGGCGGGCGCCGCCGCCTTTCGGTTCCGCCACAGCCCCGGACCCGAACACAGAATGGGGGACGCGTTTGTCATGGCCGTCACACGCAGAACACTTCTCCGCGGCATGTCCGCCGCACCGCTCGCCGCGGCCGCGGGCGGCCTGGTGCTCCCGTCCACGGCGCGCGCGGCGGCTTCCGACTACCGGGTGCGGATGCGCGAGCGCCCGCTGGAGCCGGTGAGCTACACCTACCCCTCGGCCATCGCCGGTCTGGCCAACGAGCTCCCCGCCGCGCCCCTGGTGCAGGAGGTGCTGCGGAACGCCGACCGGGAGGCGGTGGCGAACCCCGGCGGCTGGGCCAAGCCGACCCGGCTCACGTACTCCTTCGGCTGGGACCCGAGCACCAAGGACGGCACCACCCGGGAGTGGTACCCCCAGGGCGTCTCCACCAGCTACGACGCCTACCAGGGACCGCTTCCGGGCACCAACACGGACGCGGACAAGCGCGCGGTCCTGGTGTCCTGGTACGCGAAGGGCGCGAGCCTGGGCAAGGGCGCACGCGTCACCTTCGTCGATGTGACCGCCCCGAGCAGGCCGCGGTATCGCCACGTGCTGCTCGTGGAGCCGAAGAAGTCCGCCGGGGAGCCCTACGACTTCTCACCGGTGAATGTCCACGCGGGGGGCATCGCCTGGTACGGCACCAGGCTCTATCTCGCCGACACGCGCGGCGGCTTGCGCGTGTTCAACATCGACCAGATGTTCCAGGTCTCCACCGGCGGCGCGGCGGCCCGCTGGTGCGGCTACCACGCCGGGGACAAGAAGTACTACGCACTGGGTTACCGGTATGTGCTTCCGCAGAGCCGCGCCTACGACAACGCGGGAGCGCCTCTCAGGTTCTCGCAGGTCGCGGTGGACCGTACGACCCCGCAGCCGTCCATCGTGGTGAGCGAGTGGCGTCCGCACAGCCAGAACGGCAAGGCCGTCCGCTGGTACATGAACCCCGAAACCAGCTCCATCACCTCGGAAGAGGCCGTGGAAGAGCGGCGGATCGGGATCGCGAACGTCCAAGGGGCGGTCAGCGTGAACGGCACGTACTACTTCTCGGTCAGCGACGGCACCACCAGACGAGGACGTCTCTACCGCCGCCCGCGCGGCAACGCGCGCGACCCCTACGGGTACCTCTCGATCGGCCCCGAGGACCTCAGCTACGACGGCGACCGGGACGGCATCTGGGGGCTCGGCGAGCACCCGCGCAAGCGCCATGTGTACGTGGTGGGCCGCTGACCCGCGACCGGTCGCCCACGGCGTGGCTCCGCCCCGGCGGAGCCGCGCCCGCGTCTCTCACTGCTCCAGGTGCGCCATCGCCTCCGCGCCGTTCTCCGCGAAGAACACCAGCTCGCTCAGCGGCACCGGCAGGAAGCCCTCGTCCTCCATCCGCTGGAACTGCTGCTTCAGCCCGTCGTAGAAGCCCGCCGTGTTGAGCAGCACCACCGGCTTGATGTGCAGGCCGTGCTTCTTCAGCTCCAGGATCTCCGTGGCCTCGTCCAGCGTCCCGGTACCGCCCACCATGACCACCACCGCGTCCGCCCGCGCGAGCAGCTGCGCCTTCCGCTCGGCGAGATCCTTGGCGATCACCATCTCGTCGGCGTTCTCCCTGGCCTTCGCCGCCAGGAATTCCACCGATATCCCCACCAACCTCCCGCCGCTCTCCTGCACGCCGTCCGCCATGACCTTCATCAGCCCGACGTCCGACCCGCCCCACACGAGCGTGTGGCCACGCTTGCCGATCAGCTCGGCGAATTCGCGCGCGGGGGCGGTGTAGCGCTCGTCCAGGTCGGCGGCGGAGCAGAAGACACAGATGTTCATGCCCGCCACTGTACGGCCGGGGTCCGACACCACCTCGGGTCCGCGCCTCTGTGGCGGCCAGTGCAGAGCTTCCGCTTTGCGGCCATCCCTACAGCACCGCTCCTCGCCACAAACCACCCACTTCATCCGCGAACAGCTTCTCCCGGTCATCGAAGTCAGGAAGCGCCAGCCGTAGCCGATGCCGGAACCTGGCCCCATGGCCAGGCACCGCGAGGTGGGTGAGCTCATGAGCCAAAACCACGTCGACCAGAGCGGGAGCCAGCTGCATCACCGCCCAGTGCACGGCCACCAGCCCGTCAGGCCCGCACTCCCCCCACCGGTCACCCGTATCCCGGGCCACCACCGCAGTCGGGCTCACGCCGATCCTCGTGGCGAGTGGCGGCATCCTGGCCGCCAGCCAGCGATTCCCGCGGGCCGTGTACCACTCGGTGATACGCCGTCCCCCCTCCGCCGCGTCAACCGGCCAAGCCAGCTCGAGCCACCCCTGGTGGAGCCGTACACCGGGGACCGCCCCTTCGGCGCCGCCCCTCACCCGCTTCAACCGATAACGACGGCCGAGATAGCGGAATTCAGTGCCCGAAACCAGCTTCTTGACCGGCTCCTCGGTACTCGCCTGCCGCCGTCTCACCTCTTCCGCCAGTCGCGGCAGCCTGGAGCGCACCGCGGCCGCCACGGCGTCCGGATCGGCGTCCCCCGGCACGGAGAAGACCACGTCACCGGTCGGCGCGACCTCAATGCCCAAAGTTCGGCGCCGGGGGCGCACGACGACCCGCCACGTCCACCCCTCCGGCACCGGGAGAGACGCGATGGCCTGCTGGACGGAAGTCCTCACAGCGCATTGCTATCACCTGGCGGCGACATCCGGGCCGGTGCGAGGTCCCGGTGCGCTGCTCCGCACGGCGACCGGTCCCCTCCGAGCCGCCGAAACCGAGGCACCTGCCCATGGCGACCAGGAACCTGACGAGCGGGGAGCAACACCGCCCGCTACGGTTGGACGGCGACTCAGCCCTCCCCAGGCGATCCGTAGCGCAGAAAGTCCTCACGCCTGCTGAGAGCCAGATCCAGCAGCCGGCCGGCGAGAGGCCCGGTCACATCCCAATCCAGCGAGAAGCGCTCCTCCAACCGCTGCCTCAGCTCCTTGCGCACCCGGTTCTGCGCGGCGGGGAGCGTGGGGAACTGGGGAGGCCGCACGAGTTCCGCTATGTCGGCCGAGAGCACCTGAGCGGCCCACATCAGATCGATACCCTCAGGCCCCGGCGTCTGTCCGGCCTCCTCAAGCGCCCGCACCAGAGTCCGGTAGACCGGCGCCTCCGTCCATGGGTCGAGCCGAGGGCCGTCGTCGTCCGTCGCCTCTGCCTCGTGGGCCTCCACCTCGGCCACCAGATCGGCCATCGCGGACGCCGCCCTGTCGAAGTCCTCGGCCATGCTCTGGACGATCTTCTCCAGCCGGACGCTGAACCGCTCGTACACCACCGGGTCCGAACGGAGCCGGGCGGTGATGTGCAGGCGCAGCGATCCCGCCATGTACGAAGTCCTGGCCCGTGGATCGGTGTTCGCCCGGACCTTCTCCATGAAATCCGGATCGGTGATCCTCACTGGGGGTATCCGCGCCTGGATACCCGACACCGCCAGGTGACGTGAGATCAGCCCTCGGACCTTCGCGCCGTAGCGGCGCGGGCTGAACCGGTCGTGCCCGTCCAGATACCGCCGCCGGACCAGGTACTGGGCCACACCCAGCCGCCGGGCGATGTCCTCGTACTTCAGTGCCTCCGGCCGGGGCAGCACCGCGTTGAGCGCGGTGAGGAAGTCCCGTACGAGACTGTCGAACTCCGCTCGCAGCAGCGGGTCGGCGAGCTCCGCCAGCAGATCCTCACGCTGTCGGTCGTCCGCGAGCGAACCACCGCGATGAGCGGTCAGGAACTTCTGGACCTTGGTGTGCAGATCCCGCAGAAGCTCGTCGGCGGCGGCGTCCGTCTGCAACCAAGGCCGGTCGGAAGTCGGCTGCTCGCCCTGGTAGCCCTCCTGAAGGTGTTCGACGGTGGGCTGCTGGTACCCGTACACCTCGCGCAGATGCGCCGTGTCGTACTCCCCGAGTGCCTTGGCCAGCTCGGGGCCGATGCCGACGTAGTCGACCACCTGGCCCCACTTCTTCGCGGGGTACGGGCGGTTGGTACGGGCGATGGCCTGGAGCAGTTCGACGCCCGAGATCGCGCGGTCGAGGTAGAGCACCTGTTCCACCGGGGCGTCGAAGCCGGTGAGCAGCATCGACTTCACCACCAGGAATGCCAGGGGTGCGGAGACCTCCGAGGCTTCGGCCTCCTCCCGCTCCGCCGCCGGCTTCTCCTGATGCCAGGCCTCGCCGACCGCCGTGCCACCGCCCGCCCCCGGGCCTGCGTTCCACGACGGGGCCCCATGGGTTTCCGCTTCCCACGGCTCTCCGGGCGCTTGTCCCCGTACGGCGCCGGTGCCGCGCTTGAACCGCTCGATGTGCTCCTGTTGATGGGATCTCGCGGTCCAGGTCCGCCACTCCTTGGGATCTTTGCGTCCCGTCGCCGCCTCGGAGATCACCACGGCCGCGTCGATCGAGGCCAGGAGAGCTCGGTGCGGCAGCAGATAGAGCAGCTCCTGCTGCTCTTCGGTCAGGTACTCATGGGCCATCGGGTCGTACGCCAGGTCTGGCTCGATCGCCTCCAGCTCGGCCAGCAGCCCGTCCCGCGCCGCGAGCAGCGCCTCGCGATAGCGCACGGCGGCCAGCCGGGAGACCGTCACGACCTGCGCCCCGAACCCGTCCGGCATGGCTGTCTTGGCCCAGTGCCGCAGCATGTGCGCGGCCTTCGCGGCGATCACGCTCGGCGCTTCCAGTACCTCCTTGCGGCGGGCGAAGCGGCGCAGCACCTTCTCCCGCTGCTCAGGATCGGCGGGCACCTGCTCGTCGAACTCCGCGTCCAGCGCGGCCTGCCGCACCACATCCATCGGCACCCTGTGCGCCTCGTAGCGCACCGGCATGACGGCACCGTCCGTCTCGGCATCGCGCAGGGTGTAGGTGTCCGCGAAGTCGCCGAAGATCTCCCGCGTGCGCTTGGCCGCACCGCTGATGATCGGAGTACCCGTGAAGCCGACCATCGCGGCGTTCGGCAGCATCTTGCGCAGCCGGGCGTGCTGCCAGCTTCCGTGCGAGCGGTGTGCCTCGTCGACGAGGACGACGATCTCGTGGTTGGGGTTCGCCACCCGGTTGTGGATCCTCTGTTCCTCCGGGCCCTCGCTGAGCTTCTCCTCGCTGCCGTCGTCCGCGTCCTCGTCCTTGCGGGCCTTCTGGATCGTCACCAGAACCAGGTCGGGCACGTCGACGGCCAGGTACTGGCGGGCCTGGTTCACGTTGGACGAACGGTGCACGCTCTCGTCGCTCGCGCTGACCAGGCTGCCGGTGATCTGCCGTTCCAGATCGATCCGGTCGGTGATCACCACGACTTTGTGCCCGGCGAGCTCGGGGTCGCTGCGCAGGCAGCGAACCAGAAAGGCCATGGTCAGGCTCTTGCCGGAGCCCTGCGTATGCCAGACCACCCCGGCCCGGTGACCCGGATCCCTGCCTGCCGCCAGCGTCCGCTTCCGGTCCTTGAGCCTATGCGCCAACGTGTGCACGGCGCGGAACTGGGGATAGCGGGCGACCAGCTTGACCGTACGGGGCCCCTGGCCGGCGGTCGTGGTGAAGTCCCTTACGAGGGAAAGCAGATGGGCAGGTCGCAGCACTCCGGCGACCAGCACCTCCTGCGCGGTCAGGGCGTGCTTCCTGTCCGGCTTTTCCACCTCGTCGCGTACCTGAGCCTCGGTAGCGGGCGCGACCGTACGCCAGTAAGCGAAGTGCTTCGGTTCGGCGGTGACCGTGCCGAGCTGGGCACTCTCACGGTCGGTGCCGATCAGGACCTGCCCGAAGCGGATGAATTCAGACACCGGGGCCTCTGCCGCACCACCTGCCGCATCGAGCACCTGCTCGACCGCGAGATCGAGCCCCAGGGGCGAGGGCGTCTTGCACTCGATGACCACCCAGGGCAGGCCGTTGACGAACAACACCAGGTCGGGGGTGAGCGGCTCCGCGCCGCGCCGCTCGACCCGGAACTGCGAGACGGCGAGGAAGTCATTGCCGGGCTCGCACTCGCCGTCCCAGTCGACCAGCCGGACTGTCTCCGGCAGCTCCTTGCGCCAGCCCGGCAGGTTGCGCGACGCGATTCCTTTACGGAGGAGATCGGTCACGGCGAGGTTCCCGGCTACTCCCCGCTCGGCGTAGCCGGGGGCGGTACCGAGGACCATGGCGAGAATCTGGTTCAGCTGGGCGTCACTGAGCCAGGTTTCGCCATCGGGGCCGGGGTTGATACGGCGTACGACCTCGCGGAACCGGTCTTCGTAGACCACTTGGGTGAAGCTGTGGCGTTCGCTGTCTTCGGGATGGTGGGCGGGCTCGCCGGGCGGTGCGCCCTCAAGGTGTTCCCACCCCATGGCGACCAACTGCTCGATCAGCGGCCGCTCCACCATCTCGTACTCCGGCTGCCCCACTACCGGTCTCTCCCCGCCGCCGTCTCGTTCGCCCGTCGCGTCGTACGTCCCGCACGTCTCCCTGGAGACAAGTACCCGGAACACTACCCCTGGTTGGGGCCGATTCGCAGGAGTGGCACGACTGTTGGCGACGGTGGCGGGGTGAGGCGGTGGCGGCAGGTTTTCGGGTCGGCTGGGGTCAAGCGGCGAGCGCCGGAGCCGGCACGGGCGGAGGCCCTCCCCAGGACAGCTCGAACCACAGAGTCTTACCGCCGAGCCCGAACGGTTCCTCACCGAGGGCACACCCGCCCCAGCGGTCCGCGAGCACGTCCAGGATGAACAGCCCCCGGCCGCTGTCCAGCTCGGGCGAGGGCTTCAGGGGCTCGGGCAATTCCGGGTTGGTGTCCGTGACGCTGACACGGAGGACGGGGTGAAGCCAGAGCAGGCGTACGGAGGCGCAGCTGTCGGAGTAGCGCACGGAGTTGGTGGTCAGCTCGGACGTCAGCAGAGCCGCGCGCTCGACGAGTTCACGCAGACCGTGCGCGGTCAGCACGGCGTGCAAGGTGGCCCGGACGATCCCGGGACCGCGAGGGTCCCGGGGGAAGCGGAGCTCGTACTCCCAGGGCTCGGTGAACAGCAGCGGTGGCGGAAACGGGGTCACGCGGCACCTCCGGTGGCGGTGTTTTCGTTCGCGGTACGTGGCATCTGGTTCGGTACGCGGTGCGGGCCCCGCCGCCGCTCGTTGTCTCTGGATGTCGGTGCCGCGACGGTGTCAGTGCCGTTCGCCCTCCCAGGCAGGGGGAACGGTGCGCTTCCGTCGCGAAGCGGCGGGGCAGGATGAGTGGCTTGCCTCACACCGTAGGCCCATTCACATAACGCGTGGTACCAACTTAATCAGAACGGGTGAACCGTTCGGTTTCTTCTCGCCGCGCGCTCCTCAGCTCGGCAAACTGTGCGCGGAAAGAGGAGAGGTATGGCACCTAAACAAGCACCCACCGTCCGCCAACGCAGGTTGGGAGCTGAGCTGCGACGACTCCGCGAGGAAGCGGGCATGTCCGCACCGATCGCGGCCGGGCTGCTGGGAACCGACCGAACGATGATCTCCAACATCGAGTCAGGCCGCTTCGGCATCAGCGAGGAGCGCCTGCGGCGGCTCGCCAGCATCTACCAGTGCGACGACTCCACGCTCATCGACGCTCTGGCCGAGATGACCGGGAGGCGCAAGCCAGGTTGGTGGGAGGAGTATCGCGGCAAGATCCCGCCGGGCTTTCTGGACGTCTCCGAGATCGAGGCGCATGCTGTGCGGCTACGGACTGTTCAGACCGCGCACCTGCCTGGCATGTTCCAGACCGAGGAGCACGCACGAGCGCTGTTCGATCTCATCGTGCCACCATTGCCTCGCCTGGAAGTGGAGTTGCGAGTGGCGCATCGCCTCACTCGGCGAACCGTGGTGACCGGGGACGACCCCGTCCCGTATGTGGGCGTAATCCACGAGGCGGCCCTGCGCATGCAGATCGGCGGTCGGAGAGTCGCTCGTTCACAGCTCGATCACTTGCTGGAAGAGAGCGAGCGCGACAACATCACGTTGCTCGTGATCCCCTTCGAGGCAGGCGGTTTCCCAATGGCCGGAGACTCCGTACTGTACGCCGAGGCACCGAACCTCCGACTGGACACCGTACACATGGACTCTCCAACCGGAGCGGTGTTCATCGACTCACCGACTCAACTGGCCAACTTCCGCAAGCGGCTGCGCCTTATCGAAGAGATGGCTCTGAGTCCGAAAAATTCGCGGGATTTCATCTACGCGATCGCCAAAGATTTATAAGAGGTGTCCATTTTGCTTGAGACCGGGTGGCGCAAGTCCTCTTTCTCCGAAGAAGGCGGCAACAACTGCATAGAGATCGCCACCGGCGGTGGCACCATATTCATGCGAGAGAGCTGCCATCCCGAGACCATCGTCACGACCGACCGGATAACCCTTGGCATGTTTGTCCGGGCCGTCAAGAATGGGCGATTCGATCATCTGGTGGGCTGATCCGCATCTGGCGCAAGAGGAGCTGCCTATGCATGAGTACACCTGGCAGCGGTCGTCGTTCTGCAGCAGCGGCAATAACTGCCTGGAGGTCGCCGCAAGGGGTGGCGACATTGCCATCCGAGAGAGTTCGCAAGCCCGAAGCCATCGTCTCGACCGATCGGACTACACTCCACGCGTTCCTCCTGGCCGTGATGGACGGGAAATTCGACCAGCTGCTGGGCTGATGCGTCGAAGCAGAGAAATCGCGACGGGCGAGGTCAGGGAACAGGCCTTGGCCCGAGAAGGTCCTCAACCATCCCCTGTTGGATCGCGCGCAGCTTGACGAGTTGCTTCCGCAAGCTATCCGTTCGAGCCTTGCTAGCCGCTCGCACAGCAACGGTCCTGCGCTGATCATCAAGAGAGACATCCGGGACGAGCAATCCCTTGATGGCATCCTGGCCGATATTCTTCATGCTGCCACTTGTACCAGTCGCCGCCGCCTTCACCTGTCTGCGAACCCCTGGCTCCATAAGCACCAGTTCAATGAATTCAGGATCGGCGATCGAATGGTCGACGATAAGGCGCAGGGTCTTATCGCTCAGCATGAGGCACCCCGGGGGGTTGTGGGCAACGCAAGCGAGTCCGACAAGATCTTCCGTGTTTGCTCGCGTCATAATCAGGTCACCCGGTCGGACCTCAAAGCGAGAATTGATAAGAGTGGGATCACGTACCACCTTATTCTCAACCGCGTTGAACCAGCCGCGCTGAACGGCGCTGACCTTGAGGACTCCCCATTCGCCCTCTCCTGCTGGCGTGTCCTCGGCCAGGGGACTCTTCCCTGCTTCAATGCCATGTAGCCATGACCCGAGCTTGACCCGCACCTGCGCGCCTGCTGTTGCCCGTGCAACGAGAGCAGCCTCGGCAACCCTCAACTTCTGAAGCACTTTTTCCACCACCGCAATGCGCCGCTCGAAGGCGGCGTGAGCGGCAACGATCCGGCGCTGCTCAGCGAGCGGCGGCACTCCGATCTCCAGGGCCTGAAGTCGGGCCGTATCCAGCCGACCCGTGCCATGGCTGGTCTCCTCGACCATGCCCAGAATCTTGGGAGTCCGGACTTGGATCGCATGAGCGAGAAAGTGGGGATCGATGCCCTCCACAGGAATTACAGCTTTGCAGTCCTGCCCAAAGGCCACTTCCCTTGCCGTGACGCCAATCCGGAATTCCGACTTGAGACTCATTCCTCGCACGATAAAGAGGACGGTTCCCTCGCCTACCAGGCGAGATCCATTCGCCGCCCCCATCCTCGTCAGCCGACGATCAGAGTCCGCGATACGGAAGCTTTTCAAACTCGCTGCGCTGATCCATGGAATGTCGCCATTCCAATAGGCATCGTTCGACGTGCTCGGGGTTCCACCCGACAGCCACTTCCCGGCCTCCGCGAGGGGGATGCGCCGCCAGCCCCGAGGCCAAGCAAAGCCGGCTTCCACAGCCTCACCGCGCATAACCCAACCTCCTCAGCACCTCGGCCAGCTCCCCCGCCGCACTGTCGCTCTCCCCCTCTAGCTCCGCCAGTGACACCGCGTACTTCTCGACCCACCGCCGGAAAACCGCGATCAACTCCCGCCGCCCGGCCGCGACCGCAGCGTCCACTCGGCCCGCCAGATCCTGCTCCAGCACCGCCAGCACCACGCCCTCCGACCCACCAGCCGCCAGCACCCCATCCGCCGCGGCCCGCAAGTCCTTCAAAAACCGCTTGTCCAAGTCCTTCCGTTTCTTGGACGCCGCCGCGCGCTCCTTCTTCCGCTGCGCGGCGACCGACTCCAGCCGCGCGATCTCCTCCGGATCGGCCGCCGAAGACGAGCCGGGGACGGCCTCATCACCGTCCTCCTCGCCGCCGTCCCCCTTGGCCTCCGCCACCGCATCCAGCGCCGCCTTGTACGCCGCGTCCGCGTCCGCCAAAGCAGCGTCGGCCCGCACCACCTCACCCAGAAACTCCGGGATCAGCTGCCCCACCACCGGCTGGTCCATCGCCCGGCGTCGGTCAGCCGCCGAAACGCTCACCGCCCGGTCACCGTCCCCCGGCGTGGCCGGCTCCACCATGGCCTCCACAGAGTCGACCCAGCCCTCCAGCACCCGGTCGAAACCACCCGCCGCCAGCGCCTTCAAGTCGTAGCGGTTGCCCATCCACCAGTCGGCGATGATCCCGTCCGTGGTGTATTCATCGATGACGCCCACACCACCCACCGCCTTCGTGAAACTGCTCAGCAGCGAATCCCGCAGCTTCATCAGACGCTGATGAGACGACAGCTCCGCGAACGCACTCGAATGCCCCTCCCACCACTCTCCGTACGCCTTCCTCAGACGCTCTTCCTTCTCCGCCGTCAGCTCGGGAATCCGCGCCGCCGTCGCCTCGGCCCCTTCTGGCAGGAAGTCGACATACGCCCCGTCCCCCTCCCGTTCCGCGAAAAGCCTCTCCGCCTCCACGCCGTAGGCGTCGAACAGCTCAGCCTTCGCCGCGATCTCCGCCTTCGGCACGCCGCCGTACAGATGCGCCCGAACATCCTGCGGCTCGGCGGGCGGCGAGTTGTCCACCCAGCGTCGGATGTTGAGGTTCGCCTCGGCCTTCAGCAGATCCTCTCTCGTCACGATCCGCGAATAGCCCTCGATCTCCCGCCACTTCGTGAACGTCGCGACGATCTTCTCCGCGTGCTCCGCCCCCAGTTCGTTCTGGTTCCTGCCCGCCACGAAGTCACGGTCCGCGTTGATGAACAACACGTTCCCCGCACGCTTTCCGCGCTTCCGCCCCGGCCGCCGCAGCACCAGGATGCACGCAGGAATACCCGTCCCGTAGAAGAGGTTCGGCCCCAGACCAATCACGGCCTCAATCACGTCGGCTTTCAGGAACCGCTCCCGGATGTTCCGCTCCGCGCCGCCCCGGAACAGCACGCCGTGCGGCATGACCGTGGCCGCCACGCCCGCTTCCTCCAGCACCGCCACCATGTGCTGGACGAACATCAGGTCGGCCTTCTTGCCGCCTTCCGGTGTCCAGTCCAGCATTCGTCGGCCGTGGTCCTCGTCCGCCTTGGCGACCAGCGCCGCGTCATAGTTCAGCGAGAAGGGCGGGTTCGAGAGCACCTTGCTGAATTTCCGCAGCCGCTTGTCCTCGGTCAGGTGCAGCGGCTCGGCAAGCGTGTCGCCATGCCTGAGGTCAAATTCGCGGATGCCATGAAGCAGCATGTTCATGGTCGCCATGGACCATGAGGCGCCGTTCTTGTCCTGGCCGTAGACCATCAGTTGCCGGGTGTCGCCGCCGTGCTCCTCCACGTACTCGTTGGCCGCGATCAGCATGCCCCCCGACCCCGCACACGGGTCGTAGACCGTGTCGCCGGGCTGGGGATCGACCAGCCGCACCATCATCCGGACCACCGACCGCGGGGTGTAGAACTCTCCGCCGCGCTGGCCGGCCGAGTCGGCGAAGCGGCCGATCAGGTACTCGTATGCCGCGCCCAGCATGTCGGGAAACTCGAAGTCCTCATTGCGCAGCTCGTACAGTGAGAAGTGCCTGATCAGCGCGCGCAGTTCATTGTCGGTGAACCGGGTGCGGGTGCCCACCATCCCGTTGAAGTCGATGTGCGCGGCGACTCCGGCGAACTGGTCACCGTTCTCGTCCTGAAGGGCCTTGAGCGCCTGGTTCAGCCCCTCGCCCACTTTCGACGTGAGGCGGGAGATGCCGAGCGCCGGGGAGTCGGGGTACTCAGGATCGTGGTGCGGCCCGGCCCACCACCGGGCCCGCGGCGGCACGTAGAGATCGCGGTACGAGTCGGGGTCGTTCGCGCGGGCGAGGGCCTTGCCCTCATCCCCCGTACGTGCCAGCGCATCCTCGTGGACGCGCCGCCACTGCGGGTGGAACTCGTCTGAGCTGCGCTTCAGGAACAGCATCCCGAAGATGTAGTCCTTGTACTCCGAGGCATCCATCCGGCCGCGCAGGATGTCGGCGGCGGAGAAGAGATGCCGCTCCAACTGGGGCAGGGTGATTCTGGCCACGCACGGTTCCTTCGTCGCTTCGGAGGGTCTGGGCTAGAGCCTAGACGCATGGGCGCGGAGATTTTGCGGTGAGTATGGGACGGCGACACGCCGACGCTTCGGCGTGTCGCCGTCCCATACTCACCGCAAGCCTCACTCGTCCTCGCCGTCGATCTCCAGCGCGGCGAGCAGCCGCCACACATCGGTGGACGGATCACGCTTAAGTGGCTCGCATCCGCCGGCGTGCCCGCTGCGCCTCGTCCACTGGTCGTACGTCTCGGGCTTGCCCGGGTCGATGGGGGAGGCGGCGGCCTCGTCGGCGGCCTCGGCCTTGCACTGCCCGTACTGGCACGCGTTCACCAGCTTGCGTGCGTTGCGGATGGCGCTTTTCACACGGCCAGAGGCGAGCAGTGACTCCGCCCGCTTGCCGTCGATGCCCTTGCCCCGGTCGCCGGACGCCTGGTCGTAGTCCTCAAAGCCCTTGGCGTCCTTGTGCTGGCGGAGCCGATCTTTGACCTTACTGTCGAAACCACTCTCCTGGCTGGTCCAGAGCTGGAAGTGGAGCAGCAGCCACAGCTCGAAGGACGGGTGCGAGAGGACCACCTGCACGCCGTTCTTGGCGGCCTTGCGCATGGCCTGCGGGATTTCGGTATCCCTGCTGTCCGCCGCGTCGCGGTCGAAGAAGACCCACTTCTCGTCGTGCGGCTCGGTCTCTTCCAGCACCCGGTCGACCGTCGCCATCGGGCGCAGGCCGCCGGCCTCTCCAAACAGGGCGAATCTGAAGGAGCGCTTGCCCTCACGGGTGCGGTAGGTGCTTTCCAGTAGCCGAAGGTAATCCTTCTCGGTCTTCTCGCCCTCGTGGGCGATGTAGATGACCCGCTGGGCCCGGTCCCCGTACGCGCTGACCGGGCCACGCGGCGACCGGGCCGGCGCCCCCGGATCGCGGCGCCTCCTGCGCCGCCCGCCATTGTCCTGTTGTTGTTTCCGCCCCCTGCTCACGCTGTCGCCTTCAGCTCCTCTTCCACCCGGGCCAGTTCCTGTGCGATCTCCCCTGTGATCAGCTGGGGAATCCCTCCATAGTGGCCACGGAGATACCGGCGCTCAAGGGGCTCGTCCCGGCGTGCCTTCGCTGCCGTCAAGGGATACAGCTCGGTCTCCCCTCCCTTGCTCTTGACCGTGATCCACACCTGGTCCCGGTCGAGCGGGCGCTGGGCTGTCGCGTTGCCGAGCAGGGTCGCGTCGTGGGTGGTGAAGATAAGCTGCGCGGTCCGCGGGTTGGCCTGCTCGTCGTGGAAGAGGCGGATCACCTCCGCGGCGAGTAGCGGGTGCAGGCTGGAGTCCAGTTCATCGGCGAGCAGGGAGCCGCCACGGTCCAGGATGTGGAAAAGGGGGCCGAGGAAGGCGAACCAGGCATGAGTGCCCAGAGATTCCTGATTCCAGAAGTCCAGGGGGGCCGAGCCCCCGTCCGGCGTCCGGTGCAGCAGTCGCACCTCACCGCTGTCGGGATCGCGGTCCATCCCCGTGATACCGAGGTCTGCGGCGGCGAGCAGCCGCGTGAGACGATCACGCAGCTTTTTGCCCTCCGCGTCCGGGCGGCTGAGCTGCTCCCGGGTCCAGCGGGTCCGGGCCGGGACGTCGGCTTGGGAGGTGACCAGCCACAAGTGGTCGACGAACCAGCGGTGCACGGCGGAGAGCTGGGGGTGGTTGAGAGCGGCGGCGACCGTGAGGAAGAGGGCGTTGGGTCTGGTGAGGCCGGTGATTTCGTCCTTGCGGCCCCGCAGCCCGCTACCGGGGAATTTGAATTCGCCGCCCTCGTCCTCCGGCCGCCCGGCCTCACGGTCGAACCAGATCTGACGGCGCCCGGACGGGTAGGCGTGCAGCCATTCCGCTTCGACCCGCTCGTCGGAGATCTCGAATCCGTAGGTGTAGCGCGTCGGGGTGCGGCCCAGCAGCAGCTCGACCTCGAAGAGGCTGGTCTCCTCGCGGGCCCCGGGATCGAGCGCGAAGGGCTCGCGAAAGGGGATATCGGGTTCCTTGGCCCAGTCCGCGAAGGACTCGAGCACGGCTTTGCGCATGAAGCGCAGGGCTTTCAGGGCGTTGGACTTGCCCGACGCATTTGAGCCGTAGATGCCGATCGCGGGCAGTACGGACACGGGTTTGCCCTCGAATCGAGCACTTGTCTCTCGGCCGGTGCCCTCATTGAACTCCGTCGCAACCAGCGAAAGCTCTTGCTCGTCGCGGATCGACCGGTGATTGGCCACCCGGAAGCTGAGCAGCACGGCCATCCTCCTCGCGAGGCGGTGCCTCGATTGCCGCCTTACGGCCTTTCGTGCGGGAAGCCCGCACGAAACAGCCTATGATGGGGCTGCTGGATGCGCCAGAGCAACGTCAGCCGGAGTTGACGCATCCCGCCGCTCGGCCGGACCGCTCGCCTGCGGCATAGCCGCCCTGCGACCGCCCGGCACGGACTCCCGAAGCAGGCCGCCCGCCGGCCATCTCGCGGATCGCGGCATCGATCGCCGGTGCGCGCTTCGGCGGCCCGCGGACGGTCCGGGTCCGACAGCCCCGGACCGGCGTACGGACGAGCCCGGGCGACGAACGCGACCGCGGGTGGGGCGCGCGGCCCACCGCCGGTCAGCGCAGGATCTCGGCCCGCACCCTCTCCTTCGACGTTGCGATGTCCCAGTAGCGCGCGGTGCCCCTCGCGTTGCTGAAGTCGCCCGTACCGCCGGTGATGGCCATGTCGAGCGCATTCGTTCCGCTCACCCAGAGCGACTGCATCGTCAGGGAGCCGCGCTCAAGTTCTATCGTGATCAGGCACTGCGTCGTCAGTTCTTCACCATCAGCATGAATGACCTGGCACGACCCGCCCCCACGTCCGGCTGCTCGACCGTCCTTTATCGCGGTGCCGGAGTAGACGTACATGTCACCCAAGCTCGGCCCCGTCGGGCCCAGATCAGTATTCGTGTACTGATCGTTCTGAACTTCTAGTTCGAGGACGTCGACTCGGCCCTTTCCCGGAGCATCGGCGTCTGCGCTGCCAACTGCGCAGACGCCGACTAATGCGGTGACCAGCGATACGGCGAAGGTTTTGACGAGCGTCACCCGCCGGTTGTTCCTCCGCCACTCCCTCCGCTGCGCGCCGGTGGACCCTGAGCTGCTGGCGACCATGGGGAATCCTCCTCATTCCGATCTCCGTGTGCGAACACCTCGACGCTATGCCTTGCGATTCATAACATCCAAGACGAATACCGTTATGGCGTTATAACCACGAAGGCATGACGCAGGAGAGAACGGGCCCCGGCCGGCGCCGGGCAGACCCTGGCTTGCCTCCCGGCCAGGTCGGTGATGACGGAAGCCCCGGTGCGGGCGCGCACCGGGGCTCCCTTGCGCCCGAGACGCAAGGATGGGGGCGAGTCGGCGTCAGGCGTCGAGCTGGGCGTCCATCTGGCCCACCGCCTGCCGCAGGCCCTCGACCATGCCCATCTCGGCCATCCGCTCCATCTGCTCCCGGGAGTCGAAGACCGAGCGCAGTTCCATCCGGGTGCCGCCGTCGTGCTCGGTGAGCCGGACCCGCATGGTGGTGGTCGGCATCTCGTCGTTCGGCTTTCCGTCCTCGTGGGCGAACCCGTCGAGGAATTCGAGGGAGGTCGGCGGGTTGACCGAGGCGACCCGCCACCAGCCGTGGTGCTTGTCGCCTTCCGGGCCGGTCATGAAATACGTGACCTCGCCACCCGGGGTCAGGTCGTACTGCTCGACCGTGGCCGGGTAGGTCGGCGGTCCCCACCAGCGCTCCAGCTGCCGCGGGTCGGCCCACAGCTGCCACACCCGGTCGACGGGGGCGGTGAAGTCGGCGATCAGGGTCAGGGTCAGGTTGTCCAGGTCCTTGTCCACACGGGTGACGCTCATCGGCCTCATCCTTCCTTCGGGGTCTTGTCGTCCGGCTCCGGGTCCTGGGCGAGCAGGCGGGCCATCCGGTCCACGCGCCCGCGCCAGGTCGCCTCCAGCTCGTCGAGCACCTGCCGCGCGCGGGCTATGGCCTCGGCGTCGGTCCGCACGAGCTGCTCCCTCCCACGGCGCTGCTTGGTGACGAGGCCGGCCCGCTCCAGCACGGCCACGTGCTTCTGCACGGCGGCGAAGCTCATCGGGTAGTCCTCGGCCAGCCGCGACACCGACAACTCACCCCGCACACAGCGGCGGAGGATGCTGCGGCGGGTGGCGTCGGCCAGCGCGTGGAACAGGCGGTCCACGGACTCGTCGCTCAGCTCATCTACAACCATTTGGTTGTACGTTAACCCCGTCAACCCCGGGCCGCAAGCCCTGGACGCGTTTCCTCAGTGGGCGAAGGGCGGCTCGAAGCAGCCGCTCTCCAGGTACGGGCCGTTCGTGCGCACCTCGAAGTTGGTCTTCTGCACGAAGGCCGTGACGCAGGCGTCGTCATGGACCCACAGGCCCACCCGGGCGCCCTCCGGCGTCACGTAGTGGTCGGTCTCGAAGCGTGGTTCCATCCCCCGCACGTCGAGCGTCCCCCCGAGCCGCTTGCCGCCCGCCCCGGTCCGCACCTCCTCGTACCCGAACTCGAGCAGCGCCGCGCGCACGCTCTTGACGTCCCACTTCTTCTCTTTCCAGAGCCGCCTGAGCACGGGTCTGATGCGGTCGGCCTCCTTCCGCGCGTCCTCCGCGCTGTCGGCGGACATCTCGCCGGGGAGGCGGCCGGCGTTGTTCTCGTTGTAGTGCGGGGCGCCGTCGCCTGCTCCGGGCTCCACGTGGGGGGAGGCGCCGGAGGAGCCCGGGCTGGAACTCGGGGGCGGCGGGTTCGGGATGCCGGCCGCCGAGTCCATGCCGCGCTGCTCACCGCAGGCGGTCAGGGATATGACGGCTCCCAGGAGGAGAGCGGCCGCGGCGAAGGGTCTGCGCCGCTCACGCGTCGAGGTCAACATGGGCGTGACTTTGCCACGGTGCGGTCAGTTGAAGCCGTTTGGGGGGCCGTTTTCACCGTACGCCCCGCCCGCCCGCTGCCGGGACTGCCGACATACCTCTGGAGCACTGCATGCCGCCTGATACGAGAACGCGATCCGCACGCGCCGCGCGGCGAAAGGTCGATGTCTCCGAGGCCCGACCGACTGCGGGAGCGCATACGCACGGCTACCCTGGCAAAGGCCAGGACACGAGGGGAGGGCACACCATGACGGCGCAGATGGAGAGCCCAGTGCAGACCGAGCAGATGCGGCGCTTCGAGAAGTTCGATGCGGCATTCCCGGACTACCACGCCGAGATGATTGATGGAGAGGTTTACGTCAGCACCGTGGTTACCAGCCCTCATGGACAGATGGTCATGGCCATCGGAGCCCAGCTCGCCTCCAAGTGGTGTGTCATGACCGAAGTCGACACCGTCTACGAGGGGTGGCACGGCACGACACTCCTCCGGCCGGACATCTCCGTCGCCGACTCTTCCCACCGTGGCACACGTCTCGCAAAGTTTCCCGCCGACGAGATCATCCTCGTAGCCGAGGTCGTCTCGGAGTCCAATCCCGAGAACGACACGGTGAAGAAGGTCAGGAAGTACGCCCTGGCGGGCATCCCGTACTACCTGATCGTCAACCCCATCGTGGGCAAGTGCCTGCTCTACTCCCTGCCCAGCGGGGAGCACTACCGCGCGTCGCTGGAGACGGATTTCGGCGAGCCGGTGCCGCTCGGTGAACCGCTCGGCACCGACCTCGACACCTCGGCGCTCTACACCTATTGAGGCGCGCCTGCCAAGGCGTCCGCTCAGCTCACCGACGCCGTCCGGGCCGCCACCCGTTCCGTCGTCGCGATGGTCGCGGAGCCCACGACCCGGGTGCCGTCGTACAGCACGATCGCCTGGCCGGGGGCCACGCCGCGGGCCGGGGTGGTGAAGGTGACGCGCAGTCCGCCGGCGACGGGTTCCGCCGTCACCTCGGTTTCGCCGCCGTGGGCGCGCAGCTGGGCGGTGTAGGTGGCGGGGCCGGTGGGCGGGGTGCCGCACCAGCGGGGGGTGATGGCGGTGAGGGCGGTGACGTCGAGGGCCTCGGCCGGGCCGACGGTGACGGTGTTGTTCACCGGGGAGATGTCCAGGACGTAGCGCGGCTTGCCGTCGGGCGCGGGGTGGCCGATGCGCAGGCCCTTGCGCTGGCCGATGGTGAAGCCGTAGGCGCCCTCGTGGGTGCCGAGCTTGCGGCCGTCCTCGTCGACGATGTCGCCCTCGGCCGTGCCGAGGTGCTTGGCGAGGAAACCCTGGGTGTCGCCGTCGGCGATGAAGCAGATGTCGTGGCTGTCGGGCTTCTTGGCGACGGCCAGGCCGCGCCGCTCGGCCTCCGCGCGAATCTCGTCCTTGGTGGTGAGGGTGTCGCCGAGCGGGAACATGGCGTGGGCCAGCTGGCGCTCGTCGAGGACACCGAGGACGTACGACTGGTCCTTGGCCATGTCCGAGGCCCGGTGCAGCTCGCGGGTGCCGTCCTCGCGGTGGACGATCGTGGCGTAGTGGCCGGTGCAGACGGCGTCGAAGCCGAGGGCGAGCGCCTTGTCGAGCAGCGCCGCGAACTTGATCTTCTCGTTGCAGCGCAGGCAGGGGTTGGGGGTGCGCCCGGCCTCGTATTCGGAGATGAAGTTCTCCACCACGTCCTCGCGGAAGCGCTCGGCGAGGTCCCACACGTAGAAGGGGATGCCGATGATGTCCGCGGCCCGGCGGGCGTCGCGCGAGTCCTCGATGGTGCAACAGCCGCGGGCGCCGGTGCGGAAGGACTGCGGGTTCGCGGAGAGGGCGAGGTGGACGCCGGTCACGTCGTGGCCCGCCTCGGCCGCGCGGGCGGCCGCGACGGCGGAGTCGACGCCGCCGGACATGGCGGCGAGGACGCGCAGGCGACGACCGTCGCGGGGACCTGTGGGCGCACCGGGGAAGTCATTCATAACCCCTCCAGGGTAGGCCCTGGAGGTGGGGGCCTGGTTGCCCAGGGGGACGTCACGGACCGTGGCGGTACGGAGGCCCTGTGCTTCGCGCGCGCTTGCTCCGCACGGCAGGCCTCGCGGCCGGCATGGCCTTGGGCCCCTGTGCTTCGCGCGCGCTTGCTCCGTCCTTCGGCGGCCGCCCCTCAGCGGCCGTCCCTCGACGGGCGCTCCTCGGCGCCGCTCCCAGCGCCGCCCCTCAGCGGGCGCCCGCCCGGTCCAGGACGCGACGCGCCTGCTCCAGCGCCTGGTCCACGTCCTTGGCCGCGTACGTCAGGTCCACGAAGGCGTGCCGCACGCCCGCCTCCGCCTCCGCCCGGGTCAGCACCGTGACGATGTCCTCGGCGGTGGCCGCGGAGGTGGGGTTGACCCGCAGGATCACGTCGAGCGCGGCGGGGTCCCGGCCCTCGCGTTCGGCCGTCTCCCGGATGCGTCGCATCGGGCGGACGACGGCGGCCTCGGGGTCGAACGGGCCGGGCGGGACGGCGATGGGCAGCCAGCCGTCGGCGCGCCGGGCCACCCGGCGGAGGGCGGTGGGGACGAAGCCGCCGAGGTAGACGGGCGGGTGGGGGCGGGTGGCCGGCTTGAGGTCGATGTGGGAGGCGGGGACGGTCCAGTGCTCGCCGCGGTGTTCGACCGGGTTGGTGGTCCACCAGGCGGTCAGGACGTCGAGGGTCTCGTCCAGGCGGCGGCCGCGCTCGCCCATCGGGACGTTCACGGCCTCGTACTCCTCCGGGGACCAGCCGGTGCCGAGGCCGACCAGCAGCCGGCCCGCGCTCAGCGCGTCGATGGTGGTGAGGGAGCGGGCGAGGACGGCCGGCGGGTACCAGGGGGCGTTGATGACGTTGCTGCCCAGCTGGACCCGCTCGGTGACGGCGGCGGCGGTGGCGAGGAGGGCGAAGGGGTCCAGGGCGACGCGGAATTCCGGCGGGATCGTGTCGGTGCCGGCGTATCCGACGGTCGGCCGGACGGGGGCGAGCAGCCGGTCGCCGACCCACAGGCTCGCCGCGCCCAGCTCCTCGGCCTGCCGGGCGAACCGGGCGACGTCCTCCGGGTGGTGCGCCAGAGCGCCGAACTGGGGAAGCGCGAAGCCGATGCGCATGGTGGTTCACTCCTCGTCGAGTGGCCGGAACAAATATGGTCCAACTTTCATCTACCCCGGGGGTGGGGCGGTCGGCGCGTCGGGGGAGGGATTCAGGCCATGATCCTCCACTTCAGAGCATCCGCGTCCGATGATCCCGGTCGGTCCCGCTGGAACCGGACGCGCCTCGCCGCCCGTTGAAAGAACCGTGAGCGAGACCACGGACGCCCAGGAGCGCTCCGCCTCCGACAGGGACCCCGGGCAGGGCGACCGCGCAGGGCGGCGCGGCGGCGGGCGGCGCCTCGGGCGGCGGGCGCTGCTGACCGGCGGGGTCGCCGCCGGGCTGGCCGGGGTGGGCTACGCGGCGTGGGACGACCTGGAGCGGCTGTGGTGGCGGCTGCCCGGCGTGGACCGGCCGCGCGAGGAGGGCGCGGTCGACTACCCGGGCGCGCGGTGGGACGCGGCCTCGCCGGCGAACTGGCGGCGGGCGGACCGGCCGTACGACTACACCGTCGACCGGGTCGTGATCCACGTCGTCCAGGGCAGCTTCTCCGACGCGCTGGCGGCGTTCCGGAACCCGGGCCACCGCGCCGCGGCGCACTATGTGGTGCGCCGCGACGGGGCGATCGCGCAGACGGTCCGGGAGCTGGACGTCGCCTTCCACGCGGGAAACCGCGCGTACAACGAGCGCAGCGTCGGCATCGAGCACGAGGGGTTCGTGGACCGGCCTAGCTCCTTCACGGACCGGATGTACCGCGCGTCGGCGCGGCTGACGGCCCGGATCTGCGAGCGGTACGGATTCCCGGCGGACCGCGAGCACCTCGTCAACCACTCCGAGGTGCCGGGCACCGACCACACCGACCCCGGGCCGCACTGGGACTGGGACCGCTATCTGCGGCTGGTCCGGGCGGCCATGGACGGGCGGGAGACGACGGGCAACAGGGCCTAGCTCAGGCCCGCGCCGCGCGCCCGCTCGACCACCGGGCCGATTGCCTCCGCCACCGCCTCCACGTCCGCCTTGGTGGAGGTGTGGCCGAGCGAGAAGCGCAGGGTGCCGCGCGCCAGGTCGGGGTCGGTGCCGGTGGCGAGGACGACATGGCTGGGCTGGGCGACGCCGGCGGTGCAGGCCGAGCCGGTCGAGCACTCGATGCCCCGCGCGTCCAGCAGCAGGAGCAGCGAATCGCCCTCGCAGCCGGGGAAGGAGAAGTGGGCGTTGGCCGGGAGGCGGCCGGCCGGGTCCGGGTCGCCGCCCAGGATCGCGTCGGGGACGGCCGTCCGGACGGCGCTGATCAGCGCGTCGCGCAGGGCGCCGATCTCGCGGGCGAACTGCTCGCGGTGGGCGGCGGCGTGGGCGGCGGCGACCGCGAAGGCCGCGACGGCCGGGGTGTCGAGGGTGCCGGAGCGCACCTGGCGCTCCTGGCCGCCGCCGTGCAGCAGTGGCGCCGGGGTCCACTCACGGCCGAGGATCAGCGCGCCGATGCCGTACGGGCCGCCTATCTTGTGGCCGCTGACCGTCATCGCGGCCAGGCCGGAGGCGGCGAAGTCGAGGTCGAGCTGGCCGAAGGCCTGGACGGCGTCGGCATGCAGCGGAATGTCGAACTCGGCCGCCACGGCGGCCAGTTCCCGCACCGGCATGACCGTGCCGATCTCGTTGTTGGCCCACATGACGGTCGCGAGGGCGACATCCGAGGGATCGCGGGCGATCGCCTCGCGCAGCGCGTCGGGGTGGACCCGCCCGTATCCGTCCACGGGCAGCCACTCGACCCGCGCGCCCTCGTGCTCGGCGAGCCAGTCGACGGCGTCGAGGACGGCGTGGTGCTCGACGGGGCTGGCGAGCAGGCGGGTGCGGGCGGGGTCGGCGTCCCTGCGGGACCAGTACAGTCCCTTGACCGCGAGGTTGTCGGCCTCGGTCCCGCCCGAGGTGAAGACGACCTCGCTCGGGCGCGCGCCCAGTGAGGAGGCGAGCGATTCGCGGGACTCCTCGACCGTACGGCGCGCCCGGCGGCCGGCGGCGTGCAGCGAGGAGGCGTTACCGGTGACGGCGAGCTGGGCGGTCATCGCCTGCACCGCCTCCGGAAGCATCGGGGTGGTGGCGGCGTGGTCGAGGTAAACCATGGTGAGCACGATTCTACGAGCCACGGCGGGGGCGCGTGCCGGGCGCATGCCGGGCACAGGGGGGCGGGCGGCCCGGTGCCCGGCCGCTTGCCTTGGAGTGTGCTCCAACTCCTACGTTTCTCCGCATGAGCAACGCGAACGACGAGGCCAAGAACAGCAAGGCCAAGAACGACACGGTAAAGAACGACACGGCCAAGAACGACAAGATCAAGCAGGAGCGCTTCGAGTACGGCATGGAGGTGCTCAGCCGGATCGACGGCGAGGTGGGGGAGCGAGTGGTCGACTCGCTGGCCGACATCTCCCCCGAGCTGGGCCACCAGGTGGCCGCCTGGGCCTTCGGCGACATGTACGCCCGCCCCGAGCTGGCCCCCCGGGACCGGCAGCTGGTCACCCTCGGCATACTCACCGCCCTCGGCGGCTGCGAGCCGCAGCTCGAGGTGCACATCAACGCCGCGCTGAACGTGGGCCTCACCACGACCGAGATCACCGAGGCGCTGCTGCACGCGGCGGTCTACTGCGGCATCCCCAAGGCGCTCAACGCCACCTTCGTCGCCAAGAAGGTCTTCGGCGAGCGCGGGCTGCTGCCCGTCCCCGGTGGCGACGCCGCCGCCGAGGGCTGACAGGACGGGCTGACCGGACGGGCTCGACAGGGCCTGTCATGAGCAACTAGCGTTTTGCTCATGACAGGCGACTGGGAACTGGACCACACCCACCACAGCTCCTCCGGCGAGGTCCGCTGGGCCGCGCTCGGCGCCCCCGACCGCCCGCCGGTCGTCCTCCTCCACGGCACGCCCTTCTCCTCGTACATATGGCGCGCCGTGGCCCGTTCACTCGCCGACCGCCACCGGGTCTTCGTCTGGGACATGCCCGGCTACGGCGCCTCGGAGAAGCGGGCGGGGCAGGACGTCTCCCTGGCGGCCCAGGCCCGGGTCTTCACCGAGCTGCTGGACCACTGGGGGCTGACCGGCCCCGGGCCGGCGCCGTCCGTCGTCGCCCACGACTTCGGCGGCTGCGTCGCCCTCCGCGCCCATCTGCTGCACGGCGCGCGCTACGAGCGGCTGGCCCTGGTCGACGCGGTGACCCTGGGCCCCTGGGGCACGGACACCTACCGGCTGCTCGGCGACCACGCCGGGGTCTTCGAGCGGCTGCCGCCCGGGCTGCACCGGGCCCTGGTGCGCGAGTACGTGGCCTCGGCCAGCGGCCCCGGGCTGCACCCCGCCGTCCTGGACCGGCTGGTCGAACCGTGGTGCGGCGACGAGGGACAGGCCGCGCTGTACCGGCAGATGGCGCAGAACGACCAGCGCTTCACCGACGAGATCCAGGGCCGCTACGGCGAGCTGGACCTGCCCGTGCTGGTCTGCTGGGGCGCCGCCGACACCTGGCTGCCGCCGGAGCGGGGGCGGGAGCTGGCCGACGCGATCCCCGGCGCGCGGCTGCGGATGTTCGAGGGCGCGGGCCATCTCGTCCAGGAGGATGCCCCCGCCGAGCTCACGGCGGCGCTGCTGGGCTTCCTCGGCGAGTAGAGCCGTCCGGCGGCAGGCCGGACAGTGGGCCGTCCGGCAGCGGGCCGGACGATCCACGCGCCGGTCGAGTCGGCGGCTCAGCCCCGCGCGTACAGCAGCTTCGCGGCCAGCAGCGCGATGTGCTTGCGCCAGGCGGCCAGCGCCGCGTCCCGCTCCTCCCCCGCCTCGGGCGGGCCGGTCTGGGTGAGGATCAGTCGGGCGCCGTGCCCGGTGCCGTCGGTCAGCCGCCAGCGGACCCGCCCGGCCGGGTGGCCGCCGCGCAGCCAGTCGTAGGACAGCTCGCGGGGCGGGGCGACATCCGCGACCGGGCCGGGCGGCACCGCGTCCGTACGGAATCCGATCGGCACCGGGCCGCCCACCACGGGCTCCCCGGTGCCGGACGGGCCGGTCAGCGCCTGCCACACCGTCTCGACCGGGCGGACGAGCTGGCGCTCGAACCGCAGCCGCCAGCCGTCCTCGGCGGCCTCGACGACGCCCTCGGCCAGGCCGAACGCCTCGACGTAGCGCTCGTGCAGCTCGGCCATGTCAGCCGGGCCGGCCGGGCCGGCCGTGTCACCAGGGTCGGCGGTGCCCGCCGGGCCGCCGGGTTCCACCCCTTCCACCAGCGTGGCGAGCGCCGAGACGCAGGTGTGCCAGCCGGAGGCGAAGCTGGCCGCGCCGAAGCGGTCGCGGAAGGTGTGGGTGAGGGTCAGGGCACAGCCGTCGCCCTCCGGCCGCAGTTCCCAGCGGAGCTGGTCGGCGCCCCAGGTGAAGGCGAAGACGCGCGGCGGGTCGAGCTCCGTGACCGTCCCCTGGGTGTCGGGTACGTCCTGCCCGGGGAAGACGAAGTCCATCCGCCCGCCGACCCGCGCCTCCAGCCGGACCTCGGCGGGGAACCACCGCGCCATCAGGGCGGGCTCGGTCAGGGCCCGCCAGACCTCCTCCGGCGGGCGGGCGATCCGCCGCTCCAGGCGCAGGGCCGAGCGGCCGCCCTCGGTCGAGCTCAGCGTGTCCTTCACAGCGCGTCCTCCCTCGTTCAGGGCTCATCGCCATACAACCACGGTGGGTGCCGCCGGGGGCTGACCGAGCCCTGAGCCGATGCTGAGGGAGTCCTGCGAGGCTTCGCCGGTGAGCAATCCCGACACGCGCAATCCCGACACGCGCAATCTCGACACGCACAAGAAGCTGACCCAGGCGTTCCGGGCCCGCGACTGGGCTGCCGCCGCCCTCCCCTTCAGCCCGGACGTGGTGTTCGTCGACCACCCCAGGGGGGAGGTCATCAAGGGGGTGGAGGGGGTGGTGGAGCACTCCCGGCGGGCGGCGGTCGCCTTCTCCGACGTCCATGTCGAGGAGGAGCGCTTCTACGACGCCGGGGACCACACCATCGCGGTCTTCGAGGGCCGAGGCGTCAACGACGGCGAGCTGATCCCCGGGGTGCCGCCCACCCACAGGCCGATGCGGATGACGATCTGCGAGATCCTGCACTACGACGCGGACGGGCGGGTGGTGGGTGGCGAGTACTTCTACGACGCGCTGTCCCAGCTCGCCCAGCTCGGGCTCATCGAGCCGCCGACCGCGCCCTGACCAGCCCTGCCCCGGGCCCGCTCGGCCCTTGTCCGCTCCCGTATCCGCCCCCTGGCCGGCCCCGCGCCGGCCTCAGACCTCCTCGGCCGCCGTGCTGCGCCGGTTCCACGCGCGCGGCGCGCGCCAGCCGAACCGCATCGCCAGCAGCCGGACCAGGAACGCGACGGCGGCCGCCAGGGCGCTGGTGGAGCCCGTCAGCGCGTCGAAGCGGATGAGGACTGCCGCGATCGTCGCGCCCACGATGGACGGGACCACGTACAGGTCGCGGTCCCAGCGCAGCACCGACGGCACCTCGTGGGCGAGGAGGTCGCGCAGCACGCCGCCGCCGATCGCGGTGGTCATCCCGAGGACGGCGCAGAAGGTGAGGCCGAGCCCGTGGTCGTACGCCTTCGTCGTGCCGGCGACGCAGAACAGCCCCAGCCCGGCCGCGTCGAAGACGCCCACCGCCGCCGTGATCCGTTCCACCTCGGGGTGGAGGAAGAAGACGATGACGGTGGCGATGAGCGGGGTCAGGAAGTAGCCGAGGTCGGTGAAGGCGGCCGGCGGCACGGCGCCGATCACCAGATCGCGGAACACCCCGCCGCCCAGCGCGGTGACCTCCGCGAGCAGCGCCATGCCGACGATGTCGAAGTTCTTGCGCACGCCGAGCAGCGCGCCGGATATCGCGAAGACGAAGATCCCGGCGAGGTCCAGTGAGTGCTGGACGGACGGGCTGAACAGATCGATGAACACCCGACATTTTTACTCATCGGATTTTCTCATCGCCGGGCCGCCCAGCCCTCGGCTCCGTCCGCTGCTCCCCTGCTCCCCTACTCCGCCTTCTTCTCCACCTTCGCCGCCGCCTCGGGGCCGGGCTTCTCCGCCGGCGCCTGGTCTGACGCGTTCTCCGGGTGGTGGCAGGCCACCTGGTGTCCGGTCTCCAGCGCGACCAGCGGCGGCTCCTGCTGCTTGCACACCTCGGTCGCCTTCCAGCACCGGGTGTGGAAGCGGCAGCCGGACGGCGGCGAGATCGGCGAGGGCACATCGCCCTTGAGCAGGATCCGCTCCCGCTTGGCGCGCCGCTTGGGATCCGGCACCGGCACCGCCGAGAGCAGCGCCTTGGTGTACGGGTGCATGGGGCGCTCGTACAGGGCCTTGCGGTCCGCCAGCTCGACGATCTTGCCGAGGTACATCACCGCGATCCGGTCGGAGACATGCCGGATGACCGACAGGTCGTGCGCGATGATCACGTAGGTGAGGCCGAGCTCGTCCTGGAGGTCGTCCAGCAGGTTGACGACCTGGGCCTGGATCGAGACGTCCAGCGCCGAGACCGGCTCGTCCGCGACGACCAGCTTGGGCTTGAGCGCGAGCGCGCGGGCGATGCCGATGCGCTGCCGCTGGCCGCCGGAGAACTCGTGCGGGTAGCGGTTGTAGTGCTCGGGGTTCAGGCCCACCAGCTCCAGCAGCCGCTGCACCTCCGCCTTGACACCGCCCTCCGGCTTGACGCCCTGGAGCCGGAAGGGCGCCCCGACGATGGAGCCGACCGTGTGCCGGGGGTTCAGCGAGGAGTACGGGTCCTGGAAGATCATCTGGACGTCGCGGCGCATCGGCCGCATCCCGGCGGTGCCGAGGTGCGTGATGTCCTTGCCCTCGAACTCGATCTTCCCTCGGGTGGGTTCGAGCAGCCGGGTGATCAGCCGCCCCATGGTGGACTTGCCGCAGCCCGACTCGCCCACCACGCCCAGGGTCTCCCCGGGCCGTACGTCGAAGTCGAGGCCGTCCACCGCCTGCACCGCGCCGGCCTGCCGCTGCAGCAGCCCCTTCTTGAGGGGGAAGTGCTTGACCAGGCCGGACACCTTGAGCAGGGGCTCGGGGGTGGTGGTCGCCTGCTCCGGGACCGTCATCTTCGGATCCTTCGTGTCCGTCACAGCTTCGGCGCAATCTCTTCGGTCCAGATCCGCGTGCGCTCCTCCTGCGTCATGTGGCACGCGGAGAAGTGCCCGCCGCCCCCGGCCTCGCGCAGCTCCGGCCGCTCCGTGCGCGTGATGTTGTCCTTGGGGACATCCGCGTACGGGCAGCGCGGGTGGAAGGCGCAGCCGGACGGCACGTTGATCAGGCTGGGCGGGGAGCCCTTGACCGGGATGAGGCGGTCGGTCTGGTCGCGGTCGATGCGCGGCATCGAGCCGAGCAGGCCCCAGGTGTAGGGGTGCTGGGGCTCGTAGAAGACCTTCTCGGCCGGGCCGCGCTCGACGCAGCGCCCGCCGTACATCACCAGCAGGTCGTCGGCCAGCTCGGCGACGACGCCCAGGTCGTGGGTGATGACGATGACCGCGGAGCCGAACTCCTTCTGCAGGTCCCGGACGAGGTCGAGGATCTGCGCCTGCACGGTGACGTCCAGGGCGGTGGTCGGCTCGTCGGCGATCAGCAGCTCGGGGTTGTTGACCAGGGCCATCGCGATCATGGCGCGCTGCCGCATACCGCCGGAGAACTGGGTAGCTGT
>NZ_MAXF01000010.1 GCF_001704635.1 Streptomyces sparsogenes | reverse complement strand
GCCGCCCGGCTGTGGGACAGCTGGGAGGACGACGCCGAGATCCGCGACGTGGCCACGGGCCGCTTCATCGACCGCGACAAGCTGCACTACGTCGACTTCGAGTCCGCCCGGTTCAGCGTGCGCGGCCCGTCCATCGTGCCCAGGCCGCCCCAGGGCCACCCGGTCGTCGTGGTCGACGCCACCGACCCGGTCACCCGGCGGACCGCGGCCCGCCACGCCGATGTGGCGTACGTCAGGGCCGCCACCCCCCAGGCGGCCGGCGCGATCCGCGACGAGCTGCGGCGGCGCGCGGTGGCCCACGGCCGTGACGAGGACGCGCTCACCGTGCTCGCCGCCGTGGCGGCCGACCTCTCCGACGGCGAACCGGCCTCCGAACTCCCGCCGCCCAGCGGCCCGCTGGCGGCGAGAACGGACGGGCTGCCGCTGTACCACGGGGGACCGGTGGACCTCGCGGAGCTGATCGCGCGCTGGCACCAGGCGGGGGCGGTGGACGGCTTCCACATCACCCCCGTCGTACCGCGCCGCGACCTGGAGCGGTTCGTCAACGGCACGGTGGCCCTGCTGCAGCACCGCGGGCTCTTCCGCACCTTCTACCCCGGCGCCACACTCCGCGACCACCTGGGCCTGGCGCGCCCGGCCAACCGATACGTAACGGCGAGGGAGGCGGCCCGGTGAACGACGGCCACCCGACCCGGACGATGCACCTGGCGGCGCACTTCCCCGGCGTCAACAACACCACGGTCTGGGCCGACCCCCGGTCGAGGAGCCAGATCGAGTTCTCCTCCTTCGAGCACCTCGCGCGCACCGCCGAACGCGGCCTGTTCGACTTCTTCTTCCTCGCCGAGGGGCTGCGGCTGCGCGAGCACAACGGCCGGATCCACGACCTCGACGTGGTCGGCCGACCGGAGTCGATCACGGTGCTCAACGCGCTGGCCGCCGTCACCGAGCGGCTGGGCCTGGCCGCCACCGTCAACACGACCTTCAACGAGCCGTACGAACTCGCCCGCCGACTGGCCTCCCTGGACCACCTCAGCGGCGGCCGGGCGGCCTGGAACGTGGTCACCTCCTCCGACGCCTTCACCGGGGAGAACTTCCGGCGCGGCGGCTATCTCGACCGGGCCGACCGCTACACCCGGGCCGCGGAGTTCGTCGCCACGGCGCGCGAGCTGTGGGACTCCTGGCCGGAGGGCGGCGCCCCCGGCGCCTTCGACCACACCGGGCCGCAGTTCCGGATCTCCGGTCGGTTCGGCGTGCCGCGCGGCCCGCAGGGACACCCGGTGATCATCCAGGCCGGGGACTCCTACGAGGGCCGCGAGTTCGCCGCGTCCGCCGCCGACATCATCTTCACCCGGCACGGCACCCTGGAGGCGGGCCGCGCCTTCTACGCCGACGTCAAACGGCGGCTGGCCGACCACGGCCGCGCCCCCGACGACCTGAAGATCATGCCCGGGGTGACCTTCGTGCTCGGGGACACCGCGGCCGAGGCCCAGGAGAAGGCCGCCGAGATCCGCCGGCAGCAGGTCTCCCCGCAGACCGCGCTCCTCACCCTGGAACAGATCTGGGGCGTCGACCTGTCCGGATACGACCCGGACGGGCCGCTTCCGGACATCGACCCGGACCCCGACTCCCAACTCGCCCAGGGCCGGGTGCGGCACGGCGACCCGCGCGCCCTGGCCGCCAAGTGGCGGGCGCTGTCGGAGGAGAAGGGTCTGTCCATCCGGCAGACCGTCATCGAGGCCACCGGGCGGCAGTCCTTCATCGGCACCCCGGAAGCGGTCGCCGAGGAGATGACCGCGTTCGTACGGGCCGAGGCGGCCGACGGCTTCATCCTCATACCGCATCTGACCCCCGGCGGACTCGACGAGTTCGTCGACCGGGTCGTCCCGCTGCTCCAGGAGCGCGGCGCGTTCCGGACCCGGTACGAGGGCACCACGCTGCGCGAACACCTCGGGCTCTCCCGGCCCGTGGCGAAGTCCTGGCCCGCGAACGGAACCTGATCGCCCGACGGCTCGTCGTACCAGGTACCCGAGGGGATGGGTGCACAGCCCCGGTGGCCGGAAGCCGCCGGGGCCATGCGACGTGGGCCGATACCTTTCCGAATTGTCCTCTTGCGCGCTGTCGTTGAGTCCGCGAATACTTCCGGGAGCGCTTGTCAGGGGCACGACGGAAATCTCCGCGCGGCGTCAGTCGCTCGTCTCCGTCGGCCTGCCCTTCGGCTGCGCCTCACGGGCCTGCCCACCCAAGCGGACCCCCGATTCCTGCGGAGGAAGAGTTGAGGATGAAGCGCCCCACCCCCCACAACAAGCACGCGAGACGCCTCGGACTGCTCGCGGCCACCTCGGCCATGGTGGTCGGCGCGGCTCTCGCCGCGCCCAGCGCCTACGCCGGATCCGACGCCACTCCCAAGTTCACCGCCGCGGAGGCCAAGGCGGCCGGCAGCGCGGTCCTCGAGGCCGACGTCGCGGGCACCGCCTGGTATGTCGACAAGGCGACCAACACCCTTGTCGTCACCGCCGACAGCACCGTCTCGCAGGCCGAGATAGCCAAGATCAAGAAGACCGCCGGCGCCAACGCCGACGCGATCGAGGTCAAGCGCACCCCCGGCAAGATCAAGAAGCTGATCTCCGGTGGAGACGCCATCTACGCGGATAGCTGGCGCTGCTCCCTCGGGTTCAACGTCCGCAACAGCAGCGGCACCAACTACTTCGTCACCGCCGGCCACTGCACCGACGGCGCGGGCACCTGGTGGTCGAACTCCGGTCACACCTCGACCATCGGCCCGACGGCCGGCTCCAGCTTCCCGACCAACGACTACGGCCTGGTCCGGTACAGCGGCTCGGTGTCCCCCTCCGGCACCGTCGGCAGCCAGGACATCACCAGCGCCGCCAACCCCACCGTCGGCCAGACGGTCACCCGGCGCGGCAGCACCACCGGCATCCACAGCGGCCGGGTCACCGCGCTGAACGCCACGGTGAACTACGGCGGCGGTGACATCGTCTACGGCATGATCCAGACCACCGTGTGCGCCGAGCCCGGCGACAGCGGCGGCCCGCTGTACGCCGGCAGCACCGCCCTCGGCCTCACCTCCGGCGGCAGCGGCAACTGCACCTCCGGCGGCACGACCTTCTTCCAGCCGGTGGTCGAGGCGCTGAACGCGTACGGCGTGAGCGTCTACTGATCCCGGTCGTCCGGCTGATCCCGGTCGTCCGGCTGACCCCGGTCGTCCGGCTGACCTCGGTCATTCGGCTGATCCCGGTCGTCCGGCTGATCCCCGTGACCCCCGCCCGGTGCGCCCGGGCGGGGGTTCCCGCATTCCCGGGCCCCCGGCCGCTCTCCTCCTCCGGCCCTTCCCCTTCCCGGCCCTGCCCGGTGCGGTGGGGCAGGACTATCGTGGAGAACAGCGCCCCAAGTGGGGCACTCCTCGCGATACGGACGGCAGGTGGCCGTGATGATCGACGAGCTTGTGACAGCAGGCGCGGTCGTGGTCTCGTGCGGGGCGGTCTACGCGATGGCCGCCGCGCGCGTGGTCAAGCAGTACGAGCGGGGCGTGGTCTTCCGGCTCGGCCGGCTGCGGTCGGCGATCCGTCCGCCCGGTTTCACCATGATCGCTCCGGGCTTCGACCGGCTGCGCAAGGTGAACATGCAGATCGTGACCATGCCCGTGCCCGCCCAGGAGGGCATCACCCGCGACAATGTGACCGTGCGCGTCGACGCGGTCGTCTACTTCAAGGTCGTGGACCCCGCCGACGCGATCATCCAGGTCGAGGACTACCGCTTCGCCGTCTCCCAGATGGCCCAGACCTCGCTGCGCTCGATCATCGGCAAGAGCGACCTGGACGATCTGCTGTCCAACCGGGAGAAGCTCAACCAGGGCCTGGAGCTGATGATCGACAGCCCGGCCGTGGGGTGGGGTGTGCACATCGACCGGGTGGAGATCAAGGACGTCTCCCTGCCGGAGACCATGAAGCGGTCGATGGCCCGCCAGGCCGAGGCCGACCGCGAGCGGCGGGCCCGCGTGATCAACGCGGACGCGGAGCTGCAGGCATCGAAGAAGCTGGCGGAGGCGGCCGCGCAGATGTCCGACACACCGTCCGCGCTGCAGCTGCGGCTGCTGCAGACCGTGATGGCGGTGGCCGCCGAGAAGAACTCCACGCTGGTGCTGCCCATCCCCGTGGAGCTGCTGCGCTTCCTCGAAAAGGGCCAGGAGTCCCCCCAGCTCGAGGAGACCGCCCACCCCGCCCACCCCGACGGCCCCGTGGTGGCCCCGACGCCGCCTTCCACGCCACGCTGACGCTCCGAGGTGCCAGACTTTGCCGTATGACATCGCACGCACTGCACCTCACCGCCGCGATCACCCACGAGGACGAGTGGTACGTAGCCCGGTGCCTTCAGGTAGAGGTCACCAGCCAGGGCGAGACCATCGAGGAGGCCCTTGCCAACCTCCGCGAAGCCCTGGAGCTCTACTTCGAGGACGCCCCTGCTCCTGAGGTCACCGACGTGATCACTGCTCCTGTCGAGGTACGTGTCGCATGAGTCCTGCTGTTCCCACGGGCCTTTCCGGGGCGGAGGTCGCCAAGGCCCTGGAGCGCGGGGGTTTCGGCCATGTCTCCACCCGTGGCAGTCACGCCAAGTACCGCAAGGACGACCGCACCGTCATCGTGCCTCTGCACCGGTCCCTCGCGCCGGGCACCCTGCGATCCATCCTCCGGCAAGCCGACTGGAGCGTGGAGGACCTCGGCGATTTCCTGAGGTAGCGCCCGAACGGCCGTGCCCGGCGCCAGGGGCGCGTCTTCTTGATCCACCGCGCGACGCGTACGCGACCTTGTGCGCGCCCCGCGTACCCCGGAATACTCGTCGGCGCGATTTGGCATGGACGCGCCTGCGCATGCGCGGGTGCGTCCACGTCATGAGTCCTCCGGGCCCGGCGCACTTCACCGCCGGGCCCAACCCCCCACAGGAGGCCTGAGTTGAAGCACCGACGCATATCCCGGCGGCATCTCGTCGTCACCGGCGCGGCCGCCGTGGCCCTGACCGCCGGGGCCCTGTCCCTGCCCGCCGCCCATGCCGCGCCCGCCCCGCCGCCGCCCCCCACCCTCTCCGCCGCCGAGGCCGGGGAGACGGCCGCCGCGCTGACCGCCGCCCTCAAGGGCGACGTGGCCGGGGCGTACTACGACGCCGAGGCCGCGAAGCTGGTGGTCAACGTCCTGGACCGGTCCGCCGTGGACCAGGTGCGCGCGGCGGGCGCCGAGGCCAGGGTGGTCAAGTACTCGCTGGCGCAGCTCGGCGAGGCGCGCGCGGTCCTGAAGGACAAGGCGACCATCCCCGGCACCGCGTGGTCGGTCGACCCGCGGAGCGACAAGGTCGTCGTCACAGCGGACAGCACGGTCAAGGGCGCCCGGCTGGACCGGCTCAAGAAGGTGGCCGACGGGCTCGGCGACAAGGTCGAGGTGAAGCGCTCGGCGGGCACGTACCGGACCTTCCTCGCGGGCGGCGACGCCATCTGGGGCCAGGGCGGGCGCTGCTCGCTGGGCTTCAACGTGGTCAAGGACGGCGAGCCGTACTTCCTGACCGCCGGGCACTGCACCGAGGCGATCAGCAGCTGGTCCGACGCGCAGGGCGGCCAGGAGATCGGCAAGAACGCGGGCAGCGAGTTCCCCGGCCATGACTACGGGCTGGTCAAGTACACCGGCGGCACCGCGCACCCGAGTGAGGTCAACCTCTACGGCGGCGCCCCCCAGGCCATCACCAAGGCCGGCGAGGCGACGGTCGGCCAGAAGGTGCGGCGCAGCGGCAGCACCACCCAGGTGCACGACGGCGAGGTGACGGCTCTCGACGCGACCGTCAACTACCAGGAGGGCTCAGTCGAAGGGCTGATCCAGACCACGGTGTGCGCCGAGCCGGGCGACAGCGGCGGCTCGCTCTTCGCGGGCGACACCGCGCTGGGGCTGACCTCGGGCGGCAGCGGGGACTGCTCCTCGGGCGGTGAGACCTTCTTCCAGCCGGTGCCGGAGGCGCTCCAGGCGTTCGGCGCGGAGATCGGCTGACGGGCAGGGCGCCCGGGCGTACGGGACGGGCCCCCGGACACCGCGCTCGGTGTCCGGGGGCCCGCTCGTGCCCGGCCCGCCTCTCGGCTCAGCCGCTCAGAAGTCGAACACCTGGCCCTCGACGGCGTTCTTGAAGCACGGGTTGGCGAAGGTGTGCTCGTACCAGACCCGCCTGCCGTCCCAGACGCCCTGCGCGGTGACGGTGACCGGGCGCCACTCCCGGGTGCAGGCCCGGCCGGGCTCCGTCCTGGCCGTCAGCTCCCGGAACGCGCCGTCGACGGAGCGCAGTTCCGCGCACGCCTGATCCGGCGTCGGATGGGTACCGGTCGGGGTGGGCTTGCAGCTCAGCGTCACCGCGCGCCGCACCGGGGTGGAGCCCGAGTCCTCGCCCTCCCCGTAGGTGAGCACCAGCGCCGAGGCCGGGTACAGACTCCTCGGCTGCGCGGGCTCGGCGTTCGCCACGCCGGTGGCCCCCGTTCCCACCACGCTGCTCAAGGTGAGGGCGGCGCCCAGAGCGATCACCCCTGCGGTTTTCCGCATGTCGAACACTCCCTTGCTCGTGGTTGCAGATACCGGACGGAGTCTTACGCGATGCAGGTCAAGAACGCACTTCGATCGATCACTTCCGGTCGCAACATGTAATCATTCGGTGGCTCATTGTTGCGTGAGGAGAGCGCGTTCCCGCGGAGCACACGAGGACGACCTGCCCCGGGCCGAAAGGCGCCGGTGCCGCCTCGGCCGGACCGGCTCGACCGGAATCCCCCGCCCCGTCACACCCGCGGCAAGATCATCCGGCACCCCTGGCCGCGAGCCCGGGCGCACCGTCCGCGACGCGGTCGCCGAGCAACAGCGCGGCGACCGCCTCCGGGGCCTCGCGCATCGCGTCGTGGCCGGTCGGCAGGTCGTGGACCTGCCACTCGGGATCGGCTCGGAGCCGGGCGCGGAGTCCGGTGAACGGCGTCCGGTCCTCCCACCCCGAGCAGTAGACGAACTCCCGGCGGGGGACCCGGGCGAGCGCGCCGGTGAGCCGGATCGTCTGGAGGAACGAGGCCAGGGGATGGGGACGGCGGCGGGGATCGCCGCCGTCCGGCGGTCGGACGGCGTAGCCGGTGGCCGCCGCGCCGGCGGCGAACACCTTCCGGAAGTGCTCGTTCGTGGAGGACCAGCAGGACTCGCCGTCGCGCGGTACGTAGGCGTCGAGATGCACCAGCCGGGAGATCCGGCCGTCCGCGCGGTCGGCCGCGGCGGCGATCACCATCCCGGCGTAACTGTGGCCGACCAGCGTCGCGTCGGTGATGTGATGGCGATCGAGGAGCCGCAGTACGTCCTCGGCGTGTGTGTCGAGATTGGCGGCCGCGACCGTCGCCTCGTCGTCGTCCGGCCGCAGACCGGTCAGGGTCAGGGCGTGAACGGTGTGACCGGCACGCTCCAGCAGCGGAACCACCGCCTCGAACGCCCAGGATCCCTTCCAGCCGCCGGGCACAAGGACGAACGTCGCCATGCGTCTCTCCCTCTCCGAAGCCGCGGCGTCGAGGCCCGCTGCCTCGATGCCATGCGGTGCGGTCGGACGCCCGGCGCTCCGCGCGACCGAAGACCTCTCCGCATGGAGGCAGTCTCACGAGATCAAGACATGGCTTGCCACCGATAGAATGCCAACCGATGCCCGTTCGCCGCCAAGGTCGCCTGAACGCCGGTGTGACGTCCCATGTGTGGCCGTCCGGCGGGCGTCACCTCTGGCCGTCCGGCGAAACGAGCGCGACGCAGTCGCACGCACGGGGACACCTGGTGTACGCGGCCGGCGGCGTCCTGGCGGTGCACACCGAGCGCGGCACCTCGATCGTCCCCGCCAACCGGGTCGCCTGGACCCCCGCCGGGTTCACGCACTACCACCGCGCCCACGGCGACACCGACATGCGGATCGTCTTTCTCGCGCCCTCCCTCGCCCGGCTCGTCCCGGACCATCCCGCCGTGTTCCTGGCCTCCGGCCTCGCCCGCGAGGTCCTGCTCGCCCTGACCGGCCCCCGCAACTACGACGACGCGGCGCCCGGCTACAGCCGCTCCGCGCGCGCTCGCCTCCTCCGCGTCCTCGTCGACGAACTCCGCGAAGCACCCGAACAGCCACTGCACCTCCCCGAGCCCCGGGACGACCGGCTGCGAGCCATCGCCCGGAAGCTGTACGGGACGCCCGGGGACAACGCCACGCTGGCCGAACTCGGGAAGGCGATCGGGGCGAGCACCCGCACCCTCAGCCGGCTGTTCCGCGACGAGCTGGGCATGACCTTCTACGAGTGGCGCACGCAGCTGCGCATCCACCACGCGCTCGTGCTCCTGGCCGACGGCCACGACACCATCCACACCGCACACGCCTGCGGATGGGCCAACCCCAGCAGCTTCATCACGGCTTTCACCCACATCATCGGAACGACCCCGGGCCGCTACCGAGCCGGCCGCCGCACCGGCGCCCCCGCATCCCAGACCCCGGCGACTGCCGGGCGTTATGAGGGGTATTAAGTCATTAGTCCTTTATGGTGAAAGAAGGGGAGGTGCGATTCCCGCAGGTCACCGGGGCAGGCGGGTCCGTTCGCACGACTGTTCGAGGATTGGTTTACAGTGAGGCCGGGGGCTGTAGTCGGTAGGCGGCACCGCCGCGTGGCGAGCAGGGACGGTCAGGGGGTGTGACGAGCAGCGGGAGGTGTGGATGCCAGGCTTCACGCATCTGCACACCGCCTCCGGGTTCTCGATGCGCTACGGAGCCGTCCACCCGGAGCGGCTGGCCCAGTGCGCCGCCGAGCGCGGCATGGACGCGCTCGCGCTGACCGACCGCGACAGCCTCGCCGGGGCGGTCCGGTTCGCCCGGGCGAGCGCGGCCGCGGGGGTGCGGCCACTGTTCGGGGTGGACCTCGCCGTACGGGAGCGGTCCCCGGAGCCCAGGCGTACGGCCCGGCGGCGCACGCCGGTGCGCGGTGGGGCGTTCATCGACGAGTCCACGCCCCGCGCGGTCTTCCTGGCGCGGGGCGGCGCGGCCGGCTGGGCCGCGCTGTGCGGGCTGGTCTCCGCCGCCCACGCCGAGTCGGCCCATGACGCCCCCCGGCCCCTGCTGCACTGGGAGGACCTCGAACGCGGCGGCGGCGCCACCGCCCTCGCCCCGCTGACCGTCCTCCTCGGACCGGACTCCGACGTCGGCCGGGCCCTGGCCGCCGGGCGCCCCGACCGGGCCGAGCGGCTGATCGCCCCCTGGCGCGAACTGTTCGGCGACGCGCTGCGCCTTACGGCCGTGTGGCACGGCCGCACCGGCACCGGACCCGGCTCGCTGCGGCTCGCCGCCCGGACCGTCGGCTTCGCCGCCGACCAGGGCGTACGGGCCGTCCTGAGCAACGCCGTGCGGTACGCCGACCCGGGGCAGGGCCCGGTCGCGGATGTGCTGGACGCCGCCCGCAGGCTGGTGCCGATCGACCCGCGCGACCCCGCCACGCTCGACAGCGGCGAGCGCTGGCTCAAGGGCCCGCGGGACATGGCGCGGATCGCCGAGCGGATCGCGGAGGCCGCGGGAGGGCGGCGGGACGCTCGCCGGCTGCTGGAGGAGACCGAGCGCACCGCCGCCGCGTGCCTCGTCGACCCCGAGGACCACATCGGCCTCGGCAGCATCCACTTCCCCGAGCCGCACCTGGTCGGAGCCGGGCACCGCAGCGCCGAGCGGGTGCTGCGCTCGCGCTGCGCCGCCGCCATGGTGCTGCGCGGCTACGACCGCGACCGGGAGCGGTGGGGGCGGCTGGAGGACGAGCTGCGCACCATCGAGCGGCTCGGCTTCGCCTCGTACTTCCTCACCGTCGCCCAGGTCGTCGACGACACCCGCGCGCTCGGCATCCGGGTGGCCGCCCGAGGATCCGGGGCGGGCTCCTTCGTCAACCACCTCCTCGGCATCGCGCACGCCGACCCCGTCGCGAACGGCCTGCTGATGGAGCGCTTCCTGTCGGTGCGGCGGGCCGCCCTGCCCGACATCGACATCGACGTGGAGTCCGCGCGCCGCCTGGAGGTCTACCGCACGATCTTCGACCGCTTCGGGTCGGAGCGGGTCGCGACCGTCTCCATGCCGGAGACCTACCGGGTGCGCCACGCCGTACGGGACGTGGGCGCGGCCCTCGGCATGGACCCGGCCGAGGTGGACCGGCTCGCCAAGTCCTTCCCGCACATCCGCGCCCGCGACGCCCGCGCCGCGCTCGCCGAACTGCCCGAGCTGCGCCAGGTCGCCGCCGAGCGGGAGCGCCACGGCAGGCTGTGGGAGCTGGTCGAGGCGCTGGACGGGCTGCCCCGCGGCATCGCTATGCACCCGTGCGGGGTGCTGCTCTCCGACGCCGCGCTGCGGGCCCGTACGCCCGTCGTGCCCACCAGCGGCGAGGGCTTCCCCATGTCGCAGTTCGACAAGGACGACGTCGAGGACCTCGGGCTGCTCAAGCTGGATGTCCTCGGGGTACGGATGCAGTCCTCGATGGCGCACGCGGCCGCCGAGGTGGCGCGGGTCACGGGCCGACCGCTGGACCTGGACGACCCCGAGGTCGTGCGGCCGAACGACCCGGCGACCTACGACCTGATCCGCTCCACCGAGACGCTCGGCTGCTTCCAGATCGAGTCGCCCGGCCAGCGAGACCTCCTCGGGCGGCTCCAGCCCACCTCCTTCCATGACCTCGTGGTCGACATATCGCTCTTCCGGCCCGGCCCGGTCGCGGCCGACATGGTGCGCCCCTTCATCGACGCGCGGCACGGCCGCAAGGCGCCCCGCTATCCGCATCCGGACCTGGAGGACGCGCTGCGCGAGACCTATGGGGTGGTCGTCTTCCACGAGCAGATCATCAAGATCCTGTCGATCATGACCGGCTGTGAGCGGGACCTCGCCGACGAGGCACGGCGCGCGCTCTCCGACCCCGAGCGGCAGGGGCGGGTGCGGGCCTGGTTCCACGCGGAGGCGGCGAACCGCGGCTACCGACCGGAGGTACTGGCGCGCACCTGGGAGATCGTCGAGGCCTTCGGCTCGTACGGCTTCTGCAAGGCCCACGCCGTGGCCTTCGCGGTGCCGACCTACCAGTCGGCCTGGCTCAAGGCCCACCACCCGGCGGCCTTCTACGCCGGGGTGCTCACCCACGACCCCGGGATGTACCCGAAGCGGCTGCTGCTGGCGGACGCGCGGCGGCGCGGGGTGCCGATCCTGCCGCTGGACGTGAACCGGTCGGGGGCCGCCTATCGAATCGAACTGGTGTCTGGTGACGGTGGATCGGGTGATGGCGGATCGGGTGGCGGCCGGTCAGGTGCCGGTGGCGACGCCGCCTTCGGGATCCGGCTCGCGCTGAGCGAGGTCCACGGCATCAGCGAGGCCGAGACCGCGCGGATCGTGGCCGGCCAGCCGTACTCCTCGCTCCAGGACCTGTGGCGGCGCGCCCACCCCGGGCGGCCGGTCGCCGAACGGCTCGCCCAGGTCGGCGCGTTGGACGCCTTCGGCGCCGGCCGCCGCGACCTGCTGCTGCGGATCGCCGAACTGCACCGGCAGCAGCGGGGCGCCCGGCGCGACGGCACCGGCGAGGGCCAGCTCCCGCTGACCGAGGCCGCCCCGCCCGCCCCCGCCGGCCTGCCCGACCTGGACGCGGAGGAACGCCTCGGCGCCGAACTCGGCATCCTCGGCATGGACGTCTCCCGGCACCTCATGGGCGACCACCGGGCCTTCCTGGAGGAGCTGGGCGCGGTCCCGGCGAAGCGGCTGCGCGACGCGCGGCACGGCGAGACCGTGCTGGTCGCCGGGGCCAAGGCCGCCACCCAGACGCCGCCGATCCGCTCCGGGCGGCGCGTCATCTTCACCACGCTCGACGACGGCACGGGGCTGGTCGACTGCGCCTTCTTCGACGACAGCCACGCCGCCTGCGCGCACACCGTCTTCCACTCCTGGCTGCTGCTGGTGCGGGGCGTGGTCCAGCGGCGCGGGCCGCGCAGCCTCAGCGTCGTCGGCTCGGCGGTCTGGAACCTCGCCGACCTGGTCGAACTCCGGCGCGAGGGCGGCCTGGAGGCCGTCGCCGCCGCACTCGCGGGCGCGGGCGCGGGCCGGGCGGCGGAGGCCGGGCCCGGCGCCCCGGCCGGCGCGGACACCGGGGCCGGGAGCGACTCCGGGCGCCGCATCCACCTGTCCACCGGTTACGCCATGCACCCGTGGGCCGACCTCCAACCCGCGGGCGAACAGGCCGCCACCGGCCGCAAGCTGTGGCATTCGAGCCCAGGGAGCGCGGGATGACTCCCCGGCAGACCCCTCCGGCCCGAAGCGGCGGGCAACCGCATGTGCTGTACGTGCGCTTCCACCCCGTCGAGTACTCCGCCGGGCACTCCGTCGAGCGGGCGGCGGAGGCGCCCTCCGGCGCACCCCGCACCGGCACCGCCCCCGGCCGTGCTCCTGGCGCCGGCCCTGGCCCCGGCATCGACGCGGACACCTACGAGGGCCTGCTCGCCCTGCTCACCGAGGTGACCCCGGTCGTCGAGGCGATCCCGCCCGACGCCGCGCTCGCCGATGTCGCCGGCGCGCTGCGCTACTTCGACCGGGACGCGGCCGGCCTCGCGGAGATCGTACGGGTCCGGGCGCTGGCCCGGTACGGCGTCGACTGCTCCGTCGGCGTCGCCGCCAACCCGCTGCTCGCCCGCATGGCCGCCGCCCAGGACGCCCGGTCCGCGGTCCGCACCGTCCCCGGCGACCCGGACGCGGTCGCCGCCTTCCTCGCCGACAAGCCCCCCACCGCCCTGCCCGGCGTCGGCCAGGCGACCGCCCGCGCCCTGCACTCGTACGGCCTCGACAGCGCCGCCCGGATCGCCGCCGTACCGCTGCCCACCCTGCGCCGGATCCTTGGCCCGGCCACCGCGCGCCGGGTGCACGACTGGGCCCGCGGCATCGACCCGGTCCCCGTCACCCCGAACGCCCCGGCCCGCTCCATGGGTGCCGAACACCGCTTCGGCCACGACGAGCTGAACCCGGAGCGCAGGTGCCGCGCGCTGCTCACCCTCGCCGACCGGCTCGGCTCCCGGCTGCGCACCAGCGGACAGGTCACCCGCGTCCTCACCCTCACCGTCCGCTACGCCGACCGCTCCACGACCACCCGTAGCAGGACCCTGCCCGAGCCGACCGCCCACACCCCGACCCTGACCGCCACCGCCTACGCCCTGCACGCCGCGCTCGGCCTGCAGCGGGCGCGGGTGCGGTCCCTCGCGCTGCGCGCCGAGGGGCTGACCGCCGCCGACCAGGCCTCCCACCAGCTGACCTTCGACCCCGCCGACGACAAGGCCCGCCGGATCGAGGCCGCCGTCGACCGGGCCCGGGCCCGCTTCGGCGACCGGGCGGTGCGCCCGGCCGGGGGATTCGACACCTGGTGAGGGGCGCTGGATCGCCTGGCGGCCCGCCGTACGCGGGGGCCCGCGGTCAGTCGGCGACGCGCAGCAGCAGCTTGCCCGTGGAGGTGCGTCCGCCGATGAGCCGGTGGGCGCCGGCCGCGTCCGACAGGGGGAACTCGGCGGTGACGGGAAGGACGACCGTTCCGTCGCGGACGGTGCGCAGGGCGCGTTCGGTGAGCGCGCGCAGGGCGTCGGGTGCGGACTGGGCGAGGGCGATCAGGGAGAGGCCCGCGACGGAGCGGCCCTGCGCGTACAGCTCTTCCTGCCCGGCCCGCCAGGGCTCGGCGCCACTGGCGTTGCCGAAGGAGACCAGGCGCCCGAAGACGGCCAGTGCCTCCAGGCCGCGGCGCAGCGTGTCGCCGCCCACGGGGTCCAGGACCAGGTCGACGCCCCTGCCGCCGGTCGCCCGGCGGACGTCCGTCTCGAAGGTGTCGGGCCGGAACACCTCGTCGTAGCCGTATCCCCGTGCGTACTCGGCCTTGGCGTCGCTGGAGGCCACCCCGTACACCGCGCCGGCGCCCGCCGCCCGGGCCAGCTGCCCGACCGCCGTGCCGATGCCTCCGGCCGCGCCGTGCACCAGCACGCTCTCCCCGGCCCGCAGCCGCCCCACCTCGTGGATCAGGGCGTGCGCGGTCGGCAGCACGGTCGGCAGCGTGGCGGCGGTCCGCAGGTCCAGCCCGTCGGGCAGCGGGAAGACCCTCGCGGCCTCGGTGACCACGACCTCGGCGTAGCCGCCGCCGTCGACGAGCGCGGCGACCTCCTGCCCCGCCCGCAGACCCCCGACGCCCTCCCCGACCGCCCGGACGCGCCCGGAGACCTCCAGGCCCGGACGGTAGGGCAGCGACGTCACCCGGTACCCCTGGGCACGCGCCTTCACGTCGGCGAAGTTCACCCCCGCCCACACGGCCTCGATGGCCACCTGGCCGGGGCCCGGCTCGGGTGCCGCGGTCTCCACGACCCGCAGCACCGCCGGCTGCGCCGCGAAGAGTTCGACGCCCGCTTCCCCGGCCTCCTCGACCTGGCCCTCCGCGCCGACGAGACCGACTGACCCGGACGTTCCCCAACACCCACGCCTCCGCGTGGTGTTCCTGGACGTGCGGTGAGGGACGGGTGAGCGTTTCTTCACCGGCGGACGGCTGGATGCGCTTGCTACCCGCGCGTAATTTAAGGCGGACGCGACACCCCTGTGATCCGGATCGCAGAGCGCACGGCCAAGCGCATCCCCCACCAGCGAGGAGTCCATGTGATGCCGCACTGGAGGCGTATCCGCCCGCTCCGCAGGTCCCTGTCCGCCCTGGCCCTGGCGGTCGCGGCGGTCATGGCGCCCGCCGCCGCGAGCGCCGCGCCCGCCGACACCGCCGCCGCGCCCGACACCGCCGCCGCGCAGGGCGCGTCGGGCGGCGGGTGGAACGACTATGCGTGCAAGTCCGCCCAACACCCCCGCCCCGTCGTCCTCGTCCACGGCACCCTGGGCAACTCGGTCGACAACTGGCTGGGGTTCGCGCCCTATCTGGTCCGCCGCGGGTACTGCGTCTTCTCCCTCGACTACGGCCAGCTGCCCGGCGTGCCGGTCTTCCATGGCCTCGGCCCGATCAGCGAGTCGGCGAAGCAGCTGTCCGCCTACGTGGACCGGGTGCGCGCCGCCACCGGCGCCGCCAAGGTGGACGTGGTCGGCCACTCCCAGGGCGGGATGATGCCCCGTTACTACCTGAAGTTCCTCGGCGGCGCGGCCAAGGTGAACGCGCTGGTCGCGTTCGCCCCCACCAACCACGGGACCACCCTGTCCGGGCTCACCGCGCTGCTCGACTACTTCCCGGCCGCGGCCGACATCCTGGCCAGGCACACGCCGGGCCTCACGGACCAGGTGGTCGGGTCCGACTTCCTCACCCGGCTCAACGAGGGCGGCGACACCGTCCCCGGGGTGCGCTACACCGTCATCTCCACCAAGTACGACGAGGTCGCCACGCCCTACCGCGCGCAGTTCCTCAGCGGGCCCGACGTCAAGAACGTCGTGGTCCAGGACCTGTGCCCGGGCGACCTGTCGGAGCACGTCACCATCGCCATGACCGACAAGGTCGCCTTCCACGAGGCGGTCAACGCCCTCGACCCGGAACACGCCACCCCGACGACCTGCTGACGTACGAGGCGCCGCCCGCCGCCCGTCACCGCGGCGCCGCCCGTCGCCGGGGGCCGCCCGTCACCGGGGCGCCCGGCCCCCGCTCCGGCCGAGCGCCCTGACGAAATCCGTGAGCAGCCGGGCGAACTCGGCGCGGTCCGCCTCCGGCCAGCCGGCCATCGCCTCCGCGAACACGGACCGCCGGAACCGCCGGACCTCTTCCGTCAGGGCGCGCCCCGCCTCCGTCATCACCAGCAGGGCGCGCCGCCCGTCCGCCTGGTCCGCCTCCCGCCGCACCAGCCCCGCCTCGACCGCCCCCGCGACCAGCTTGCTGGCGCGGGGCTGGTCGACGGCCAGGGCGGCGGCGACCCCGGAGACGGTGGCCGGCGCCCCGCTCTGCTCCGCCGCCTCGATCGCGTCCACCACGTCGAAGGCGGCGCCCTTCGCCATCGCGCCCTTGGGGGAGTCCCGGTCGGCGAGCCGCGCCAGCGAACGCCTGCTCTGGCTGCGCCGGATGGCGACCATGGCCCGCTCGATGTCGTCGACGGGTTCCCGGTTGCCGACGGGTTCCCGGTTGTCGTCCATCACCCCTCCATGCATAATCAAAAACATCTAGTTGCTAGATTACATGTATTCCTTTGGGGAGGGGACCCACCATGAAGCCGATCGGCTACTGGCTCAAACACCTGGACGGGCTCATCGAGGCCGACTTCGCCCGCGCCCTGGACGCCGGCGGTCTCGCCCGCCGCCACTGGCAGACCCTGAACTCCCTGTCGGCGGGCCCGAGTACCCCGGACCAACTCGCCGATGCGCTGCGCCCCTTCTGGGGCGAGGGCGCGATCACGCTCGACGAGGTCCTGGACGAGTTGGAGCGCCGGGGCTGGGTCGCCCGCGACGGCTCCGGGGGTCCGTACGCGCTCACGCCGCTCGGCGTCGAGGGCCACGCCGCGGCGGCCGAACGGATCGGGGCGGCCCGGCGGCGGATCACCGACGGGGTGACGGACGACGAATACCTCGCCACCGTCGGAGTGCTCCGCCGCATGGCGGAAAACCTGGAGGGCGCGGCACGACCGGCACGGGTCGCGTAAAACCCCGGCCCCGGCGAGCCGCGCCCGTACACAATGGGCGCCATGACCGAACTCGCGTCCTTCCTGGGCCTGTGCTTCCTGATCACCATCACGCCCGGACTCGACACCGCCGTGGTCATCCGGAGCGTGCTCCGGGGCGGGCGGGCGGCGGGTCTGCGCACCGCGCTCGGCTGCGCGGCCGGGCTCTTCGTCCACGCCGTGGCCGTGGCGGTCGGGCTGGCGGAGCTGCTGCTGCGCAGCGAGGCGGCCTTCGAGGCGGTCAAGCTGGCGGGCGCGCTGGTGCTGCTGGTCCTCGGCGGCCGTTCACTGTGGGCGGCCTGGCGGGCACCCGCCGAGCCGGCCGGTGGGCCCGCCGGTGAGCCGGGCGACGGCGCCGGGGCGCCCTCCCGCGGCACGCCCTTCGTCCAGGGGCTGCTGACGAATCTCACCAACCCCAAGGCGACGCTCTTCTTCGTCGCGGTCCTGCCCCAGTTCGTGCCCGCCGACCGCCCTGGCCAGGCGGTGCCGATCGCGCTGGGGCTCGCGGCGATCACCGTGCTGTTCAGCATCACCGGGCTCGGCCTGACCGCGCTGGGCGTCCACCGGGTCCGTCATCTCCTGCGCTCCCGTCGCGCGCGGCGCGCTCAGGACGCCCTCCTCGGTGCGACCCTGGTCGGCCTCGGGGTGCGCGTGGCCACGGAGTGACGGACCCGACCCGGCTGAGATGGCCGTACGGCCGGCCGATCCGGCCGTATGACTGCTCGGCTGACTACGCGGCCGACTGTGCGGCTGATTACTCGGCGACCAGCTCGACGGCGATGTTGCCCCGGGTCGCCTTCGAGTACGGGCACACCTGGTGGGCCTGCTCGACCAGGCTGCGGCCGGTCGCGCCCTCCAGCTCCTCGGGCAGCTCCACGCGCAGCGTGACCTTCAGCCCGAAGCCGCCGTCCGACTCGTCCTTGCCGATGCCGACCTCGGCGGTGACCGAGACGTCCTTGGTGTCGACCTTCGCCTGACGGCCGACGAGCCCCAGCGCGCTGGCGAAGCATGCCGCGTAGCCCGCGGCGAAGAGCTGCTCCGGGTTGGTGCCCTTGCCGCTGCCGCCCAGCTCCGGCGGCATGGCCAGGGCCAGGTCGAGCTGCCCGTCGGAGCTCACCGCCCGGCCGTCGCGTCCGCTGGCCGTGGCCACCGCGGTGTAGAGCGCGTCCATGAAGACCATCCCTTTCCGGGTCCTGCGGCGCGCCGTCGTGCGCTCCGCCATAGCAGAAGTAGAGCACACAACTTAATTGTGCACAACTAAGAGGTACCCTAAGCGTATGTCACACCAGACCGGCCCGGCCCCGTCCCCCGGCGAAGCGGCTGACGACCTGCTCCGCCTCGACGCCCAGCTCTGCTTCGCCCTGCACGCCGCCTCCCGCGCCTTCAACGGCGTCTACCGGCGGGTCCTGCGCGACACCGAGCTGACCTATCCGCAGTACCTGGTGATGCTGGTGCTGTGGGAACACGGCGAGATGCCGGTCAAGAAGCTCGGGGAGTTCCTGCGCCTGGACTCGGGTACCCTCTCGCCGCTCCTCAAGCGGCTGCAGTCGGCGGGCCTCGTCCAGCGCGAGCGCAGCCTCCACGACGAGCGCTCGGTGACGGTCCGGCCGACGGCGGAGGGGGAGGCCCTGCGGGAGACCGCCCGGGCCGTGCCCCTCCAGGTGATCAAGGCCAGCGGGCTGGACCCGGAGGAAGCGGTCGATCTGCGCGCCCGCCTGCGGCGGCTGACGGCGGCGCTCGACGCCGTGCAGGCGGACGCGGAGGGCTGAGCGCGGAGAGCTGGGCGGCGGAGGGCTGAGCGGGGGCGCCCCCTCAGCCCCGGGCGCCCCCGCTCAGCCCTCCACCCCCCAAGCCCGGCGGGCCGCCTCACGCGGGGCGCGTCGCCACCAGCACCCGCATGCCGCGCGGCCCCACCCCGTCGTGGGACACCTCGAGACCCGCCTCCCGGCAGCGGTCCGCGAGCCAGTCGGCCGCGATGCGCAGCTTCGAGTACGACCCGGTGTGCAGCGTCCAGCCGTCGGGCGTGCGCAGATGCAGCAGGTCGTGGACGCGCACGGTGTCCGCGTCCAGGTATTCGAGGAAGCAGGTGAGGATGCGGTCCGCGTCGTCGCGCACCGGCAGGAAGCGGTCCGTGCCCTCCAGCGGCCGGGTCAGATCGCGGTAGCTGACGACCAGCCGGCCGCCCGGGGCCAGCGCGCGGGCCGCGTCGGCGAGGAGTGCGGGCACGTCGTCCTTGGCGGGCAGATGCGTCAGCGTGTCCCCCATGCACACGATCGCCGCCGTCTCGCCCGGCGTGGTCAGTTCGGGGAGCGCGGTGCGGATGTCCGCCCGTACCGGCCGTATCGAGGCGTCCGGGAAGCGCTTCGCGGCCGTGGCGAGTTCGTCGAGGAGGGCCTGGCTGGTGTCCACCGCGACCACCGGCGCGAAGCCGAGCGCCGCGAGCGCCAGCGTCTGGGCGCCGGGGCCGGAGCCCAGGTCCACGGCGGGGGAGGAGCCCGAGGGGCCCGAGGGGACCGGGGCGACGCCGAGTCCGCGCAGCAGCTCGGCCTGGTCCTCGGCGGCGGCGGACACGTCGCCGCCGGTCATCCAGGTGTAGTGGGCGGCCAGCAGCCGCTCGTAGTGCTGCTCGGTCGGCGTGGTCATGCGTGGTCCTCCTGAAGGCCGCGGCCCCGGGCGGGGCGCCGGCGGGCGAAGATCTGGAAACAGTACGCGGCGGCGGCCAGCCCCAGCGGAATCAGCAACAGCGGCCCGGAGAAGGCGAGTACGGTCGCGATGACGGCCGCGCTGCCGACCGCCGCCCACCACAGGGGCGTACGGCGCGGAAGCAGGACCAGCGCCGCCAGCACCCCGGCCAGGGTGACCGCCGCGAGACAGGTGGAGGTGGCCCGCATCAGGCGGTCGAGATCGGCCGCGCCCGTGGCCGCCACCGCCCCGACCGGGACGCAGCCGCAGGCCAGCACGGCCAGGCTGCGGCGCGGCACCTCCCCGGGCCGGCCGCCCCGGGCCAGCCGGCGGGGCGCCGCGCCGTCGCGGGCGAGGGCCGCGCCGAGCCGGGCGGCGCCCGCCAGATAGGCGTTGACGGCGCCGAAGGTGAGGAACAGGGCCGCGACGGCGGCCACCGGCCGGGCCGCGCCGCCCACGCTGCGCGCCAGCAGGTCGGTCAGCGGCGTGTCGGTGGTCGCGGCGGCGGGGCCCAGCGCGCCGACCGTCGCCAGGGACAGCCCCAGATACAGCACGGTGATCACGGCGAGGGTGAGCGCGGTGACCCGCGGCAGGTCCCGCCGCGGATCGGCGAACTCGGCGGACAGGTGGCTGGCCGCCTCCCAGCCCACGAAGGCGAAGAAGAGCACCCCGGCCGCCGAGCCGACCGAACTCCAGCCGCCCGGCATGAAGGGCGTGAAGTGCGCGGCGCGCAGATGCGGAAGGGCCGCCAGGACCGCGGCCAGCAGCAGCGCCGCCAGCAGGCCCACCAGCAGCAGCTGCACCCGAACTGACCGCCGATCCAGGCGCCCGCGACCACCCCGACCGGCACCACCCCGTAGAACCACCACCCGACGGTCGCCGCCGCGCGCGGCCCGAAGGCCCGGTGGACATACGTCGCCACGCCGCCCCCGTCGGGGAACCGCGCGCCGAGCACGGCGAAGCAGGCGGCGACCGGGACGCTGGTCGCCAGCAGCGCGGCCCAGGCCAGGACCGACGCGGGCCCGGCGGCCGCGGCGGCGAGCGCGGGCAGCGCGAGCACGCCGGGCCCGAGGACGGCGCCCGCGTACAGGGCGGTGCCGCCGCCGAGCCCCAGGCGCCGGGGGCCCGGGCGGGTGGCTGAGCGGGCGGCCGGACGTGGGGGAGCGGGGGAGCGAGTACGTTGTACGGTCACAGCCCGGGAAGCTAGCCGAAGCAACGATGAGCCGACCGGCTCACCGAACGAAATTCGGCGAGCCGGTCGGAGGAGGCCCCATGGACGAACTTGATACGGCGATCGTCCGCGAACTGCAGCGCGACGCACGGCAGACCAACCGCGACCTCGCGCGCACCCTCGGCATCGCCCCCTCCACCTGTCTGGAGCGGGTGCGCGGCCTGCGGGAGCGCGGAGTGATCACCGGCTATCGCGCCACGGTCGACCTGCGCGCCCTGAACCGCCCGGTGCAGGCGCTGCTCGCGGTCCGTATCCGGCCGCTGAGCCGCGAGGTCATCGAGGGCTTCAAGGCGTATCTGATGACGCTCCCCGAGGTGCTGTCCGTCTATGTCGTCGCGGGCGGCGACGACTTCCTCGTCCATGTCGCGGTGCCGGACGTGGACCGGCTGCACGCCTTCTTGATGGACCGCTTCTCAGGGCGCCGGGAGGTCGTCGACTTCCGCAGCTCGATCATCTACCAGCACGTCGCGGGCGAGGCGTTCGTTCCCCTGGAGTGAGGCCGGGGAACGCGGTGCGCCCGAGCAGTGTGATGGCGGCGGGCAGCAGCACCCCGCGCACCAGCGTCGCGTCGATGAGGACGGCCACCGCCAGCCCGACGCCCATCATCTTGTACTCGATCGCGGACAGGACGACGAAGACGCTGAACGCAGCCGTCATGATCACCGCCGCGCTGGTGACCACGCCCGCGCCGGACGCGACGCCGCCCACCACCGCCTCGCGCACCTCCGCCCCGGCGAGCCGGCGCTCGCGGATCCGGCTGAGCACGAAGATGTGGTAGTCCATGCTCAGCCCGAAGAGGATGACGAACATGAACAGCGGCAGCCAGCCGACCACCCCGCCGTACGAGGTGAAGCCGAGCGCCGAACTCAGGTGGCCGTCCTGGAACACCCAGGTCAGCACCCCGTAAGCGGCCCCGAGCGACAGCAGGTTCAGCACGATCGACACCAGCGCGACGGCCGGCGAGCGGAACGCGACGACCAGCAGCACGAAGGCCAGCACCAGCACGAACGCGAAGACGTACGGCGTGCGGTCGGTCACCCGCTGGGTGAAGTCGTAGGCGAAGGCCGTCTTGCCGGAGACCGCGTAGTCGATCCCAGGCACGTCGCCGAGGGCGGCGGGCAGCGTCCGCTCCCGCAGCGTCTCCAGCGCCCGGTTCGCCGTCTCGTCGGTGCCGAAGCTCGCCAGCGGCACCCGCACCACCAGCGCCCGGCCGACCCTGGCGGTCGAGATCGGCTCGTTCAGCGCCCCGCCGCTCGCCGCGGCCCGCCCGTGCAGGCTCTCCACCGCCTTCCGTACCGCCGGGGCGGCCACGGAGTCCGGGTCCTTCCCCCAGATCACCACCCTCGCCGGGGCCGGGGTGCCCGGGAACGCCTCCTGCATCCGGGCCGCCGCGTCCACCGTCGGCACCGACCGCGACAGGCTGTCGGTCACCGCCGCGTCCTGGAGCCGCATCCCCAGGGCGGGCAGCGCGAGCAGCAGCAGCGCCAGCACCGCCGAACCGCCCCACACCAGCGGCCGCCGCACCACCGCGCGGGCCACCGCCGCCCAGACCCGGGACCGGTCCGCCGCGGTCCGGCGGCGGCCCACCCACGGGATCCGCGCCTTGTCCACCCGGTGCCCCAACAGGGCCAGCAGGGCGGGCAGTACGGTCACCGAACCGACCATCGCCACCCCCACCACCAGCACCGCGCCGGTCGTCAGGCCCTTGAAGTTGTCGAGACCGGTGAGCAGCAGCCCGCCCAGGCACAGCATCACCGTCAGACCCGAGACCACCACCACCCGCCCCGAGGTGCGCGCCGTGATCCGCAGCGCCTCCGCGACACCGTGTCCGGCCGCGCGCTCCTCGCGGGCCCGGCGGAGATAGAACAGCGAGTAGTCGACGCCCACCGCCACGCCGATCAGCAGCACCATGGAGGACGTGGCGCTGTTCACCGGCACCCAGTGGGCCAGCACCTGGAGGAAGCCGAAGGTGCCGACGACGGTGGTGGCCGCCAGCAGCAGCGGGATCGCGGCGGCGATCAGCGAGCCGAACACCACCAGCAGGATGACCACGGTGAGCGGCAGCGAGAAGAACTCGGCCCGCTTGAAGTCGCCCTTGATGCCCTCGTCCACCACGCTCGACAGGCTCCTGTCGCCCGCCTGCGCCAGCCGCACCTCGGGGTGGCGGGCCGCCACCGTCTTCACGGCCTCGGTCGCCGCGTCGTAGTGCTCGGCCGTCCGCTCGTCGGGCCCCGCAACCTCGAAGGTGACCAGACCGGAGCGGCCGTCCTTCGACACCAGCCGGCTTCCGTCGCGCTCCAGCGGGGAGCGGACGGCGGTCACCGCGCCGGGGGTGCGGCGCAGCGCCGCGACCAGGTCCTCGGTGGCCCGCCGCAGCTCCGGACTCCTCGTGAAACGCCCTGCCGCGTCCGGCGTCCGGGCCTGCACGAGCACGTTCTCCTGAGGCCGCGGATACTTCTGCTGCGCGTCCAGCACCCGCTCCGCGCGGCCGGAACCGCCGGGGTCGGTGCTGCTCGCCATCTCGCCCGGGACGACCGCGCTCGCCAGGACCGCCACGACCACCAGCGCGAACCAGCCCACGATGGCCAGGGCGCGATGGCGGACGGACCAGCCGGCGACGCGCTCCACGAGCGCGGCCCGGCCGCCTCCCGGTCCCGGACTTGGACCGTCCGTTTCTTGCCGGTCCGTTCTCTGTCGCGACTTGCTTTCGCGCAGCATGAGCTGCTGTCCTTTCCATGAAGGGACGTATCCGTGAGAACTCGCCCATGGGCGAGGTGATGCTTCTTCCTTCATCTGGGCCGTCGAGTTGCCGCTCGACGGCCCAGGGCCTGTGTGGTGCGCGACCGCCTGTTTCGACGGTCTGTCCGACGTCCGTTGAGGTTTATTCGACGGTCTGGAGGATCCGCTCCAGCGACTCCATCCGGCCCTGCATCTCCGCCAGGCGCTCGCTGATCTCCTTCAGCCGCTCCTCCGTGCCCTGCTGCGCGGCGGCCGCGCTCTCGGCGAGCTTGCGGTACTCCTGCTCCCGCACCACCTGGATCCTGGCGCGCCGGGTCGCCGCGAACTGCCAGATGATCACCGTGGGCAGGGTGATCACCAGGGCGAAGAGGCCGAAGGCCCCCACCACCTCGGTCCACTCGCGTACGTCCATCACTTCGATCCCTTCGTCTCCCCGCCCGGCCCGTCGCCCGGCGGGGTCAGCGTCCGCTCCGCGGCCTCGACGGCCTCCGGTGTCAGCTCGATCGCGAACCTGTTGACCTCGTAGAACTTCATGGCCTTGCCGTCCTGTGACACCTCCACCCGGGCCGTCACCAGCCCGGCCGCCTCCAGCTTGCGCAAGTGGACCTGGAGCAGCGCCCGGCTGATGCCCAGCGCGCGGGCCAGCTCGCTCACGTACATCCGCTCCCGGGCGAGCGCGGCGACGACCCGCAGCCGGTGCGGATTGGCCAGCGTCGCCAGGACCCGCACCAGTTCGTCGCCACTGAGGTCGCCGAGGTCGCCGAGGTCGCCGGGCCCGTTGCCCGGCGGCGAGGTGGTCATAGCGAAACCCTGCACATGCCAAGAAAAGTTAGCACATGCCGAGTTGGATTGAAGTGGCTGTGTGTCGTGGCAGGGTGTCAGCATGAGCGCAGCGCACCCCCGCACGTCAGCCCTCCAGCTGATCGAGGCCGTCGTGGATCCCGGCAGCTGGCACCGCTGGGACGAGCCGGTCGCCATCACGACGGACGACCCCGCCTACCGGGCCGACCTGGAGCGGGCCCGCGAGCGCACCGGCCTCGACGAGTCCGTCGTCACGGGCGAGGGCCGTATCGAGGGGCGGCGGGTGGCCGTCGTGGCCTGCGAGTTCCGCTTCCTCGCCGGCTCGATCGGCGTGGCCTCGGGGGAGCGGCTGGTGCGCGCCGTGGAGCGGGCGACGGCGGAGCGCCTGCCGCTGCTCGCGGCCCCCGCGTCCGGCGGGACGCGCATGCAGGAGGGCACGGTCGCCTTCCTGCAGATGGTGAAGGTGGCCGCGGCGATCACCGACCACAAGGCCGCCGGCCTGCCCTACCTCGTCCACCTGCGCCACCCGACGACGGGCGGGGTGCTCGCGTCCTGGGGCTCCCTGGGCCACGTCACCGCCGCCGAACCGGGCGCGCTCATCGGCTTCATGGGCCCCCGGGTCCACGAGGCGCTGTACGGGGAGGAGTTCCCGGCGGGCGTCCAGGTCGCGGAGAACCTGATGGCCCACGGCCTGGTCGACGCGGTCCTCCCGGCCGAGCGGCTGTCGGAGGTGGCGGCGCGGGTGCTGAGGGTGCTGTGCGGGGACGCTGCCGCTGCCGCTGTGTCGCGCGGGGACGTGCCGGGGGCGGGCCCGGGCGGCGACCCGGCGGCTGCGGGCCGCGCTCCCGGCGCGCGGCCCACGACCCCCGCCGTCGGCCGCGAGCCGGAGACCGGGCCAGGCCGCCCGCCGGAGGCGGGTGACCGGCCGGACCCCACGTCGACGGGACGCGGCGAATCGCCGAAGGGCCGGGGCGGCGCGGGGGTAGCTGCTGCGGCGGTTGACGGGGGCGGCGCGGGGGCGGCCTCCGCCGCGGCGGATGGCGGCCCCGTGCCCCGTTCCGGGCGGGTTGGGCCTGGGGCCGAGGTGTCCATCCGGCGGTCGCGGCGGGCCGAGCGGCCCGGCCTGCGGGACCTGCTGCGCGCCGCCGCCGAGGACGTGAGCCCCCTGAGCGGTACGGGCGCGGGCGAGCACGACCCCGGGCTGCTGCTCGCGCTCGCCCGCGTCGGCGGGACGCCGTGTGTGGTCCTCGGACACGACCGGGCCGCGCGCCACGGCGGCGCGGTGGCCGACGGGCCCGGCGAAGGGCAGCCGCTCGGCCCGGCGGGGCTGCGCACCGCGCGCCGCGGCATGCGCATCGCCGCCGAACTCGGCCTCCCGCTCCTCACCGTCGTCGACACCGCGGGCGCGGCCCTGAACCGCGAGGCCGAGGAGGGCGGTCTGGCCGGCGAGATCGCCCGCTGCCTGGCCGACATGGTGACCCTGCCCGCGCCCACCCTCTGCCTGCTGCTCGGCCAGGGCGCGGGCGGCGCCGCGCTCGCGCTGCTCCCCGCCGACCGGGTGCTCGCGGCGCGCCACGCCTGGCTGTCCCCGCTGCCCCCGGAGGGGGCCTCCGCGATCCTCTACCGGACCACCGAGCGGGCGTACGAGACAGCGGACCGGCAGGGTGTGCGCTCCGCCGACCTGCTCGCCCACGGCATCGTGGACCGCATCGTGGAGGAGGAGCCCCAGGACGCGGCGGGGGAGGGCCCCGAGCGCCCTGAACACCCTTCGCGCGACGATGCCTTCCTCGCCCGCCTCGGCGCCACCCTCGGCGCCGAGCTCGCCGCGCTGCGCGCCCAGGACCAGGCGGAGCGGCTGGCCGCCCGCCGTGCCCGCCACCGCCGCATCGGCCTGCCGGGCTGACTCACTTGGAGCACGTCTCGCCGTATCCGGATCGCGGGAATACGGAAGGCAAGCCGGCGGTTCAGCGAGTTGATCAACGCGACCGACCGTATGGGTGAGTGAGGAAGCATCATGTCCCAGACCACCGGAGCCGCCGGCCCCACCGTCCGGGCCGCCGAGGATCTGCGGGGCCGCACGGTCGTCCTCATCGGAGGCGGGTCCGGCATCGGCCTGAGGGTCGCACACCGGGTGGTGGAGGCCGGCGCCCGGGTCGTGCTCGGCGGCCGCACGGCGGCACGGCTGGAGGCCGCGGCCGCCGAACTGGGCGGGGCGGCGGTCACCTGGCGCACCGTCGACACCGGGGACACCGCGTCACTCGCGGCCTTCTTCGGCGACATCGAACGAGTCGACCATCTCTTCACCTCAGCGGCTTCCTACCAGGTCGGACCGATGCGCGAACTGAGCGACGAGGAGGCGGCGTCGCCCTTCGACTCCAAGTTCTGGGGCCAGTACCACGCGGTGCGCCTGGCCGCCCCGAAGCTGGCCAGGGACGGCTCCGTGGTCCTGATGTCGGGCGCGGCGTCGGCCCGCCCCGCCGGGCCCGCTCCCGCCTACGTCGCGTGCAACGCCGCGATCGAGGGCCTCGGCCGTGGCCTCGCGGTGGAACTCGCCCCGGTCCGGGTCAACACGGTGGCGCCGGGCACCGTCGACGGCAACCTGTGGTCGAACCGCCCGGCCGCCGCCCGGGAAGCCGCCTTCGCGCACTACCGCCGCGAGGCGCTGCTGGCCCGCCCGGCCACCGAGGACGAGATCGCGCAGGCCGTGGTCTTCCTCTTCACCAACGGCTTCACCACCGGCTCCACGCTCTACACCGACGGTGGTTACACCCTGCGCTGAGCCCGGGAACCCGCCGGCCTGATACGGGCCGCCCTCGCCCTCACCGCATGGCGGCTGCTCGACGACTGAGGTTGACGGCGAATCAGGCACAAACGGGCAGACGGGTGAGGCGAATTGGCGATGTAAGGCATGCCTAACCTAATCTCAGCCCGTGAACGAGAATGATCCAGACGGGGCATTCGGCCTGCCCGCACGGGCCGCTGCCGGGCGCACCGCATCCGGCCCATCCACCCGCGGGCGGCGGGGAAACCTCCAGCTCCTCGCCCTCAACCCCACCGACTCCGTCACCGAGGGCTTCCTCCCCGCCGCGGCCCGGCTCGGCCTCGCCGTCACCCTCCTCACCGACCAGCCAGACGCACACCGGCACGCCTACGACCGGCACGCCGCGGCGGGCGGCGAGCTGCCCGAGCTGGACCTCGCGCACTGCGACGTAAGGGACTTCCGCGAGGTCATCGGCCGTATCTCGGCCCGGGTCTCGGACCACCCGGCGAGCCGCCCCGCCGCGATCTTCACCAACAGCGACCACCTTCAGGTCCAGGCCGCACTCGCCGCCGACTACTTCGGCCTCCCCGGCAAGGACTGGCGGGCGGCCCTGCGCACCAAGAACAAGGCCGAGCTGCGCCGAAGCCTCGCCGCCACGCGCGCCGACACCCTCTGGTGCGCCGAGCTGGCCCCCGGCCAGGACCCCTCCGACCACCCCAGCCTCGCCGCACCCGATGTGCCCTACCCCTGCGTCCTCAAGCCGCGCGAGGGCGTGGCCAGCGAGGACGTCGTGCTCGTCGCCGACGCCCGCGAACTGGACCGGCGCTGCCGCGAGATACGCGCCCGGCGGCCGGAGGCGCACTTGGTGGTCGAGGAGTTCCTCGACGGGCCGCTGCGGACCCTGGAAACCCTCGGCGACGGCCACACCCTGCACGCGCTCGCCGCCTTCCGCACCGAGATCTCCCCGCCCCCGCACTTCATCGAGGAACGCCTCGAACTGCTCCCCGCCCCACCCGAGCCCCACACCGGCCATGTGCTGGAGCAGTTGCGGGCGCTCGGCGTGGGCTTCGGGGCCTGCCACACCGAGTACGTCGTCCAGGGTGAACGGGCCCGCATCATCGAGGTCAACTACCGCGCCATCGGCGACCAGTGCGACCTCGTCCTCGCCGACCTCCTCGACATCCCGCTCTTCGACCACATCCTCCGCACCCACCTCGGCGAGCCCCTCCCCGCCGACCTCGGCGCCCGCACCGACGGCAGGGTGCGCATGGAATACGTCATGGCGGACCGAGGCGGCCGCCTCACCGACGCCCCCGCCGCGAGCGTCAGCGACCGCGACGGCGTACGGCTGGACTACCGCCCGCTGCGCGCCATCGGCGAGGAACACCCGCTCTACGGCACCAACCGCGACTTCCTCGGCGTACTCCGCGCCACCGGGACCGACCAGCGGCGGATCGACCAGGCGGTGGCCGGGTTCCTGGCGGCCAATCGGTGGGTGATCGCGCCATGAGCCACCCGGTCGGGGAAGGGAACGGGAACGGGGACGCGGACGCCTTCGAGGAGGAGTTGCTGGCGCGGGTGCTCGACGCGCTGCTGAGGGAGGACGCGTACGGGCTGCGCGGCCGTGCCCGGACCGTACGCCGTCCCGACGGCGACTGGCTGCGGATGCCCCTCACGGACGGCACGACGGTGGCGCTCCCCGTCGAACCGGACGGCTTCCAGTGCGAGATCCGGGCCCGCCGCCCGGCGCGGCTGCTCCCGGAGGCTCACCGCCCCGGCCCCCCGGCCGCTCGCGGTGGCGATGCGCCGGCCCGGGCTTCGGAGGGGGCCGGGTCCGGCGCCCGGCCGCCGGGTGCGGCCGACGCCAGGTCGTATGCCCCGCCGGGCGCCACCGTCCTCACCCGCCTCGACGCCGTCCTCGCCCGGCTCCGCCACGCCGCCGACCCCGCCGACCGGGGGCTCTACGACGCCTTCGCCGTCGAGTGCCGCCGCGCGCTGGACGCGATGCGGCTGCACGCCCGCGTCCGGCCGGGCGTCGTGGAGAGGCTGGTCGCCGCGTACGGCGACAGGCCCGCCGAGCAGTGGGCGGGGGTGCGCGGTTCGCTCGCGTACGACACACTGGCCGCTTTCCGCGATCACCCGGTCTACCCCACCGGCCGCACCCGCATCGCGCTGAGCGACGCCGAACAGCGCGCCCACGCCCCCGAGTTCCACCCCTCCTTCGCGCTGCGCTGGGTCGCCCTCCCGCGCGAGGCGGTCGCCGGGGACCTGGACCGGCTGCCCGACTGGTGGCCCACGCCGGGGGCGCTCGGTCTGCCGGCCGGGCTGGACGCCAGCCATCTGGCGCTGCCCGTCCACCCGCTGAGCGCGGGCCGCCCGCTGGCGGTGGCCCTGCGCGCCACCCACCTCGCCGGCCGGGCCCGCCTCGCCGAGGCCCCCTGGCTCGACGTACGGCCCACCCTGTCCATGCGTACCGTCGCCGTCACCGACGACCCGCTCACCCACCTCAAACTCCCGCTCGCCACCGCCACCCTGGGCGCGCGCAACCGCCGCACCATCAAGCCCGGCACGCTGGCCGACGGCGCGGCGGGGCAGCGGCTCACGGCGGCGGTGCTCGGCCGCGAGCCGCGCGTGTCCCGGGCCGTGCTGCTCGCCGACGAGCGCACGTATCTGCACGCCGGGCACGAGTTCCTGGCCACGCTGGTGCGGCGCTGTCCACCCGGCCTCGACGGCTGCCAGGTCGTGCCCCTGGCGGCGCTGCTCGCCCCCGCGCCCGGCGCGGACCCCTGCGCCCTCGTCGCCGACGCCCTCGCCGCCCGCTACTACGGCGGCGACCTGCTCGCGCTCCTCGACGCCTATCTGACGGTCCTGTTCGAGGCGCACACCATCCTCTTCGCGTACGGCCTCGCCCTGGAGTCCCACCAGCAGAACACCTCTCTCGTCCTCGACGAGGCGCACGGCCGCCCCCGGCTGCGGCTGCTCGTCAAGGACCACGACGGCCCGCGCGTCCACCCCGCCCGGCTGGCCGACGCCCTCGGCGGTGCCGAGGCCGCACGCCTCCTCGCCGGATTCGACGACCCCCGGATCCGCACCGACGGCGACGGCCCGGTCGCCGACGTCTTCGCCACCATCACCGTGCACCTGTGCGCCGGCGCCCTCGCCTTCGAACTCGCCCGGCTCGGCCGGGCCCCGCTCGCCACGCTGCTGCGGCTGATACGCGACCGGCTCGCCGAAGCCATCGACCGGCTGGGGGACCGGCCCGGCGCGCCCGGCGCCGTGCTGCGGGCCCGGGTCCTGGACGCGGACCGGCTGCCGGTCAAGGCCATGGTCACCGCGGGCAGCCTGCTCACCAAGCAGCGCTCCGGGGCCGCCGACATCAACAAGCACTACGTCACCGGGCCCAACTACCTCCTGCCGGACGGCGGCCGGTGAGCGCCCCGCGCCCAGCCTGCCCCGTACCGTCCTCCGCACCCGCTGGAGCCGCCTCATGACCACCTCCGCCGCCGATACCGGCGCCGCCACCGACACCTCTGCCGATACCGCCACCGACACCTCTGCCGGTACCACCGCCGCCGTGGTCCGCCTCGCCGACCGGGTCGTCGCCCACACCCTCCTCAACTGCCTGCTCCGCGAGGTGTCCGGGCCGGAGCACCAGACCGTCGTGGCCGACGGCCACCTGCGGCTGCGGCTGCCCCGCTGCGGCGTGCTGCTGCGGGTCGCCCTGCGCCGCACCTCCCTCATCGGGGCGCACCGGTTCACCGGGCCGGTCACCGAGGAGCGGGACGGCGCGTGGGCCGAGGTGTCCTGGCGCGCGCTCGCCGAGTACATCCACCGGGAGCTGCGGCTGCGCACCGGTGTGCGCAACGACGAGTTCCTGGAGCAGGTGGCCTCCAGCCACGCGGGCGTCACGGCGGCTCTGGAGAGCCGCGAGCGCGCCGTCCCCCACGGCGTTGCGAACACCGCCGACGACCCCGCCCAGGCCGACGACCCCGACCAGGCCGAGGCCCCCGACCAGGCCTCCCTGGCCTACCTGGCCTCCGAGCAGTCGCTGCTCTTCGGCCACCGCTTCCACCCCACCCCCAAGGCCCGCTCCGGCGACCCCGACTCGTGGGCCCGCTTCGCGCCCGAGACCGGCGCCCGCTTCCCGCTGCACCATCTCGCCGTACGGCGGGCGCACGTACGCGAGGAGTCGGCGTCCGACGGCGCCCTCGCGCCGCTGGACCGGCAGCGTCCCGTGCCCGACGGCTACCGCCTGCTGCCCGTGCACCCCTGGCAGTACGCCCTGCTGCGCGACCACCCCGCCCTGCGGGCGGCGATCGCACGCGGCGATGTGCTGGACCTCGGCCCCGGCGGCCGGGACTTCGCGCCCACCGCCTCCGTCCGCACGCTCTACGACGGCCGGGACTTCCTCAAGTTCAGCCTCAACGTCCGGATCACCAACTGCCTGCGCAAGAACGCCGAATACGAGCTGTCCGGCGCGGTCGCCCTGACCCGGCTGCTGGAGCCCGTCGCCGCCGACCTGGCCGCCCGCTTCCCGGGCGCAGCGCTGCTGCGCGAACCCGCCTACCGGACCCTGGACCTCGGGGGCGAGCGGGAGCTGATCGAGGGCTTCGGAGTGATCGTGCGCGAGGGGCTCGCCGCCCGGCTGCGGCCCGGACTCACCGGGCTGCTCGCGGCCGCCGTCGCCGACGAGTACCCGGCGCCCGGCGGGGCGCGGGTCGCCCAGCTCCTCGGCGACACCGGGCCCGCACACGCGCTCGCCTGGTGGGAGGCGTATCTGGAGCTGCTCGTGCCGCCCGTCCTGGCCGCGTACTTCGACCACGGCGTGGTCCTCGAACCCCACCTCCAGAACGTCGTCGTCGGCGTCGATCCCTCCGGGCTGCCGTGCCAGGTCCTCTTCCGCGACCTCGAAGGCACCAAGCTGCTGCCGGAACACCACGCGGCGGCCCTCGCCGCGCTGCCCCCCGCCGTGGCCGGGCCACTCACCTACGACCGCGAGCGCGGCTGGGACCGCGTCGTGTACTGCCTGCTGGTCAACCACGTCGCCGAGACGCTGGCCGCCCTCGCCGACCGCCACCCCCGCCTGGAGCCCGAGCTGTGGTCGGCGGTCCGCCGGGTCCTGGCCGAGCGGGGCGCGGCACACGACCACCCGCCCGCCCTGCGCGCCCTGCTCGCGGGGGTCCCGCTGCCCGCCAAGGCCAACCTCCTCACCCGCTGGGCCCGCCAGGCCGACCGCCACGCGGGGTACGTCCGCGTCGCCAGCCCGCTCGCCTCCGACCTGCTGTCCGAGGCGGCCCGCGTCATCGCCCCCGGGAGCCCCCGATGACCACCCGGCCCGCCACCCTCACCACCTCCCCCCTCACCCCCCGCGTGGCCGCCTTCGCCGACACCCTCACCGGCGACGACCTCCCCGCCTACGTCTACGACCTCCCCGCCCTCGCCGAACACGCGCGGGCCGTACGGGCCGCCCTGCCACCCGCCGTCGAGCTGTACTACGCCGCCAAGGCCAACCCGGCTCCCGAGATCCTGCGCACCCTCGCCCCCCACGTCACCGGCTACGAGGTCGCCTCCGGCGGCGAGCTGACACACGTCCGCGAGGCCGTCCCCGGCCCGCCGCTGGCGTTCGGCGGGCCGGGCAAGACCGAGGCCGAGCTGCGCCGCGCGCTGAAGCTGGGCGTGGCGCGCTTCCACGTCGAGAGCGAATACGAGCTGCGCCACCTGGCCGCCCTCGCCGAGGAAGCGGGCCGCACGGCCGACGTCCTGCTGCGCGTCAACCTCCCGCTCGCCGACGAGGCCTTGGGCGCCGCCGCCCTCGCCATGGGCGGCCGCCCCAGCTCCTTCGGCCTCGACCCCGACCTGATCACCGAACGCTGCCTCCCCCTGCTCGCCCCCGGCGGCGGCCCCCTCCGGCTGCGCGGCGTCCACGCCCACCTCGCCAGCGGCCTCGACGCCCCCGCCCTCCTCGCGGTCGCCACCCGCGTCACCGACTGGACGCGCCACCTGGCCACCCGCCACGGCCTGCGGCTCACCGAGGTCAACGTCGGCGGCGGCATGGGCGTCGACTACTCCCGCCCCGGCACCCGCTTCGACTGGGCGGCGTACGGCACGGGCATGGCCGACATCGCCCGGCGGAACCCGGACCTCACCCTGCGGATCGAGCCCGGCAGGGCGCTGACCGTCTACTGCGGCTGGTACCTCACCGAAGTCCTCGACCTCAAGCACAGCGGCGGCGAGGCCTTCGCGGTCCTGCGCGGCGGCACTCACCACCTGCGCACCCCCGCCGCCAAGGGCCACGACCACCCCTTCACCGTGCTCCCCGCCGCCCCCTGGACCCGCCCCTGGCCGCGCCCCGGCGTCCGGGACGAGCCGGTGACCCTCGTCGGCCAGCTGTGCACACCCAAGGACGTTCTCGCGCGGCGCGTGCCGGTCGAGGAGCTGCGGGTGGGGGACCGGGTGGCCTTCGCGCTCGCGGGCGCGTACGCGTGGAACATCTCGCACCACGACTTCCTGATGCACCCGCCCCCCGGCTTCCACTACCTGGGCGGCGGCTCCACCCCGCCGCAGGAGCGCTCAGCCCCGAGGCGATAGTGTCCGCGGTGATGGACGGCTCAGCGGGAGAACCTCAGCCGCCGTGGGAAGCCGTGGCCGCGCTGGTACGGGCGGCGCGGACAGGCGACGCGCTGGCGATGGACGAGGTGCTCACGGTGGTGACGCCGTATGTGACCCGGCTGTGCCGGCCGATCGCCCTGTCGGACTGCGAGGACGCCGTCCAGGAGGCGCTGACCGCGGTCTTCGTCGGGATGCGCGGGCTGCGCGATCCCCAGGCGTTCTACGGATGGGTGCGCACCGTCACCGTGCGCGAGGCGGTGCGGGTGGCGCGGCGCACCGCCGCCGAGCGGGCCGTCGACCCCGAGGAAGTGGCCCGTCTGCACGGTCTCGTCGACGTCGGCGACGGCGAGCTGCCGGCGCAGGTACGGGACGTGCTCGCGCGGATGCCCGTGCACCACCGCGCCGTGCTCGTCCTGCGTGAACTCGAGGAGCTTGATGAACGAAGCGCCGCCCGGATACTCGGTATCGCGCCGGGCACGGTCAAGTCCCGGCTGCACCGAGCCCGTTCGGCGTTCCGGAAGGCGTGGCAGCAATGAGCGTTGACGCCGTGACCAGACTGCGGCTGCTGGCCGCGGGCCTGCACACCACGCTGTACGTGGAGGAACGCCTGGAGCTGCCGTACGACAAGGTCTGGGCGGTCGCCTCGGATCTGGCGGGCGAGCTGCCCCACCTCGTTCCCCTGCTGCGCGAGTTCCGCGTCCCCTCCGGCGACGCCGATCGCAAGCGCGCCCTCGCGGTGGGCCCGCTGGGCTGCCGCAGCGCCTTCGACGTGCGGCTGGCCCCCGGCTGGTGCCTGATGCAGTCACGACTCGTGGTGGGGGGAATGGCGGCCGTGCCGGAGGGCGACGGCACGCGCTTCGCCATGCTCGGCGCGGCGCGCCCCGCCGCCCTGCGGCCGGTTCAGTGGGCGTACGGCCTCGGGGGCCGCCGTGGGCGTGCCTTCATCCGGAAGGTCGCGCTGCGGGCGGCCTTGCGCCCCTAGCCGTTCCCCGGGACGGCACCTGGCAGCGGATCTTCACCACCCTCCAGGCTCAGGCGGATGCCAGGGACCTGATCACCTGGGACCTCAACGTCGACTCCAGTGTTGTCCGTGCCCACCAGCACGCTGCCGGGGCGCGTAAAGGGGGGACCTGCAGAAAGAGCCGCCCGGCGGTGCAGTCGCAGAACCGGCCGACCACGGGCTCGGGCGCTCGCGCGGCGGCCTGACCACCAAGCTGCACCTGGCCGTCGAGCAGCGGCACAAGCCCATGTCGATTGTCATCACGGCGGGGCAGCGGGGTGACTCCCCGCAGTTCGAGGCCGTCCTGGGCCGTGTCCGGGTTCCGCGGCTGGGGCCGGGCCGGCCGCGCACCCTGCCGAGGCGGGTTCGCGCGGACAAGGCGTATGCCTCCCGTAGGAACCGCGCCTACCTGCGACGGCGGGGCATCCGCTACACCATCCCGGACAAGGCCGACCAGGCCCACAACCGTAAGAAACGTGGCTCTCAAGGTGGTCGGCCGCCGAAGTTCGACCCGGTTGACTACTGTGAGCGGCACGCGCTGGAATGCGGCATCAATCGCCTCAAGAGGCACCGAGCAGTGGCCACGAGATACGACAAGTTGGCGGTCCGCTACGAGGCGACCGTCCTCGTCGCGGCCATCAACGAATGGCTGTGACCAACACGTTCGATGCCCGCCCTGGGCGCGCGTCCGGGGCGAGACGCCGCCCCGTCAGGCCACCGCCGGAGGCGGTGCCTGCCCGCACGGCGATGTGGGCATGACGCTGCTCAGCTGACAGGCTGATCGTCCGGCTGCTCAGGGGACCCTCAAATGCCTTGCCGCGCCCGTGCGGTGTCCGCACTATGAGCCCATCAGTGATCATGGTGGAGTTACAGCCCCATATCTAGCGGGAGAACAGGAGCCGACGCATGCGCGGCACTACATGGCGATCGTGGGCGGCGGGCCTGGCCACGGTGACCCTGGCGGCGGGCCTGGCGGCCTGCACCAGTGACTCGGACGGCAAGGACAGCCCGGCCAAGGACAGCGCGGCCAAGTCCTGCACGGACGGGACGTACGCTTGGTCCGGCGTCCGGCGTTGGGAGAAGCTGACCTCGCTGGCCGACCCGATCAGGTTCGAAAAGAAGACCGAGTATTACAAGGCCCTCCTCAAACCCACCGACGACACCATTTATCGGCCCACGGTGACCGGCGCGCCCGCCGGTGTCGGAGCGGCTCGGGTGATCAAGGCGCTGGGCGCCCACTTGAAGGTCAAGGAGCCGCTCGCGGGCCCGTCCGAGACCGAGCGCATTGAGAAGCGGTATTTCGAGAGGGCGACCTCCGACCCCAAGGGTTCGTACTATTCCTGGGGATGGATCGACCTGGTCGAGGCGGACTTCACGTACACCTGCAAGGGGAGCACGAAGCCGGTCAAGGGGCATGTGAGCACGTGGAGGGGTACCGGCAGCGGCTTCCTCTCCTGTTCCGACCTCTCGGAAAGCACCGTCGGCCGCGCAGCAGCCCGCCGGACGTGCCCCGTCGGATCCCCGGCGGCGAACAAGACCGATACGGAGTCGTAGCGTCGGCGCCGAGCCGTTGCCTGATCGCGGCTGCACCAGTCCACCTGGGATCAGGTGCTGGTGCAGCGGCGCATCTGCGAACGGTGTCGACGGTCAGCACACCTAGCCGTTCACCGGCCCGCCGCGAAGAGTTCCCTCATCGCCCCGGCCACCACCTGGGGACTCTCCCAGGGGAGGAAGTGGCCGGCGCCGGGCACGATCCGTACGGTGAGATCGTCCGCGTGGCTCTCGCCCCCGGCCAGCATGGACGGCGGGAACACGTTGTCCCGCTCACCCCCCAGCAGCACGGTCGGCACGGTCAACCGCTGCCCGCGCCACCTGCCGCGCAGCAGCGCCGGGATCTCGCGGACCACGTACTGCCAGAACATGGCCTGCCCGGCATGCGCGCCGGCCTGGGCCGCGGCGCTGAACTCCATCAGCTCGCCGGTCTGCCACACCGACCGGTCGGCGACCTGGTGGCGCAGCAGGAAGCGGCAGAACGCCGGCCAACGGCGCAGCACGGCGCGGCCGACCACCGGATATTCGATGAAGGCGGTGTACCACTGCCGCCACAGGTTCGGCAGGATGGCCCGGTGCCGGGCCCACGGGTGCGCCACATTGAGCGCCAGAAAGCCACCGAACCGCTCCGGTGCCCGCAGACACAGCCGGAAGCCGACGTGGGCACCCCAGTCGTGCCCGACCAGACCCACGCGATCAAGCCCGAGCGCGTCCAGCAGCGCCAGCATGTCGTCGCACAAGCCGTCGATGTCGTAGCCGCGCCGGGTCTGCTCCGACCAGCCGAAGCCCCGCAGGTCCGGGCAGATCAGCCGTTGCCCGTCGGCCGCCAGGCCCGCGACCCGGTGCCAGCCGAACCAGTGCTGCGGGAAGCCGTGCAGCAGCAGGACCGGCGCCCCGGCCCCGTACTCGGCGACATGCAACCGGACGCCGCGCACCTCCACCCAGCGGTGCTCCGCGCCTTCGGCGTGCGGCAACGGCCTGTCGGCGGCGGCCGTTACCGCACTTCCGCCTGATGTCATGAGAAACCCCTCGCCTTCGGCGAACCCCTCCTGAGGGCCCGCTTCGGCATGCCAGGAGGCGGGGCCGAGCCAAAACGTTCCCCCGCGGTGGTGTGAGGTCGGCGGCGGCGCAGCGGGCACGCCTCGTTGTCGTACCCCTGTGCTGTTCTTCTCCTGTCGCAGTGGCCTCAAGGCGAAGGAGCACACCGGTGAACCGCGAGCAGTGGCGTCCGTTCCTCCAGCAGTGGAGCGAGGAGTGGATCGACAGCCATGACCCCGAGAAGGACGGCGAGCTGGACGAGGCCGTGGTGCGTGACCGCTGGCTCGGCTTCGCCCCGGCGAGCGAGGAGGAGATCGCGGCGGCCGAGGCCCGTCTGGGCCGCACCCTGCCGCCGTCGCTCCGCGAATTCCTGGCGGTGACCAACGGGTGGCGGGACGCGGGCTGCTTCATCTACCGGCTGGCCGGAACGGCCGAGTTGGAGTGGCTGGCCGACACCGACCGTTCGTACCTGATCGAGATTTATGACGAACTCGCGGAGGACGACACGGAGGACGACGCGGACGGGGAGGAGGAAGAGGACCCTGATGTGATCAACGAGGCGGAGGTGCTGCGGCGTTCTCTGCTCGTCTCACTGGAGGGTGACGCGGCGGATGTCTTCCTCGACCCCGAAGATGTGAACGAGCGCGGGGAGTGGACCGCCTACTGGCTCGCTTCCTGGTCGGGGGAGGGGCTGGAGCCCTTCGACTCGTTCTACGAGTTGATGTACGAACAGTACAAGTCCTTCCACGCCTTGCGGAAACCGGAGGGGGAGACCAAGGACCGCTGGGAGGCGAAGGTGGAAGAGGCCCGCCGCGCCGCCATGAAAGGTGAGATCGACGGCCCGTTGCGGGTGTTGACCGATGCGGAGGACTTCGGCAACGAGCGGGCTCTGCTTCTGCGGTTCCAGATGCTGACCATGCTCGGCAGCGGTCAGCACCAGGCGGGCATCAGCCATGTCGTGAACCACGCACACCATCCCGGCATCCTGCGACACCCCCTCTTCCTGCCCGAGTTGCTGCCCCTCGTCCTCGAGGAGGACCGCACCCGCGACCTGCCACACGGATGGTCGACGCTGCGCTTCTGCCAGGAGAACGGCCCGGAATGGCTCCAGACACTCCTCGCCGACCATGAGGCCCGCCGCGCCGCCCCTGACTTCCGGCTCTCCTTCGGCAACCCGGAATTCGACGCCGCCGTCCACCGCATCGTGGACCGGCTCGCCGCCGACCCCGCGTTCCACGTCCGGGATCCGTACGAGGAGCAACGACAGAACGCGACCTACGAAGAAATCTGGGTGGACGGCCAGCCCGCGATTCGCATGGAAATGCAGTCCCTGACCGCCTCCTCGGTCCTCATCAGCGAGGAATCGGAGGACGGCGCCCCGGCCGACTTCGACGTCCACGACCCCTTCGGCGCATACGACCGGGCACGTGAGCGTCAGCGACAGCTCATCGACGCGGCCTGGCCCGAACTGAAGGAGGCGATGCGGCTGTGGCGCCCGCTGCATGAGGACCACATCGCCCCCGTGGTCCTGTTCGCCGATCCCGTGCTCGCCGAGATGATCACCGAGGAGCGGGGCCGGGAGATCCTTTCGATGTGTCGGTCTGGAGGTTGATGCCAGCCGTATCAAGCGGTCGGCGCTGTGAGGGTGGCTATGAACGCGCTCCAGGATCCCGCGGGGAATATGAGGGCGGGGCCGTCGGGGTCCTTGGAGTCGCGGACGGGGACGAGGCCGGGGAGGTTGTCGGCGACCTCGACGCATTCGCCGCCCGCGTTGTTGCTGTAGCTGCTCTTACGCCATCTGGCAACGCTCAGGTCCGGGGTGGTTGGCATGAGGACCAGTCCTCCATAGCGGCTCGGATCACCGCCTCGGAGTCGCGAGGCGGGAGGGCCATGGCCCTGAGCAGATCGTAGTTCGCCTGGAGTTCTGCCACTGCCTCCCGATCCTCGATGATGGTCCCGGATCGGCTCCCCTCTTCATAGGCCACCTTCGGCGCGTCAGGCACCGTATAGAGCGTCAGCGAACCCCCCGCCTCCGCATGCTGTCCCGCGCTGAATGGCAGGACCTGAAGAGTTACGTGTGCCTGCGTCCCCCGCTTGAGCAGGGACGCCATCTGCCGACGCATCACCTCCGCTCCTCCGGCCGCGCGGCGAAGCACCGCCTCGTCCAGAATGAACCAGCAGTGCGGCGGCTTGGCCTCACCGAGTCGCGCTTGTCGCTCGATGCGTGCCTTCACGAGTGCGTCGATCTCAGCGTCCGGGGCGTGGCGGTTTCCGCACCGCAACGACTCCTTCGCCAGGTCGGGTGTCTGAAGCAGGCCGGGGATGGTCGCGCATGAGTACTGCTCGATGGCCACGGCCTGCTTCTCGAACTCGATCACTCGGCGGAACTTGCCCGGAAAGGGCTCGTTCTTCGCGACCGCGTGCAGCCTGGCGAACAGCCCGTCCGTACCGAAGCACGCGTCCAGTTTCGCAGGCAGGTCGTCGTACGGAAGGCACTCCGCCGCCTCGATCCGCGCGAGGTGCGACTTGCTGTAGTTCAGCACCTCTGACAGCCGCCGCAGCGACATGTCCGCCTTCTCGCGGTGGCGGCGGATCTCCGCGCCGAACAGATCGCGTGCGGAGCGGTCGGGGAAGAGTTCGCGTGGCTGAAAAGGCATGGCGTATCCCTCCATGTCCCGCTGATCTCACGGGGACGACTGGCCTCTTTTGAGCATACGTCTCGCAGCGCAACGATGAGCGCACTCACCGTAATTGGCCCTGGAAGAAGTAAGCCCCGGCGACCGTGCGCGCGGTCCCGGGGCGGGCCAACCTGAAGGAAGGACACAGGTCGACATGGACCAACCTACCGAGCGCGCCTCCGCCCGCCGCAAGGGGATTTCCCGCCGTACGCAGGCCGAGCCCGACGGCCCCCGGATGACGATGCGCGTCTATCGCGTGTCCCCGGAGACCGGCGAGGTGACTCAAGAGCTGGGCAAGGTGATCGTGATGGTCAAGGACAAGCTCGCCCCCTTGCAGTCCAGCCAGTTCCCGCCCTGCGAGTGTCCGCTGCACCGCGACCGCTCGGCTCCCTGGTACCGCTGAACCGCTCCGTGGGTCAGCCTCACCACGGCTCGCGGAAGGTGATGCCCAGGTGCCGGGTGAGCCCTTCGCGCTGTTCGGCGGTGGCCAGGACCATGACGTCGTCATGGCCGAGGGTGTAGGGGCCACTGTCGACGCAGCGGAAGGAGCGAGGGTCGTCGTCGGGGCTGAGCGCTTCGATGGCGGCCTGGGCCGCGCCCATGTCGAGGTAGTCGTTCGACTCCTGCTCTATGGAGAAGGAGAGCGCCTTGCCATTGCGCTCGAAGTACATCGTCCCGCGACCGGCGTCCTCGTCGTCCGGGTCCGCCTTCTCGAAGCGGTAGTTGTCGACGGTGACCTTGCCTCCGGTGAGGGCTGCGGCTTCTCCCAGGAGCCATTCGTAGTGCTGGTCGGCGAAGTCGACGTCTTCGGCGTGGATGGATACGGCCACGCCGAAGTCCTCGAGCGAGCCGGCGATCTCATGGCCCGGTTCGAGTTCGCCGTACGCGAGGTCGCCGAACTGGTCTATGACCCCTTGCGCTGTCTCCGAGGTGATCAGGCCCAGCTCGGTGAGGACTTCAGCGACCCGTGCGTAGGTGATCGGTTGAGATTTCGCCATGGCTTCATCCTGTCAGCGGCGGCCGCACAGGTTTCCGCTCCGCGCGGTGGGCCGATCCCCGGACCACCCCGGCACGGGCGCCCACCGGCCGCGATGTGTGCGGTGGGGCGGCGGACCGTACGGCGACTGCCAGGCCGGGCGGTCGGTTCGACGGCGAACGATCGGGAGGTGGGTGGGCAGGACCATCCAGTTTTCGGACACGGAGATACACCAGTTCCAGTGAGAGGACCGCAGCGGAAAGGAGCGCGGCGCCGAGGGGCGACGCGCGACGGATCAGCGCTTGGGGGGTCTCACTTGGTGTACACCGGCATGTCCTTGACTGGGTGGCTGTGGGCGGGAGCACGGTAGCGGCACACGGGAGTGTGGCTCCACTGATTTAAGTCCGTTGCCGGGGCGGGGGAGGGGTTGTTAGGGTCACTCCGGCGCGAGTGCGCGTGATCACCGGATCAGGGAGGTTGATGACTATGGCCGCCGTCGGCCCTCATCGGCATGCCCTTGTCCGGTCCGCCTGACAGCTCAGCGCGGTCCGGTCGTTCAACGACCAGGAGTGACACGTGTCTTCTTCTTCCGTACCTTCCGTGCCTTCAGTACCTTCCGTGCCTTCGACGTCCTCCGCGTCCGCACCCTCCACACCACCCCCCGCCGATCTGCTCACCGAACGTCTGATCCTCCGGCCCTGGACCACCGCCGAGGTCACCGCGGTCCTCGGCGGCGACCGGCCCGAGGGCTGGGCGGACGACTTCCCCGCCGAGGGCGACCGGGTGATCGCGGGCCTCTTCGAGCACAACCCGCAGTGGCTCGGCGCGTACGGCCACCGCCTGGTGGTCGAGCGCGACACCGGCCTGGTGGTCGGCTCGCTCGGGCTGTTCTGGCCGCCCAGTGAGGGCGTCGTGGAGCTGGGATACGGCATCGTGGCGTCCCGCCGCGGCCGCGGCTACGCCACCGAGGCCGCCCGGGCGCTGACGGAGTTCGCCCTCGGCGCGCCCGAGGTGCACACCGTGAGCGCCGGCGTGGAACTGCCGAACCCCGCCTCCGTCCGCGTCCTGGAGAAGGCGGGCTTCCGGCGGTGGACCGCCGCTGAGGCCGGACACACGGCGGACGGCGCGCAGAACACCGCCCGGTACCGGGTGTGAGTAGTTGAGGTACAGGAAATCCCGGTGAGATTGATCTTGCCGGGTTTCCCCTACTGCTCGTCTCTGTGCCGGGCCTGCTCGAGCAGTTGGGCCACCACGTCGTCGGAGCCGCCTTCGGCCGTGCTGGCCAGGTCGTCCTGCGCGGGGTCGCCGTCGAGGACCTGCGCGGTGAGCCGTTCCATCAGTACCGGGTCGGTGCCGCTGCGGGGCCCGGTGATGCGGGCGTGGCCCGGGCGGCGGGGGCCGATGGCAGGTCGTAGATGCCGGTGAGCGGGCCGGTGAGCAGTTCGAGCTGGACGCCGGCGGCCTGGAGCTGTCCGGAGAGGGTCATCAGCTCGGCGGCGTTGCGGGCGAGGCGCTTGCCGGCGGGGCCGGGGCCGGCGGGCCCGCCTTCCACGGGCGCCCGGGGCCGCGGTTCTCGGGGACGAGTACCTCCAGCTCCTCGTGGAGCGCGGGCACGAGGATGAAGCGGGCGGTGTGGTACTTCGTTGCGCACTTCCCGCTCCGGGTGCGGCACGGGCTCCCGGTCGGGGCTTCACACTTCGGACAGTCGTTTCATTCTACCGCGTTTGCTGCTTGATCGGGCGTCAGATCCACCCCGGCAGTGTGTCAGAACTGTCTCGCACAACGCGCCGGTTTTGAGAGGGGTTCTGCGAATGGCGACCTGCGGATTCGTGAGCGGCTCCGGGGCGTTCGCAGAACTCTCGCAACTGGTCATTTTTGAGAATGACCGTCCGTGGTGGCCGTCACGCTCAGTTCACGCTCGGGCTGCGGCGCTCGACCAGGACGACGTCGCGCCATGCGCCGTGGTGGCGGCCGATGCGTTCGCGGGTGCCGATGACGCGGAACCCGGCGCGCTGGTGCAGGGCGAGGCTGGCGGTGTTCTCCGGGAAGATGCCGGACTGCACCGTCCAGATGCCGGCGGCGTCGGTGGAGGCGAGCAGCGCTTCCAGCAGCGCGAGACCGATCCCGCGGCCGCGGGCGTCGGGGTGGACGTAGACGGAGTGCTCGACGACGCCGGCGTACGCGCACCGGTCGGAGACCGGCACCACGGCGGCCCAGCCCAGCGCCCGGCCGCCGTCGAGGGCGACCAGGCGGTGGTCGGGCAGCTTGGCCTTGTCGAATGCCTCCCAGGTGGGGGCGGTGGTCTCGAAGGTGGCGTTGCCCTCGTCAATGCCGAGCTGGTAGATCGCCAGGACCTGCTGCGCGTGCTCAGGCCGCAGGGGCGCGATGCGCGCGCCGGTGTCGTTGGCCGTCACGCTGCGGGCTCGATGCCGAGTTCGGCGAGCAGGCCCCGGATGCGCCGCTCGATTTCGTCGCGGATCGGCCGGACGGCCGCGACGCCCTGCCCGGCCGGATCGTCGAGCTGCCAGTCCAGGTACCGCTTGCCGGGGAAGTAGGGGCAGGCGTCGCCGCAGCCCATGGTGATCACGACGTCGGATGCCTGCACCGCCTCGGTGGTGAGGACTTTCGGGGCCTCGGCTGAGATGTCGATGCCCGACTCTCGCATCGCCTCGACCACGGCCGGGTTCACCGTGCTCGCGGGGGCGGACCCGGCCGAGCGGACCTGGACCCGGTCTGCGCCGAGGTGGGTGAGGAAGGCGGCGGCCATCTGAGAGCGGCCTGCGTTGTGGACGCACACGAACAACACGGACGGCTTGGTCTCAGACATGAGCGGAGCTTTCCGGGGAGACGGCCGGTCGGGCCACCGGGGCGGTCTGGGGGAAGAAGCGGCGGGCGCCCAGGGCGACGTAGACGAGGCCGATGAGGACGGGGACCTCGATGAGGGGCCCGACGACTCCGGCCAGGGCCTGGCCGGAGGTGGCGCCGAAGGTGGCGATGGCGACCGCGATGGCCAGCTCGAAGTTGTTGCCCGCGGCCGTGAACGCCAGCGTGGCCGCCTTCGGGTAGTCCAGTCCGACCGCGCGCCCGGCGGCCATGGACCCGGCCCACATGACGGCGAAGTACACCAGCAGCGGCAGCGCGATCCGGGCGACGTCGAGCGGCTGGGAGGTGATGGCGTCGCCCTGGAGGGCGAACAGCACCACGATCGTGAACAGCAGTCCGTACAGGGCGAACGGCCCGATGCGGGGGATCAGCTCCGTCTCGTACCAGGTGCGGCCCTTGGCCTTCTCGCCCAGGCGGCGGGTGAGGAACCCGGCCAGCAGCGGGATACCGAGGAAGATCAGCACACTGCGGGCGATCTCCCAGACGGACACGTCGAGCGCGGTCTGCTCCAGGCCGAGCCAGCCGGGGAGCACGGAGAGGTAGAACCAGCCCAGCAGGCTGAACGCGAGCACCTGGAACACGGAGTTCAGGGCGACCAGGACGGCGGCGGCCTCGCGGTTGCCGCAGGCGAGGTCGTTCCAGATGATGACCATCGCGATGCAGCGGGCGAGGCCGACGATGATCAGGCCCGTGCGGTACTCGGGCAGGTCCGGCAGGAAGATCCAGGCCAGAGCGAACATCAGGGCCGGGCCGACGACCCAGTTCAGGACCAGGGAGGGGACCAGCAGGCGCCGGTCGCGGGTGACGGTCTCCAGGCGGTCGTAGCGGACCTTGGCGAGCACCGGGTACATCATCACCAGCAGGCCGAGCGCGATCGGCAGCGAGACCCCGGTGACGGTGACCTTCGCGAGCGCGTCTCCCAGACCGGGCACGAGGTGACCTAGGCCGAGGCCGGCCGCCATCGCGAGCAGAATCCACACGGCGAGGAAGCGGTCCAGGAACGACAGCCGCCCGGCGACCGGCTCTGCGGGCGCCGTGGCTGCGGCTTGCGCGCTCATGACGCTGCCCCGGCCGCCGGCGCGGTCTCGGCCGGGACCTGTCCGGCGGGCCGGGTGAGAATCGCCGCGAGACGGTCGGTCATCTGCGGCAGCAGCCGGTAGTACACCCACGTCCCGCGCCGCTCGGAGTCGATGAGCCCGGCCTGCTTCAGCAGTTTGAGGTGGTGGGAGATCGTCGGCTGGGACACCTCGAAGGCAGGGGTGAGGTCGCAGACGCAGACCTCCCCGCCCGCACGGGAGGCGATCATCGACAGTAGCCTCAGCCGGACCGGGTCGCCCAGGGCCTTGAACACCTTCGCCAGCGTCTCGGCCTGGTCCTCGTCCAGCGGGGCGGTCAGCAGAGCGGGGCAGCAGCCCTCGACGCCGTCCTGCCCGAGCACCGCCAATTCGTGTTTCGACATGCTTCTATGTTGACGTTTATCGATCCAAGACGCAAGCTTGAATCGACAGGCGTCAATGCAACCTGAACGGGGAGACAGTCATGTCCCGTGCCCAGCTCGCGCTCAACGTTGCCGACCTCGAAGCGTCGGTGACCTTCTACTCCAAGCTCTTCGGCGTCGAACCCGCCAAGCGCCGCCCCGGCTACGCCAACTTCGCGATCGCGACCCCGCCGCTCAAGCTCGTCCTCATCGAGGGCGAGCCGGGCCAGGAAACCCGCCTGGACCACCTCGGCGTCGAGGTGGAGACCACCGACGAGGTCACCGCGGCCACCGACCGCCTCAAGGAGGCGGGGCTCGCCACGTTCGAGGAGAACGACACCTCCTGCTGCTACGCCCTTCAGGACAAGGTCTGGGTGACCGGCCCCGGCAAGGAGCCGTGGGAGGTCTACGTCGTCAAGGCCGACGCCGACCAGCTGGGCAAGAGCCCCGTCGCCGGCGGGGACGCCTGCTGCTCCGGCCAGGAGTCGAGTACCGAGGCCGTGCCGGCGGCTTCGGGCTGCGCCTGCGGCAGCTGAAAGGCGACGCTCACCCTTCTTCCGGCTCCTCCTCATGCGCGGCCTCGGGGTTGCGCAGGGGGCGCAGCCCCTGGCCGGGGCCGCTGGCCTTGATGTTGAACAGGTAGCGGCCCAGGAAGTTGATGTGCCGGTCCTTGAGCGGGGAGAGGCGGGCGACGTCCTCGTCCTTGATGTCGTGACCTTCGGCGCGCAGCTGTGCGACGGCGGCGTCGAGATAGCGGGTGTTCCACAACACGACGGCGTTGAGGACCAGGCCGAGGGCGGCAAGCTGGTCCTCCTGGCCCTCGTGGTACGCCTGGCGGATCTGGCCCCGGCCGCCGTGGCAGATCGCGCGGGCGAGCCGGTGGCGGGACAGTTCTGGTCGACGTGGGACAGGCGCGAGCGGGTCAGTGCCTTGTTCTCCGGGTCGATTACCGGGGTCAGGCCGATGTTGCAGCTCTGCGAGACCAGCAGGGCGACCAGGGAGACGAGCAGGCCCTCCATGCGGGTGCGCCGGTCGGAGACGTGCCCGAAGGAGTCGAGGCGTCGATCGTCTGCGCCTTGCTGAGCTGTCCGTACCGGCCAGTGTGGACAGTCGGTTCACCGGCACCCGGGACAGGTTCACCCGGCGCAACGCGAACGCGGAGATTTCCTCCAGCCGCTCCATCGCCCGCACCATCGCCGTGCCCGTCGACTTCACCGGCGGCGTGCGCAGCCGCTCCAGCTCCGAGACCCGCTTGCCCTCCGGCACCACCAGCAGCCCGGCCAGCGCCGGCGCGAGCGCCGGATCGGCCCGATCGGTGGCCCGGGCCACCGCCTCGTACAGGCGCCGCTCGGCCGCCGTACGGGCCTCCGCCACCTGCCGGGCCAGCACCGAGACCCCCGGCAGCAGCACCCGGTTCTTCCGCAGCCACGTCACCGCGTGATTGAACAGCGCGACCGGCCCCTCCGCGTGCGTCCACGCCCGCCCGTACAGGAAGCCGCGGAACTGCCGCCCCCATTCGCGGTCGGTGAAGTCGCGGTACCCGAACCGCTCCTCAACGTCCCGTATGCCTCGGCCTGCTCATCAGTCAGAAACTCCACCGGCACGAACGGACCGTAGCCAGCACCGACGACCGCCAGACGATCTTTCCGCGAACCCCAGCGAACCCTCCAGCCGACGTGCTAGCCGACCACGATCGTTCTCACCGGGATTTCCTGTACCGCAACTACTCACACCCGGGTACCGGATCACCCGGGTCGCCCGGACCATCGGGTCGGACGCCTCCGAGCGGTGACCCCGGGGGCCGGTGGCGCCTGCCGCCACCGGCCCCTCGCGCGGCCGCGCCGGACCTTCGGCCTAGTAGCGCGTCGCTGCTTAGTTGTGGCATGTCTGGTGGGAGGCTGGTGTCTGGTGGGAGGCTGGCGTCTGGTGGGTTCCTCCTTCTCTTTTGCCGGACAGGACTGTCGTCATGGGTTCACAGAAGAAACGGCCGGTCAGGTTGACACCGCAGGATCGTGAGGAGTTGGTCCGGGCGACCACGACGGGTGTCCGCCCAGCCTCGATGATCAGGCGTGCGCGGGTACTGCTTGCGCTGGACACCTCGGTGGGTGAGGTGGAATCCAAGGAGGTGATCGCGGCCCGGCTCGGCGTCTCCGGTGAGACGTTACGGTTGGTCGCCAAGCGTTTCGCCGAGACCGGTGGCGATGTGCACGCCACGATCGCGCGCAAGAAGCGCGACCTGCCGCCGGTGCCCTCGCCGGTGACCGGCGAGGTCGAAGCCCGGCTGATCGCGATGGCATGCTCCCAGCCACCCCAGGGCCATGCACGGTGGTCGCTGCGGCTGCTGGAGAAGCACGTCGCGCTGGCCGAGGACATCCCCGATCTGGACCACTCCACCATCGGACGGGTCTTAAAAAAACGGAACTGCGCCCTCACCTGAGAAAGTGCTGGACCATTCCACCCCGGGCGAACGCGGAGTTCGCGGCGCGGATGGAAGACGTGCTGGCCGTCTATGCCCGGCCCTACGACCCGGC
>NZ_MAXF01000001.1 GCF_001704635.1 Streptomyces sparsogenes | reverse complement strand
CTCGAAGTCCAGGTCGCGGGAGGAGGCGCGGTGGGCCTCGTCGATGCCCATCGCCTCCAGCACATGGTGCTTGCCGGGGCCGGCGGTGGCGTAGATCTCGGCGCCCAGGTGGCGGGCGATCTGCACGGCCGCCGTGCCCACGCCGCCGGTGGCGGCGTGGATGAGGACCGACTCGCCCGCCTTGAGTCCGGCGAGGTCCACCAGCCCGTACCAGGCGGTGAGGAACGCGATGGGCACGGCCGCCGCCTGCCGGTCGGTCCAGCCCGGCGGGATCGGCACCAGGGCGCGGGCGTCGGCGACGGTTATGGGGCCGAAGGAGCCCTGGAACAACCCCATGACACGGTCGCCGACGGCCACCGACGTCACGTCCGGGGCCACGTCGAGCACCACGCCCGCGCCCTCACCGCCCAGGCCGCGGCGGTCGGGCACGACACCGAGGGTCACCATGACGTCCCGGAAGTTGACGCCCGCGGCGCGGACGGCGACGCGCACCTGACCCGGTGCGAGCGGTTCCAGCACCTCCGGGCATTCCTCGGGCGCCAAGCCGTCGACCGTACCCGCGCGCTCGTCCGTCATGACGAGCTGCCAGGCAGGCGCGCCGACGGGCGGCACGATGCGGGCCGCCGCGTCATCGGCCATCAGCCGGGGTACCAGCGCCCGCCCGTCGCGCACGGCCACCTGCCACTCGTCCGCGTCCAGGGCCGCGCGCAGCACCTCCACGACATCCGGTGTCGAACCGGCGTCGCGCCGGGCGAGGTCGAGCAGCGTGAACCGGCCGGGGTTCTCCGACTGGGCGCTGCGGATCAGCCCCCACACGCCCGCGGCCACCGGATCCACATCGCCGCCGTCCGGGCCGTTGTCGGTGTCCTCCGTGACGGCGGCGTCATGGGTGACGACCACCAGCCGGGACTCGGCGAGCCGCGGCTCGGCCAGCCATTCCCGCGCCGTCGCCAGCACATCCGCAACCGCGTCGGCGTCACCGCCGGTGGCGGGTGCCAGGCCGGTCAGGACGACCGGCGGCACGGGGGTGTCGTCGTCCATGGCCGCGGCCAGAGCGGCGACATCCGGATACGACGCGAGGGTCGCCACCGCATCGGCGAGCCCGCCGTCCCCGGCCTCCCCGAGCACCGCCCAGCCGTCCGCCACGGCCGTCGCCGATCCGGCCGGGACCGGCATCGCCGTCCACCGCACGTGGTACAGGCCGTCGCCGGGCCCGCGCGGCCGCAGCCGTGCGGTGTCGAGGGGGCGGGAGGCGATGGTGTCGGCGGTGAGCACGGTCCGGCCGGTCGCGTCGGTGAGGACGAGACGGTAGTCGTTGTCGCCCTGAGGGGTGATGCGGGCGCGGACGTGGGTGGCGCCGGTCGCGTGGAGGGTGACGCCGCTCCAGCTGAAGGGGAGCCATATCTCGCCATCCGGATTGTCGGCGGTGGCGAGGAGCGGGTGGAGCGCGGCGTCAAGCAGGGCGGGATGGATGGCCAGGGAGTCGGCGGTGTGGTCGGACCTGTCGGCCCCGGGCAGAGCGATGTCGGCGAGGAGGTCGTCGCCGTGGCGCCAGACGGCTCGGAGGCCCTGGTAGCTCGGCCCGTAGTGGTAGCCGTCCGCGGCGGCGCGGTCGTAGAAGCCGGTGACGTCGACGGCCTCGGCTCCCGGAGGAGGCCAGGCCGCCTCCGCCTCGGCGATGGGCGGCTCGGCCGCGGGCTCGTCGGTGAGGGTCGCGGTGGCGTGGCGGGTCCACTCCGCTGGGGGAGCGGACTGCGAACGGGCGTAGATGTCCAGGGTGCGGTGGCCGCTGTCGTCAGGGGGGCTGACGATGACCTGGAGCGAGAGGGGGTGGTCCGGGTCGAGGGTGAGGGGTTGTTGGAGGAGGAGTTCGTCCACGTGGGGGGTGGTGGTGTGGTCGGCGGCGCGCAGGGCGATGTCGAGGAGGGCGGTGGCGGGCAGGAGGACGGCGTCGGCGATGGTGTGCTCGGTGAGCCAGCCCTCGTGGTCGGCGGCGGGGACCTGCCCGGTCAGGAGGACACCGCCGTCGGCGAGCGGTGCGGTGGCGGCGAGGAGGGGGTGGGTGAGAGAGGTGGCGCCGGGGGCGGTGGGCCCGGAGTGGGCGGGCTTCAGCCAGTAGGGCCGGCGCTGGAAGGGATAGGTGGGCAGGTCGACGGCGGGGGACGTGGACGCGGCGGGGTACCAGGGGGCCCAGTCGACGGGGGTGTGGGTGTGGAGGCGGGCGAGGGCGTGGGCCAGGGCTTCCACGTCGG